>JAQWQJ010000014.1 GCA_029244725.1 Paracoccaceae bacterium
CATAAACTGGCCGCAGTTCGAGCCGTGGTTCCGGCAACAAAATGCTCGACCAGGCGACCCTGTTTATACTTACTTAAGCGACTCTTCCGCATGCTTCCCATGATAACACCTTTTTCGCGTTATCTGGGTCAGCCCCTTAATGAAACAGAAATTACGCTGACGCGCCTTCTTTCTGGGTTTCACCGTAAATCATCAGAGGTGCGACATCGCTTGTGACGACCTCTTCATTTACGACAATCTCGGTCACTTCATCCATGCCTGGTAATTCAAACATCGTGTCTAGCAAGATATCCTCAAGGATTGACCTCAAACCACGTGCACCGGTTTTACGTTCGATCGCCCGACGTGCAATCGCGCTTAGTGCATCATCGGTAAAGTTCAGATCGGTCGACTCTAGTTCAAACAATTTTTGGTATTGCTTGATCAACGCGTTTTTCGGCTGGGTAAGAATAGTCACCAACGCACTTTCGTCGAGATCTTCCAAAGTGGCGATCACAGGCAGACGTCCGACGAATTCCGGGATAAGACCAAATTTCAACAGATCCTCGGGCTCAAGCTCTTTGAGCACTTCACCAACGCCACGATCATCGTCATCGCGCACATCAGCGCCAAAGCCCATTGCCGAGCCTTTGCCGCGTTGGGCAATGATCCGATCAAGCCCAGCAAACGCGCCGCCGCAAATGAATAGGATGTTTGTTGTGTCGACCTGCAAAAACTCTTGCTGAGGATGCTTGCGGCCACCTTGCGGCGGTACGCTTGCTACTGTGCCTTCCATAAGCTTCAACAACGCTTGCTGCACGCCCTCACCCGACACATCGCGGGTAATTGATGGGTTCTCAGATTTGCGCGTGATTTTATCAACTTCGTCGATATAGACGATGCCGCGCTGGGCGCGTTCAACGTTATATTCGGAAGACTGAAGCAATTTGAGAATGATGTTCTCGACGTCTTCACCAACATAACCGGCTTCGGTCAACGTCGTAGCATCGGCCATCGTGAACGGCACATCAAGAATACGGGCCAAGGTCTGCGCCAAAAGCGTTTTACCGCAACCGGTTGGACCGATCAGCATGATGTTGGATTTCGCGAGTTCGATTTCGCCAGTCTTCTGCGAATGTTCAAGGCGCTTGTAGTGGTTGTGCACAGCAACCGAGAGAACCTTTTTCGCGGTAGCTTGACCAATTACGTAATCGTCCAGAACTTCGCAAATTTCTTTGGGTGTCGGAACACCGTCGCTGGCCTTAAGTCCTGCGGATTTTGTTTCTTCGCGAATAATGTCCATGCAAAGTTCAACGCATTCATCACAGATGAAAACAGTTGGACCAGCGATCAGTTTACGGACTTCATGCTGGCTTTTGCCGCAAAAGCTACAATAAAGCGTATTTTTACTGTCCGAGCCTGAGCTATTCGACATTGTATTTCCCTCCGGGCGTCGCCCGTCTTATTCGGATATCAAACCCGACAACCTGATTTCACGAGGCAGCTTAAGACAGCAGTCTACGGTCCACAATGCGAAAATGCCCCCGATCTGAACCGAGGGCATTTTGTATTATTCTTCGTCGCTTGCTGACTTATCGCGAGGCTCGACGATTTCATCGATTAGACCCCATTCTTTAGCGTCCTCTGGTGACATGAAGTTGTCGCGCTCAAGAGCGGCTTCAACCTCTTTCAGTTTGCGGCCGGTATGTTTCACGTAGATTTCATTAAGGCGCGTCTTTAGCTTCAGCGTCTCTTCAGCGTGGATCATAATGTCAGTGGCTTGACCCTGATAACCACCAGATGGCTGGTGCACCATAATACGGCTGTTTGGCAGCGAATAACGCATGCCAGGCTCACCAGCAGTCAACAAAAGCGAGCCCATAGAAGCCGCTTGACCAATGACAAGGGTTGATACCTTAGGACGAATGTACTGCATTGTATCGTAGATCGACAGGCCAGAGGTCACGACACCACCTGGGCTATTGATGTACATGCTGATCTCTTTCTTGGGGTTGTCAGCCTCAAGATGCAGAAGTTGTGCTACGATCAGTGATGACATTCCATCGTGCACTGGCCCGCTTAGGAAAATAATGCGCTCTTTCAGCAGGCGCGAGAAAATGTCGTATGCCCGTTCGCCGCGGCTGGTTTGTTCGACAACCATTGGCACCAGAGTGTTCATATATGTCTCATGTGGATCTTGCATTCTTGCCCTGCCTTTTACGCTGTAAGTAAAATTCCAAATCGTTCCTAAGAGTCTTAGTGTCGCTGTTTGGGGGCTGCAAGGGCCACCGGCAAACATCTACGCATATGAATGGCCTAACCCAAAATAATAGTGAGTTGCTGCGGTCGTTTTTTAACGAAGTGTTAAGGTTTTTTGGGAAACAGGTGGCAACTAAGTTGATTGTCCAGATGGAAAGGGCCGCCCAATCTGAGCGGCTCAATAAAATTTAGCCGAACATGTCAGCGGTGATGCCCGCGTACCAACCAACAGATTCTTCATAAGTAGACTGACGCAGTGCTGCATCTTCACCAGTGGCGCTGATGAAGCCTGATGTTTTCGCAATCTTTTCGTCAGTTGCTTCATACGAAGCGCCAACTTTGATGCCATCGTTGTCGTCAATCAGCGACCAACACGTGTTCGAGAACTTCGCCGGGAAGACCTTTGATCCCGTAAGCGCACCGCGAACTGCCATTGCAGCAACTTTTGCTTGGCTGTTTGCCGAGAAACCCGACTTGGGCATGTCGCCTTGCGCCGAAGCATCGCCAAGAACGTGTATACTCTCGTCGATTTTGCTCTGCATTGTGTGCGCAATGACAGGCGCCCAGTTACCATCGTTTACGCCAGCCATTTCGCAGATTTTACCCGCTTTCATTGCTGGAATGACGTTACAGACATCAACCTTCGTCACTTCGCCGTCGATGTTGACGGTCATTGCATCAGGATCAACCGAGACATTATCGCCACCAAAATCTGGTCCAACACGTTCGATCATTCCGTCATAGTGATTGGCCCAACCCTCTTCAAACAATGCCTGCTTTGAGAACTTCGCCTTTGGATCCACGATAAGGATTTTCGCGGTTGGGTTCTTTTCTTTCAGAACATGCGCAACCATGCTGATCCGTTCATATGGACCAGGAGGGCAACGGAATGGGTTTGGCGGAGCCACCATGCAATAGGTGCCACCCTGAGGCATCGCGTCGATCTGGGCTTTCAAAAGCTCAGACTGGCTGCCAGCTTTATAGGCATGTGGCATCTTGTTCTGCGAAGTCACATCCCAACCGGGGACTGCGCCATCGACAAAGTCGATACCAGGCGAAAGAACTAGACGATCATAAGACAGCACCGAACCGCCAGCCAGTGAAACTGTCTTGGCTTCGCGATCTACATCAACAGCCCAATCGTGAACCACGTTAATGCCATATTCAGCAGCAAGGGCCCCATAGGTGTGGCCGATGCTTGAAAGCGATCGATAGCCGCCGATGTAGAGGTTCGAGAAGAAGCAGGTGTAATATTTGCGGCTTGGCTCAACCAAAGTCACATCAATCTCGCCCTTGGAATCCTTGGCAATGTAACGCGCGGCAGTTGCACCACCTGCTCCGCCGCCAATCACTACAACACGCGGTTTACCCGACGCCATAACCATCGGAGCTGACAACGCCGCCGATGCGACTACACCAGTACCAAGAAAGGTACGTCTATTTAGTTTCATAATTTCCTCCATTTAGTTCAATAACTTGGCCGACTTAATTTTCGGCTCTTGGTTGGTCGCTGAATTATTCCAGCTCTTCAAAATACACGGCCAAAGCCGCGATCTCTTCGTTGGAGAGACGATCCGCCATCATTTGCATCACAGGATGGGGGCGAATTTTCCGTTTGTAGGCATGCATCACCACGACGAAATCTTCGGCAGGCCAGTTCACGATTGCAGGTATGCCTTGGTCAGAACCGTCGCGTTGGTGACAGGTTGAACACTCGCTCGCGAGGTATTCGCCATAGTCGCGATCTCCCACGATGCTTAGAATTTCGGGCGCAAGCTCGACTTCTGGCGCAATGGCAGTTGGCTCTGCCTCGGGATAGTTTGACGGGTCGTCTGAATACTGACGTAGGAAAGCCAATACGTTTGCGCGATCATTCGGCTCGGACAATCCACGAAAGTTCATCCGTGTTCCTGTCACCAAGGACTTGGGGTTTTCCAAATACGCGTCTAAATGTTCGAGATCCCAAACGAGACCATCGATAGCAGCGCTTCTTAACCCTTCTGAGTAACGATAGCCGTCGTGCGCTGCGGCGGGTCTCCCGAAAACTTCATTCAAATGCGGGCCAACGCGATCTTTAGCCTCGGCACCAACTTGGTGACAGGCTGCGCACTTCTTGAAAACACGGGCACCCTTGTCAGCGTCACCAATATCTTCGGCATGCGCCGGAAGAGTCATTAGAGAAGCCGTAAGGACCCCAAAAGCGAAGTTAAATAAACTAAGTATCTTGCGCACTAAATGCCCCTGGATTGGATGAACTACTTCACTATTGTTTGTGCTTGGTAGGATGCATCTTATAAATCATCATATTCAAATTTGTTCATGATTTGGGGCGACCGATGGCCGCCCCTAAAAGGTTTTAAACTATTGTGAAAAGCTACGCAGGTATTCCGTCACCGCGGCGACATCGCTATCCTTCTTCAGCCCTGCAAACGACATCTTAGTGCCCTTCGCATAAGCTTTCGGGTTGGCCAAAAACGCTGCAAGCGTTTCGTCGTTCCAAACCGTTCCACCAGCACCCATTTCTGTGAGGGTCTTTGAGTACTTGAAGCCCTCAACCGAACCAAGTGTGCGGTCAATAATCGCATTCAACTGTGGACCAGTGCGGTTCTTGGCGCCATCTCCGACTTGATGACAAGCCTTACATTTTTTAAACACCTTCTCGCCCGCTGCGACCAAGTCAGCATCTAGGGTAACGCTCGCTTTCGCGTCCGTTGAGCCAGTCGAGGCTGCAATCGTAACGACAGTTGTCTGACCTATCGAAGAAGACGAACTGGAGTTTGATGATGTCGCATTGTTGGGATTGGTCGAGTCGATCATATCCTGAATTTGACGGGCCCTTGTTTCCTCGGGCGTCACATCCAAAACAGCCGCTCGCATCGTGATTTCTACGCTGTCCTTACAATCGCTCATGCAAGGCTCAACCGACCAAATCGGATACTCAGCTTCGGCGCGGTCGTCCACGATGAAGCCATCAGAGTTTGGCATATCAACATCTAGGAAATTGTCGCTGTTCAGAACAAAATCTTCATCGACCAAATAATTTGAATAAAGGATATACGCAACGATTGCGTAGACTTCATCGTTCGTCAAACTCTGCGCATTTCCAAACGGCATCGAACGACGCACATAGTCGAACGTCGTGGAAAGATAGGGCCAATAAGACCCAACTGTTTTCAATGGATCCTCGTCGGCGAGTGTATCTTCGCCGCCAGAGAGCTTCGGCCAGTTGCCCACACCTTCTGCAAATTCACCGTGACAAACAGCGCAATACGACGAGAACAACTCCTCTCCATCCAAAACTGAGCCTTCGCCATCAGGTAAGCCCGTTCCGTCGGGTAATATATCCATATCCCAAGCCGAGATTTCTTCAGGCAGTGCAACACGCCCAATCCCAAAAACACCGACATGTTCAGGTGCGGCGTTTGCGGCAGCGATAAACAAAGTATCAGGGTTGGATATTCCCGCAGTCATAACAGACGGATTTGACGGCATTTCTGAGATTGCCCGGTCCCCAAAATTTGCGGCGACGGTCAAGACGGCTGCAGTCGCAAATCCGCCACCGATGTACAGATTAAGAGACTTCGACATTTTCTGCCTCCCCACTCGATTTGACCCACCAGGTCTGAATGCAGTTATTGTGATAAATCGAGTTCAGGCCGCGCACATCGCGAAGCTGGGTTTTAGTTGGCTGAACATAGTCGGTGTCATCAATGGCACGGCTTTGCAGCAACATGTCCGTGCCATCCCAGTTGATGTCCAAATAGAACCGAGAGACGGCCATTTTTTCGCCCGGAGCAGCCAATCGGGCCTCGTGCCAGTTTTTGCCACCGTCAAGTGACACATCAACACGTTCAATCGCACCGCGACCCGACCATGCCAGACCGGTGATTACCAGTGGGCCCGAACCGTGCTTGATCGGAGATTGGGGACTTGGGCTTGTGACAACCGACTTGGCGTCCATTTCCCATGTCCATTTCCGGCTCGTGCCGTCTTCTTGGGTGTCAGTGTATTTTGACGTTTCCTCGCGACTTTCGACAGGCGCGTCTGTGACTTCTATACGACGAAGCCACTTGATCCACATGTTGCCTTCCCAACCTGGAACGACGAGGCGAACCGGGTAGCCATGCTCTTTGCGAAGCGCTTCACCATTTGCCGTGAATGCTACCAGACAGTCATCCAGCGCCTTTTCCATCGGGATCGAGCGGCCGTTCGACGAAGCATCTGCACCCTCTACATAGACCCACTTGTCTTTAAGATCACCAGCCGCATCAAGACCCGCCTCTTGCAGGATCGTGCGCAGGGATACACCAGAATATTCCATGTTATGGATCATTCCGTGTGTGAATTGCGCGCCGTTTAGCTGGGCCCCAGCCCATTCCATTCCTGTGTTTGCAGCACATTCACAGAAGTAGACGTGGTTTTCACGTGGAAACCGAACGAGATCTTCATAAGTGAAGACCAAAGGCGTATCGACTAAACCGTTTATCATCAGGCGATAGTCTTGTTTGCGCATCTCGATCGCACCGGAATGGTGACGCTCAAATGCACACCCCTGTGGCGTGATCGTACCATCCAAGGCATGGATCGGCGTGAAGTTGATTGAGCTGATAGGGTCAGCGGTCAACCAAGGCACATTCCGGCGAATAACATCGGATTCAAACTCAATTGGAAGACTATATGGAACTTCGTCCACACCTTCACCAAGGCCTGAAGCCCAGTCTTGGACTTCTGTAATCAGCGGGTCACCCGCTGCTTTGGCCGAACCGGCGGCAATGGCGCCAGCCCCGACCGAAGCCGCGCCAGCTAGGAACTGACGACGTGACGTGGTCGGCCCCTTAAAGCTATCGGACATGTTAGTCTCCTATGAATTTTGCCATTTCTGGCGACTATGAAATAGCTACCCCGATGGAGTAGCCTTGGTTTCTAAACGCCAGTAACGTGAACGCTTGTGTTCTCATTGACCTCGACAATACCTTTTCGGCCAATGTAGTCTTCGACCACATCCCAAATTGCCGGACCTTCGGTGCCTTCATTGACACTTGCCCATCCGGCAACTGTATACGTTTTGGAGGGATCAATCGCCTCGCCAGTTTTTAGCAGCGTCATATTGGTGATCCGCTGACCCTGAGGTTTGCTAACGTCGATGCTGTAACCCATGCCTCCGACGCGAACCATGTCGCCGCCTTGCTGATAATAGGGGTCAACATTGAACAGGTTGTCAGCCACATCTTCAAGGATGACATGGATGAATTCCCCAGTCATTTCAGAGCGATAGGCATTCGGGTAGCTCATCGACGTTACGTTGAAAATATCTTCGCGCGTGATGTCCTGACCGGGCAAAATCGATGGACCCCAACGAACGCCGGGCGACATGGAAATGTCTGCCTCGCGCTCTTCAATCAGTGCCTGACAAATCAGATCATCCCAAGAGCCATTGAAATTACCACGGCGATATAACAGCCCGTCTGCCTGACCAATCACTTCCGAGAGCTCTGTTTGATACGGCGCACGTTGCTCGTCGATCAGTTTGGTGATCACCGGATCGGGTGCAATTACATCCGAGAAAATCGGCACCAATTTGTGGCGAATACCCATCATTCGGCCATCGCGCACATCTAGATCAATGCGGCTAACGAATTTGCCGTTCGAACCCGAAGCGATGATGAATGTGCCTCCGACCTGAACAGGCTCAGGCAGTGCATCATGCGTGTGACCTGACAATATGACGTCAATGCCAGCCACCTTGGAAGCCATCTTTTTGTCTACGTCAAAACCATTGTGGGAAAGTAGAACAACCAGCTCTGCGCCCATCGCGCGAACTTCGTCGACCATTTCCTGCATGTGATCGTCGCGGATACCGAACGAGTATTCTGGGAACATCCAACCGGGGTTAGCAATTGGCATATATGGGAATGCCTGACCGATCACGGCAACTTTAACGCCGCCCCTCTCAAAAAATTTGTAAGGCTTGAAAAGCTCAGCCGGTTCGTCCCACTCAGCGTCAAAGATGTTCTGACCCAAAGCTGCAAATGGTAGGCCTTCAACAATTTCATTCACGCGATCAGAACCCAGTGTGAATTCCCAATGAAATGTCATGGCATCCGGTTTTAGCGCGTTCATAACGTTGACCATATCCTGCCCTTGGGTGTGATAGCAGGTGTACGATCCGTGCCATGTATCACCACCATCGAGGAGGAGAGCGTCAGGGCGATCGGCGCGGATCGAATTGATGACAGTAGAAACGCGGTCGAGACCACCAACACGACCATAGGATTTCGCCAAGGCCGTGAAGTCATTGTAGGTCAGTGCATAATGCGACGCACTTCCGTCTTCGATACCGTATGCACGACGAAAATCTGCACCCGTAATATGCGGCATTTGACCCGAAGCCGCGCCAACACCTAGATTAATTTCAGGTTCCCGGAAATAGATTGGTTTTAGCTGCGCATGGATATCGGTCACATGTATCAACGACACATTTCCAAAGGTATCAAAATTCAAAAGCTGATCCTGCGTCAGTCCCTGCTTAGCGGCCAAAGCCGCCCAGTTACCAAAACCAGAGCCGCCTACGATTGCGGAAGCGGCCATTGAAGTTTGCAGGAAATCGCGACGCGAAATCATATCTGTTACCTTTCAGTTAATCACACATTCGCATCTATGAATGAATATGCTCGGAATTAGCCCGTATCCTATTAAGATGCGGGCTAAAATGGTATTAGTTTCGGACAGAAACGCCTTCAACTGACAGACCGTTACCGCGTGAAGCGACATAGAGTTCCAAGGCGACAAAGTCATCGCTACCTGGGCTGTATGTCTGGGCGCGCGTATCACGTACACAACCTTTGAAGCGGCCATGTGGTGTCGTCAGCTTTGCGTTTTTCAGACGATAAACTGGGAAACCGTTGATATGACCCTGTGAAAGATGGTCAGAGCGAATGCGGTTTCCATAGTTCTCTTCGTGGCAAGAAGCGCACGACAGTTCCAACTGACCAGTGCGGGAATAGAACATCTCTTTGCCCTGTGCCCACATGTCTGCTGCTGGACCGTCTATCGCTACATTCACCGGCATGCCGCGTGACTGAACCGAGATCAGAGCCTCCATACGGGCCATTTTAGCACTGGTATAACCATGCGCTTCTGCACCCATACGATCCACACGACACTCATTAATCATCTGAGCCATTGTGCGAACTTCACCAGCAGTGTCATTCCACTTCGGATACTCGGCGCGAATGCCTGCCATGCTATCTTCGACGTCACCGTGACATGATGCGCATGACTTACCTTCGCTACCATCAACAGTGCCCCAATCATCCATGCCTTGATCGACAAAGATCATACCGGGGTTGTCAAAATCGTCAGCTTGCAGCGACTGAGTTTCGTCTGCACGAAACAGCCAGCCAGACAACACTTCGTCTAGCGCACCTTCAAGGTGCGGAGCCGCTGCGGTCTTGGTGACCATTTCGATTTCACCGTTGACGATCAGCTCTGCGTCTTCATCCGCTGCAACAAATGCAGGCGCGGATAATAGAACTGCAGCAATCGCCGTAAGTGCTTTGATTTTCATTTTTATTTCCTCCCTTTGGCTTTGCCGTGCCCCTTTGCGGGACAAAGCAGCTGCTCAGTCGGCGTTAGCCAATCGCGATCGACTTGGTGGTCGAGTAAACGTCACCGTCATCATCGTACCAGGTAAACACCATGTCGCCCGCACCGGGGATCATTGCGTCAAACTGAAAATATGGGTTGGTCGAAATTGCCGGAGCCATTTCAACGTCAATCACGTTCATGCCGTCAAAGTCGCAAGTGAAGCGATTGATGATTGAGCGAGGAATTGGATTTCCATCACCATCTTTTCGCTGACCCGATTCCATCTTGTGGCTGATCAGAGTCTTAATCGTAACGATTTCGCCAGCAGCTGCCTTTTTGGGAGCTTTTACGCGGGGTTTTACACCAGATGCCATTTTCTATGTCTCCTCTGATTAGCCGCCGCAGCCGCCGATGGTGACTTTTACAGTCGAGGAAGCTTTTACAAAGCTGCCGTCTGCCATCTTAGCAATTGCGATTACGTCTTGGGTTCCAGCAAGTCTCATCCGGGTTGCAGCGTCCTGCGATCCAGCCAACTCACCAAAGTTGAATGTTGCCACCTCTGGAGTCGGGTTACCGGACGCCAGAACGATGATTGAAGCAGCGCCAGCCGCCGAAACTGAAATCGGAACAGTGTTGCCGTTTTCCGCGATTTCCGGTGCTGTCAGCGTGATGCCGGCCGTGCCCATTTCTGCTCCGCCTGTGAAGGCAGCGATCGCTTCATCCGCTGCAGCAAAAGCGCGGAAAGGCAAAACGGTTGCTACCGCTGCTCCGAGCCCAAGCACAAGCGTGTCGCGTCTTGAGAATTCCATATTCATCTCCTTAAAAGTCATTCGGACCTGATCACTCTTCTTTGAGCGTCATCAGGAACGCGATAACATCTTCGATATCTTGTGCGCTAAGTAGTGGATCCAGAGGGCCATCTGCAGCTTTACCGGTGTAACCTTTTCCTGGACGGACAAAGCCATCTACCTTGTAAAACGCTGGCATAACCGAGCCCTCAAAGGTCTTCTTGGCGTTTGCAAGAATTCCACGAAGTTCGGCTTGGCTCCATGTATCACCGGCCCAGTCTAGCTGTGGCCCGACTTCACCGTGGAACGGCGCATAGCTGAGTTTCGAAACCGCATGACAGGCAACACAGTTACCTTTTGATTTCGTAACCATGATTTTTTCACCGTTTACAGCGTCGCCAGCGGCTCCGCTTAGTGACATTTCTACGGCCCCATACTCATCAAAAGCAACGTCGCCAGGTGCAACGGTTCCTGCCGTAGCTACACCAGCTACGGTGAGTGTGGCGGCCAATGTAATTGTTGTCAGCCTCATGATTCCTCCCATTTGCTACCTGTTAAAGTCAGGTTAGCTAAGTGTACCGTAGGGTACGACCTCTGTTGACGCAACATCAAATTCGCTTTTTTGAATTTACTGCATTGCGGCATTTTTGTTGCTGCAAGTGCAGAATTATTGAAACTTTGTTGCGACGTATTTTTGAAGCGAGACGTCATTTGCATAGCCTTCCATCAAGATCCACTCAAAGACTGCCAAAGTGGTAGAACGACCAAATGCGCCCGGCATTTGGGCAACAGCCGCCTGACGAGCGTTCACTCCCTCTGTTACGCTTTCAGGGAAGAACATGAGCGTGGGCGTGAAATTGACGCCCCATTTAAACATGATGTCTTTCTCGGCAAGAACCTCGCCGTCAAAGTCCGTCACTTCAAGATCTCCGAACATATTCAGCTGAACGACAAAGAAATTGTCCGAAATCATCGCGTCGATCTCGGGGTCAGGAAAGACGTCTTCGTGCATTTTCTTGCAATAAATGCAGCCTCGCTGCTCAATGATGATGGCAAACCGTTTTCCTTCATCGTTTGCCTCGGCAAGATCCTCGCGCAGGTCGAGAAACGTTTCGCGCATCCATTCCGTTTTGTGGAGGCCGTCGTCTCCCATATCGGCGGCTTGCGCGGACAGCACGCTTGTCGTCAAAAAAACTAACACTGCGATAAAGGCTAGCCGCATATCGAATTTCTTACTCATCCAACTGTTCCGAAAACTGGGAACCAACGGATCATTGCATCCGCGATTATGTTTACGCTTCCTGTCACGATCAAAATGGCGAACAATATCAGCATAGCGCCCATAACTTTTTCAACATGACCAAGGTATTTTCGGTTTCGCTGCATCCACCGAAGAAACGGTTTGGCAAATAGGGCTGCCACCACAAATGGGAAAGTCATAGAGACGCCGTAGACAAACAATAGCGCCCCGCCCTTCCATATATCACCAAAGCCGCTGGCAATCATCAAGATCGCCGCCAATGCTGGCCCAACGCAGGGCGTCCACCCAAATCCAAATGCAAGGCCCATGACATAGGCCCCAAGCGGATTAGTCGGCTGAGACTTACTCTCGATCTTGGCTTCACGATAGAGCAACCCGATCCGCAGAATGCCCAAGAAGTGCAGTCCAAAGATCAGCAGAATTCCCGCGGCGACGTACGACAACGGGCCTTTCCACTGGGCAAACACTTGCCCAAGCGCCGTTGCACCCATACCAAGCAGTACAAAAACCGTCGTTACACCCAACGCAAACAGAATAGACGACACAACCAATCGACTTTGCGCACCTGCTGAAATATCGCCTTTTTCGTTCAACTCGGACATCGAAATACCGGCCATATAGCACAAGTAAAACGGAACCATCGGCAAGATGCATGGCGTAAAAAACGATAAAAGCCCCGCCATCGCAGCGCCGGCAAAGGAAATGTCAAACATAATCCAATCCTTGAATTATTCACACATTCAAATTACATTGTAAGTACGAAAGAGAGCCAATGTCTATGATTATTGTAAAGCGTATCTCAGTGCTTCTGGCGTCTATCGTGACCGTCTTTTCAACGTCGGCAAGCGCTGCGGAACTAATAATGGTCGAGGCCCCAGGGTGCCATTATTGCATCGAATGGAAAAAGACCATTGGACCGATTTATCCGCTAACTGAGGCCGGGCAATACGCCCCTTTGGTAGTTGTCGACAAGTCAGACCCAGCTCCCTTTGCCGCAGGATATACAACTCCAGTCATCTATACCCCGACATTCATTCTTGTCGAAAATGGAGAAGAACTGGGTCGCCTATTAGGTTATCCAGGTGAGGATTTCTTTTGGGCTTTATTGGAACAGATGCTTGAAGACACAACTGCGTTCCAATTGCCTGGATAACGACGGAAACACTTGTAAAATAGTGCGTTATGTGGTTTCGCACCAGAACGAACAGCGCAGCCTGACTGAGGGGAAAAGGTTATGGCACTGCCCAAGATAGAACCAGATATGAGCGATGCCGAATTGGATCGTCTTATCACCAACGCGACCAATGCTTCGAACTTTCTAAAAGCTCTTAGCCATGAAGGGCGTATGGTTATCTTGTGTCATTTGGTAACTGGTGAAAAATCCGTTACTGAACTCGAAGAGCTGCTTTCCGCACGCCAAGCCGCTGTCTCTCAGCAATTGTCTAGGCTGCGTCTCGAAGGTTTGGTTATCCCCCGTCGCGAAGGCAAGGCAATTTACTATCGCTTAGCGGATGATCGTCCAAAGAAGATCCTTGAAACGGTGTATGAGCTGTTTTGCGAGGATTGACCAAAGGTTAAACCTGTGGTCCCCTGTTGCTCTGATCAGACTAAATCTCTGAGGAGCATCTATAATGTCGTACCTTCCTGAGCCTTTATCGGTTACATTGATAGGCCTTGCCGGCGGTGTATTGCTTGGTTTGGCTTCTCGTTTGGGGCGGTTTTGCACAATGGGCGCTATTGAAGATTATCTCTATGCGCAGAATGACACGCGTCTTCGGATGTGGGGAACCGCTATCGGTGCGGCCATAACAGGCACATTCATTCTTGCTCACAACGGGTTTCTCGATCTCGGAGAAACTTACTATTATTCAGTAGCTTGGATGCCGTTGGCTAGTATTTTAGGCGGCCTGATGTTCGGATACGGAATGGCGCTTGCAGGCAATTGCGGGTACGGTGCCCTCGCCCGTTTGGGTGGTGGTGACATGCGCGCTTTTGTGATCGTTTTGGTGATGGGCGTATCTGCATATGCCGTATTGCTCGGCCCATTGGCCTATCTTCGTGTTTGGGCGTTTCCACAGGCTGTGCCAACTTCCGAAACCGCCCAAGGGTATGCCCACCTGGTCGGCAGCTATTCTGGCATTCAGCCAACATTGATCGGCATGATCGTTGGGCTGGCATTCATCGGTTGGATGATTTCGTCTACTGATTTTCGCTCACAACCAAAGTATATCGCATGGGGATTTGCCGTTGGCGCTGCAATTGTTTCGGGCTGGGCGGGCACTCAGTGGGTCGCAGAAACGGGATTTGCCGCCGTACCAGTGGTATCACACAGTTTCTCGGCACCTGTTGGGGAATCTATCCTTTACCTAATGACGGCTTCGGGGCGTGATTTATCGTTTGCACTCGGGTCGGTCTCTGGCGTGCTGATTGGCGCGTTCATTGGCAGCTTGATCAAAGGCCATTTCCGCTGGGAAGCGTGCGAAGACCCTCGTGAATTGAAGCGCCAAATTCTTGGGGCAATTCTGATGGGCGCAGGTGCAGTCATTGCCCTTGGCTGCACTGTCGGTCAAGGCATCACTGCTTTCAGCACATTAACCTATTCTGCGCCTGTCACTTTTGCATCCATCTTCATCGGCGCTGCATTTGGACTTCGCCAATTGATTACGGGTTTCGAGCCAGCCGAATAACGATTACGCAGCGCAAGCGCCTTGCAGATCCAAGCACAATATCTGCTCAAGACTGGTGTTGTCTTCAATCAATTCCTGCAACGAAATCTCGTCGAGCTTGCCATAAAACGCGGCAATCGCCGCCGAAATAGCCGACTTTAGACGACAGGCTGAAATCAAAGGGCATGTGTTGTCGACATCGGCAAAGCATTCGGAAACCGGCGTTTTAGATTCCATCAACCGAAAAACATCGCCAATACGAATATCCGCAGCAATGCGACCCAATCGAATACCACCCCCGCGACCACGCACAGTGTCCAAATATCCAGCCTGAGCGAGCTGGTTCACAACTTGGCCCAAGTGGTTTTCAGAAGAGTTACATTTGCCCGCGATGTCGTGTTTGGTCACTAATCGGCCACCGTTCACACCACAGAACATGAGTACCCGTAAAGCTAGGTTTGATCGTTTCGTAATGCGCATGGAACCTCCAACGGCCAACATTAAAGCTACATTTTCAATATAGCGATTCCGTAAATGCGCCTTTGATCTGGATCATACGTTGTCAAATGATTGGAGGGGGTTCAACGTTTACTGGTTTGGTGCGTTTGGAAAGAACAATTGCTGCCCGCCAAGCATAAAGGCAGCGATTGCGGCCTGTCCGTTTTCGCCCAAAATCCAGTTGAAGAACTGCTCAGCCTGCTGAATTTTCACAGTTGGATGTCTAGCTGGATTAACAACAATGACACCGTACTGATTGAACAATTTTGGGTCACCTTCAAAGACCACTTTAAGATCGCCCTTGTTGCCAAACGCAAGCCAAGTGGCGCGGTCCGACAGTGCGTATCCACCCATGGACGACGCGATATTCAACGTGGCGCCCATCCCTGAGCCAGTTTCGATATACCACTTGCCTGAATGTTCCCTCGGTTCAAATCCAGCAGAGGACCAAAGACGCATTTCTGCTTTGTGCGTACCGCTATCGTCGCCGCGAGAGATGAATTTTGCATGGGCATCTGAAATCGCTTGAAATGCACTGTCGACGCTATCGCTGATAGTAACGTCTGCCGGATCATTGGCTGGGCCAACGATTACGAAATCGTTGTACATTACGTCTGAACGGGAAACCCCAAAACCATCTTCTACAAACTGCTCCTCGGCCGCCTTTGCGTGCACTAAAAGAACATCACCGTCACCATTTCGCGCATTCCTTAGCGCCTGTCCGGTACCAACGGCGACGACGCGAACCTCAATACCGGTTTCTTTCTCAAACTCAGGAAGTATGGCCGCAAACAATCCAGAATTTTGAGTTGAGGTCGTGGATTGCAAAATGATGAAGTCAGCAGCGGCAAGCGACGGTATCGTCATGACCAGAGCGGTTAGAACCCACTTTAACATCGTACACCCCGCCTTAAGGGACCAAACGCCCTGAAAGAAACGTATGAGCTTCTACCGAAGTTGGCCCGTTAAAGAAGTCTTGCGATTTCGCCCTGTCGCGCAATTTTCCGCCCGCGATAAACAAAACTTCGTCCGCCAGACGTTCCGCCTGAGCCATTGAATGGCTTACCATTACGATCCGCACTCCAAGAACTGATGCATGGTGCAAAATGGCCTCGATCCTGTGGGTTGCATTGGGATCAAGACTTGATGTGGGTTCGTCCAAAAACAGCATTTTCGGAGATCTAGCCAGCGCACAAGCCAATGCTAAGCATTGCTCTTCTCCGCCTGAAAGTGATCGCGCGGCTTGGTTTTTTTTGCCGACAAGTCCTGACAATTCTAACAGTGCGTTGGTCTTAGATTCTAATTCAGACTTGGGGGTGCTACCGAATTTGAGTGCAAATTTCAGGTTTGCAGAAACGGACCGGCGTAATAGCACGGGCTTTTGGAAAACCATCGCCTGACGCGCCCTACCCTTACCTGAAACTGTCAAGTCATCGTAAGTAACTTGTCCTGCATCAGGAGAAATCAAACCGTGCATAAGACGGATCATCAGACTTTTTCCTGCGCCATTGGGTCCCAATATCACCGAGATTCCGCGGCCAGAAATTGACAAAGTCGGGATGTCTAACTGAACTTGATCGGATGCCCGATACTGGACGCCCTTAACGATTAGTTCAGGCAAAAATGGCCGCAAGGGGATAACCTTGCTTAGGCTCTGCGCCAGAAATTCATGTCCTATATCACGCATAAGCATACCTCGCGGAAGAGCGTGCAGCGAATGACATGGCCGCATTGATCGAGATTGCTAAGACGATCAATACAACGCCCAACGCAAGCGCCATGCCCAGATCCCCTTTCGAGGTTTCAAGCGCAATGGTCGTCGTCATAACGCGAGTGACGTGGTTAATATTGCCACCAACAATCATCACCGCACCTACTTCGGCAATTGCCCGACCAACACCAGCCAAAAGCGCGGTCATAAGGCCAAACCGCCCCTCCCACAGCAATGTTGGAATTGTTCGCACTCCTGCCACTCCGAGCGACAAAAAATGCTCTCGGTATTCGCCATAAAGCTCTTCAACCACTTGGCGAGATAGTGCCGCTACAATCGGTAATACCAGAAGCACCTGAGCAATAATCATCGCTGAAGGCGTGTAGAGCAATTGTAGAACGCCGAATGGACCTGACGCCGAAAGCATCAGATAAACCGACAAACCAACGACGACTGGCGGCAATCCCATCAGCGCATTGACCATTACGATCAATATACCACGCCCCGGAAACCGAGCGACGGCAAGGAAAGCGCCAAACGGCATTCCAATAAGTCCGGCTATAGCCACCGCCGTAAGCGAGACTTTCAGCGAGAGAAAGACAATCGCCCACAGGCTCTCATCCCCTGAAAGGATAAGGCCCATGGCCAATTGTAGACTGTCACCAAAACCTGTCATGCTTATTCAGCAGCCACGGATTGTTCTGCCTTTTCAACGCGTACAGCTGCGAACTTAAACTCCGGAATTTTCCCATACGGGTCAATCGCTGGATTCGTCAGCACATTCGCTGCAGCCTCTACATAGGCAAATGGTACAAACACCATGTCTTCTGCAATCGCACGATCGGCGCGTGCCATGATTGTAATTTCTCCGCGACGCGAAGCGATGGTGACATAGTCGCCGGCCTCAACACCTAGACGCCGTAGCGTTTTGGGATGAAGAGAACAGTTTGCCTCGGGCTCTACGGCATCCAACACTTTAGAGCGGCGTGTCATGGATCCAGTGTGCCAATGCTCAAGCTGCCGACCGGTGGTCATGATCAACGGGTATTCGTCATCTGGGGCCTCATCAGGTGGAATAACGCTTGCAGGGGTAAACCGTGCACGCCCATCCGCCCTTGGGAAACCGTCACCAAACACAATCGGCTGACCCGGATCGGTTTCGTGAAGCGACGGATAGGTAATAGTCTCGGTTTTGAGACGTTCCCATGTGATGTTGTCGAGTGACTTCATATTCAGTTTCATCTCAGCAAAGACTTCACTGACGTCGTCATAAGCCCAAGGCAATCCAATTCGCTGCGCCAGTTCAACAGTGATCGCCCAATCTTCGCGTGCATCACCCGGAGGCGCCACTGCAGGGCGAACGCGTTGCACCTGACGGTTGGTATTTGAAACTGTTCCGTTCTTCTCATAAAGCGCCGAAGCTGGCAAAATGACGTCTGCGAAGTTTGCAGTCTCGGTTAGGAAAATGTCCTGAACAACAAGCATCTCAAGCTTGGCAAAGGCTTCACGTGCGTGATCTACGTCGGGGTCTGACATCGCTGGGTTTTCGCCCTGAATGTACATGCCCTTAATGTTTCCGGCGTAGGCTTGATCCACGATCTCGGTGACGGTCAGGCCTTTTTCGCTTGAAAAATCACCTGTGCCCCACACATCGGTAAAGCGTTTGCGGATATCGTCGTCCATAACGGATTGGTAATCAGGCAAGAACATCGGAATTAGACCAGCGTCCGACGCGCCTTGTACGTTGTTTTGACCGCGAAGCGGGTGCAGACCCGCGCCTGGTTTGCCAACGTTACCTGTCATCAGCGCGAGCGAAATCAAGCAACGTGAGTTGTCGGTTCCGTGAATGTGTTGAGAAACGCCCATACCCCAGAAAATCATGCCTGCTTTTGCATTCGCAAAAGTCCGTGCAGTACGGCGCAACTGCTCGGGTGAAATTCCGCAAATGTCAGACATTGCTTCTGGCGTGAACGCTTTCAGGTGCTCTTTCTCGGCTTCCCAATTTTCAGTGTATTTTGCAATATATTCTGGATCGTAAAGTTCTTCTTCGACGATCACATTCATGATTGCGTTGAGCATCGAAACATCTGCGCCCGGACGGAATTGCAGCATTTCTTCTGAGAACCGGCGAAGGCCAACACCGCGAGGGTCCATCACAATCAGCTTGCCACCACGTTTGGTGAACTGTTTGAAAAAGGTCGCTGCCACAGGGTGGTTTTCAATAGGATTGCAGCCGATCATGATGGCAACATCCGCATTTTCAATCTCGTTAAAGGTCGCAGTCACAGCCCCTGAGCCGACATTTTCAATCAACGCCGTGACCGAGGATGCGTGGCACAAACGCGTGCAGTGATCGACGTTATTGTGCAGAAAACCCTGACGGATGAACTTTTGGAAAAGGTAGGCCTCTTCGTTTGTACATTTCGCCGAGCCGAAACCAGCAACTGACTTGCCGCCATGATTATCACGCAAGCCAACCAACCCGTTGGCCGCCACGTCCATCGCCTCTTCCCAAGTTGCTTCACGGAAATGAGTCGAAAGATTGCCAGGATCGACGTTCAGACCCTTAGCTGGCGCATCTTCGCGCCGGATTAAAGGTTTGGTCAGGCGATGTGGATGATGGATATAGTCGAACCCAAACCGGCCTTTGACGCAAAGACGACCTTCGTTTGCAGGACCATTTATGCCCTCAACGAACTTCACTTTGCCGTCTTTGACTTTCAAATTGACTTTACATCCGACACCACAGAACGGGCAGACGCTTTCGGTTTCACTGTCAAAATCAGCGCTATCGCCGACCTGTTGGTCATCCATAACTGTCGCTGGCATCAACGCGCCTGTTGGGCACGCCTGAACGCATTCGCCACATGCAACGCATGTTGACGCGCCCATAGGGTCATTCAAATCAAACGTTGGATAGGCGTTGTGTCCCCGACCAGCCATACCGATCACATCGTTGACTTGCACTTCACGGCATGCGCGAACACACAGACCACATTGTATGCAGGCGTCGAGATTAACTTTCATCGCCACATGGGTGTCGTCGAGCAACGGAATATGATCCGCTTCCATTGTTGGAAAACGGCTTTCAGATACACCACTATCAGCCGCAATATCCCAAAGGTGGCTTGATTTATCGTGGGCAACTTCCTGCTCTGGCTGATCCGCCAAAAGAAGCTCGATCACCATTTTGCGCGCGTTTTCAGCGCGTGCATTGTTCGTTGTGACGACCATACCTTCGCTTGGTTCACGCACACATGACGCCGCCAACGTTCGCTCGCCTTCAATTTCAACCATACATGCGCGGCAGTTACCGTCTGGTCGATAACCCGGCGCAGGTTTGTGGCAAAGGTGTGGGATAACCAAACCCCGACCGTATGCAATTTCCCAGATAGTTTCGCCTGATTGCGCTTCGACTTCCTGACCGTCGAGGATGAATTTAACTGTATCGGTCATGGCTTACACCTCATCCGCGAAATGTTTCAGGGTCAATCGAATTGGATTTGGGGCCGCCTGCCCCAAGCCACAAATCGAGGCGTCCGTCATCGTTTGGCACAGCTCTTCTAAAAGATCGCCGTCCCACTTATCTGCTTGCATCAATTTTACGGCTTTCTCGCAGCCGACGCGGCAAGGCGTACACTGACCACAGCTTTCATCCTCAAAGAACCGCAGCATGTTTAGAGCGGCCTCTTTCGCACTGTCTTTGTCGGACAAAACCACGATGGCTGCAGAACCGATAAAAGTCCCTAAAGGTTGAAGCGTATCAAAATCCATCGGGACATCATTGATGGATGCCGGCAAAAGGCCAGCTGACGGTCCGCCAGGTTGATAGGCCTTGAACTCATGCCCTTGGATCATGCCGCCGCAGGCTTCGATGATATCTGTGATTGTTGAACCGGCAGGCAGCAAATGCACGCCCGGATTGTTGACGCGGCCAGAAACCGAATAGCTGCGTAAACCAGTGCGACCATTCTTTTCAACCGAGTTCAAAACACTTGGTCCGTTGCGGCAGATCTTAGCAACCCACAGCAAAGTTTCGACGTTGTGCACCAACGTTGGTTTGTTGAATATACCAACCTGCGCTACGAATGGGGGACGATGACGTGGCAATCCGCGCTTTCCCTCAATCGATTCAATCATCGCACTTTCTTCACCACAGATATAGGCGCCAGCCCCACGACGGAGATCGATGTAGCCAGGCTCTACGATGCCTGCGGCCTCAAGTGCTGCAATCTCGGTTCTTAGAATACTGAGGACTGCGGGATATTCGTCGCGCATATAGATAAAGCACTTTTCAGCTTCGACGGCCCAAGCAGCAATCAACATACCCTCAAGGAACATGTGCGGTGTGCGCTCTAGATAGAAACGATCTTTGAACGTACCGGGCTCGCCCTCGTCGCCGTTTACGGCCAAATAGCGTGTACCTTCATTCATGCGCACAAAGGACCACTTGCGACCCGATGGAAAACCTGCACCGCCAAGTCCGCGAAGACCGCTTTCCAAGACTGTGTCCTGAACTTCTTCTGGGTCACCGTCTTTGCGCAAGCTTTGCAAGATCTCGTAGCCCGCTTTAGCTTGGTAGGCTTCAAGTGCCTCATAAGTTGGCATTACAGGATGAAAATCGCCTGATGCAATCACGTCTGAAATTAGGTCTGGCGTTGCGTGATCAACATGACGATGACCAATCTCTGCAACAGGGGCCGTATCGCACCGTCCCATGCACGGAGCGCGCAAAACGCGAACCTTTGCAGGATCATGCCCAGCTTCCAGCGCATCTATCAGAGCTTCCGAACCGGCCATTTCGCACGCAAGTGAGTCGCAAACACGGATCGTCAAATCTGGCGGAGGCGTCTCGCCCTCGCGCACCGGATCAAAATGCGCATAGAAGGTCGCGACTTCCCAAACTTCAGCCATGGAAATTCGCATTTCTTCAGCCAAAGCGCGCATATGCGGAGCAGACAATTGCCCATAAGCATCTTGAATCAAATGTAAAAATTCAATCAGCAGGTCGCGATTGCGAGGTGTATCACCAAGCAACGCTTTGACTTCGGCCCAGGCCTGCTCATCCAACTGGCGACCCTTTGGGGTTCGTCTGCCCTTGCCTTTACCTGATTTCCAAACGCCGGACTGGTTATCCAATGCCATTGCGAGACCCTTATTTCATTGTGCGCATATGTCTTTTCTTCACCTACTCCTGAAGAAGTATACTCGACAAATCAATATCGTTAATCCATGATTTGATAGAAAATTTCTATCAAAAATCATTGTAGACAACACGGTTACTGCGCCTTACGCCATACCTATGAATTGGGATGAAGAAATAGATGCTATCGGGCTGCTTTGCCCTCTGCCGGTTTTACGAACGCGCAAACGGATGATCCCATTTCAATCTGGAACGATCATTCGTGTTTTGACCACTGATCCGGCTGCTTTGATAGACTTACCGCATTTTTGCACGCAGTCAGGTCACGCCTATTTAGGCTCGGAAACCCAAGACGATGTCACCGCTCATTTTGTGAAAAAGGTCTAAGGAGGCTACAGCCCAAAGCTGGAATAGGGCAAATACCTTACCAAGTCGCCTGCTCTGATTTCTGCGCCTTCATCAGGTAATTCAACAAGACCATCAGCCCAGCTAAGTCCGCTAATTCGACCTGATCCTTCAGATTGAAATACTTCTACATGTCCGCTTTGGTTCATTCGAGCGCGAAGATATTCCCGACGACCATGCTTCTTGGATTTGGTGAATGCAGCAGGAACCATAAAACCTTGCGGCTCTTTCCACCCTGATCCAGCCAAAAGAGACAACGCAGGTCGACCAAAGATCAAAGCGCAAACCAGCGCAGCGACAGGATTTCCGGGCAACCCAAAAACCGGTGTGCCATTCCACATAGCCAAAGCCAAAGGCCGCCCTGGTTTGACAGCAATTCGCCAACTTGTGAGATCGCCTTTGGTGCGCAGAATTTGGGAAATATGATCCTCATCCCCCGCGGAGGCGCCACCAGATGTCAAAATGGCGTCAACTTTATCACTAAAAGCATTAAGCCGTTGTTCGATCGCTTGCGGCGTATCCGGAGCCAAGCCCATATCAACCGGCTGATACCCCCAGCTTTCAATCAACGACAATAGCATGGGCCGATTGGCATCAAACGTGTTGTGATCGCTCAGTTCAGTTGCGCCAGCATCAACCAATTCGTCGCCGGTCGACAGCACGCCGATGCGCAGTCGTGTGAACGCTTGCACGCTGGGGACGCCTACGGCGGTTAGCAAAGCCAAATCTACAGGGCGTAACTTTTGCCCAGATTGCAGAACATCACTCCCTGCGATCACATCCTCGCCTGCCTTGCGGGTGTTGCTACCACGCTTTGGCGCGCCACTGAGATGTACGCGTCCGTCAGAAAGGGTCACCTCTTCTTGCAGAACCACGGTATCAACACCCGAGGGCAGGATCGCACCTGTCAGAATGCGCGCCGCCTGTCCTAAAGGGACTTGTCCTTTAAAGGGGTCACCTGCGGCGGATCTTCCTTGAGCAAGTTCAAGGCTCAAATCTTGGGGAAGTGTATCGAATGCAAATCCGTAACCGTCCACGGCAGAATTAGCTACAGGAGGGTTGGAACGCTTAGCTTCGACGGATTGTGCAAGTATTCGACCGTTGGCATCACGCGTTGCAATCGTTTCTACACTTGCGACTGGAACCAATCTGGATTTCAGGCGGGCCAGTGCTTCGTCCACGGGCACCCAATCGACACCCTGCGGCAACGCAAAACAGTCGTTCTTTAGTTTCTTCGTCCCGACATTGGCCTGAACTGGACCTTTTGAAAGCCCCACCTGAGCCAAAACATAGTCGGCAACAGCGTTGGTATCATCGAGATCAAAAAGCGGCAGATTGATTTCGACGTCTCCTTTGGCTGCAATAGCGACTATAGATGCATTCCTGATTGCAAGGGGTTGGTGTCCGTTTGCGCTGCGAAAAGCCTCAACTTTGGGGTGCGAGGCTGATTTATAGCCCTCGACCAATACCAAATCAGCGCCTTCAATTCGCGCGACTAAAGCTTCTAAACTAGGCTCTTGGTCAGCATCTATCTCTGTCATCTTTGCCCAGCGCTGCGGGGAAGACAAAATCACCTGACGTGCACCTGCTAAGCGATGGCGATGGGTGTCAGTGCCCTCATGGTCGATATCTGCACTGTGATGCGCGTGTTTGATCGTTGAAACAATAAACCCACGGCCCGAAATCTCAGAGACCAATCGCTCCATCAATCCGGTCTTGCCGCCGTTCTTCCAACCGGTGACACCAAAAACCTTCATACCATATCCCTTTGCCGCGCGATCTGGCGCGCCCGATCCAAGTCGTCGGGTGTATTCACATTAAAAAAGGGATCTAGTCCATCATCTGATTCAAAAAACGCTTGCCCTGCCCCATGTTTGTTAGTCCAAACCACGATTTTGCGAATACCATCTTCTGTCAGTGCGCGCCTAAGGTCATCCTTCAATGCGACAGGCCACAATCCAAACGTTGGTTGACGCCAAAGCTTTCCGTCATTGTCTGAACTGGCTGCTATTGAAAGTCCTTCGATCGAACCATTTTGTGTAAGCTGTTCGGCCAGGTTTAAAGGGAAAAAAGGTGTGTCGCCGGCAACAGACAGAACATGGGTTGCACCGCGCTCTTCAGCCCAAGTAAGACCCGCCAAAATTCCCGCTAGTGGTCCTGCATAACCTTCTATTGCGTCCGGCAGAACTGGCAGATTGAAATGCGAAAACCGATCTGAATTGCCATTGGCATTCAATGCCAAGTCGTCAACTTGTCCATTCACCCGAGAGATCACAATATCGAGTAGCGTGGTTCCATCACCAAGTTCTTTAAGACACTTGTCTCCGCCACCCATACGCGTAGCAAGCCCTCCGGCAAGGATAACGCCAACGATCCGATCAGTCATGTTCGCTCTTTCGTGACGATTTTTTAGGGTCGTCCTTAACGGTGTTAGGATCGACGTCTCGTATCAACCTCTCGTGACCGGCAAGACATACAAACCTCTGGCCACGCATTCGACCGATTAACGTCAGGCCAACTTTTTGAGCAATCTCAACACCCCAAGCGGTAAAACCAGAGCGCGAAACAAGAATTGGAATGCCCATTTGGGCAGTCTTTATCACCATTTCCGAAGTCAACCGGCCGGTCGTGTAGAGCAGTTTATTTTCAGTCTGTAACTTGTTTTCAAAAATGAGACCTGCGATTTTATCAACTGCGTTGTGGCGACCTACATCCTCCATATAAGCGAGGATCGTACGATCGCGGCAAAGCACCGACCCATGGATCGCACCCGCTTTCAGATACAGAGACGGAAGTGTATTGATTGTCTTTGCCAACGCATAAAGGTCAGATGTTCGAACCTGCGCGTCAGGCAAGGTAAGGCCCTCTAGACCCTCCATCATATCGCCAAAAACCGTGCCGACAGCGCAACCCGATGTACGCGTTTTCTTCGCCAGCTTGTCTTCGTAGCTTGTTATGCGCTCCGTTCGAACAACAACAGTTTCAAGCTCTTCATCATAATCAACGGCCGTAACGGTATCATCATCCAGCAACATGCCCTGGTTCTTTAAGAAGCCCTGCGCCAGGAGTTCAGGATAATCCCCAATCGTCATTGCCGTTACGATTTCCTGCTTGTTGAGGTAAATCGTCAGTGGTCGTTCTTCTACGACGTTGACCAGAACGGGATTACCGAAGTGATCGGTCCCGTTGACCGGCGCTGTAAGGCCTGATTTGTCAGGGTCGGGTAAGATTGGCTTGAATTCTGGCATGACATAGGGTTCCTGTGTGCCGGCCAATATGGGTTTGACCGGCTTGGCGTGCAAGACAAGATACGTAGGAATAGGTTCGGCAGCGAATGATTGGGTATATTGTAACCAAAGAACAAGGTGCGACGGATCTATTGATCGAATCCGCCGCGTTACGGTTTCAGGACGCAGGCGTTGCAGTGGCTGGTGCTGTTCAGAAAAATCACGGGTTCAAGGGATCTGTTAGATCCAAAATGGTTCTCGACGTAATGGGCACCGGCGAAACAGTAACTATTTCACAAGATCTTGGTCCGCATGCATCAGGGTGCCGTCTTGATGCCGGCGCGTTGGAAACCGCGGCCCAAATGGTTTGGGAAAGCCTGGATCAGCCCAGAGAGTTGCTGCTTTTGAACAAATTCGGCAAACAAGAACGCGATGGGCAAGGCTTCCGAGATGTCTTGGTAAAGGCATTGGACAATGACATACCCGTTTTGTTAGGCGTGAATTCTACGCTCGAACAAGCATTTCAAGAATTTTCCGGTGATTTCGCAGTGAAGTTAGAACCAACGCATGACTGTATCGAGAAGTGGTTCAAAAGCCTAAAACGAGACTGAGTTACTTTGCCAACTGGCGCAAATATTGCCCGTATTCGTTTTTGCCGAACATTTCAGCCCGTTCCAGCAATTCTTCGTTACTAATCCAGCCCGCCGCATGCGCGATTTCATCTGGCGACCCAGTTTGAAGGCCTTGTCGTTGCTCAAGCGTACGGACAAAATTACCTGCGTCTAACAAGCTGCCGTGGGTACCTGTATCAAGCCAAGCATAACCACGCCCCATGCGCTCAACCGACAATTTGCCCTCATGAAGATACATTTCGAGAAGCGAGGTAATCTCTAGCTCTCCGCGTTTTGAGCGTTCAACTGCTTTTGCACGTTCTGGTGCCGAGCCATCGAGAAAATACAAGGGGCTGACCCAGATAACGCGAAAAAGGTGTTATCATGGGAAGCATGCGGAAGAGTCGCTTAAGTAAGTATAAACAGGGTCGCCTGGTCGAGCATTTTGTTGCCGGAACCACGGCTCGAACTGCGGCCAGTTTATGT
>JAQWQJ010000015.1 GCA_029244725.1 Paracoccaceae bacterium
CACATAAACTGGCCGCAGTTCGAGCCGTGGTTCCGGCAACAAAATGCTCGACCAGGCGACCCTGTTTATACTTACTTAAGCGACTCTTCCGCATGCTTCCCATGATAACACCTTTTTCGCGTTATCTGGGTCAGCCCCATGATAAGAATGGAATATCCCTAGATGCCAGAGTAGAACGTCAAAAAGCGACCAAACGAGTGGATGCCATGTACGACGCCGTTATATTTGACATGGACGGACTGTTGCTCGACACTGAAGCGCTAATGCTTGACGCTGCCAGAACTGCCTTTGCCAGTTTCGGGGTCGAAGTTCCCGAGGATTTTTTACACTGGTCGATCGGCGTTGATTCAATCAAATGCCGGGCAAAAGCGCGGGAACTGTTTGGGTCATCGCTTGATATGAACGAAGTCGAACGCGTGCATGACGAGAACTGGCTGCGCCTTACGTCTACCGATATTCCGTTCAAGCCTGGTGTCGAAGATCTAATGGAGTATTTGGTCGCCCAAGACATTCCGCGTGCGATTGCTACGTCCTCAAGCCGGGAAAGCGCTGACCATAAATCACGCGTCACAAGGCTAGATCGCTGGTTTGAAACGATTGTCACCGTAGATTGTGTTGCGAATCCAAAGCCTGCCCCTGATCCTTACCTGAGGGCGACTGCATTGCTAGGTTTCGACCCTAAACGGTGCCTTGCGTTCGAAGATAGCAACACTGGCGCGCGATCAGCCTATGATGCCGGCCTGACCGTTGTTCAAGTTCCCGACATTGTTCCACCGCACGGCGTACCAGTCCATTACGTGGCGAACTCGCTTATTGAAGGTGCCAAAATGGCGGGAATAATGCCGCGCTAACACCCTTGCGAATCCGGCCAACATTTCCTAAATACACCCCTGAGAGGTTGGCGCGGGCAGACGCCTCGCCAACCCGGTCAGATCCGGAAGGAAGCAGCCGCAACGAGTCCCGTTTGGGTCGATGTCCAGCCTCTCACCTATAGCTCATCCTAGATCTAACGATTTAAGTGTTCATGTCCGTAAGACCCCTCAGTCATACACCCGCTGGTCATCGATAACCTTGCCGTCGTTGGGCAAGCTTCCCACGGGAACGATCTCAACCTTGCCTTTTAGCTTCAAAACATCCGCGATGCTGCCGGCATAGATATCGCTTTGTTCGGCCTCGGTTTCAATTTGGACCGTCATGGTGTCCATTTCTCCGTCGCGACCTGCAATGACGCGGGCTTTGGTAATCTCGTCATGTTTCGACACCAGTGCGGCCACCTGTTCGGGACGCACAAACATGCCTTTGATCTTGGTCGTTTGGTCGGCGCGACCCATCCAGCCTTTGATGCGTAAATTGGTTCGTCCACAGGGGCTTTCACCCTCAAGCACAGCACTCATGTCGCCAGTTGCAAAGCGGATAAGCGGATAGTCTGGGTTTAGTGTCGTCACAACGATTTCGCCCACCTCACCCTGTGCAACCGGATCGCCGGTGCCGGGGCGAACGATTTCGACTAGAACGCTTTCGTCGACGATCATGCCCTCCATCGCATCGCTTTCGTAAGCGATATTGCCCAGATCGGCAGTCGCGTAGCATTGCAGACAAGCGATGCCGCGGTCTGCGTATTCTTGACGGAGCGAGGGGAAAAGAGCACCGCCGCCGACGGCTGCCTTCGTAATATTCAAACGCAAACCCATTTCGTCGGCTTTATCGAGGATGATTTTCAAATAGTCTGGTGTTCCGGCATAGGCAGTCACGCCAATGTCGTGGGCCGCACGCACTTGAAGTTCGGTTTGACCGGTGCCTGCAGGCACTATGGCGGCTCCGACGGCCCGTGCTCCGCTCTCAAAGATCATACCTGCTGGTGTTAAATGATAGCCAAAGCAGTTCTGCACGATATCACCCGGCCCAATTCCACAGGCACTAAGAAATCGACCGATGCGCCACCAATCGTGATCGACAGATCCAGGTTCATAAATTGGACCAGGAGACTGAAAGACGTGCGAAAAGCCGGGCGCACGCCGAGTGGCAAAGCCACCCAATGGTGCGTCGGCTGCCTGAGATTTTCCGATTTCGGATTTTCGCAACACAGGCAAAGTGGCCAAATCAGAAAGCGTTTTGACTGCACTTGCATCGACTTCCGACAGGCTAACGGCATACCCGCCGAGTGCCTTAGCCCGCTCGATCTGTTTGGGCAAAAGCGCAGCTATATGCTTCGCGCGCTCATCCGTGCTGCGGGTCTCGAGACTATCAAAATAATTGCTCATACCAAAGCTCCCTGACTGTTAGCGCTAAGCGTGACAGCTTGGCAAATTGTGATGTGTTTGCGGACGTGGCAAGTTCTGCATACCATGGCATGCATTAGTATGCCGACCTTTGAAAATGACGGAACAATAGGACCGGTCTGCGAATGGCACAGAATGAGATCTCGAAAGCGATGCTGAATAAACGCATTAGTTTTCACCAACACCTGATGACAATGGAGGCCGACTTTTCGGACTTTAATTTTGAAAACTCGACTATTGTGAATAGCTTTTATGATCGCCTTGAAGACCGCATCGCTGAAACGGGCGAGGAAAAATGGTTCTTTCTCGTGAACCTGTGCGGTACGCGCATCGATCCAAGCGCGTGGTTCGCCTATTCGCGCCGTGGTCGCGATTTGAACTTGGCCCATTCGATGGGTTCGGTTCGTTTTGACGCTTCGGAAGTCACCGCAAGGCAAATTGAGCGCGCAGCAAACACCGATGCTTTTGATCCCAACCTGTTCACGACCCGCGATGCTGCGATTGAGCGGATCAAGGCGCTTCCCAGTACCCGCCGAAAGCGTATCATCCATGACCCGAACTACGTCCAAGCAGACTTTGTTCGTCGAGTCAGTTTTGACGCCGAAAACGTAATCATGGAGGCCGACCTTAGCCACTTTGTCTTTCATCATTCGCGGGATGTGAACGACTTTTATGATTTCCTTGAAGATCGCATTAAGACCAGCAACCGTCGTTGGTTCTTTCTCGTGAACCTTGAAGGCTGTCAGATTTTGCCCGCGGCTTGGGTGCAATATGCCCATCGCGGCAAGCAGCTGAACATCGCGGCCTCGCTTGGTTCGGTTCGTTATGCGCCAGGCTCTGAAACTGCGGAGGACATTCGAATGCGGTCCGAAAGTCAGAACTTCCGACCCAATCTGCGCAACACGAGGGAAGAAGCCCTTGTACGCATCGAAGAAATGCGTGCAGAAATTATCGCTGAAATGGGCGGTCAAAGCTGAACCTTTCCGGCAAGTACAAGACGCTGAGGACCTTTGTCTTCAACTCGGATCACCTCTCCGCGTACTTCCATTTCTAGTTTCACAGTTGTCACATTCCACCCGATTGAACCCAATCGGTCCCTATCCATTTCACTCAACCGTTCGCGGACTAAATCCGGCAAATCGGCAAACCTCACCTCGTCCGTCGCGATCACCTCGATGATTGCGCGTCGGATCATGTCGAACCGCCATTGCGGTATGTTTGTGACACCCTTTCGACCGGGCGTCGGGGTCCGACAGGCGACTTTGATTTCGTCGCGCGCCATTAGGCTAGCCAACGCTTTCGGCGACGGTAGCTTCGAACATCGCGGAACGATTTTCGGCCATCTTCCGACATACCCAGATAAAATTCTTTCACATCCGGGTTTTCGCGCAGCTCAGCGGCGGGGCCATCCATGACAATGCGTCCGCTTTCCAAAATGTAGCCGTAGTGCGCGAACCTAAGGGCAACGTTGGTGTTTTGCTCTGCCAGCAAAAACGTCACGCCTTCGTTTTCATTGATCGATTTAACAATCTCAAAAATTTGCTCAACCAATTGCGGGGCTAACCCCATTGAAGGCTCATCCAACAGAATGGTTTCCGGACGCGACATCAGTGCGCGACCAAGCGCGCACATCTGCTGCTCACCGCCCGATGTATACCCTGCCTGCGACTTGCGGCGTTCCTTTAGGCGGGGGAAATAGTTGTAGACCATCTCAAGGTCTGCATCGATCGCGGCCTTGCCGTCGGTGCGTGTGTATGCGCCAGTCAGCAGGTTTTCTTCGATTGTTAGATGCTCAAAACAGTGACGGCCTTCCATCACTTGAATGACACCCTGCTTTACGAGATCGGCTGGGTCTGCGTCTTGCACCTTCTGTCCGCGATATGAAATCGAGCCCTTGGTGACTTCGCCGCGTTCTGACTTCAAAAGCGCCGAGATCGCCTTAAGCGTTGTTGTCTTGCCCGCTCCGTTGCCACCAAGCAATGCAGTTATACCGCCCTTGGGAACAGAAAGGCTGACACCTTTTAGAACAAGGATCACGTGGTTGTAGATCACCTCGATATTGTTGACCTCTAAAAGAGCCTCGTCTGAGGGTGCGGTGTCCAGCATGTCCAAGATCTTTCTATAAGAATTCTTTAGATTGAGGATCCCGGCCCACCCAAAAGGCGGGCCGGAGATTTTTCAGAGTTTAGTTACAACGCTCAGCGATGTTGTTTTCAGCAGCATAAGCAGAAGAGTCAGCTTCGATTAGCGGACCAATAATGCTTGCGTCTGAGTTGCTGAAGTCAGTGATCAGGTTCCACTCCATAGCAGTAGCGTCCCACTGAGCGATAGCTGCAGAACCGTCGCCACCGTGGTTTTCACACGATACCGAGAACTCAGGACCAAAGTCTGGAAGACCAGCAGCTGTCATCTTAGCTTCTGTCATTTCGAATGCTTCCATCGCATCGCGCATATCACTAGAAGTGATAGCCGAGCTACCGGTTGCTGCCTGTGCGTCTTTCGCAGCTTCCGATGCTAGGAACGCAGCATATACACCACGGTTGTAAAGAACCGTACCGATGTTGCTTCCGTCACCAGCAGCCATTCCAGTGTCAACAACATGCTTACGAATGTCGTCAAATACCGGGTAATCGCTACCTACGTTGTGGAATTGAATAGACTTATAGCCGTGTGCGCCGTCACCAGCAGGCAATACGTCAATCTCAGCACCAGACCACCAGATGCCCATGAAGTTTTCCATTGGGAAGCGAATGTTCGAAGCTTCTTGAACCGCAACTTGGTTCATGACGCCCCAACCCCAGAACAGGATATAGTCAGGCTTCTCACGACGAACCTGAAGCCACTGAGACTTCTGCTCTTGACCAGGGTAGTCGATAGGAATCGCGTTGAACTCAAAACCTTCAGCTGCGGACAATGCCTCAAGTGTTGGGATTGGCTCTTTGCCGTACGAACCGTTGAAATACATCAACGTGATCTTCTTGCCTTCAAGTGATCCACCAGCAACGTCTTTAAAGTGGTTTACACCAACCGACGCACCATCCCAGTAGTTTACTGGATAGTTGAATACGTGGCTAAATATTTTACCGTTCTTCGCAGAAGTACGGCCGTAACCAGCAGTATGAAGCGGGATGCCGTCAGCAGTCGCTTTTGGTATTAGCTGATACGTAATACCGGTTGAAAGCGGGTTATACATAAGCGCGCCAGCGTCTTTCGTAGACTCGTAGCACTCAACGCCTTTTTCAGTGTTGTAAGCAGTTTCGCACTCAGGAACGCTTACCAATTCGCCGCCGATGCCGCCGTCACGCTGGTTAAGTAGCGTGAAATAGTCAGCGTAGCCGTCGGCGTATGGAATACCGCCGGCCGCGAATGGGCCGGTGCGATAGCTAAGCGATGGGAACACAAGATCTGCCATTGCAGGGCCTGCGGCCATAGTGACGCCAAGCGCCAGAGCTGTAAGTTTGGTCTTCATCGGGTAATTTCCTCCCTTGGTTATTTTCCGATGTGGTGCGGGTTTGACGCCGCAAATATTCAGCCTGCCCCGCATCAATGCGGGAAAGGCCAGAGCCGTAGCTTTTCTTTTGCAACGCGCCAGAGCTGGGCCAAGCCATGAGGCTCGAGCACGAGGAATAGGATAATAAGAGCGCCCACAATCACGAGCTGGAAGTGCGCAACGATGTCCGTAGGAACACCGAGCCAGTCAGCGCCCACAACCTTGAGAAATACTGGAAGCAACACAAGAAACGCCGCCCCAGCAAAACTGCCGAAGATTGAACCGAGACCGCCGATGATGATCATAAACAGGATCAAGAACGACTTGGTTATGCCAAACGCCTCTCCGGTTTCTGCAGCACCTAAGTACACCGCAAAGAACAACGCGCCTGATATTCCAATGAAGAATGAACTGACCGCAAAGGCCGACATCTTCGCGGTGAGGGGATTCACGCCAATGATTTCCGCGGCGATATCCATATCTCGGATCGCCATCCATTTGCGCCCCAAAGTGCCCCGCGTCAGATTGCGGGCAATCAGCGCCGTGATCGTCACGAACACCAGACAGATCAGATAGACTGCCCATGCATTGACGTTCGGACCTGTCACAGCCTCGCCAAAGACAGTGCGCTCTGGTGCGTTGATCTGGCCCGAGGCTGAGTAGTTGTAGAACCAAGGCACGCGGTTAAACAGCCACACAAGGAAGAACTGCGCCGCCAAAGTAGCGACCGCCAGATAGAAACCTTTGATACGCAACGACGGAAGCCCAAACAGCACCCCAACAGCCGCCGTGATCGCGCCTGCTGCGAAGATGTGGAACACAATGCTAACATCTGGGAAAGCAGTCATCAGCTTGTAAACCGCATAGGCACCCACCGCCATGAAGCCACCAGTACCAAGCGAAACCTGACCACAATAACCAACAAGAATGTTTAGGCCGATCGCTGCGATCGAATAAATCAGGAACGGTAGGAAGATCGCGTTGACCCAATAATCATTGACCATAAACGGGATAATCGCAAAGGCGACAAACATAACGGCGTAATAGCGATAACGGTCGAACTTGATCGGAAAGGTCTGATCGTCGTCGATGTAGGTCGTTTTGAAATCACCAGATTCACGATAAAACATCTTCGATTACCCTTCTATCTTTTGGGTGTAAGTATTGGGCGTAGCCCAGTGGCTGATCGCTGTGATCACGTTGAGATTTGCGGGTAAGTTCATTTTCGTCACACCCTCTCGATGATCTTTTCGCCGAACAATCCTTGCGGACGGAACACGAGGAAGATCAGAGCCAACACATATGCGAACCAATTTTCCGTCGCGCCGCCGATCATTGGGCCAACTGCAAACTCAAACAGTTTCTCGCCAACGCCGATGATCAAGCCACCAACGATCGCACCGGGTATCGACGTAAATCCACCCAGCATCAGCACTGGCAGGGCCTTCAAAGCGATCAGTGAAAGCGAGAACTGAACGCCAGACTTGGTGCCCCACATGATGCCCGCGACAAGGGCGACAAAGCCCGCGACTGACCAAACCATGATCCACACAAAGTTTAGCGAAACACCAACCGACAAAGCCGCTTGGTGATCGTCAGCAACAGCGCGCATCGCACGGCCTTGTTTGGAGTATTGGCTGAAAATCGTCAGGGCTAGAACAAGGATAGCGGCAATGATCGTCGCCACAATATCGAGGTTGTCGATAAAGAAGCCGTAGCCGAAAATTCCGTAAGTATAATCATCAATCGCAAAGTTGATGCCCTGAGGAAGCCCAACATCCAGCTTCTTAATCTCTGAATTCCACATCAGGTCCGAGACACCTTCAAGGAAATACGCCAGACCAATCGTCGCCATAAACAGGATAATTGGTTCTTGACCGACCAGATGGCGAAAGATGAAACGTTGGACGATCCATGCGAAACCCACCATCACGCAGGCAGTAAGCAAAATCGCCACGAACGCGGGAACGTGCCAGCCAAAGTGGTGAACATTGGTGCCAAAGATTGCATTGATCAGATGCGCGAACGGCACCTGTCCGTTCATGATCCCCACAAGCGTCATCGCCGCGAACAGCGCCATAACCCCTTGGGCATAGTTGAAAATTCCAGATGCCTTGTAAATCAAGACAAATCCGAGCGCGACAAGCGCATAAAGCACTCCGGCCATAAGGCCGTTCAGGAAGACTTCAATTCCCCAGATAAACTGTTCAGGCATGTCTCTCTCCCGCCCTAATCGTGCGCCACGCCAAGATAGGCGTCGATCACATTTTGGTTGTTGCGCACTTCGTCCGGCGTTCCGTCACCGATCTTTTTGCCGTAATCCATCACGACCACTCGATCGGACAAATCCATTACCACGCCCATGTCGTGCTCGATCAGGGCGATTGTGGTGCCAAACTCATCATTCACGTCTAAAATAAAGCGGCTCATGTCCTCTTTTTCTTCGACGTTCATGCCGGCCATTGGTTCATCCAATAGCAAAATGGACGGTTCAGCAGCCAAGGCCCGCGCCAATTCTACGCGCTTTTTAAGACCGTAGGGCAATCGTCCAACTGGCGTCTTCCGGATCGCTTGAATTTCAAGAAAATCAATAATTTCCTCGGCTTTTTGGCGATTTTCAATCTCCTCAGCACGGGCTTTGCCGTACCAGAGACCTTGCTGAAACATGTTGGTCTTCATGTGGGTCAAACGGCCCGTCATCACGTTGTCCAGAACCGACATGCCTTCAAACAAAGCGATGTTCTGGAATGTACGTGCAATCCCTTGGGCGGCAACTTGATAAGGGCGCATCGTCGGGCGGCGAGCGCCTTTGTACCAAACTTCACCTTCTTGAGGATGATAGAACCCTGAAATCACGTTAAGCATCGATGATTTACCGGCCCCATTCGGTCCGATAATTGCACGAATTTCGCCTTGGCGAATATCAAACGAAATATCCTTGATCGCGACAACGCCGCCAAATTTCAGCGTGATGTTCTTCATTTCCATCACTACTGCACCGATCTTTCGACCGTCCTCGGTGATGAATTCTTCTGCTACCGCACTCATAGCGCACCCCCGCATTTCATCTGTCTGGAAATATCCCCGCCGGAGGCTTCTGCCCGCGCGGTCATCATGTCGTTTCCCCGCCCGATCATGCCGCTGCGACTTTCGCTGAAAGTGGAACCGTTTTGGCATCGCGAAGCGTCAATGTCGCTTTAATCGACCCTTTGCGGCCATCCTCATAGGTCACTTCTGTCTCAGTGAATTGCTCGGCTTTACCGCTGTAGAGTGCGTCGATCAGGTCCTCGAACTTCTCCTCAACAATGCGGCGGCGCACTTTGCGGGTACGTGTCATCTCGCCATCATCTGCATCCAATTCCTTGTGGAGAATAAGGAAGCGATGGATTTGGCATCCCGACAGCATCTCATCTTGCGCAACCGAGGCATTCACCTCTTCCACGTGGCTTTGGATCGTATCGAGGACCTGAGGATGTCCTGCCAGTTCTTGATACGAAGCATAGGCAATGTTGTTGCGCTCGGCCCAATTTCCAACGGCAGTTAGGTCAATGTTTATAAAGGCAATACACTTATCGCGACCCGCACCGAACAACACAGCCTCAAGCACATTGGGAAAGAACTTTAGTTTATTCTCAACGTATTTTGGCGCGAACATTCGACCGTCGGCCATCTGGCCCACATCCTTAGCGCGGTCGATTATGCGCAAGTGGCCAGATTTTTCTTCGATGAAACCAGCGTCACCCGTGGCCACCCATCCTTCAGGGTCTTTGGTGTCCGCCGTGCTTTCTGGGTTCTTATAGTATTCCACAAACGCGCCGGGGCTGCGATAGAACACCTCGCCGTTTTCAGCGATCCGCAACTCTACGCCAGGGGCCGGAACTCCAACAGTGTCGGCGCGAACTTCACCATCGGGCTGCACGGTGATGAAAACGGAAGCTTCAGTCTGACCATAAAGCTGCTTTAAGTTAATCCCAAGCGAGCGATAGAATTCAAAAATCTCAGGTCCAATGGCTTCGCCGGCGGTGTACCCAACACGAACGCGTCCAAACCCAAGGCTGTCCTTCAACGGGCCGTAGATTGTCATGTTGCCCAGTGCATATTTCAGACGATCCATCATGCTAACAGATTTGCCGTCAAGAATGCTTGGGCCGACCTTTTTAGCGTGGCTCATGAAATAGTGGAACATGCTGCGCTTAAAGCGGCCCGCGTCTTCCATTCGGATCATTACTTGGGTCAACAAACTTTCAAAAACGCGTGGAGGTGCAAAATAGTAACTTGGGCCGATCTCTCGAAGGTCCGTCGTCAACGTCTCGGCACTTTCAGGGCAATTAACGCAAAAACCAGTCCAATAGGCCTGACCGATTGAGAATATGAAATCACCAACCCAAGCCATCGGCAAGTAAGCCAAAACCTCATCACCAGCGCGCAATTTGTCGAACTCGGCAGACGATCTAGCAGCTTCGATGATATTGCGGTTCGAAAGAACAACGCCCTTTGGCTTGCCCGTCGTACCGGACGTATAAAGCATCACACATTTGCTATCGTAATCCAGCTCGGCGACTCGGCGTTCCATTTCGGGGCGCAATTCATCGCGTGCAGCATAGCCTTGCTCTTGTACGTGGCTGTATTCATGCAGGTGCGAGTGATCGTATTTCCGCATTCCGCGTGCGTCGAGATAGATCATGTGCTCGAACTGGTGCAGTTCGTCTTGAATTTCGATCACCTTGTCGACCTGCTCTTGGTCGCTAGCGATTACGAAACGGGCGCCACAGTGACCAAGAACGTAGGCCATTTCGTCAGCAACAGCGTCTTGATAAAGCGGCACAGGAACGGCTCCAGCCATTTGTGCGGCAACCATCGACCAATAAAGATAAGGACGGTTCCGACCGATAATCGCAATGTGATCACCGCGATTAACACCCATGTTAATCAACCCGAGTGCTAGATTTTCAATCTCTTTTTCGGTTTCTGACCAACTCCAAGTCTGCCAGATACCAAATTCTTTTTCCCGATAGGCCGCCTTTTCAGCGAATTGAATTGCATTGCGTTTTAGCAATGAAGGTACGGATGGGTACCCTTCAGCCGAAGACGGTTGTGCCAAATTTCTTTCCTCCCACAAGCCACTGGTTTGAGTGGCAAATCGCTTGCACGATTCTTTTCCCCATTGGGAACTATAGGCAAACTAGGCGTCAACTTTTTCCGGAAGTTTTCTGAAACCTAACGAATTGTAACAAGCGCCTCAGTTTGTTTGACTCGTCGCCGTCTATCGCTAGGACTGAGGTGCGGAGAACCGACTATGAGACAGACAAAATCACAAGCAGACGCGTTGCTGTTGGCTGGAATGAACCTTATTCAACAGGCGATTTCTGTTTTTGATCAAGATATGAAGCTTGTTGTGTTCAATCAGCCGATGACCCGGATGTTTGACCTGCCAGCGGAAATCACAGCCCTTGGAACGTCATTTGAGGATGTGATCCGGTATCTTTCGGTCGCCGGAGAATACGGCGAGATTGACGACATCGACGAGTTTGTGCGCGTGCGTGTTGAATTGGCTGAATCATTTGAAGCCCATTACATGGAGCGCAGACGCTCAAACGGGCAGTGGATCAGCGTCGAAGGTACGCCCCTGCCGCAAGGTGGCTGGGTCACGGTTTATACCGACATCACGCGTGCCAAACAACAAGACACGATGCTGCGGGCCCGCTCGGAAGAACTGTCTGAACAAGTCCTCGCCCGATCCGAAGAATTGGCCGCTACCAACCGTGAACTAGAAGCCACCATCGGCGCGCTGGAAGAGACAAAACGCCAGCTTACCGAGATTGAAGCCCGCACCCGTCTGACGACCGAAATGATGCCGGCGCATATCGCCCATGTCGGGCCCGACACAATCTATACATACTCTAATCGTCGCCTTAGCTCGGTCCTGCCGGGGCGTCCTGGTAATGTTGTTGGCATGACCTTTGAGCAGGCCGTTGGCGACCAAGCTTACGAAAGTATTCAGCCCAATTTTGAGAAAGCCCTAAAAGGTACGGGGGGTGTTTTTGAATTTAACGACAATGACAGCGCCCGACGTATTCGTGTGGCGTTCACCCCTGACTGGGACGAGGATCGCAAAATTCGCGGTGTTTATATTCTGTCGATGGACATCACCGAAGAAACTCAAGCGCGCGTCGCCCTTCAACAGGGCCGCCGCCGCGAAATGGCGGCGCAATTAACAAGCGGTTTGGCGCATGATTTTTCAAATCTTTTGACGGTCATTCTGGGCATGCAGTCGCGACTGCACGGGATGACGCTGCCACAAGACGCGGACACGTTGGTGACAGGCACCCTTGCCGCTGCGCGTCGGGGCGGAAATTTGTTAAACCGTATCGCTGACATAACCGGTAGCCGCTCGCCCAAACCTGTGGCCACTGACCTTGATCGATTTCTTAGTGATCTCGCTATCATTGGACGGCCAAGCTTGCCCGACGGAGTCAATTTAACGATCAACGCGTTGGCTGGTGACGGACCGTTTCTTCTAGACAATGGTCTTCTGCAGGATTCACTTTTAAATCTCATCCTGAACGCCCGCGACTCTTGTGGGAAAACCGGCGACATTACTTTGACTGTCACTGCCGTACGCGAGACTTGGGTCGAGTTTTTGGTAGACGACACCGGCCTCGGATTTTCTGAACGCGCATTAAAACACGCGCTCGACCCGTTCTTCACCACCAAAGGCAGCGAAGGCTCTGGTCTTGGATTGGCTATGGTGTACGACATGACCAAGACCGTTGGCGGCGACATCAAAATATCAAACACATCAACTGGTGGTCGGGTTTCGTTGCGTGTGCCACTACGCAGATCGCGGGCTACCAACGAAACCGGTCTTGTTCTTCTTGTGGAAGACAACACGGATCTGCGGGACGAAATCCGCAAAATGCTAACTGAAGGTGGATACTCTGTGATTGAAAGCGGAACCGTCAAAGAGGCGCGCGTGCTGGCTAAGGAACTACCTGACATCGCCCTAATCCTGTCTGATATCCAACTTGAGGGCGATGAAACCGGCATTGATCTGGTTTCCGACCTGCAACATTTACCGTGCTATCTTATGACCTCACTTCCGCTCAACGACCCGCTACACAACGCAGCCCACAAAGCGGCACCAGTGCTGCCCAAACCCTTTACACAAACAGAACTGATGGGATTTTTGTCATGACGGCCCCTCTAGTGACGATCCTCGATGATGAACCTGAAATCCGCCTGATGCTGGCCGAAGCGCTTGAGGACGCAGGTTTTCGCACCATGTCCTTTGGCCGCGCCCGCGAGTTTGAGGCCGCTTTGCAAAAAACCACGCCCGACGTCTGTCTTGTTGATCTGTCTTTGCCTGATCGGGACGGTCTGACCTTGGTGCATCGCTTGGCGCTTGAGCAAGGCGCGATTGTCATTATCATTTCAGGTCGCGCTCAGGTACAGGACCGCGTGACTGGGCTGGAACTTGGCGCGGATGACTACATCATCAAACCGTTTGAGCCCGCCGAAGTTGTGGCCCGTATCCGTGCCCGCCTGCGCAAAGATCGCGCCGTAGCGCCCACCAGCAATACCGCCAGCTTCAACGGCTGGGTCGCGCATTTTGATCGATACGCTTTGGAAGATGAAAGCGGCACGGAAACCACGTTTTCACATGCCGAGGGCGAGGTACTTCGCCTTTTCCTCGATAATCCCAAACGCCTCATCTCGCGCAATCAAATGCAAGAACAACTCGGCGGCGCTGCAGGCGAAAGCTTTGATCGCGCCATGGACGTACGCATATCGCGACTGCGAACTAAATTGCAGGAAGACCCCAAAAACCCGCAACTGATCAAAACCATCTACGGCGCAGGGTATATCTTTTTGGGCGAGGTAATCTGGAGCTAGCTATCGCACTAAAGCAGTCACCGTTTCTGCGAAGCATTGGTCAAAACCCTTGGCCGCATCGAAGTTCAGGCCAATCTCAGCCATTCTGCGTGCCGCGTCGCCGCGCATACGGGCGCTCTTCCAATATTCCTCGGTTGAAACAAGCAATTGCAGGGGACTGGCGAAAGGAAACAATCGGCCAGCAGTCATACTCGTTGCACCCGCTAGCAAACAATCAGAATAGCTTTCCGGGCAGGACGTCTCGCAAAGGTGGCGCAATGGGGTCCACGCTCCTACGTTTTCTGCGTGCTGCCTTATGAAGTCCTGAAGACCCGCATCAGATTTAATGTCCTCAAGGCCGAACCCTGCCGTCGCCAAACGATGTGCAGGCGCAATGACATCGCGCTGATCCGCATATTCCGTTTGAGTTTCGGCCGAGAGGCTCCCTCCTTCGGACATGATCGCAAACGCGTCAGCCGATTGTTCCAGCGACACTTTTAAGACCTCAACCATCGGATCAAGATACTCTTCGTAGGTGACTAAAAGATCGAGAGTTTCGTCCAAAAAGAAACCATCGTGCAGCTTGAAAACAACTTCCGTTGCCAACTCGGTTTCCCCAAACAGCGTTAGACCAGAGACTGCCAAATCCGCTTCCGGCGAATACTGACTGCCGTCATCACGCGTGACCGAAGTATATCCTTGCTTTGCGATCACCAGATACCGCGCCAATGCCGCCTCTTCGGTTGCCGCATCCAGCCAGGATGTGCCGGACAATCCACCTGGTTGGCGCAATAGCGCGATCTTTTCGGCGCGTGTCATATCGCCGGTGACCTGACGGTGCATATGGGGCTCTTCCGCGATCCGCGCCAAAAGCAATTGCGCGGCTGTATTTCCACCGCGGGACAAATGCGCCAACGCCGTAAGTGCGACCATGTCGTCGCCGTCCAACCAAGCGGCCTTAGCCTCAAGAAATTCGGGCGCGTCGATCCCTGGCGTGTCCAAAGTTTCGCTCAATGCTGCACTTGCCCAGATCGTGGACAATGCAATTAACAATCCTCGTATCATGATATCGCTCCCCAAAAGCTGGGGTTAGTATACGCCTAATCCGCCCCATGCACCAATGCAGCGCCCCATTGCGGCAATGCTCCGCTTATCCTACTGCTTGGTCCTAACCAGTTTGAGGACCACATGACCGAATTGATTCTGATCCGCCACGGCCAAGCCAACACAGGCGCCACGGACGAGGCAACCTACGACAATCTATCTGACCAAGGTCGCCAACAGGCGCGCTTTCTGGGTGAATATCTACGCGATATTGGTGGATTTGATCGGGTGATTTCAGGGGCAATGAAGCGTCAAATCCAAACTGCGGAAGAGTTGAACCACGACAAGCGGCCGCATAGCACCGATGCGCGTTTGAACGAATTAGACTATTTTGGACTGTCGCACTGGGCAGCCGCAACACACGATGTCGCCTTTCCTGACAGCCCCGACAGTTTTGCCGCGCAAATCCCGCAGGTCCTAGATGTTTGGCGTCATCAAGAAGTCAGCGAGGGGCTTGAAAGCTACGATGCGTTTCGCACTCGCATCTTTTCCGCGCTCAGTGACGCCGCCAAAGATGGTCCGGCCGTATTGGTCACCTCAACCGGCGTGATCGCGACTTTAACTGCAATCGCACTGCACCTTGAAACAAACGCCAAATCAAAAATGTTTTTGACGGTGCAAAACACTTCGGTCCATAAGTTTGAAATTCGTGACGACGAGTTGCACTTGACGCAATTCGGCGCGACACCTCATCTGGACCTGCCAGCGCGGCAAAGTTTGAAATCTAACTACTAAGGTACTCTCCATGACACATCTCTGGGTCCGCGCCGAACAGCGCTTGCACGAAGAACGCGTTGGACTAACGCCCGAAGGTGCAAAAGCGCTGCTGGACGCTGGCATTCGCGTGACTGTCGAGGATAGCTCGGTTCGCGCCATTGGCATTGAGGGATATAAAAACGCTGGCGTCGAGATCGCACCCGAGAACACTTGGACTTCAGCTCCGCAAGACGCGATCATCTTCGGCCTAAAAGAACTGCCCGAGGACGGCACACCCCTTATTCACCGCCACATCATGTTCGGTCACGCCTTCAAAGGGCAGCATTCAGGAAAAGAACTTCTCCGTCGGTTCAATGCTGGTGGCGGAACGCTCTATGACCTTGAATACCTTGTCGGTGATGATGGTCGTCGCGTCGCTGCGTTCGGCTACTGGGCAGGTTTTGCTGGCGCAGCTGTGGCCATGCGTTGCTGGGCCGCTCAGGCGCGCAATGAAGAAGCAGGGCCAGTCAGTGTCTTTCATTCCTCGCGCGCAATGCTCAACGATCTGGTTGAGGATCTGCAAGCTTCTGGCGCGTCCATCCCTACCGCGATTGTCATTGGTGCTTTGGGCCGTGTTGGAACCGGCGCTTCGGAGCTGTTGGATGCGGTCGGCGTTCCAGTGACCCAATGGGACATGGAAGAAACATCCAGCGGGGGACCATTCCCCGAAATCCTTGCGCATGATGTGTTCATCAACTGTATCTTTGCACGCCCCGGCACGTCCGTTTTCGTTCCAAAGGCTGCCTTGAACGGCGAACGAAACCTAAGCGTCATAGGCGATGTGTCCTGCGATCCAGACAGCGACTATAACCCTGTCCCCGTCTACGACCGTGCCACCGATTGGACCGTTCCGGCGTTGCGAGTACACGATGATCCGGTGATGGACGTCACCGCGATCGACAATCTGCCCTCAATGTTGCCCGTAGAAAGCTCTGAGGATTATGCCTTGCAGCTTTTGCCGACTCTTCTGACGCTCAACGATCTAAACGCAGGCGTTTGGACGCGGGCCCTCAACGATTTCAAAACTCATAGCGAAAAGGTGTAACCATGACAGTTCATTGGTGCGGCGCAGGCCTATCGGCCATTCCAGGCCTTCGGAAACTTATCAACGACGGCGTCGACATTTGTGTCTGGAACCGGACGGTTGAGAAGGCCCAAGATGCTGTTGGTGACTTAACCGACAACATCAAAGCATTCGACTTTGATACGCTGTCATCGGAATTGGCGGCAGGCGATCTGGTAGTCTCAATGCTTCCGGGCGACTGGCATGTCCCGCTTGCCGAACTTTGCATCAGCAAAAGCGCAAATTTCGTTAGCTCATCCTATATCGCACCAGAAATGCGCGCTTTGGACGCCAAGGCAAAAGCAGCGGGCGTGGCATTGGTCAACGAAGTTGGTCTTGATCCCGGCATCGACCACCTAATGGCGCACCACCTTGTGGCGGATTACCGTGCCTCGGAGGCGTATGACGCAGACAACAACCTCAGTTTCAAATCTTACTGTGGCGGCATCCCAAAAACACCGAACCCGTTCCGGTATAAATTCAGCTGGTCACCTCTGGGCGTACTCAAGGCGCTACGCTCTCCGTCTCGCTCGATCCGAGAGTTCACACCACTTGATGTGAACCGCCCGTGGGACGCAATCTCAAGTTACGAGGCCCCGCTGCCCACTCCAGAAAGCTTTGAGGTTTACCCAAACCGTGACTCGCTTCCATTTATCGAGGATTACAAGTTCGATCCCGCATGGAACATCCGAGAGTTTGTGCGCGGCACATTGCGCCTGAACGGATGGACCGATGCTTGGGCTGAAGTCTTCACTGAGATCGAAACGCTAAGTGGCCCGTCCGGAGAAGCCCGCTTGAAAGAGATGTCAGACCAATTTTGGACCGACAACGCCTACGACGAAGGCGAACCAGACCGTGTTGTGCTTTGCGTAGACTTTAAGGTCGACAAAGACGGACAGACCGTTTGGCACAAAACCTACGCTATGGACGCGTGGGGTGACGACGACAGCACTGCTATGGCTAGATTGGTGTCGGGCACCGTTGCGCTTGCGGTCGACGCCGTGCTGAAGGGCCAGATCAACGCCGGTGTTTCCGCCGCTCCGAGTGATGCGAACTTGGTTGCAAACTGGATGGCCATCATCAACGAGCAATCTCAACACCTCGAGATTGTCGACCACGTTTGACGCTAAAACTGGATAGGGCGCCCTGCCCTATCCACCACGGATCAGCTCGTCTTCATCATCCGTGACTGAAATCCCGAGTGCATCCAAACCGTTTTCCAAATGATCTGACAAATGTGGAGACCCGATAAGGTAATCCACGGTCGGCGTGGTGGCCTCGACCCGCGCGGTGGACAAAGCCTCTTCCAAATCACTGGCATCAAACGTATCCCGCCCGATCCACATGAGCGCCACAAGGCTTGTCTGTTCCTCTGGCAGCAAGTTTTCGATAAACGCGCGCAGTTCACCTTCGGCACGGCGTAATTCGCGCGCCATAAGTATGATCTGGGCAACTTTGTATGAAGAAATTTCCAGCATGGTCAGCTTCCTGTTCAAAACGCATGATCACCCTGCAGGAATTATTGCTGTCTGACATTGATCTTCCTCAAGTCGACGCAATCATACTCGATCAATGCATAAAAAGTTTCGGCGACGCCTTTGGTCAAAACCAACGGCGTCGCCGTCCCCTGTCATGGCAACCAAGAACATGGGCAAGCCCGCATTCTCAAAGATGCCACACCGATGAAACCGACCACTAGGGTTCCGGCGGTGCTAAATTGCGCTGTCGGGGATGAACCACACATCCGCGACAACAAAGACGCTGAAACTCAAATGCAGAGGTTGCGTTTGATTCAGCTGGTTGTAGGAGTTTCGATTGAGTTTCAGATTAAGGAGGGGCGGTACCCGCGTTAGTTCGCAGGTACCGCAATGATAATCTGTTGACTAGGCTCAGCCATAGCCACGTTGATGCCCAACGTGCATCCAACAATAAAAAACCAAGAGTAGAAAATTTTACGTACCATAATAATCACCATTTACACTTTCACATCTCTCGACGCCAACTAGCGCCACCTATTGATTAAGCTCAATGGCAGTATTTCCGCGAAAATGTGTCGATATTGTGTTGAAGCGCTTTTTAGTGCTGCAAAATGAGATTTTGGGTGGTCATTGTTTACAACCCGAATTCAATACCAATTTGAGGCTCGGATTGTTGTTGCCGTTAACGTTAACGTCACATGACGCTCTACAGAGTCGAATCTGATTCTGCGCCTGTCAGGAACTCCGCAGCACTCAAAAGTTTTGGCTCCGCTTCGACGCCTTTGGATTCGGGCAATTCCGCATTTTCGGCTACCACGCCCAGAGACTCAAACTTGCGCGCTGAAGGCAGAACTCGTCCCTCAAGCGAGGAAACGGCGCTATTATATGCGGATACGGACTGCCCCAAACTGCGCCCGACTTTGTCGAGATGCCCTCCAAAGGTTGTCAGCCGGGCGTAAATTTCTTTAGCCAGCTTTTGAACTTCTACAACATTCTGCGCCATTTTTTCTTGTTGCCAGCCATAAGCGATCGCCTTGATTAGTGCCATCAACGTTGTCGGCGATGCGATCAGAACTTTATTTTCAAACGCATATTCAATCAGATTTGGATCAGCCTCAGCAGCGGCCGCAACGAAACTTTCACCTGGAATAAACATCACGACGAAATCGGGTGTTTCATTTAGGTTCTGTTGGTATTTCTTAGAGGCCAGATTTTTGACCTGATCCTTTACGTGACGCGCATGTCGCGCCAGCTGAATCACTTTTTCATCCGCATCTTCCGACTCAAGCGCGTTAAGATACGCATCCATTGGGGTTTTGGCGTCAATAACGATAGATTTGCCGCCGGGAATGAAGACAACGGCGTCGGGTCGCTGGGCACCAGTATCCGTCTCCATGTGCTTCTCCATTTCGAAATGAACATTCTCGGTCATACCGGCCATTTCAAAGACCTGCTTCAGTTGCATTTCGCCCCAAGATCCGCGTGTTTTAGGGGCACGCAAAGCCTGAACCAGTTTACGGGTTTCCTGTCCTAGCGCCTGTTGGCTTTCATGCAAATTTTTGACCTGAGCCTGAATAGCACCGTAGGCCTCTAGCCGCTGCTTTTCAATTTCTCCGATGCGCGAGTCAAACTTACCTAGCTTTTCGTCCAATGGCTTCACAAGACTCTGGATCGCCTCCTGCCGTTTCGCCAAAGACTGATCCGCATCCGCTTTGTGTTTTTCAAACCGCTCTGAAACCAGCCCCAGAAATTTTTGAGTGTTGCTCTCTAAAACACCCGACGCTAATGCGCCAAAGCGATCCTCAAGTTCTTTCTTCATGCCGCGAAGTTCTTCTAAACGCGCCTCATGAGCCTCTCGTGTGGCTCGCAACTCTGCCTCAAGGCCTTGGGCCTCAATCAGGTAGCCATCGCGTTCTTCTGTGACGACATTCAATCGGCCTTCGACCATCGTCAGGCGTTCTGAACGCACTTTTTCAGCGGCTAAGCTTTCACGAAGTCGCCCGATTTCGCCCTCATTAGTTAACAAATCCTTAACGCGACGGCGTTGCGCTAAGTAAGACCACAACAATATCGCAAGCAGCAAAAGCAGCGGCGCACCAGCAAAAAGCAACGCATCCGCATTCTCAGCCGCGGCCAAATTCGTCAAAAAATCACCCATCCTCAGGTCCGCCCAAATAGCCGTTCAATGTCAGCCAACTTCAGTTCTACATAGGTCGGTCGCCCGTGGTTGCATTGCCCCGAATGTGGCGTCGCTTCCATTTCACGCAACAGCGCGTTCATTTCCTCGGCCCGCATTCGCCGACCTGACCGGATTGATCCATGACAGGCCACGCGGCTAAGGATCGCTTCGATCTTCTCTTGCACCAACTGGCTATCACCAAGATCATCCAACTCGTCGAGTACGTCTTTAAGCAAAGCTTCGGCGTTGATCTCGCCCAGCAACGCGGGAGTCTCGCGTACCGCGACAGCCCCACCGCCAAACGGTTCAATCCCGAGGCCGAGCTTTTGTAGGTCATCCGCCAGGGTCAACAATCGTGCGGCATCGCCTTCGGACAATTCTACGATCTCGGGGATCAACAAAGCCTGCGCCGCGACGCCATTTTCAGCCATCTGGCGCTTTAGCTTTTCATACACCAGCCGCTCATGTGCCGCGTGCTGGTCAACAATCACCATGCCGGTTTCCGTCTGCGCGACTATATAGTTTTCATGCACCTGCGCGCGTGCAGCCCCCAAAGGCAAAGCTTCGACCTGACCGTCAACCTCTTCAACAACGGGCTCAACCCGTGCAGAATATTCAGACGCCATTTCTGAGAAGCCGCCTTGCGGTGCCTGCGCTTGATAGCTGGCGCGCATCGCTCCCATTGAGGGCCGATCCATTTGATAGCGTGGAGCGGCAACTCCGTCAGGACGCATTGCACCAAGTGTAGCCCCTGCCACGGTCGAGGACGCCCGATGCCCAGCATCCGCCAAAGCGTGCCGCAAAGCCGAGACGATCAACCCCCGCACAATTCCCGGTTCGCGAAAGCGCACCTCGGACTTGGCAGGATGGACATTCACGTCCACCAAATGCGGATCGCAATCCACGAACAGCGCGACAGCGGGATGCCGATCCCGCGATAGGAAATCAGCATAAGCCCCACGCAGCGCCCCAAACAACAGCTTGTCTTTCACGGGCCGCCCGTTGACGAACAGGTATTGCGCCACAGAAGACCCACGTGAATACGTCGGCAAAGCCGCATAGCCCGTCAGGCGGAACCCTTCGCGCTCTGCATCAATCTGCAATGCGTTTTCGGCAAAGTCGGCCCCTATCACGCGCGCCAACCGTCGGTGCAAGGCATCAAACAGATCGCCTTGCTCAGGGTCAGCACGGAAACTCACACGGCCCTCACCGCCACCAGACACGTCACGCAACACAAAACCCACAGACGGTTCCGCCATCGCCAACCGTTTGATCACATCGCCAATCGCCTGTGCCTCGGCCCGATCCGAGCGCATAAACTTCAATCGCGCGGGTGTTGCGTAAAACAGGTCACGCAACTCAACTAGAGTGCCCGTGGACAAGGCCGCAGGCTTCACGGCGGACATATCGCCCCCGTTTACAGAAATCACAGCCGCCTCGCCGCCATCCACGCGCGAAGTGATCGTCAACCGCCCTACAGCACCCAGCGACGGCAACGCCTCACCTCTAAACCCGAAGGAATGAATATTCAGTAAATCGCTGCCATCAATCTTCGATGTGGCATGGCGCGACAGCGCTAAAGGCAGTTCATCCGCTCCAATTCCCCAACCGTCATCAGTCACGCGGATCAGCGTCTTACCACCGTCGGCGTAGGCCACCTCAACCCGCCGTGCGCCCGCATCTATTGCGTTTTCCACCAATTCTTTCACCGCGGACGATGGCCGCTCAACCACTTCACCCGCCGCGATCCGGTTGATCGCTGCGTCGTCAAGTTGGCGTATAACCGGTCGATCATCGCTTATTTGGGGGGTATGCGCATTCATACCGCGAAATCTAGCACGGCCCAACCCGAGTCGGCCAGAGTTCAGTGGCACGCAATCAGCGTTTCTTCTCACCCGTAAACAGGATCAGACCTGCAGCGCCGACGAACACCGCAATATCGGCGATGTTGAACGAATACGGGTTTGAAAACCCGCAGCAGCTCATGTTGAGGAAATCGGCCACCGCACCGTAGATCAACCGATCCAGCACATTGCCCAGCGCCCCACCGATCAGGATGCCGCCAGAGATTGCGCCCCAGCGTCCCGGTTTTTCACGCATAAGCCAAATATAGATCGCCACGACTAGGGCCAAAGCAATCGCAATCAGCACCCAACGTGCTTCGGCGCCTGAGAAGAGACCGAAGTTAACGCCGGTGTTCCACGCCATGCGAAACACCAGAAATGGTGGCAGAACCTTGATCTCGTAAACATCAAGAAGGTTGAGGCCAAACAGCACGAAGACCTTGCTCAGCTGATCTAAAGCGAAAGCGGCCAAGGCGGCCCATGCTATGCGGCGACGGGTTTCCATTAGTGACGGAAGTGCCGCATGCCGGTGAAGACCATGGCGAGACCTGCTTCGTCAGCCGCCGCAATTACCTCATCGTCACGCATCGAACCACCGGGCTGAATTACACAGGTGCCACCGGCGGCGGCGGCCTCTAGCAATCCGTCAGCGAATGGGAAGAACGCATCCGAAGCCACAGCCGATCCTTTAGCCGGGCTTTCGTCCAAGCCTAGTTCTGCCGCCATACGACCCGCCTTGGACGCTGCAACGTTCGCGCTATCCAATCGGCTCATCTGGCCGGCACCAACGCCAACCGTTGCGCCGCCTTTGACATAGACAATCGCGTTCGACTTGACGTGCTTGGCCACTTTCCAGGCGAACAGCAGGTCTGCCATCTGCTCATCGTTTGGCGCGACTTTGGTGACCACTTTCAGGTCCTCCATGCCGACATAACCAACGTCTTTGTCCTGCACGAGCATTCCGCCGCCAACTTGTTTATACGCCACAATCGGCTTGCGCGTGTCTGGCAATCCATCGGTCAAAAGTAGACGCAGGTTCTTTTTCTTGGCAAAGATTTCTTTGGCTTCGTCCGAAGCACCCGGCGCGATGACGACCTCGGTGAAAATCTCAACTATCTTCGCAGCAGTTTCAGCGTCCAGCGGTATGTTCAGCGCCACAATGCCACCAAAAGCAGACGTCCGGTCGCAATCAAACGCTTTCTGATAGGCCTCAACAAGCGACGCGCCCACGGCAACACCGCATGGGTTTGCGTGTTTGATGATCGCCACTGCCGGGCTGTCGGCAGACGCGAACTCGGCAACCAATTCATAGGCCGCGTCCGTGTCATTGATGTTGTTGTAGCTGAGTTCCTTGCCCTGCAACTGCACGGCTGTCGCCACACCGGGGCGGTTTGTGCCGTCGGTGTAGAATGCCGCTTGCTGATGCGAGTTTTCGCCGTAGCGAAGGGTCTGTTTGATCTCGCCAGCAAAGGCGCGACGACGCGGCGCTTCTTCAGAAATCGCGTCGGCCATCCAGTTCGACACAGCCGCATCATAAGCACCGGTCCGTGCATAGGCGACCTGCGCAAGACGCTGGCGGAAGGCATAAGATGTCTGACCGTCGTTCGCCTCAAGCTCAGCCAAAAGCGCGTCGTAGTCCTGAACGTCCACAACGGTCGTTACGAAGCCATGGTTCTTAGCCGCCGCGCGGATCATCGCAGGTCCACCGATGTCGATGTTTTCGATCATCTCATCATAGTCTGCACCGCGCGCCAATGCGGCCTCAAACGGGTAGAGGTTCACCACCAATAGATCGATTTCACCAATGCCGTGGGCGTCCATCGCTGCGACGTGCTCATCGTTGTCCCGCAAAGCCAAAAGACCGCCGTGAACGCGAGGGTGCAAAGTTTTAACGCGACCATCCATCATTTCAGGAAATTCGGTGATCTCGCACACGTCTTTAACGTCCAAACCTGCGTCGCGCAGTGTTTTTGCGGATCCCCCAGTTGAGAGCAATTCAACCCCGCGTGCGGCCAAAGCCTTACCCAGCTCAATCAGGCCAGTTTTATCAGATACGGAAAGAAGGGCACGGCGCACAGGGTGCAAGTCGGTCATCGGGATCTCCAAAAGGGGTCAGTCGCTTTGTACCGCCTCAAGCTCAACAAGATCACGGAGCCCCTTAAGACTCTCTGGTGTTTTGGCAAGCGACCAGCGGATGCGGGTCGCATACGACATTGCGACGCCGGTTAAAACGATTTGTTTCGTCGCAGTTGGCTTAATCGTCTCTTGGCTAAGATAGACCGAGCTTTCGAGCGCCATTTTGCAGCTACCGTCATGCCGGAACAGCCAGACTTCTCCGTTTTTCAGTGTCAGCCTATAGGCGTTCAATTCAAGATCAAACGTGGCATCAACATCCGGATGCAAATGAAAGCGCAATGTGAAAGGCAAACCTTTGCGCGCGCTTTCAACCAACTTGTCGAACTTGGCCCTTGCACGACGGTCTTCAGACAACAGCACGTCTTCGCCCGCAACGGCACTGCCGTCGATGGTCAGTTCAAGCGCCCTTCCCTGCAATACTCCGTGTGATCTCAGATAGCCGTCGTGACTTGCCTCAAGCCGGATGTATTCAAGATGGCGTTCACGGTGGAGTTCTATCTTGGCTGGCCGTGTCTCCATCTGCTCATGGTTTTGTCCGAGGATTTCGCGCGTCCGCCCCAATCGCGACGAGGACGATCCATCCAACCCCATCACAGAATGCGACGGTGTGGCCCGTCCAGCCTTGCGCCAGTCAGCACCAAACGGCGCGCCAGAGCCACAGCTAACGATCAATGGACGGCGCCCAGAGGTCACTTCCATCGCTAAGGTTGAAGCGTGCGCCTCGTATGACGCATCCCCTTTGGCTGGCTTGGCTGCATCCACGATCAAGCTTGTGCGCCCCGAGGTCATGCGCGCATAACCCATGGCCCCTTCACCCTCGATCCCGCGAACACCAGACGCCGATATCGCCTGATCCAAACCACGGGTAAGGCCAGTGCCCCCACCCTGCATCCGCGCAAGAGTGCCGTCGAAATGGCGAACACTGCGAAGGACCGGTGCGATCGCGGCAATTTTCTCACTAAGGAATTTTGGCACGGATCGGTCCATCACGATCAAATCGTCCCTGATCCAAACCAACAAACTAAGGACATGAAGCAATTCTTCGGGGTTTCGGCTTTCTACGACCCCCTCGGCACTTATGGTGCGCCCCACCTGACGGCGAAGCGAATTTGTCATCTCGCCGATCGGCGCCTTCATATCGATCATTACGCGTGCGCTCAGAAACAACGCAGCCAGCGCCTCAATCCTTGGTAGGCCTGCTGGGGATTTCTTCCAACGTTTGGCCAAAAACCGTGCTTGGCGGGACAAAACCAGATCAAACCGGCTTTTGTCGACCGCTGACATATCGCGTGTCAGATCATCGTAATGGTGCACGAACCTCAGCTGGCGCATGCCTACGATATCTGCAGACCACGCCAAGCCGTGCCCCCGTCCAAACTTGCCGATCCACTGATTGACCCAAAGCCGCGCCACCGACGCGCTTTTTTCAGATGCGACTGAAATCAAGTGATCCAGCCACGTAAACCCATGCATATCGACCCGGAACGCATCATCTGGTGACACGATATCCCAAATTGACGCCCCCGGCGCCATCACAAGGCGACCGGCAAACTTTACATTCCCCTGCAACATTTCAAGGCCAATCTGCACCGATCCCATCGACCGAGGACCAGGCAAATCCTGCAGGTCAAAGCTTTGGCGAGAGAACGACAAAGTCCAAGCGCGCAAACGGTTTGCCGCGCGTCGCCCAAATGTCGAACCTGTTCCTGGATATTGCGTCATCGCAATCGTCGCCCCTTGCAGCCCCTAGGGACCTGACGCCTTGTCTATACGGGTTTGCAAAGACTTGGGAAAGCCTTGAGCCCTTTGGACTTAGGTTTTGCGCAATACAGCGATATAGAAGCCGTCCATGCCACCCTCGTCAGCCCAATAATCAGGGCGCAGCCGCAGGCCGCCTTCTTCGGTAATCCAGGCTGGATCGATCCAATCCCTTTTAAGGGCATCACGATCCACGGCAACGTCAGAACGGTTTTTTAGAACCTCCTCAACCTGACATTCGCCCTCATCCGGTAAAAGACTACATGTGCAATAAACCAAACGGCCACCGGGCTTTAACAGATCCAGCGCGTGCGCCAGCATCCGTTCCTGCAATTCGATTAGCTCACCAAATTCTGATCCGTCTTTTGCATGTGGCAAGTCAGGGTGGCGCCGAATGGTACCAGTGGCCGAGCACGGTGCATCAAGAATTATCGCATCAAAGCTACCCTCAACCCGCAACGCATCGCTGGTTTTGGTCTGAGCGTGCAACTTGCAACGCTCCAGATTTTCACGCACCCGCGCCATGCGTTTCTTGGAAAGGTCCACAGACAAAACCCGCGCCCGAGGCGTGGCAGCCTGCAGCGTTTTTCCGCCCGGTGCCGCACATAGGTCAAGAACCGCCTCGCCCTCTTTAAGATCAAGCAACTGAACCGGCATCGCGGCGGCGGCATCTTGTATCCACCATTCGCCAGCGTCAAAGCCCTCAAGCCCCGAAACCTGACCAGCGTTTTGCAAACGAACTGAGCCCGAAGGCAGGACTTCGCCGCCCAGCTTTTCGGCCCAACCGGCAGCGTCCGATTTCACGGTGATGTCCAGCGGAACGGACGAAAATTGCACGTTTTCCATTGCGCCAACTGCTTCGGCTCCCCAAGCATCAACCAGCGGAACACGCAACCATTTTGGCAAACGCGGCACACGAAGCGCATCCCAAGTCTCGGATCCGTCAGCCACGATTTTACGCAGTACAGCATTCACCAAGCCTTTTAGGTGGCCGGTGTTTTTGGTGCGCCCGACGATCTCAACCATCGAATTCACAACACCATGCGATGCCTCACCCAGCGCGCAAATCTCAACCGTGCCAAGACGCAGTGCGTTGCGCACGTTCATTGGAGGATATTTGCGGAGGTGTTTTTGTAGCATCCGATCGGCACGCTCTAGTCCGCGTAGGGTCTCGGTCGCCAATCGTTGCGCCCTTGCGCGATCTGCCGGCTCTAGGTGCTCCAGCGCCCCGCCTTGCACCATTTCAGTCATCAAACGCCCCTCTTCGAGGATTTGATCCAACAAAAAGATGGCGGCTTTTCGTGCCAGTAGTCCTTGGTCGCTCATGGGTGGCCCCTTGCCTGCGTCTTAACAGCCGCTTGATGCGGCCGAAGGCGGGCGTATAACAAGGGTCCTGAGCTTTAGGAAGACATTATGACCGAAGAATCCCAACGCAACGATCTGCCAGCGGCCGCCCAACGCGCTTTGGCCGAGGCAGAAGAACGCCGTAAGAACTCAAAACGGGAGGAATTACCCAAAGAGCTCGGTGGGCGTGACGGACCAGAGCCCGTGCGCTACGGCGATTGGGAAAAGAAGGGCATTGCGGTAGATTTCTGAGCCGTTTCAATGAGTATTTAAATCAAAGATAAAGTGCGACGTTCTACTTTATCTTGCTGAAAATACTCTCGGGGTTTGGGGCGGAGCCCCAATCCGTCAAAGCCCCAAAACATCCACCATGTCATATTGGCCCGGCTTTTTGTCTTGCCCCCAAAGGGCAGCTTTCAAGGCGCCTCGTGAAAAGACAGCCCGATCACTGGCCACATGGCGCAGGATGATTCGCTCTCCTGCTGCAGCAAACATCACGTCGTGTTCGCCCACGATGTCGCCCCCGCGGATAGCTGTGAAACCAATGTCACCCTTTTTGCGAGCACCAGTTATTCCGTCGCGACCACGATCTGAAACATCATCGAGATTTACCCCGCGACCGGCCGCTGCCGCTTCACCAAGCATCAAAGCTGTGCCAGACGGTGCATCGACCTTTTGATTGTGATGCGCCTCGATCACTTCGATGTCATAGTCTTCGTCCAAGGCCGCCGCGATCTTCTGGGTCAATGTCGTCAGCAAATTCACCCCGAGGCTGAAGTTGCCAGCCCTCACGATCACTGCGTGATGAGATGCGGCTTCTAACTTTGCCAGATCGTCATCGCTAAGTCCTGTTGTGCCAATCACATGCACAGCCCGCGCTTGCGCGGCCAATTCAGCAAAAGCAACCGTCGCCGCAGGGGCTGTGAAATCCAGTACTGCCTGCGCCTTGGCGAATGCTTCTAGCGGATCATCTGTGACCACAACGCCGTTGGCAGTACCGCCGAGCAACTCGCCCAGATCTTGGCCAACCCACGGATGACCTGCCCGTTCAACTACGCCCACAAGTTTTGCGCGATCGCTTTCCAGCACGGTTTTACTGAGCATCTGCCCCATACGGCCTGATGCACCCGTTACCACGATCCCCGGCAAATCACTCATGTCTCAAATCCTTCCAAATACTCTCTCTCCTTAGAACAGCATCGCGCGCTTGGCAAAGCCTTGCGAAAAGCGTATCTGGCCGCCATGGCAAAAAATAAATTCCACGACGGCCCCTCGCATAGGCAGCTTCGTGTCGGAGAAGTCATCCGGCGCTCGCTGTCCGAAATCCTATCTCGCGGTGAAATCCATGATCCCGAGCTGAATGACTTGTCCATCACAGTCGGTCAGGTCACAACGACACCTGACCTGCGGATCGCGACTGCGTTTGTCTTGCCGCTTGGTGGCAAAGACAAAGATGCGGCCATCGCGCTTCTCGCTAAGAACAAAGGTGAAATTCGCAGGATCGTCGGCAAAAGGATCGGCCTAAAGCATTCGCCAGATCTGCGGTTTCGCATTGATGATACGTTTGATCGCATGGATGATACGCGTCGAATGTTCAGCAACGAAGACGTGCGTCGCGATCTGGACAAAGATGAAGAAGACTAAGTTTGGCGCTTTTCCAGTACGATGCTGGCCACCCCTGCCAAAACCACTGCGCCGCCAATGAGAGAAGACCAACTTAAAGTCTCTCCTAAAAACAATATGCCGCCGATCACTGATACCAACGGCAAAAGCAGCAAGTATGGTGCGACCTGACTAACCGGATGACGCCGCACCAAGGTGTACCATAGCCAATATCCAAACGCCGTCATGATAAGCCCCAAATAGGCGACCGATATCCAGACCACGGGCGGCGCGGATTTCGCAGCCAACCATTGGCCGCTCTCAAACAGCAACGACATGACAAACAATTGAGGTGCCGCCAGTACGGCGACCCAAGCAGTGATCGTCAGGCCGTCGATGTCTTTTAGCTGGCGCACCATCACCTGACCGACAGCCCACGTAAACGAGCCGCCGATAACTAACGCAGCAGAGGCAAACGCGATACGCTCGGTCGGAGCGCCGACAATCATGGCGACGCCCACAAAGGCCAGCGCTATACCCATCCATTTGCGCAAACCGGTTTTCTCATGCAGCAAAACGGCCCCTAAAAGCGTCAGGATCGGCACCTCTAATTGGACAATCAGCGCAGTCACACCTGCGTCCAAGCCCTTGAGCCCAGTGAAAGTCAGCGAATACTGAATTGTCGCTGCCACGAGCGTCACTTTGAAAAGTGGCCAAAGTTGATTGATCGGTGGACGTACGAACCAAACCAGCGCAAGCGCAGTCACCGTGAACCGAAGACTCATCAATAGGATTGGCGGAAAATGAACAATCGCGGCCTTTGCAAAGACCAATCCCATGCCCCAAGTGACCGCCACTGCGAGCCCCATCAACATGTCTATTGGTTTTAGTGGCTCTGACATCGTCCCTCCTGTTTCCTAATCCCAATCAGACGCTCCGTTCGTGATCTGTCCCTTTTGCGACATGGTTACGATTGACCCAAGCCAGCCCATGCGCTACCCCGCGCGCTCATTCGCATATCGGAGAGATCATGGGACGTAAGCGCAAAGGCCGCGATATCTCGGGCTGGTTGATCATCGACAAACCCGCCGGGATCACCTCGACCGCCGTGGTGAACAAGGTCCGTTGGGCGATGGACGCCAAAAAAGCCGGTCATGCTGGCACGCTGGACCCAGAAGCAACAGGCGTTCTGGCTGTAGCGCTGGGCGAGGCCACCAAGACTGTGCCCTACATCACTGATGCGCTGAAATGTTACGAATTCTCGGCCCGGCTCGGGCAGGCTACAAACACCGACGATACCGAAGGCGAAGTGATTGCAACTAGCGCTAGCCGTCCCTCTGACGATGAGATCAAAGCCGCATTGGGCGCGTTTGTCGGGGATATTCAGCAAACTCCGCCAAAGTTCTCGGCTGTCAAAATCGACGGCCAGCGGGCTTATAAACTTGCCCGGGATGGCGAGGACGTCGAGATCGCACCGCGTCCCTTGTTCGTTGAGTCTTTGGTGATGAACGACCGTCCTGACGCGGATCATGTACTGCTTGAAATGGTCTGTGGCAAAGGCGGCTACGTCCGCTCGATCGCCCGCGATTTGGGCGAGGCACTAGGATGCCACGGTCATGTCCAGTGGCTGCGACGCGTTTGGTCCGGTCCGTTTGAAGCCACGGAAGGCATTTCGGTTGCGGAAATCGACGCAAAAGCCAAATCAGGCGAGCTGGATGTCCACCTACTGCCGCTGGAAATCGGGCTTGAGGACCTACCACAAGTCACCACCAACCAAGACGGCGCCACCCGCATCCGCAACGGCAACCCAGGCATCGCGTTTGCCAAGGACGACGTGGAATACGGAGACGAATGCTGGGCGAGCCTAGACGGACAAGCGGTCGCGATCGGGCGGTTTAAGGGCGGCGAGTTGCATCCTAGTAAGGTGTTTGTTCACGCCTAGGGATTGCGCAAAACCTTCACCAACTCAGTCTCACCGCTCACGATCCTACCGGTTTTACGATAGCCTTGCTTTTCATAAAACGGAATCGCACCGTTTTCCGCTTCCACAGCAGAAAGCAAAAGCTGTTTGCGGCCCAGTTCTCGACACCGCTTCTCGGCGAATTGCATCGCATCGCGTCCGTGCCCGTTGCCCTGCTTGTCTTTGGCAATCATCAAACGCCAAACATAGAGACCGTCTGGATCGTCGCCCTCATCTAAGTCTGCCCCGGAAAAGCTCATATCGACCAAAGCCATCAAACCGACCGGTGTCTCACCCTCCCAAATTCCGTAGATTTCGTTGCCAGGTTCAAACAACGACTGCGCCATGGTGACGGCGTTTGACGCAACAAAGTCGCGCTGATCGTCAGAGACATCCAGCTTGATCAACGGCATTACTGCATCTGCTGTGAGGAGTTTAATATCAGTCATAGAGCATCATTGCGCCGAGCTGCGTATTTAGCAAGTAAGTCAGATTGAAAGGGCGTCGTGTCACAAGAGGCAACGTTATACGCGCAAAATGACAAACGTCATCAAACGCCTTGCACGCTACAGGACTTCGGGGGATGAAGGCATATGATTACGCGTACCCACCTCAAAGATGATGCCCAGTCAACGGCAGTTTATTCGGATTGTGAAAATTATCGCTATTTTTTGACACGCATTTGGAACCCGCTTGGACAGCGTGTTGCATTTATCATGCTCAACCCCTCAACGGCGACAGAAGTGCAGAACGACCCAACGGTTGAACGCTGTGAGCAAAGGGCAAGGGCGTTGGGGTTTGGGGCATTCTCAGTGACGAATATTTTTGCTTGGCGTGACACTGATCCGCGCAAAATGCGGGCAGCGAAAGAACCTGTCGGGCCAGCGAATGATCAGGCAATATCAGAGGCTTGCGACTGGGCTGACCAGATCGTGGCGGCCTGGGGCACGCATGGAGAGCATTTGAAGCGCGGAGCCGCAGTCGAAGGTTTACTCCGCGATAAAAAGGTGCCCGTGTATAGTCTTGGATTGTCCAAAGCAGGTCACCCCAAACACCCCCTTTATATCGCGTATGCCCAGCACCCTCAGCTTTGGTTTGACTAAAAATCATTCGAATTGAGTGAAGATTTGTTAACCTAAAACAGGGGTTTAGCTTGAAAAGCGGTGGGGAAGCCCGAATGCTACTCATGGGAAATGAGTGGGTATGAGTGATGCTTTTTATAGCTAGTCTCATTGGTCTTGTGATGGTCGGCGGTATGGCCCTTGCAGGTCTGGGTGAGTTTGATGACGATGATACGATAGTCAGCGGGACGGATGGTGATGATACGCTGTCGGGAAGCGACGAAGATGAACAGATTGGCGGTCGTGGCGGTCAGGATTTGTTGTTCGCAGGCGGTGGAGACGACCTTGTATTTGGCCATGCCGGCAAAGATATTCTGAGCGGGGATTCCGGCGACGACACGCTTCATGGCGGCAACGAAGACGACATGATGCTTGGGGGACAAGGTGATGATGAGCTTTTTGGTCACAATGATGATGACACACTATTCGGCGGCATGGGGAATGATTGGCTGATTGGGTCAGCCGGCGATGACGATCTGATTGGGCAAAGTGGGGACGATGAATTGCTGGGCGGTTTGGGTAACGATTTTCTGGACGGAGGCGCGGGAATGGACACGCTAAACGGTGGGGCTGGGAATGATGTTCTGGACGGACAAGACGACGCGAGCGACTTTCTAAATGGTGGTCAGGGTCAAGACACTATCATCGCCGGTGCCGGCGACTACGTTTCAGGTGGGGATGGCGCTGATGCAGTCATACTTGGGCAATGGATTACCACAGATGAACCAGCGATAATTTCAGACTTCAACATCGATGAAGACCGGATCGAAATCGTGGTCGACGCTAATGATCCTCAACTGTCTGTAACGTTGGCGGACTCAGGTCTTTTTCAAGTCACATGCGATGACGAGTTACTTGCAGAAGTTGCCGCCACTGGCCCATTAACGCTAGACCATATCATCGTGAGACAAACCACTGTTTGACAACAGGGGTTTTCAATCGGACTGGAATCTCCTATACGCGCGCATCTGCACTTGCAGACACCTCCACGGGCTTTGCTGGACGACATCCCGGCTTGTGCCATAACCCTCTGATATTAAAGGAGACCCCGATGTCGATTACTGCTGAAGAAAAAGCACGCTTAATGAAAGAATTCGCGACCAAAGAAGGTGACACTGGTTCACCGGAAGTACAGGTTGCTATCCTAACTTCGCGTATCACTACTCTGACTGAGCATTTCAAATCACACAAAAAAGACAACCACTCACGTCGTGGTCTTTTGATGATGGTTGCTCAGCGTCGTAAGCTTTTGGATTACACCAAAGCAAAAGATGTGGCCCGTTATCAGGACCTCATCAAGCGCCTCGGCATCCGCCGCTAAGAATTCGGTCCTTTTTGGATCAAGGGCGCCCGAGGGAAACTTCGGGCGCTTTTTTGTTAGAGGAAACTGCAAAAATGAAAACCGTCGATATTGTGAAGTGGACAGCCACCGTCATTCAGTTGGTCGGATATGGATTGACCGGAATGAACATGACCCCATGGAATGTTTACGCATTTTTTGTCGGAATTTTCCTATGGTTTGCTGTCGGGATCATGTGGAAAGACAGTGCAATCATGGTCGTTCACGTTGGAGCTTTCATTTCATTATTTATTGGCTATCTGAACGCATAGGCGACGGATCCGCTTAGAAAGGTCGACTTTTGTGAATTTATTCGAAAAGGTGGGGCGTTCACTATGCTTCACTTTTCTCATACAATTTTTTCAAAAGTCATCATTTTTGGCCTGCAACAAGAGGATGTTACAGGGTGGAATGTGGTTGGGTTTGTCACTTAGTTATCAGTTGAAGTGGCGGGCCCGCCGTTAGGCATGGGTTCCTCACCAAGAACAGAGTTTCCCCTGCACCCTTGGGGTGATCTTTGGGGGTTTCGGCGGCCATCAGATGCAGCTTTGTCGGGCTGTTTCTTCTGGCGCGGATACCACTTTCGTCGGAAAGGGGACGATGCGCGTCAAGGGTTAAGGCTTGGTTTGTCGTGCGAGCGTTGCTTAGCGTTTACGATCGTATTTGCGGATCAGTGCGGCAATGCGTTTTCCGATTTCTTCTGATGCTTTGGTCGAAGGGTGAATGCGGTCAAACCCGTGAAAGCTAAGGTCGCCGTCGGGCACGAGGTCAGTGTTGGACAGGAAGTACACACCCTTTGTCGATTTCGCAAAGCTCGACACGCGACTTTCAAGTTCGTCGCCTTCGTCCTTACATTCTTCGATCAATGAATCCACGCCTGGTGAGCGCAGATAGCCAAAGAATAAAACCTTTGCGCCACTGTCGCGAAGGTCATTGATAACGCGGGGAATTTTGCCGTTTTCACCGTCTTCGGTGATTAAAGCATCCAACTTTTTGTCGCAAGCACCACAGCCGCATCCGAACCAAAGGTCGTTTCCACCGCCATTCATCACAACCCAATCCCAATCGCCTTCAATAACTTGATGCGAGATTTGCATGCCTGCATTGCCAAAAATCGGAACTTTAAAGATCATCCGTGCCCCGCCGATTGATCGGTTCTCCGTTGGCTCACTCAGCTCTTCTGCGATAATATCTGGAATGGACAGCCCGGAAATTGAATGCCAAGCCATAAGACTGTCACCAATTGCCAAAATACGTGCAGGGGGTTCTGCCGCCTGATCCTCGGTTGTTGAGGCTTGGGCAAAGGCAATTCCGCTTCCGAATATGAATGCCAATATCGTCAGCAGTACTTTCATTTTCGGGACCAACCACCTTTTACCATACCTGCGAACTATCCCGTACGCCCTGTTGCCAAGCAAGAATTCTGCATCATTAAAGGCCAATTGTATTCAAATTGGAAACAATTGCGGGCAATTTTGGGTATTGGGCCTATTATTGGGCGTTGGAACACGCCCAATAATCTAGAGCGCTCAGCTATTTTTCATTGCAAAGGTGTTCATTTCGACGATCTGAATGATCTCTTCCCAAACCCGTTGTTTTCCTGTAAACGCGCGCCATCTGAGACGTGATGCCTTTGACCTCGGGCGCATGAAACAAGATTGAGGTCGGTGGCAATGTGGCCACCATGAAAACGGAAGACCCGGGAGGGCCCGGGAGTGCTTCCAACAAGGATACGACTATATGTTCAATGTAACAACGAAATCCATTGAGTGGGGCGAAGAAACGCTGACACTCGAAACGGGCAAAGTTGCCCGTCAAGCAGACGGCACCGTCATCGCCACTTTGGGCGAAACTTCGGTAATGGCTGCGGTGACTTTCGCGAAGAAACCGAAGCCCGGTCAGGACTTCTTTCCGCTGACAGTTCACTACCAAGAGAAATATTACGCTGCCGGTAAAGTACCAGGCGGTTTCTTCAAGCGCGAAGCGCGCCCATCTGAAAAAGAAACACTGACAGCACGACTGATCGACCGGCCAATTCGCCCGTTGTTCGTGCCTGGCTTCAAGCACGAAGTTTTGGTCATGTGTACAGTGCTTAGCCACGATCTGGTTAACGACCCAGACATGGTTGCGATGATCGCGACTTCGGCTGCTCTGACAATTTCGGGCGCTCCATTCATGGGTCCAATCGGCGCTTGCCGTGTTGGTTTCGTAGACGGCGAATACGTTCTGAACCCAGAAGTTGACGATATGGACCAGCTTCGCACGAAGCCGGATCAGCGTCTTGACCTTGTTGTCGCCGGTACAAAAGACGCCGTGATGATGGTTGAATCAGAGGCTTACGAATTGTCAGAAGCAGAAATGCTGGGCGCCGTAACTTTCGCACATGAAAACATCCAGCCTGTAATCGACCTGATCATTGATCTGGCTGAAGATTGTGCAAAAGAGCCGTTTGATTTCCAAGCACCTGACTATTCTGAGCTTTACGAAGCTGTGAAAACTGCTGGTGCAGATCAGATGGCAACCGCTTATGCGATCCTCGACAAGCAAGAGCGAACAGCGGCTGTCTCGGCTGCCAAAGCAGCGATCATCGACAGCCTGAGCGAAGAACAGCAGGAAGACGCGAACTTAAGTTCTGCGTTGAAAAAGTTGGAATCGACAACTTTGCGTGGCGCAGTTGTAAAAGACGGCAAACGTATCGACGGTCGTGCACTCGACAAAGTGCGCCCAATCGTTTGTGAAGCTGGCATCCTGCCACGTACACACGGTTCGGCTTTGTTCACACGTGGCGAAACACAGGGCTTGGTTGTGACCACTCTGGGTACCGGCGACGACGAGCAGATCATCGACGCGTTGCATGGCAACCACCGTTCGAACTTTATGCTGCACTATAACTTCCCACCCTATTCGGTTGGTGAAGCTGGTCGTGTGGGCCCTCCCGGTCGTCGTGAGATTGGTCACGGTAAACTGGCTTGGCGTGCGCTTCAGGCGGTTCTGCCAGCATCAACAGACTTTCCTTACACAGTTCGTCTGGTGTCTGAGATCACTGAATCAAACGGCTCGTCTTCAATGGCGTCAGTTTGTGGTGGCTCATTGTCAATGATGGACGCCGGTGTTCCACTTAAAGCAGCAGTTGCCGGTGTAGCTATGGGTCTAATCCTGGAAGATGACGGTTCTTACGCCATTCTGACAGACATCCTTGGTGACGAAGATCACCTTGGCGACATGGACTTCAAAGTTGCGGGTACTGCCGAAGGCATCACCAGCTTGCAAATGGACATCAAGGTTGCGGGCATCACGCCTGACATTATGGAGAAGGCCCTCGCGCAAGCGAAAGAAGGCCGGATGCATATCCTTGGCGAGATGAACAGTGCCGTTTCTGGCGCTGGTGAATTCTCAATCCATGCTCCACGTATTGAGACCATGCAGATCCCAACCGACAAGATCCGTGAAGTTATCGGCTCGGGCGGTAAGGTCATCCGTGAAATCGTTGAAGTGTCCGGCGCAAAGGTCGACATCAACGACGAAGGTATCATCAAGATCGCAAGCCCAGACGGCGAGTCGATCAAGAAAGCCTACGACATGATCCACTCGATCGTTGCTGAGCCTGAGCAGGGTCAGATCTACGACGGTAAAGTCGTTAAGATCGTAGACTTTGGTGCATTCGTGAACTTCTTCGGCAAGCGCGATGGTTTGGTCCACGTTTCTCAGATTGAGAACCGTCGCCTGAACCACCCGTCTGACGTTCTAAAAGAAGGTCAGGACGTGAAGGTCAAACTTCTAGGCTTTGACGACCGCGGCAAAGTTCGCCTGTCGATGAAAGTCGTTGATCAGGAAACCGGCGAAGAAGTCGCTCCTGAGAAGAAAGAAAATAAGGACGACTAAGTCCTGATTTCCATACTTTAAGCTGCAAAGCCCTGACAGATTCTTGTCAGGGCTTTGTTTTTTTTGCGATACTGCCATCATAAAAATAAACATATCGCTACGAGGCAGTGAGCATGACTTTTAATAAAACAGCAATTATTGCTGGGGCTTTGGCTATTTCGGCTACGGTTTCGGTTGCGGATTCAGCCCGTGTTGGGGCTGGCTTCAGTATGTTTGGACCCACCGTTGAGGCCCAAATTCCATTGACCGACAGTTTGACAGTGCGCGGATCGCTAGCGGCAGGCCTGTCGGCGACTGGAACGACTACAGCTGATGGTCTGGACTATTCAGTCGACGCGACCATCGGTGCGACGACCCTTATGGCTACATATCATCTGCCAGTCGGTATGCGTGTTTCTGGCGGCTTCTTGATGTCGAACACATCGATTAACGGTAGTGTTTCCAGCGGTGGCGGCGACACAATCGGTGGCTTTGTTATCCCATCTCCGTTCACCGTTGAGTCTACGACCGAGTTTGCCAATAGCATTTCACCCATGGCGACATTTGGCTTCGACATACCCGTTCTAGGAATGGTACTCTCGACTGATGTTGGCTTCGTGAACACTGGCGGCTTTGATGTAACGCTTACAGAGACGACGGCCACGCCTGTAATTTCAGCGGTCGATGCAACGGCGCTTTCGACAGCCGAAGCTACAATTGAATCCGAGCTGTCCCAGTATGATTACATCCCATACTTCAGCCTAATGGTCGGTAAGTGGTTCTAAACTGCTTTAAGCCAAACTATTCATTGCTGCGGGCGCATTTGGCGCCCGTTTCGCATTTAGAAAGGCGCTTTGACGTAAAAGCGCTTACCCTCGCCCCCGTCGGGATGGCGAAGTCGTAATTCTTCGGAATGCAGCATCAGGCGATCGTATTCTCGGGCGGGACCGTCTGCATAGAACGGATCACCTAGGATAGGATGCCCTAGCGCCAGCATATGAACACGAAGCTGATGCGTGCGGCCTGTGCGCGGCATCAGCCGTACGCGGCTTTCCGTGTCACTTGCACGAAGAACGTTCCAATCGGTCTGCGCGGGTTTTCCGTTTTCATGATCAACCATCTGCTTTGGACGATTGGGCCAATCAACGATCAGAGGTAGGTCTACTTTACCCTTTTTGGGCTCTAGTCGGCCGGATACCCGCGCGATGTAGGTTTTCTTTGTATAACGCTTTTCAAACTGCAGGCCGAGATGGCGTTGCGCATGGGGTGTCAGTGCAAACACCATAATGCCCGATGTGTCCCTATCCAATCGGTGCACCAAAAGCGCTTGTGGATAGGCCGCCAATATTCGTGACATCAGACAATCTGCCAACAGCGGTCCTTTTCCAGGCACCGACAATAATCCAGCAGGTTTGTTCACGATCAGGATTTCATGATCCTCGTGGATAACTTCAAGTGGTGAATCTGGCGGAGAATACATGTCTGACATGTCGGCGGTGTAGCCACAGGGATATGGCCTGTCCAGTGGCATTCCCTCGGGTCAATTGATGCTTAAATGCCGATATTGGCCCGTTTTTCCACAAATTGTCCCTAATACGTTCCAATAAAAGCCCCAATTCAACCTCAGATATAGTCGAGATAATATGTGATTGGCGTCCGATTTTGACGCGTGTAGGTGAGTTATGAAGTATCGTATTAAGAGTTTCAGACGGAACGAGGACGGCGCAATTGCGATTGAAAGCGTGCTTTGGTTCCCCGTGTACGCCTCAATAGCGGCTTTACTGGTCGATGCGACCTCTCTGGTTTTAACGCAAACGCGCATGCATCAAGCTGCAACCGACGCTGCACGATTGGTCGCGATTGGCAGCGTGTCAGAAGACACCGTTATTGATCTTATTAAAGATCGGGCTGTCGCTAGCGAAGAATACGACGTTGATATTGAAATCGGCGAGTACATCGTTACCGCCACGGTCACCATGGACTTTAGCAATCTCATTGGGCTTGGCCTGCTTTCGCAGAAGGATGGGGATTTTGGATCCTCAGCCTATTTCCGCCTCGAGCCAACATTCGAAGTTGAAGAGGAGGAAGAGGAAGAATCCGAAGCTCCAAATGACGATGACGACGACGACGACGATGATGATGACGACGATTGATCGGAATTGAGGTGCGTTATGAGAAATTGCTCGTTTAATAAGGGGCTGACCCAGATAACGCGAAAAAGGTGTTATCATGGGAAGCATGCGGAAGAGTCGCTTAAGTAAGTATAAACAGGGTCGCCTGGTCGAGCATTTTGTTGCCGGAACCACGGCTCGAACTGCGGCCAGTTTATGT
>JAQWQJ010000017.1 GCA_029244725.1 Paracoccaceae bacterium
TGACACGCCGCCTTCTGCTTGCTTCAGGATCGTCATGATCTGCGCGTCGCTGTATCGTCCGTTCTTCATTCAAAATCTCCTCAGATATCTTGCCGAGAAAATTCTACTCGTGAACACCATTAATTTTAGGGGGGATTACCCCGTCACTTCCGGGCACAGCGAACTATCAGACCGAAGTCTGGCACTACACGATTACGCTGAACACCAGCGCAACCGATGTGACGCTCAAGTTTGGCAGCACCCTCAACCAAGGCGCTTCTGATGAAAGCTGGGGTCTTGATAACCTCGTCATCACTGAGGACGCAGGCGGCGCAGCAGCAGAGCTTGCAGGCGCGGTCACAGAAATCGCCGACGGCGCGACGGGTGAGAACACAGATACTCTTACGACGGACGGCTCGATTGCCTTTGGCGACGTTGATCTGAGCGACACCCACACCGTCAGCGCAACAGCGAACGGCGCTGGTTATCGCGGTGCGATGACAGCAATCGTCGCTGACGCCTCAACCGGAGACGGCGCGGGCAGTATCGACTGGTCGTTTAGCGTTGCGGATGCGGATATTGATGATCTGGCGGTTGGTCAGGTTCTGACGCAAAGCTACGACGTCACAGTGGATGACGGGCAGGGTGGTACGGACACCGAAACGGTCACTGTCACGATCACCGGCACCAATGATGCGCCGACTCTGTCGTCGGGCAGTCTTGAAGCGGATGAAGACGGCGCTGCCGTCAGTCTCAATCTGGCAGCTTTGGCCACAGATATCGACAGCGACGACGATGGTGCATCTCTGACCTACACTGTGACCGGAGCACCCACAGAAGGCACAGCCTCGATCAGCGGGACGACGCTTTCCTTCACCCCCGGCGCAGATTTCCAAGATCTGGCCGTAGGTGAAACACGCGATGTCACCATCCAAGTCACAACCACGGACACACACGGTGCAACAGCCGTAAACAACATGACCGTGACCATAACAGGCACAAATGATGCGCCAACCGTTACGGCAATCGATGCAGGCAGCGTTGGTGAGGATGATGCGGTTGTCACAATAGACCAGCTTGCTAGCCAAACTGACATCGACTCTTCCGATGTTCTGAGCGTTAGCGCGATTTCGGTTACAGATGATCTTGGCAATGCGGTGACATTCCCTGATCTCGGCAATGGATCGATCTCCATTGATCCCAACCAATATGATGCGCTGAACACCGGTCAGGATCGGGTTTTGACAGTTTCGTACAATGTGGATGACGGGACAGTGTCCGTTGCCAACACTGCAACGCTTACTGTTGTCGGCGATAGCGACGTATTGCTACTGGATGCGGTGGACGACGACTTTAGCGGCGTCGTTGCGACAGATGAGAATACTGTTCACACGATTCAGCCAGGCGAAATCCTTGCGAACGATACACACCCGACAGGTGGCACGCCGACGATCACTTCTGTTTCAGCGACAAGCGCCCTTGGGGCCACTGTAGCGATCAACGGCGATGGTTCAATTTCGTATACGCCGGGCACGTCAACGGTTCTGGATGAGATGGCGCAGGGCGAAACGATGATCGACTCGTTCACCTATACTATTACCGATGGCGTTACGTCTGAAACTGCAACGGTTACGCTTAAAGTCTCAGGTGTGGACGATCCGCCAATTTTGGTTGGCTCGGTTGATGCGCAGTCCGGCTTTGGCGACATCGCATACGAATACGTTCTTGATGCGGATCTGTTTGAGGATCACGATGAAGGCGGCGCGATCAGCTATGATGTCACGTTGTCCGACGGGTCTGCCTTGCCTGCTTGGTTGTCGTTCAATTCAACGACTCGCACACTGTCGTTTGCGGCCAATGCCCCGTCCGTCACGGATGTTGGTCTCTATAATCTGATGATAACGGCGACTGAAGTAGACGGTCAAAGTTCGACCACTGACTTTACGCTCACCTTGTTGGATGGGGCTTTGGTCGTCGGAACCGAAGGACCCGATAGCCTGACAGGTACACCACAGGGTGATCTTATTCAGGGTCTCGGCGGGAATGACTATATCTACGGCCTGCCAAATGCGGACGTCCTCAACGGAGGTGCTGGCAACGATTATATCTACGGCGAAGCCGGAGATGACGTTTTGGTTGGCGAAGACGGGCATGACCGGCTTTACGGCGACGACGGTGACGACAACCTTTCGGGGGGCGCTGGCAATGACTATTTGTATTCAGGCGAAGGCAATGACTCTTTGTCAGGCGGCACCGGTAACGATCATCTGCAGGCCAACAACTACGGAAATTCCACGATGGACGGTGGAGACGGAGATGATCGGCTTTACGGCGGTTATGACAGCGACGACCTAATGTCTGGCGGCGACGGCGCTGATCAGTTCTATCAGGTTGGTTACTATTCCTCAGACGTTGTGAATGCTGGTGCAGGAAACGATCGCATCCAGCTTTATGTCCACGGAAGCGAGGCTTCCACTATCTCACTCGGAGCAGGTGAGGATATCATTGAGGTCTATTATAGTAACTTCAACAATAACAACACGTTGACCGTTACAGATTTCAATACTGCAGAAGACAGCTTGAATATCGACTACTTCCTTAACAACCGTATTACCGATTGGAACGGATCAACCAACCCATTCGCGGATGCGTCAATTGATGCAGGCGGCGGCTACATGGCCCTCGTTCAGGATGGCACCACTGTCGTTCTTATGATCGACGCAAACGGTGGCGGAAACGGCTTTGTTGAGGCCATTCGTTTCGAAAACGCCAACGTGAACGATTTCGGCGCAAGCAACTTTACACCGCCTTATCCTCCGGATGGGTCAGTACCCGCAGGCGTTAACTTAGTTGGGACTTCTGCTGGCGATGTCATGGTTGGTACGATTGGTACCGATACGATTACTGGCAACGATGGCAACGACAACATTCGTGGTGGATCAGCATCGGACACAATCGATGGCGGAGCTGGGAATGATTACCTTTACGGTGAAGCTGGCGATGACCTTGTTCTTGGTGGCGACGGTTCGGATCGCATGTATGGCGATGACGGAAACGACACGCTAATTGGCGGCGCTGGCAACGACTATATGTATGGCGGCGAAGGCAGTGACTCACTTTCTGGGGAAGACGGAAACGACTATTTGTATGCACAGAACTATGGCGCTAGCACGTTGGATGGCGGTTCGGGCTCAGATCGTCTTTATGGGGGTTATGACAGCGATGATATAATGTCCGGTGGAGATGATGCTGACTATATATATTCAGTCGGGTATTACTCAGCGGACACAGTTGACGCTGGTTCAGGCAACGACACTGTGCAGCTGTATGTAAACGGAAGCGAAAAATCGACCGTGACGCTCGGAGATGGCGCTGATGTCCTCGAGATTTCATACAGCACCTTCTACGCCAGCAACACAGTAACGGTCACCGACTTCAACACGGCTGAAGACACCATCAATATGGACTATTACCTGAACAACCGTCTGACGGGTTGGAACGGTTCGTCTAATCCGTTCGCTGCAGTTGCCAGCGATCCAAATGCTGGCTTTATGCAACTGGTTCAAGATGGCACCACGACGATCCTGCGGATTGATTCCAACGGCGGTGGGAACGGATTTGTCGATGCGATCCGCTTTGAGAACACGCTGGTCAGTGACTTCACAGCCACCAACTTCAACCCTCCTTATCCTCCGGATGGGTCGGTACCTGCCGGTCTAAATCTTGTAGGCACCGCATATAACGACTACCTAGTTGGCACGATCGGTACAGACACGATCACAGGCAACGCTGGCAACGACAACCTGAAAGGTGGCGGAGAATCCGACACCATCGACGGCGGTGAAGGCAATGACTACCTCTACGGTGAAGCCGGAGATGACCTTGTGTCCGGTGGCCTTGGCTCGGACCAACTTTATGGCAATGACGGCAACGACACGTTGCTGGGCGGCGAAGGGAACGACTTTCTCTATGCTGGCGAGGGCAATGACTCGTTGTCAGGCGGCGCAGGAAACGACTATTTGAATGCCGAAAACTACGGCAATAGTACGCTTGACGGTGGCGACGGTGTTGACCAGCTTTATGCCGGATACGATAGCGACGACATTATCTTTGGTGGCGCAGATGCGGACCGGATTTATACTGTTGGACGGTATTCTGTAGATGTTGTTGATGCTGGCACAGGTGACGACTTTGTCCAAATCCAAGCTCAGGGAAGTGAGAAATCGACTGTAACCCTTGGTTTGGGGGCTGACACGGTTGAGATAAACAATTCCTACTTCAATGCTTCGAATACGCTCACGATCACTGACTTTTCGACAGCAGAAGACGTCGTTGACATCGATTACTACTTAAACAACCGCCTAACCGGTTGGGATGGTGCAACAAACCCATTCGGTGGCGGCTTTATGCGTTTGGTTCAGGATGGAACGACCTCCGTTCTTGAGGTCGATACCAATGGAGGAGGTAATGGGTTCATCGAAGCAATCCGGTTTGAAAACACCAATGTTGCGGACTTTACCGACCAAAACTTCCTGATCGATGTGGCCACAAGCCAAGGCTACAGCCCAACCGGCGGTGGCGTGAACGGCGCGGTCTTCAGCGGCACAAGTTCTGGTGAAACGTTGACAGGAACCTTCGGTGACGACACGATCAACGGCCTCGATGGAAACGACAGCTTGCTGGGTGGTAACGGGGCTGACGTCATTTCAGGTGGTGTTGGAGACGACCAGATCACCGGCGGCTTCGGTAACGACGATATGTCCGGTGGCGCAGGTGCGGATGAGTTTATCTTCAACATCGGCGAAGGTCAGGACGTTATTCAGGACTTTACAGTTGGAGTAGATTCATTGGTGATGACGGGTGGTCAGAGCATCGCGAGCTTGTCTGAGATCGATACCGATGGCGTCGGAGGTGTGGATAGCATGCTTGTGACCTTGGCAGATGACTCAACGATTACGTTGGACTCGCTGCTGGGTATTACTGATCCGCTAGATCTACTTTAAAGCAAAAAAGGGGTCGATAATTGTCGGCCCCTTTATTAATGCTTAGTTCGTACAAAACCGAACCAGCACTCCCCCAATTACTATGCGTATAGAGAGAAATCGATTTCATGCACGGCGACCATCATACGTCGCTTTGATCGTTAGGATTTCTCCATCCTATGCACGATCAGGTTAGCGTTCGCCGCACAGCATCTTTCCATCCAGCGGTTTGCTGAGCGCGTTTGGCTTGATCTATCTGCGGCTTGAACTGTTGTTCCATTGCCCAAGACTGCGCGAATGATGCCTGATCAGGATAAATACCGGCCTTGTATCCGGCCAACCATGCGGCGCCGACGGCGGTGGTTTCTAAAACGTGGGGACGATCCACGGTTGCTCCGGTGATGTCCGCAAGAAACTGCATTGTGTAGTCGGAAGCGGTCATTCCCCCGTCCACGCGTAGGGTGGTTTCTGGTTCTAAACTCGGCCAGTCGGCGCGCATGGCCGACAGTAGATCAGCGGTTTGGTATCCCACGGCCTGCAATGCAGCACGGGCGAGTTCGTTGGGGCCGGAACTGCGGGTGAGACCGAAGATGGCGCCGCGACATTCTGCGTCCCAATAGGGCGCACCGAGACCCGTGAAAGCTGGAACCAAATAAACATCCTGTGCCGGATCAGCGGCTTGTGCCATGGCGCCGGACTGCGAAGCGTCTTCGACGATCTTTATGCCGTCGCGAAGCCACTGCACGGCGGCGCCTGCGATAAAAATTGACCCTTCTAGCGCGTAGGTTGGCTTGCCATCCAACTGATAGGCGATTGTCGTCAAAAGGCGATTTTGCGAGTTGATCATTTGATCGCCCGTATTCAACAGAGCAAAACAGCCAGTGCCGTAGGTCGACTTCATCATACCAGGCTCAAAACAGGCTTGGCCAACAGTCGCGGCCTGTTGATCGCCAGCAACACCGAGGATGGGGATGGATTTTCCCAACAAGTCCGGCAGCGTTTGTCCAAAGTCAGCGGCGCTATCTTTAACGCTGGGCAAAAGCGACATCGGAATATCCAGAAGTGCGCAAATCTCGGGATCCCAGCAGCCATTGCGAATATCGTAGAGCATCGTCCGCGCGGCATTTGTGGCGTCTGTAGCATGCGACTTGCCGCCTGTAAGCCTCCAGATAAGAAAGGTATCCATAGTCCCAAAGATAAGCTTGCCAGCTTCGGCCTTAGCACGCGCACCGTCGACATTGTCGAGCAACCATTTGACTTTCGTCGCCGAGAAATAGGGATCTAGAAGTAGGCCAGTGTGCTTGCTGATCAGCGCCTCGTGACCATCGGCCTTCAGTGAGTTGCACAGATCAGCAGTTCGCCGGTCCTGCCAGACGATCGCATTGTGGATCGGCTCGCCTGTTTCGCGATCCCAGATCAATGTGGTCTCGCGTTGGTTTGTGATGCCGATGGCAGTAATGGCGTCAATGCCGACGGCCTGAATTCCTTGGCGTGCAGTCTCTAAAACACTCGACCATATGTCTTCAGCGTCGTGCTCTACCCAACCGGATTTCGGGAAATGCTGTGGGAATTCCTGTTGCGCAGATGCAACCGGCTTAAGGTCACCGTTAAAGGCGATAGCACGTGACGATGTTGTGCCTTGGTCGATTGCAAGAATATGGGTCATAAGGTGGCCTCTCTGCGGGCTTTCATCCAGTTGTCTACGTCGAGTTGTTCGCTTTCAGACATTCTTAACCCAAGTTTTGTGCGACGCCACAGGATGTCCTCGGCTGTGCGTGCAAATTCAATGTCCCAAAGCCAGGTTAATTCCTTCTCGGTCAGTGTTGCCCCGAATATGTGACCGAGATCAGGAGTATCTTTTGCATCCGCTAATAGGTCAAAAGCCTGAGTTCCATAGGTTCGAAACATACGAATTGCCCAAGCGTCGGATAAAAAAGGATAGCGGGTAGATAGTTGCGTGATCTGATCTTCAACCGCATTCCAAGGAAAGTCTCCGCCCGGAAGGGGCGCACCAGCCGTCCAGGTGTTCTTATATCCAAGCTTTGCCAATACATCTTCGGCCAGTACGCGATAGGTCGTGATTTTACCGCCAAAGACGTTCAGCAGGGGGGCGTCGTCGTCACTCAACGACAATACGTAATCGCGTGTCGCAGCCGATGCGTCACTTGCTCCATCATCATAAAGTGGCCGTATGCCAGAGTAGCTCCAAATTACATCTTCGGGCTGGACCGGTTTTTTGAAGTAGTTTGAGACAAAATCGCAAAGGTATTTTGTTTCCGCTTCAGTGCATTTTGGAGATTGTTGGTCAGTTTCGTGGTCGACATCAGTAGTGCCGATTAAAGTGAAATCGCCCTCATACGGAATCGCAAAAACGATGCGTCCGTCTGTACCCTGCAGAATATATGGTTGTTCGTGGTCAAATAGTTTGGGCACGACGATATGGCTGCCACGAACAAGACGCACGCTTTCCGAACTTTTGATTTTGAGTGTATTGCCCAAAACGTCAGCCACCCAAGGACCAGCGGCATTGATCACAGTTCTGGCACGGTGAATTTGTTGTGTGCCGTCATATTGGTTTTCGGTCGTGATATCCCAATTGTCGCTGTGGCGAACGGCTGAGATAACTTTCGTGCGGGTTAGAATTGCGGCTCCCTTCGCTTTCGCATCGACAGCATTTAATGCGACAAGTCTGGCGTCCTGCACCCAACAATCCGAGTATTCATATGCCTTTTGGAACTTGTCGATGAGGGGCGCGCCAACCGCCTCCAAGGAAAGGTTTACGCGGCGGGTAGACGGGAGGATTTTCCGACCGCCTAAAGTGTCATAAAGAAACAGACCCAAACGTATCAACCAAGCTGGCCTGCGCCCTTTCATCCAAGGCATAAAGACCGTCAGCAACTTTGAGGTCGGTGTTGTGCTGTCAAAACGCATATCTTTGTGAAACGGCAAAACGAAGCGCATCGGCCAAGAAATGTGAGGCATGGCGCGCAGCAGCGTTTCGCGCTCAGCTAAGGAGTGGCGAACAAGGCCGAACTCAAAATACTCAAGATACCGAAGACCGCCATGAAACAGCTTTGAAGAAGCCGACGACGTAGCCTGCGCCAAGTCCCCCATCTCTGCCAACGTAACGCTTAACCCACGCCCGGCTGCATCGCGCGCGATGCCGCAACCGTTCACCCCGCCGCCTATTATGAATAGATCGACGGGCGTTTCGTTGTTACTTTTAACAGTCATAAAGTGCTTTCAGGAATTTACCGTAAACGCGCTTCGGAAGCGGCATCAAAGAAAAGCGCATCTTTCGCGTCGAAATCTACTGCGACCATCGCGCCAGAAGCAATAGGATCGTCGCCTCTGGTTTCGACAACCAAGCGTTCTCCTGTTGGGGCAGTTAGATAGTCATAGGCAACACCACCTAAACGTTCGCGAAGATCAACGGTCAGGGTCGCTTCAGCCTCGTTTACAATAAGATGTTGAGGGCGCAATCCAACAGTGACCTTTGATCCATCTGCCGGAAGGGCAACGCTGGTTTCAATCCGCTTGTCACCAAATCCCGGCACGCGAACGCTTTTGCCGTCCACCACACCTTCAAGGAAATTCATAGATGGTGAGCCGATAAAACCAGCCACAAATTTGTTGTCCGGATTTTGATAAAGCTGCATCGGGCTTCCAACCTGCTCAATGACTCCGGCCCGTAGAACTACAATTTTATCTGCCAAAGTCATCGCTTCGACCTGATCGTGTGTCACATAGATCATCGTTGCGCCGATTTCTTTGTGAAGGCGCGCAATCTCAACGCGCATATCTACACGAAGTTCAGCATCAAGATTGGAAAGTGGCTCATCAAAAAGAAACACCTCAGGACCACGGACAATTGCGCGTCCAATGGCTACTCGTTGGCGTTGCCCACCCGAAAGCGCTTTTGGTTTTCGCTTCAGGTATGGCCCAAGCTTCAATATTTCTGAGGCCGTACCAACCTTACGGGCAATTTCGTCCTTAGGAACTCCGTTCATTTTAAGACCAAAACCCATATTTTGCTCAACGGTCATGTGCGGATATAGGGCGTAAGTCTGGAAAACCATTGCCACGCCCCGCTCGGACGGGTCAGCCTTGGTTACGTCCCGCGATCCTATGGTGATTTTGCCGTCAGTCGTATCTTCAAGGCCGGCAATCATCCGGAGCAGCGTTGATTTTCCGCAACCCGACGGTCCTACAAATACGCAGAACTCGCCGTCTTCGATTTCGAGATCTACACCATGTATGACCTGAGTTTCACCATATCGTTTGATAGCGTTCTCGAGAGTTACACCAGACATGAGTTATCCTTTTGAGTTAAGATGGGAATTGCCACGATGTGGCTTCCTCACCAATTTTCGTTGCTGTCTCCAACACGGGTTCGCGAAATTGGGTCAGCGAATTAATGTCGAAGCGACTGGTTGCAGTCGCGATTGATAAGGCGCCGATGATGCGGCCGTTGCTTGAGAGAATGGGCGCGGCGATCGAATTGATACCGATCTCATGCTCCTCGCGATCAAAGGCAATGCCTTCAGCCCGAATGGTTTCAAGCTCAAGCAGCAAACTTTCCACCGAGGTGTGGGTCGAAGGCGTATACTTGAAGTACGATTGTAGTTGCAGCGCAATTTGAAGCCGTTTTGGAGCAATAAACGCCAACATAGCTTTACCCACGCCAGTGCAATAAGCGGGCGCAACTTGTCCGATTTGCGCCAAAGTCTGAAATCGATCTGATGCGTTAAGCTTATCGACGAACAAAACCTGCCCGTTGTCTAACTGCGCAAGGTGGACCGTTTCACCAACTTCAGCCGACAGTTTCTCAATAAATGGACGCGCGATCGGCGCAAGCGAAGCATTGTTCCACGCACCATGTGCTAGCCTTAATAATCGGATCCCAAGGCTATAGTTTCCAGTGATTTCGTTGTGTTCAAGCATTTTCTGATTCGTGAGCGTTTGCAGGAATCGATAAAGCGTTGCCTTTGGGTAAGGACTGGTTTCCAGAAGTTCGGTGAAGCGCACAGGCCGTCCAAACGCTGCGACAGCGTCCAGAATTTCTAAGGCTTTTCCGACAGTTCCGTCGCCTTGGATGGGTTTATTCATCACTTTCTCCCAATGGCTGCATTCGACGTCGCCGAACAACCCCGTTGACATCTGTAACGATTTACAGCTAAGTTTTCAATACTTGAGATTAAGTTTCACTATATGAAACCAAATGTCAACCGGAACAACAGGGAGGAAACCAATGTTTCAACGTTCAAAAACTCTGCTGGCGGCTTTGACCACCGCTACAGCACTGTCGGGCGCGGCCTATGCTGAAGGCTTGTCTGGCGATCTTAAAATCTTCTTGGATACATCGAACCCAGCGCCACGCGCGACGATGGAAGCCATGATTGGCCGTTTCCAGGCTGAGAACCCAGACCTCAACATCGAAACAACTGTTATCGACCGTGAGGCATACAAGACCCAGATCCGTAACTTCCTGACAGCAAACGCACCAGACGTTGCTACATGGTACGCTGCGAACCGCATGACGCCTTATGTCAACGCGGGTCTGTTCGAAGATGTTTCAGACCTTTGGATGGAGCCTGAAATCGCTGAGAACTTGGCCTCGACCAAGGGTGCGATGACAATCGACGGAAAGCAGTGGGGCGTTCCTTATACTTACTACCAGTGGGGCATCTACTATCGTAAGGACATCTACGAAGAGCTAGGGATTTCCGAGCCTGCAAACTTTGATGAGATGGTATCCAACTGTGAAGTCGTGATCGCGTCTGGCCGCAAGTGCTACACAATCGGTACTAAGTGGCTTTGGACGGCTTCTGGTTGGTTTGATTATCTGAACATGCGTACACACGGTTTTGATTTCCACATGCAGATGGCACGTGGCGAAATTGCATGGACCGATGACCGCGTTCGTGAAACCTTTGCGAACTGGCAGCGTTTGGTTGATCTGGGCGCATTTGTCGACGATCACCAAAACAAAGATTGGCAGCAATCGCTTCCATTCATCGTATCAGGTGATGCTACGGCGATCCTGAAAGGTAACTTTGCCGTCGCACCTCTACGCGAAGCTGGCTTGACTGATGATCAACTGGATTTCCACCAGTTCCCATCGATCACTCCTGGCGTGGCATTGGCTGAAGACGCACCTACGGATACATTCCACATCCCAGCAAACGCTGAGAACAAAGAAAATGCCCGTGAGTTCCTTCGCTTCGTTGTTTCTGCCAACGAGCAGACTGAAATCAACAACGGTGCAAACCTTGGCCAGCTGCCTGTTAACGCGCAATCTGGTGTAGATGACGATAAGTTCCTGAATCAGGGCTTTGAAATGCTGTCTACTAATAGCCCAGGTGGTGTAGCACAGTTCTTTGACCGCGACTTCCCAGCTGAAATGGCAAAGGCCGCCATGGAAGGCATGCAAGAGTTCATGGTGTTCCCAGACAATCTGGATGACATTCTTGAGCGCCTTGAGGACGTCCGCGCCGACGTTTACTAATAAATTCAAGAGGCGCGCGGTTACACGCCGCGCGTCTCTCACTCAGTCACTAGCGACAAACGACGAAGCGCCGTTTTTCCCTGATGATCTGTCCGAACGATGAGGGGGCGCGACGCAATGACGACGTGGTACAAGAAAAACCAGATCGCAATCACTCCTTGGCTGTTTCTCATTCCAGCGATGGCGATGTTTGTTTTGTACGTCGTCTATCCTATTGCGCAGAGCTTCAATATTTCGCTTTATAAGTGGGATGGTTTAGGCGAAGCCGAATATGTTGGCATGGCCAATTACGAAAAGCTTCTGACCCGAGACAGAGCCTTTAACATTTCCGTTTGGAATAACTTGAAGTGGTTGGTTTTCTATCTTGCAGCCATACCGGGCGGCTTGTTCATAGCATTGTTCTTAAACCAAACCGTGCGGGGCATACGTCTATACAAATCGCTATTCTTTTTCCCCTTCGTGATTTCACAGATCGTCGTCGGTTTGGTTTTCACGTGGTTCTACGATCCAACGTTTGGCCTATTTAATGGGATCATTGGGGTCTTCGGAATTGAGCCCGTCAACGTGCTGGGAGATCCTGAATTGGCCACCTACGGCATCATCGCTGCAGGACTTTGGCCACAGACCGCATATTGTATGATCCTTTATCTGACGGGTTTGAACGCCGTTGACCCCGAGCAGGTTGAAGCCGCGCGCTTGGATGGGGCCAAAGGGCTAAAAATGCTTTGGTATGTAATCCTTCCGCAACTACGTCCCGCAACCTTTATTGCATTTGTCGTGACGATTATCGGCGCATTGCGTTCCTTCGACTTGATATCAATTATGACGAATGGTGGGCCGTTTGGTTCAACGCGCGTTCTTAGTTTCTACATGTTCGAGAAATCGCTTTCCGAATACGGGTTTAGAATGGGCTACGGAGCTGCGATAGCCGTTATCCTGTTCCTAATAATGCTGGTCTTCATTTCATACTTCCTGTGGCGCATGTACCAGGACGAAAAGGGAGAACGCTGAAATGTTTCCTGCTCCAATTGAGAAATCTTCACGCACCGCGCAGATTACTTATCAATCGATGCTTCCTTTGGCGTTGTTGTTGTGGCTCGCGCCATTGCTTGCGGTGGCTTTGTTTTCAGTGCGCCCAGACACTGATTTTACGATCGGCAATTACTGGGGCATTCCCTCATCATGGGAGATGATCAGCAACTATAGCCAGGTGTTCAATTCTTCGATGCCGAAGTACATCCTGAACTCGTTCTTCATCACAATCCCAACTGTGATCGGTGCCGTTAGCCTAAGTGCAATGGCGGGGTTTGCTTTAGGAATTTACAAATTTCGATTTAACCTTCTGATCTTCTTCCTATTCATCGCCGGTAACTTTGTTCCGTTCCAAATCTTGATGGTGCCAGTCCGCGATCTGACTTTGGATATGGGCTTGTACAATACGAAAACTGGGCTTGTTCTGTTTCATATTGCGTTCCAAACTGGGTTTTGCACGCTGTTCATGCGCAATTTTATAAAGGCACTTCCCTTTGAGCTGATTGAGGCCGCACGGGTAGAAGGCGTCGCTGAATGGCGCATCTTTTGGTTTGTCGTTTTGCCATTGATGAAGCCTGCTTTGGCTGCGCTCGCGGTTCTGATTTTCACGTTTATCTGGAACGACTATTTTTGGGCTGTGGTTTTGACCCAAGGCGAAGCAGCACAGCCAGTGACCGCTGGGATTACAAGCTTTAACGCCCAATTCCGCGCAATGTATCACCTGATGTCCGCGGGCTCGCTTATTGCAGCCTTACCGCCAGTGGCTATGTTCTTCTTGATGCAGAAGCACTTCATTGCGGGCCTGACGCTCGGGGCGGTGAAATGATCAAAAGCTGGCGACTTGACGATTCTCGCCAGACCCTTGTTCTTGGTTCCGACGGTCAACATTTTGCTGAGATTGTATATTGGGGGGCTCGTTTACCCGATGACGAGGATCTATCGACCCTTTACCAATCGACCAAAATTGACGTTACCGGCGGGATGCTGGACGAAAATCCAAGACTGTCGATTTGCCCAGAAGCGATCAATACATTTCCGGGGCAGCCAGGCCTGATTGTAAGCAAAGTAACTGGTCAGCCAGTCATGTTAAAATTCTCTTTTGCTTCTGCTGATGAAGCAGAAAACCAGTTGGATTTAACTTATAAAGATCAGTCCGGTGATGTGAGCTATCAGGCCAAATTCGCAATTGATCCAACTACGCATGTCATAGAAGCAAGCGCATCCTTAAACTCTAAAGCGCCACTCCGGTTGCACTGGCTTTCAGCGCCTGTGTTTCCTGCACCACAATCAAGCGACGAAATGTACGATTTTGCCGGACGTTGGTGCGGAGAGTTTCAGATGAACAAAACCGCTTGGTCTGCTGGCATTCGTTGCCGTGAAAACCGTACAGGCAGAACCGGCCATGAACACTTCCCAGGACTGATCGTGCCGTGTCGAGGGACCACAAATACCTCTGGCCAGACTTATGGCTTTCACTATGGATGGTCCGGTGGTCATCGTATGGTGGCAGAAGAGCTACCGGACGGGCGGCGCCAAATTCAGTTTGGGAATGCAACGCATCTTGAACACGACCCTCAAACATCTTTTGAAACAGCGAAATTGTATGCTGTGTTTTCCGACGGTGGTTTAAACGGTTGCGCCGCGGCCTTTCAGCGACATGTACGAGATCGGATCGTCAAATTTCCAGACCCCAAGAAACCGCGACCTGTCCACTACAATTGTTGGGAGGCCGTCTATTTCGATCACAAGCTAGACGAGTTGAAAGACATTGCGACAATGGCCGCAGACCTAGGCGCTGAACGGTTTGTTTTAGATGACGGGTGGTTTCGAAATAGAAATGACGACACCCGAGCGCTGGGCGATTGGGAGGTCGATTTGGGTAAATATCCGGAAGGATTACAGCCCCTTATAGATCACGTTCATTCAGAAAAAATGTCATTCGGTCTTTGGTTTGAGCCTGAAATGATCAATCAAAACAGTGATACATTCAGAGCTCACCCTGAATGGGCTTTGGGCGAAGAAGGGCAAATTTTGGGCCGGCAGCAAATGGCGCTGGATATGGCACTTCCTGCCGTACAAGATTTTCTATTTGATCGCGTATCCAAAATTCTTGCAGACCATTCGATTGACTACATTAAGTGGGATCACAACAGGGTGCTGCCCACACCAGATGCTGCACAAACGCGTGGATCTTATGCACTGCTTGATAGGCTTCGCGCAGCGCATCCACATGTCGAAATCGAAAGTTGCGCGTCCGGCGGGGGGCGAATTGACTTTGGCATACTGGGGCGAACTCACCGCGTTTGGCTATCAGATTCAAATGACGCAGTTGAGCGGCTGAAAATACAACACAACGCAGCGCTTTTCTTGCCGATGGCGGTTACCGGAAGCCATGTCGGACCGAGAAAATGTCATACGTCTGGTCGAGTACTCGATATTGGTTTCCGGGCTTGGGTCGCTGCCCAACGGCACATGGGTTTCGAAATGGACCCTCGAGAGTTGACCAAAGACGAGGCACAGGTGCTGCGCACAGTGACGGCGTGGTGGCGCGCTAATCGCGATTGGATGATGCATGCAGATATCTTACGCTTAGACAGTGCCGACCCGTCCGTTTTGGCCGAACAACAAATGGATCAAAGCGGCGAGCAATTCGTAGTGTTTGTTGGTAAGCCGAATACATCTTCTCAAACTGTACCGCGCCCGCTTAGACTAACGCGGCTGTCACCTGACGCCAAATATCGCATAGAGTTGGTAAATAGCTCAGACCCATCAGGCCTGTCGCGTGGCAAACAAGCTATTAAACAGTCCCCACTTGAACTTAGCGGAGCATTTCTTATGAACCATGGGCTTACCTTGCCTTGGAGCTTTCCTGAAACCATGTGGGTAATAAAAGGAACTTTGCTATGAGCAACGACCGACGAAATCGCGCTTGGTATGGCAAGTTGGATCGCGATGGGTTTATTCATCGAAGCTGGATGAAAAGTCAGGGTTTTCCCGATCACGCTTTTGATGGGCGCCCGATTATTGGGATATGCAACACTTGGTCAGAACTAACGCCCTGTAATAGCAATCTTCGCGATCTTGCCGAGGGTGTGAAGCGCGGCGTGTGGGAGGCCGGTGGTTTTCCTGTTGAGTTTCCAGTGATGTCTCTTGGTGAGACCCAAATGAAGCCAACTGCGATGTTGTTTCGAAACCTCCTTGCGATGGATGTAGAAGAGTCAATTCGTGCCTACGGAATTGACGGAGTCGTTTTGTTGGGCGGGTGCGATAAGACAACCCCGGGTCAGTTGATGGGCGCAGCATCCGTTGATCTTCCCACAATAGTTGTCAGTTCTGGTCCGATGCTGAATGGCAAGTGGCAAGGCAGTGACATCGGCTCTGGAACGGATGTCTGGAAATTCTCTGAAGCTGTTCGCGCTGGGGACATGACACTTAAAGATTTCATGGCCGCCGAAAGTGGAATGAGCCGCTCAAAAGGCGTGTGCATGACTATGGGAACCGCCTCGACTATGGCGTCCTTGGTTGAGGCTATGGGAATGAGTCTTCCGACTAACGCTGCTCTGCCAGCGGTTGATGCACGCCGAATGGCGTTGGCACATTTGACCGGAAAACGGATCGTTGAAATGGTCGATGAGGATCTGAAGCTCTCAGATATCCTAACGCGGGAAAGTTTTGAAAATGCAATTATCGCAAATGGCGCAGTCGGTGGGTCTACCAACGCAGTTGTTCATCTTTTGGCAATTGCCGGCCGGGTGGGAATTGACCTGACGTTGGATGATTTTGACCTAGGGTCTGATATTCCGCTTTTGGTGAATTGCATGCCGTCAGGAAAATACTTGATGGAAGACTTTTGCTATGCCGGCGGCATGCCCGTCATTCTTAACGAGCTTTCTGGTATTTTACGCAATGCGAAAACTGTTTTGGGTGGTAATATATCAGCCTACGCAGATGGTGCTGAATGCTGGAACCGCGATGTTATTCACGCCTTTGATGAACCGCTAAAGGCTTCGGCGGGGATCAAAGTTTTACATGGAAATCTTGCTCCTCGTGGGGCTATCGTGAAGCCTTCGGCAGCCAGCCCTGAGTTGTTGGAGCACGAAGGAGAAGCTTACGTCTTCGAGAATATCGAAGAGTTGAAAGCCACAATCGACAATGATGATTTGCCTGTAACCAAGGACAGTATTCTTGTTCTTAAAGGCTGTGGACCTAAGGGTTATCCGGGCATGGCCGAAGTGGGTAATATGCCAATTCCTTCGAAATTGGTGAAAGAAGGCGTGCGCGATATGTTGCGTATTTCAGACGCCCGCATGTCAGGAACTGCGTTTGGAACTGTGATCCTACACGTCTCACCCGAGGCCAATGAGGGTGGTACACTTGCGTTGGTCAAAACTGGAGACCGAATTCGATTTTCCGCAAGCAAAGGCGCTTTGGACCTTTTGGTATCTGATCAGGAACTTGAGCTACGCCGTGCAGATTGGAAACCTGAACCACCTCATTATACACGCGGATATGCCAAGATGTACGTAGATCACGTTCTGCAAGCTGATCAGGGCGCTGACTTAGATTTTCTGGTCGGAAAAGACACGCGTCCCGTTACACGAGAGAGCCATTAAATGACCCAATCCGCTACATTTCATGATCTCAAAGGCAAAAGCGTCTTTGTAACCGGGGGTGGGTCCGGAATTGGCGCGTCACTGACCGAGGGTTTCCTTAAACAGGGGGCCAAGGTTGCTTTTGTTCAACGGTCAGATTCACGCGAATTTTGTGACGCTATGTACGCTAAACACGGTGCTCGCCCGTTGTTTATCGAATGCGACATCACTGACATAGCTTCCCTTAAATCCGCAGTTGAACAGGCATCAAACGCGCATGGAAGTATCCAAGTACTCGTAAACAATGCAGCCAATGATCAGCGCCATTTGACCGAAGAAGTCACAGAAGAATTTTGGGACTGGTCTCAAGCAATTAATTTGAAGGCCTATTTTTTTGCATGCCAAGCCGTAATGGCCGGAATGAAAGAGGCCGGTGGTGGAGCAATCGTAAATTTCTCATCAATCAGCTACATGATGGGAAATGCTGGCTACCCATCTTACACAACTGCAAACGCGGGCATCAACGGAATGACGCGATCTCTAGCGCGCGAATTTGGACCCGATAACATTCGCGTAAACACGCTTGCGCCAGGTTGGGTGCTGACCGAGAAACAGTTGGGCAAATGGGCGACACCCGAAGCCCTCGCTTCTCATCTTGAACGCCAGTGCTTGAAAGAGCATTTAGGACCTCAGGACATCGTAGATGCGGTATTGTTCCTTTCGTCTAATGCAAGTCGGATGATGACTGGGCAAATGATGGCGGTGGACGGTGGCGTGGTCACAACAGGATAGAAAAATGGCTAAGGTCGAATGGTTTGCGGTTGATTGGGGAACATCCAATTTACGGGTTTGGGCAATGGGTGCAGACGACGGCGTCATCGCTGAATTGAACTCAGAGAAAGGTATGGGCTCACTTCGACCTGATGAGTTTGAGCCCGCGCTAATTGAGCTTATTTCTTCGCATTTGGCCGATGGGCCTATGAAAGTGCTCTGTTGTGGCATGGTCGGTGCGAAACAAGGTTGGTCAGAGGCCACATACGCCAACGCACCATGTGAACCGGGCAAGCTTTCCACAGCAACCAACGTTGAAGCAAAGGACCCACGAATATCCGTCAGTATTCTGCCTGGGGTCATGCAATCCTCACCGGCCGATGTAATGCGCGGGGAAGAGACACAAATTTCGGGCTTTCTTGCCGAAAATCCGAATTTCTTCGGAACTCTATGTTTGCCGGGCACGCATACGAAATGGGTGCAAATCAGTGCCGGTGAAATCGTTAGCTTTCGGACTTTTATGAGCGGTGAGCTATTTGCTTTGCTCAGCGAGAATTCGGTTCTCAGACACGGTGTTCAGGGTAACGATTGGTCAAAACGTGCATTCTTGGACGCGGTAGATGATTCAATGGGGTCGCCTCAACAGGTTGCTGGTCGATTGTTTGGTATCCGCGCAGAAGGGCTGATCGGCGACTTAGGGCAAGGAGAAGCAAAAGCGCGCTTGTCGGGTTTGATGATCGGTCTAGAGTTGGCCGGCGCGCGCGGGTATTGGCTTGGCCAAGACTTGGCCCTTATCGGCGAGCCGTCTTTGAATAAACTCTACGGTGATGCACTTGATCAACAAGGCGCACTGTTTTGTTCTTTTGACGGTGACGACATGACCTTGGCCGGTCTAAAGGCCGCTCACAAAACGTTGAAGGCAGATATATCATGAGCCGAAATATTGTGGCCATCTTGCGTGGCATCCAGCCTGAAGAAGCAACAGAGTTGACCGGCGTCCTGATTGCCTGTGGTATCACAAAGATTGAAGTGCCGCTGAATTCGCCACGACCCTTTGACAGCATCGGGAACATGGCACGCGCTTTTGGGTCCGAAGCTATGATCGGGGCTGGTACGGTTTTAACCGCAAATGACGTAAGGCGTGTAGCCGAAGCTGGTGGCAAATTGGTTGTTTCACCTGATTGCAATCCGGACATCATTAAAGCCACTAAAGCTTCCGGTATGCTTTCATTTCCCGGTGTGATGACCCCGACCGAATGTTTTCTAGCTCTTCGATCGGGCGCAGATGGTTTGAAGTTATTCCCAGGCTCGTTAATCGGACCCGATGGTGTCAAAGCGATACGGGCTGTCTTGCCGACAGGGACACAGGTTTTGGCAGTTGGCGGCGCGGGCCCAGATAACTTTGCTAGTTGGAAATCCGCAGGCGTGGATGGATTTGGTATCGGATCGGCGCTGTACAAGCCGGGATCGACTGCGGACGAAGTACGACAGCGGGCCGAAGCAATCGTTTCAGCCTACGACGAAGCATTCGGCCTATGACGGCGCAACTGTTCGACGATCGCACTTGCTCGCTTGGAGAGGGGCCACTTTGGCATCCTGAACGTCAGCAATTGTTTTGGTTTGATATAAACAACAAAAAAATGTTGAGTCTCAAAGACGGCAAGCAATTGGAATGGTCATTCGACCGATTTGTTTCAGCAGCGGGTTGGATCAACACAGACACATTGCTGATTGCAAGCGAAACCAATCTGTTTGAATTCAACTTGAACTCGGGTGAAAGTTTGCATGTGTGTGATCTTGAGGCCGACAATCCACTTACGCGTTCAAATGATGGGCGTGCCGACCCATGGGGCGGATTCTGGATCGGCACTATGGGCAAAAACGCCGAAGAGAACGCGGGTTCGATATACCGCTACTTTCAAGGAAAGCTTATCAAGCTCTTTGGTGGCATTACGATTTCAAATTCGATTTGCTTTTCACCCGACCGCCAAAATGCCTATTACACGGATACAGCGACACGTAAAATAATGCGTCAGCCGCTGGGTTCAGAAGGTTGGCCCGTTGGCTCATCTGAATTGTTTGTAGATTTAAGCAAAGACGATTTAAACCCAGACGGAGCCGTGGTTGACGCCGAAGGGTGCCTCTGGAGCGCACAATGGGGCGCTTCTCGCATCGCGCGCTATTCACCGGACGGTGTTTTTCTTTCCGCAGTTGAGTTCCCCGCAAAACAGATCAGTTGCCCCGCATTCGGTGGTCAAAACATGACCACGTTATTTGCAACAAGCGCCACTCAAAACATGGGCGCGCCTTCCATTGAACAGGGCCGCACTTATTGCGCATCTGTTATGGTCAAGGGGCAACCTGAACACCACATATTATTGTGAGCCGATATGAAACGAACGTTAGGCACTTGTTATTATCCCGAGCACTGGCCCCGAAATATTTGGGAAGAAGACGCTCGGCGTATGGTCGAAGCAGGCCTTACTTGGGTTCGCATCGGTGAATTTGCCTGGTCGCGATTGGAACCGCAACCAAACCAATATGATTTTGGCTGGCTGGATGAAGCGATCGACGTTTTGGGCCGCGCTGGGCTAAAGATTGTTCTTGGCACACCGACGGCGACACCGCCTAGATGGATGATTGACCGTCACCCCGATATGCTTGCCGTAGACGCCCAAGGCCGCCCCAGAAAATTTGGCTCACGTAGGCATTATTGCTTTAGTCACGAAGGCTACAAAGCAGAGTGTGTGAAGATCGTCGGCAAGCTAGCTGAGCGTTATGGGCGTAATCCGCATATTGCGGCTTGGCAGACTGACAACGAGTACGGTTGTCATGACACAACAATTTCGTACAGCGACGCAACTCGCAAAGCGTTTCAAACGTGGCTACGTGCGCGCTATCCTTCGGACGGAAACGATGGCGATATTGAAGCTTTGAACCACGCGTGGGGCAATGTGTTTTGGTCGATGGATTATAATGATTTTGACCAAGTAGATTTGCCAAACCTAACTGTGACCGAAGCTAACCCATCGCATAGTTTGGCGTTCCGACGCTTCAGTTCAGACCAGGTGGTTGCCTTTAACAAGCTACAAGTTGACCTTATACGCGCGAATTCCGAAGCTCCGATCACGCATAATTATATGGGTCGGATCACTGACTTTGATCACTTTAAGGTAGGTGAAGATCTCGATATCGCGTCTTGGGATAGTTATCCCATGGGCTTTCTCGAGGATCGCGTAGGAGCAGATAACGAATGGCAACGGCGGTTTGCTCGACAAGGTGACCCAGATTTCCAAGCGTTTCATCACGATTTATACCGTGCTGTCGGTCGCGGTCGATGGTGGGTCATGGAACAACAGCCCGGACCAGTGAATTGGGCACCTTACAATCCTGAACCTCTACCTGGTATGGTCCGGCTTTGGACTTGGGAAGCATTCGCACATGGTGCTGAAGCCGTATGCTACTTCCGATGGCGACAAGCACCCATAGCGCAAGAACAAATGCACGCAGGTCTGCTGAGACCCGATAGCATTGCCGCACCTGGCATGGACGAAGCAATTGAAGTTGCAAATGAAATATCAAGTGCCCCTGACGTTGGGCTGCTAAAATCCAAAATAGCGCTAATTTTCGATTATGACGCAGATGCAGCTTGGGCTGTTCAGCCACACGGAAATGGACTGAGCTATTTCGACTTGGTTTTCAACCAGTACCGCGCGCTACGATCTTTGGGTTTGTCAGTTGATATTTTGCCGCCCAACTGCCGGGATTTTAGCGGATATAAGCTCATAGTCGCTGGCGGACTGATGCATATGGCCCAGGAATTGAAAGATGCGCTCGCCGGTAGCGCCGCAGAGGTATTTGTCGGCCCAAGGTCTGGCGCTAGAACAGGAGACATGCGCATTCCAATACCATTGCCACCAGATCTGCCGAATTTGGACGCTACAGTTGCACGGGTTGAAAGCTTGCGCCCAGATCTGCCGGTGAAACTGATCGGCGAAGGAATGATCGAAGGCTATCGCGAAATATTGGATGGAAATGCTGAGGTTGGTCTGCGATCAGAAGATGGTTCGCCCGTCGTGATGAAAGCAAACCGCTTAAGTTACGTCGGCGCTTGTCTAGATCTGACTGGATGGCGAAGTTTGTTCCGAAATGCGTGTGCAAAGCGAAATATCCCAATTGTTGATCTTCCCGATGCAGTTCGTATTCGCGACACTGAAACAGAAAGGTTCTGGTTCAACTTTGATCCCGTTGCGCACAAGGTTGATGGGATGACCCTTCCGCCAATTTCAGTTACGCGGCAAGAATTGCCGGCGTGATAGAACTTTGGGGCGAAGCACCGGACGGAACCAAGGTTAATCGCGTTCGCATTTCCAACGGCGATCTGACCGCGCATATACTGTCATTTGGTGCAACTGTTCAGGATCTAAGATTTGGCGATTCAGACTTTAGTTTGGTTCTGGGATATCCAAATTTTGAGCCGTACAAAACCAATCCGAATTATTTTGGATCCACTGTCGGGCGGTTTGCCAACCGCATAAGCCATGGCCGCACCAGCATCGATGGGCAGGAAATCAGCCTAGATCGAAATTATCTAGATAAGCATCATCTGCATGGTGGATCGATAGGAGCGTCCTTTAGAAATTGGAGCCTTCTAGATTATTCAGAAGAAAAAGTAGTTTTCGGGGATATTTTACCTGATGGGCATATGGGTTTTCCTGGAAATTTGACCGTGACGGCTTCGTTCGAGATTACGCCCAACAATGAATTGAGCATCAAATATGAATCCACAACCGACGCACCGACACTGTGTAATTTCGCCCCTCATAGTTATTTCAACTTGGACGGCACGCATGATCTTCGTCATCATTCCCTTCTGGTCAATGCCAGTGCATATCTACCGGTCGATGAAGAAGGCATACCAAAGGGATGTATAGATGATGTAGCTGGAACCAGTTTTGATTTTCGGAATTACAATGAATTACTGACAAATAACCAGTTCGTTAATCTAGACCATAATTTCTGCGTCGACCCCTCTTGTGACGCAATGCCAACCGCTGTTCTTTCTTCAAATCTTTCGTCGATAGAATTGGATGTGCGTTCAACCGAACCCGGCTTGCAAGTGTATACCGGAGCAGGAATTTCGGGAAATGGGTTCTGCCCGTATGCCGGTATTGCACTAGAACCACAGGTTTGGCCAGATGCACCTAATCGCCCAAATTTCCCAAATTGCATCATTAGACCTGGGGAAGTTCGCAGTCAGCAAACAATGCTTGGGCTCTCCCGACGTCTCGTTTTATAGGGCTCCCCTTTTTAGAAATTAAGAAATCGATGGGCGATGAAAATTGCGATTTTGAATGCCAACTTAGACGCCCTTCCTCCAAAGTATTTAGCTGCCCGTAAAGTGCCCAGCTATAAACCATGAGCCTTCAATCACAGATCAATGGAGCGATACTGTGACAGCATAATCGAGTGCAATCGCGTTCAATATCCGAGAGCCCAAATATGACGCAAACCTATTGAACGCTACGTTTTCTCAGGCACGCGCGTACACATCTTCGTATCTAACAATAACGTCCTCGCCAAGGTAAGCACCGGTTTGAACCTCGATTAGTTGAAGAGGGACTTTTCCTTTATTTTCGAGGCGATGAACCTCACCCAGCGGGATATAAACGGACTGGTTTTCTCCTACCAAGCTTTGTGTAGTCCCTATCGTAACCGAGGCTGTGCCTTCAACGACGACCCAATGTTCTGCCCTGTGGACGTGGCTTTGAAGGGATAGTTTGCCACCTGGCTTGACGACGATGGATTTTACTTGAAAACGCTTGCCTAAGGATAACGTTTCATAGTGTCCCCACGGTCGCGAATGACGAGAAAACTCGGTTGCCTGAGGAACGTTTTCAAGCGCCATTTGTTCGACTACATGACTGACGGTTTTGGGATCATTAAGGTCTGCGATTAAAACAGCATCTTTTGTTGCGATCGCCGCGATATTCCTTAGTCCAATTCCGACAATTTCGACTCCGTTTGATCCAGCGTACAATAGTGAATTTTCACACGCGACCCCACGAGCTGATCCTTGTGTTGCGACGCCGGTTTCATCACGGTTCAGCTCTGACCAAACATGCGCCCAATCACTCAAATCCTTCCAGTCTCCTTTGAGAGTTACCACCCAACCACTCTCTTTTTCGAGGATTGCATGATCGATAGAGACATCGTCCGCAGCATTGTAACTTGGCCCAAGTCGGCAGAAATCCAGGTCAATTTTTGCCTCATCAACAGCTTTCTGAACAGTTGCTGCCAATGCGGGAGTATTGTTTGCATAAGCCGTGTGAATACGTGAAATCGATGCCAGTAGAATACCGGTGTTCCATAGGTAAGCGTTGTTTTCGGCAAGCGAACTGGCCCGATCCTCCTGCGGCTTTCCAATGAATTCATCAACTACCTGAATGTCCGAAACCTCATCGTTTTTAAATCGGATATAGCCATAGTCTGCGTTCGCGCACGTTGGTCTCACTCCGAAAACGACGATTTGATCATTTCGCGCCTTTGCTGTGGCCAATGCGATGGCACTAGCGAATTCTAACTCATTGTCCATTCGGTGATCGGACGGAGTAACCAGCATCAACGCATCGGGATCTTCGCGGGCAAGAATTTCGGCGGCTGCGCAAACCGCAGGTCCCGTATTGAGAGAACTTGGTTCGATGACGATTTGCGGACGATATGCGGCAACGCGTGATAAACGCGTGGTTGACCAAGGTTTGGTGCAGCTTGAGGCGATGAACAAAGATGAGAATGTCTTTCCCGTAGAACTTTCAATTTCGTCCGCTGATAGTGGGGGCGGCGAAATTTTTGTATCCTACATTCGTGATATCTCGACGCGTGTTGCAGATCAGACAGAGTTGGTCGAAGCGCGCGACAAGGCCTTGGCGGGCGAAAAAGCAAAGGCCAATTTTCTAGCGGTCATGAGTCATGAAATGCGCACCCCGTTGAATGGGCTTTTGGGCAGCCTTCAATTGATGGTCGGAACAGAGTTGAACGGTAAACAGGCAAAGTTTGTCGATGTGATGAGAACGTCTGGTCAAATGCTTCTCGAGCAAGTCAACAACGTCCTAGATATTTCACGAGCGGACGCGGGCAAGGTTGAAAAGTTCGAGCAGCCATTCGAAATGTCCAAACTGGTAGACGAGGTTGTAACGTCTCTTAAGCCTATGGCGCTGGAGCGTGGTAATGCGTTGTCCGTCAATCTGACGGCAGTCGATGTGGACGGAGCAATGGGGGACAAGGCGCGCCTAAGCCAAATTCTGGTGAACCTTGTGGGAAATGCCCTTAAGTTTACGGAAAACGGCAGCGTTGAAATTGAGGCCGAACGCCACACAGGTTCGGACCTAGTTGAATTTCGCGTCATTGATAACGGGATTGGTATTCCGAACGAACGACAACAAACTATATTTGAAGATTTTGTGACATTGGATACGTCATTCACACGCAAGGTAGAAGGGACTGGCCTAGGGCTGGGTATCGTTCGCCGATTGGTAACAATCCTCGGCGGAGAAATTGGGCTTGAAAGCGAGACAGGCATGGGATCCGTCTTTTGGGTACGTATCCCGATGGCAAGAGTTCAGTCGGTTAAAAAACCAGAACAGGTAGACACCGAAACAGGCAATGACGAATACGTTCACGGCAAATACTCAGTTTTGATCGTAGAAGATAATGAGATCAACAGATTGATTGCGAGAGAAATGCTTCAAGGTCTCGGTTGCGTCGTCGCCGAGGCGATTGATGGACAGGCGGGCGTCGAATGCGCTTCGGTTCAGCCTTATGATCTCATTTTTTGCGACATCAGCATGCCTAGAATGGACGGAATTGAGGCCACACAACAAATTCGCCACGGGATGGGACCGAACGCCAAGACGCCAATAATTGCGTTGACGGCCCACGCACTGCCTGCAGACATTGCAAAATTTCGCGCGGCAGGAATGAATGAAGTCATTGTCAAACCTCTGACGATCGAAAGTTTGCAGAATGTCCTTGAAGCGCATTTGATCGCGCATAACCCTATCGAAAGTTCTTCGTTGGCTTCGGTTCTTGGCAACGAGAAAGCGAAAGAGGTTTTACTTCAGGCTGGCGACGAAATTGGGTCTGGCCTGGATCAGCTTCAAATGATGGTCGTTGATGGAGCAGCTTCAAAAAAAATTCGCGAGCTTGCTCACAAATTGTCGGGGGTAGCGGCTGTTGTCGGTTGGTCGAGTGTTCATCAATCTTTGTCAGACATTGAAAATGGCGCGTTCGATTTATCAGCATCTGAATTGGAAAACTTGATTAAGAAAACCCGAATGCTTGCTAAAGTCTCTACTACTTAGGGATAGCGAGCCTACACTATTCGGTAAAATTACTTCAAATTCGCTGATTATTTATCCAGTTGCGCACAGATAAGATTAAGTAATGTGCGCTACCAACGCCCTGCACAATTCGGAGGGCTGAGGTGTTTTTAGGGTTATCTATAGCTGTTGCTAGTCTGGCCGTTTTAGTATTCGCCCTTAAGGGACATGGGGCTTGGTTAAGAAGCACGATATTTTTAACTTTCCTGATAATCGGCGTGCTGTCCACGATAGAATTCGGGCTAAATTTGATCACCGGTGAAGGTGTTAATGATGCGGTATTTTATCATCTCAAAACCGGATTAGGCGGCGGCGACAAATCTCAATATGCGGTGCCGGCTTTCGGTGCCTTAGTCTGCTTGGCCGTCTTGGTTTGGGTTGTCATTAAAGCACAGCGCAAAATCTCAGGCGCACCAACGCGGTCCTATATTTGGAACTTAACAACGCTCGCGCTGGCGGTCGCTGCTATTGCACTCCACCCAGTTATATTGTCCAGCGCTGCATACACGCTTCGTTTTTATAGCGCCGAACAGTTCCAAACTGGGTTTCACTCACCGCCAACGAACCTGGCTTTGGCTGAAGGCACCGAACCAAATCTAAGGGGCTGACCCAGATAACGCGAAAAAGGTGTTATCATGGGAAGCATGCGGAAGAGTCGCTTAAGTAAGTATAAACAGGGTCGCCTGGTCGAGCATTTTGTTGCCGGAACCACGGCTCGAACTGCGGCCAGTTTATGT
>JAQWQJ010000018.1 GCA_029244725.1 Paracoccaceae bacterium
ACATAAACTGGCCGCAGTTCGAGCCGTGGTTCCGGCAACAAAATGCTCGACCAGGCGACCCTGTTTATACTTACTTAAGCGACTCTTCCGCATGCTTCCCATGATAACACCTTTTTCGCGTTATCTGGGTCAGCCCCAATTTCATTATGGGTATACTTAGCTGATTTTGGTCAGCAATGTATCGAGCGAGGCTTTCGCGTCGCCGTAGAACATGCGTGTATTCTCTTTAAAGAACAGCGGGTTCTCGATGCCAGAGTACCCAGTACCTTGACCACGCTTTGAAACGAACACCTGCTTGGCTTTCCAGCACTCAAGAACCGGCATGCCAGCGATAGGCGAATTCGGGTCTTCCTGAGCAGCTGGGTTCACGATGTCGTTTGATCCGATAACAATCGCAACGTCCGTTTCCGGGAAGTCCTCGTTAATCTCGTCCATCTCCATCACGATGTCATATGGTACCTTGGCTTCGGCCAGCAGCACGTTCATGTGACCCGGCAAACGACCCGCAACCGGGTGGATTGCAAAGCGCACATTCTTGCCTTTGGCACGCAAACGGCGGGTCAGTTCAGCAACGTTCTGCTGAGCTTGCGCAACGGCCATTCCGTAACCTGGAATGATGATGATGCTATCGGCGTCTTCAAGCGCAGAGGAAACACCGTCGGCATCGATGGCAATCTGCTCACCTTCAACTTCCATTTGCGGACCAACAGCACCACCAAAGCCACCAAGGATAACGCTGACGAACGAACGGTTCATCGCCTTACACATGATGTAGGACAGGATCGCGCCGGAAGAGCCGACCAACGCACCGACCACGATCAATAGATCGTTGCCGAGCGAGAAGCCGATCGCAGCCGCAGCCCAACCTGAGTACGAGTTCAGCATTGAAACAACCACCGGCATGTCTGCGCCGCCGATACCCATGATCAAGTGATAGCCGATAAAGAACGCAAGAAGCGTCATTGCATAGACCATCCAAGCGCCGGAACCGGCTGGCTCCATTACGTACATGATCAACAGAACAAGCGATCCGCCAGCAGCCAAAGCGTTCAACACATGACCACCCGGAAGCTTTTTTGCAGCCGATGTCAGCTTGCCGGACAACTTGCCGAACGCAACGACTGAACCTGTAAAGGTTACAGCACCGATGAACACACCGAGGAAGACCTCGACCTTTAGGATGTTCAGTTCAACTGCGTCCTTATGCGCTAGTTTCTCAGCGAAACCAGTGAGCGCATTCAAGCCAGCACTATCGCCAGCTGTTTGCATTGCAGCAATCGACGCCAGTTCAAACTGAGCGTTGAAACCAACGAACACAGCCGCAAGACCAACAAGTGAGTGCATCGCTGCAACCAACTGCGGCATCTCGGTCATCTGAACACGCATGGCTACGAAGTAACCAATGGTTCCGCCTGCGCCGATCAAAATCAGCGACAGAAGCCAGAAGCCGCTGCCCGGTCCCATAAGTGTGGCCGCGACAGCCAGACCCATGCCAACAATTCCGTACCAAACAGCACGTTTAGCACTTTCCTGACCCGACAGGCCACCAAGCGCGAGGATCGTAAGAACAGCCGCAACAACATAAGCGGCAGTAGTAAAGCCCAATTCCATCTCTCGGCCCTCCTTAAGATTTCTGGAACATGGCAAGCATGCGCCGTGTTACGAGGAAGCCGCCGAAGATGTTGATCCCAGCAAAGAATACTGAGATCGAGGCGAGCACAATGACGATGCCACTGCTAGAGCCAATCTGAAGTATCGCACCAAGGATGATGATCGACGAAATCGCGTTGGTCACAGCCATCAGCGGTGTGTGCAAGCTGTGGCTGACATTCCAGATCACCTGGAAACCAATGAAGACCGACAGAACAAACACGATAAAGTGCTGCATAAAGCTGGCTGGGGCTACAAGCCCGACACCTAGCAACAATGCGCCACCAACGGCAAGCAATGTAACCTGTTGACGTGTTTGGGCTTTAAAGGCGGCAACTTCTTCTGCACGTTTTTCCTCAGGCGTTTTCTCTGGGACAACCTCTTTTGGCTTTGCAGCGATCGCTTTGATTTTTGGCGGAGGCGGCGGGAACGTGATTTCACCCTGAAAGCTAACTGTCGCACCACGAATTACATCGTCTTCCATATCGTGATTGATCTGACCGTCTTTTTCAGGGGTCAGGTCAGTCATCATGTGACGGATGTTTGTAGCGTAAAGCGTTGAGGACTGCGAAGCCATGCGGCTAGGGAAGTCTGTATAGCCAACGATTGTCACGCCATTGTCTGTGACGATTTTTTCGTCTGGCACAGTGCCTTCGGCGTTACCGCCACGCTCGGCTGCAAGGTCAATGATAACCGAGCCCGGTTTCATTGCTGTGATCATATCCTCAAGCCAAAGCTTAGGTGCCGGACGGTTTGGGATCAACGCTGTTGTGATGACGATGTCAACTTCAGGGGCCAACTCGCGGAATTTCGCAAGCTGTGCTTCGCGGAACTCAGGCGACGAAACGGCGGCATATCCACCAGTTGCAGCACCATCTTGCTGTTCTTCTTCAAAATCGAGGTAGACGAACTCGGCGCCCATCGATTCTACTTGCTCGGCAACCTCTGGACGCACGTCGAATGCGTAAGTGATCGCGCCAAGTGCGGTTGATGTACCAATCGCGGCCAATCCGGCAACACCTGCACCAACAACCAAAACCTTGGCGGGGGGAACTTTACCGGCAGCGGTAATTTGGCCCGTAAAGAAACGGCCAAAGTTGTTACCAGCTTCGATAACGGCGCGGTAACCGGCGATGTTTGCCATCGATGACAGCGCGTCCATTTTCTGAGCGCGGCTAATGCGTGGCACCATTTCCATGGCGATCACGTTTGCGCCTTTGGCTTTAGCAGCAGCCATTCCGTCTTCGTTTCCGGCGGGATTGAAGAATGATATCAGTGTTTTATCAGACGTCAGGCGCTTCAGCTCTTTGTCTTCTGGCTGGCGAACTTTGGCGATAATATCGCAAGACTTCCACAATGCAGCGGCGGTGCCGACAACTTCGACCCCAGCTGAACTGTAATCTGCGTCAGAGAAGCCAGCGTTTGCACCGGCACCCTTTTCAATTGCGCATTCGTAGCCAAGCTTTTGCAATTGCTTGGCAGATTCCGGTGTCATCGCAACGCGATTCTCACCAGCGAACACTTCTTTGGGTGTTCCAATTTTCACGTTTTCAATCCCCTCAGATTGGTTTTCGTCATCAACAAGGCCTTTGGAAAGCCTGCTTAGGCTCCCTATAGTCGAGATGCTGCGCGTGCACAATAATATGTCGGAAGAAAGAGATATTCATACGTAATGTTACTTACAGCCATCTGCGTACCCGTTGCTCGTAACGTGCAAAGTCCGCTTTGAATTTGCGTCTCAGACGGCCTTCTTCAGGCACGATAAAGCGCTTTTCTATCACCCAAACGAAGATCGGTATTAGTGGCAAAGAGAGAATGGCATCCCAGTTCAAAATCAATCCAGCGAGGACCAAGGCATACCCTAGATAAATCGGATTTCGACTGCGGCTGAAGATACCCGATTGGACGAGGCTGTTTGCCTCTCGGTGCGGGATTATTGTCGTGCGCAATCTACGCATTTCGTAAACCGCAAGAAGCATCAAAATGATGCCGCCTCCGACCAATAGCCCACCAAGAAAATCAGACCAAGCGCCACCAAAATTCAGACCGGCAGCGTAATAATTTGCTTGTCCCCACGAAAGAGCAGCAAACATCCCCAACCATATTGGCGGCAGATCAAGCCAACGCCCAGCGCTCATTCCCATTCCATCTCGGCAAAGACGCGACCCGCGTTTTTTGTAGCCAGTTCATCGAACGTGTCGAGATGCCGCCAGCGTGCTTGATCGACATAGTAGGACCCAGCCAAATCACCGCCGTCGTCTATATGCACTCCAACTTTCTCACGCAAATCGACAAGGTAGTCGTAAGTGTAGCGTTTCACTTGCGCGAGGTTAGTGGGATGACCGTGGCCGGGGATTACATAGGTCGGGTTCAATGGTTCGAATTTGTTCTCCCATGTTTCAAGCCAACAGCTGGTGCAAGTATATTCAAAGATGGGCAGCATGCGTTCATGAAACGCAATGTCTCCTGCGATCATCATGCCCCACGCGGGGATCCAAACTTGAGTGTCGCCGGGATCATGCGCTGGTCCCAAGTGTAGTGCGTGAATGACGACAGCCCCCATGTCGATGACGTATTCGTCGTCAAATGAGATGTTTGCGTTCACAACACTCGTCCCATCGGCTCGGTCGCCATTGTAGCGTTGCATGCCCTGAAGAATGAAATCACCGTTTTCTTCGACCTCGTGAATGGCATCGGCATGGGCAAGGATATCGACCCCCAAATCCGCCCAATACCCGTTGCCGAGCATCGCATGGCCCTGCCCGTTTTCATTGATAACCAGCTTCACAGGTTGGTTCGTGACTGCGCGAATTTCTTCGTGTAACGCGGAGGCCAATCTAACGGACGCGCCGCTATTGATAACAACCACCCCGTCACCAGTGATGACAAAGGATAAGTTGTTGTTATGGCCAGCATTTTCATAGGTTGGCGGGGCGGTCGCACCGATCGCCGAGAAAACATTCGGGATAACCTCAACCGGCTTTGAATAAAGCTCAGATTGGGGATACTGATCGGCAATATCTTCGCTGGCGAAAACGGGGTTCACAGCCAGTAAAGACACGAGGACAAATTTGGCGACATTCATGGCAGGTCCTTTGAAAAATGATCCACACCTTCATTCAATAGTATGAATATGACTTTTGGTCGAGTAACAGCTTGTCACACCCTTCGGGTGTGGGCCAATCGGCATGAGTTCAACCTCGACGCGCAAAATCGAAACAATCAGGGCAATTTCAAGTCATTGTCGTAAAATCTGCCGCGTATTTGCCTTGGTTTGTACGAATTGCAGACAAACCCTGCCCCTAAAACAGACCTGTTGAAAAAGGCCCTTTAGGGCCGCTCAGTTTTTTGTAGGTTTACGATGCCAAGAGGCTATCAGGTTATATTAGGGGATGGCACGCTCGATCCGAGCGATGCACTGAGCTCATCCCGCGTTCTTTTTACGACCGATGTCATCCTTGGACCTGGTGCCATTTATTGGGATTCCAGCACGGTCACCGATCAATACTCTGTTGGTAAATTCTACCTTGCGACCAACGGAAACGTTTATTTCAAAGCGAACTCTGGCAAACTGACTGACATCCAATCGGGTGAAGTTGACTATGGACCGACCTACCCTGCGACGTCTGACCAAATCGTTTCCGGAACGACGGGCGATGATCTGATCGATATAAACTTCGTCGACGTCGACGGAGACGCGATTGACAACAATTCAACATACAGCTCGTCCGGCAAGAGCGACAGCGTTTTGGCCGGTGAAGGCGACGACACGGTTTTAGCTGGAGGCGGCACGGATACCGTCTACGGCGGGGCTGGCAACGATTCCATTGATGGCGGCGGCGGCAAAGATGTCATTTGGGGCGACCACGATCCATCTGCGACGACATCCAGTGAAATGACGGATTGGTCGTCTGTTGCTGCAGACGATACGGATGTCTCTGCTGGCTTCACGCAAACTGTAGGCGATATCGACGTATCAGTCAGCTTTGTCGATGACGGCAACGCGCTGTTCTTTGGCGTCGAAAGCACTGACACAACCTACGTCCAAGCAGGCGAACCGTTCGATCCAAACTCGAACCTGTTCATTGCTGGTTCAGGATCCGGTGCCACGGCAACGACCGTCATCGATTTTGCCGCAGTGTCCGGTTCTCATCTGTCGGACGAAGTTGAGAATATCAGCTTTCGCTTGAACGACATCGATATGTACACCGGCTACTATCAGGATATCCTGACGGTGAACGCATATGATGCCGACGGCAATGCGGTCACGGTTACGTTGACAGCCGGCGGGAGCGACACTGTCGCTGGCCAGACTGTGTCAGCGGTAGAAGGCGGCGACGCATCTTCGGACGTAGAGGGTTCTGTTCTTGTTGAGATCGAAGGACCAGCTTCCGAGATCGAAATCATCTACGCCAACGGTCAGCCAGACGTCCAAACGGTTTGGGTTTCCGATGTGGCATTCGATACAATGCTGGGGGACGTTGGCAACGACACCATCGACGGTGGTAATGGTGACGATACGATCTACGGTCAAGAAGGTGATGACGACCTTACTGGCGGAAGCGGCGATGATCTTATTTACGGTGGAGAAGAAATCACCGCGACGTCAGTTTCAGAGAACATCAGCTGGAGCAGCTTAGGGGTAGACAACACCGACATTTCGGACGGGTTTGTACAAAACACCGGCACAATGAACGTAACCGTCAACTTCACAGATGACGGCAACCAAGACCTAGTCCTCAACGAAAACGACGATCTGCTTTACACCGAAGGCGGTGAGCCGTTCAGCACGACGTCAAGCCTATACATTTCAGGCACCGGTCTTGGCGGAACAACCACCACGGATATATCGTTTGATGCTGTGTCTGGCAGCGAAATGTCGGATGAGGTCGAAAACGTACAGTTTCGCCTAAACGACATCGACGCCGGTGCTGGCAGCTGGCAGGACATCATCACCGTCACAGCAGTCGATGGTGATGGGAATCCAGTAACCGTTACCATAACGGCTTCTGGTTCGGACACTGTCACAAGCGATACGATTACCGCTGCCGAAGGCGGCGATAGTGAAGCGGATGCCGAAGGCAGCGCTTTGGTCACGATTGCGGGTCCTGTCGCGAACATCTCCATTTCCTATGCAAATGGCGACACTGGCGGTCAGTCACTGTGGGTATCCGACGTTCATTTCGACACGATCCCGGATGCGGGGGAAACTGGCAACGATATCCTTAGCGGCGAAACCGGATCTGACACGCTTTATGGCGGTGCGGGTGACGACACGCTAACGGCCGGCCAAGATGACGACACGCTGTATGGCGAAGACGGCGATGATACGATTTACCTTGGTCATGGTGACGAAGCTTGGGGTGGCGCGGGCGACGACACGTTTATCCTAACTGATTTTGCAGACGGCACGACGGCAACAATCACTATTGAAGGTGAAGAGGATGACGAATCTGTCGGCGACACCCTCAACTTCAACAGCCTTGTGGATCGCTCGACCGTTAGCTTCACAGACGATGGCACTGGGTCATTCAGTGGCTCGGCCACATTGTTTGACGGCACAACGCTTAATTTCTCGGATATCGAGAACATCATCTGTTTTGCCGCTGGGACGCAAATCGAGACAGAAGACGGCCCAAAAACTGTGGAAAGCCTTTCTGTTGGCGACCGCGTATTGACCCGCGACGACGGATTTCAACCTTTGCGCTGGATAGGTGCGAGGTCAGTTGATGGGCGTGGTAAACTCGCCCCGATTAAGTTTGAGAAAGGTGCGCTACCAGGTCTAGAAGACGATCTACTGGTTTCACCGCAGCACCGCATGCTTATCAGTGGCGTGCAGGCAGAGTTGCTGTTTGGGGCGCCCGAGGTTCTTGTGGCCGCAAAGCATTTGCTGGGTATGGCCGGCGTGTCCGAAGCCCCGCAGACCATAGTGACTTACTTCCATCTCATGCTGGATCGTCATCAAATTCTATTTGCGGAAGGTGCTGAAACTGAAAGCTTCTATGCGTCGGATCAGGGACTTTCGACGATTTCCACACATTGCAAAGCCAGACTGTTTGAAGCGTTTCCACATTTGGAAAGTGACGTTGCAGCTTATGGAGAAACTGCGCGCCCTTGCCTCAAATCGCACGAGGCCCGTTTGCTGGCCAGCACGTCTTCGGCCGCAAAGCTAGAAGACGCAGCCTAAGCGCTAAGTCATGCATCCGATCGGCTTGCGCGCCATTTGTGCACGGCCTCTCCGAAAGCTTCAAACAATGGGCGTGATACTGGATCGTTGGCGGCATTATATTCAGGGTGCCATTGAACAGACAACGTATAGCCGGGGGCGTCCTTGACGTAGATTGCCTCTGCAGTGCCGTCGGGCGCATGGCCATCCACAACAATACGGGAACCGGAATCGCGAATTCCTTGTCCGTGCAGCGTGTTGGTCATTACTTTTTGCGCACCCAAAAGCTGTTGAAACGGGCCGTCCGTCGAAAAGGTCACTTCATGGCGCAGTGCAAATTTTTCGTCGATCGTCCCATCAGGGGGCATTCTATGGTTCAGCCGACCTGGTAGGTCACGAATTTCTGGGTCGAGTGTTCCACCCATCGCCACGTTCACTTCTTGAAAACCGCGGCATATACCAAAGAACGGTTGCCCCCGCTCAACGCATGCACGCACCAACGGCAGAGTTATCGCATCGCGACAACGATCAATTTCACCGTAAGCTTCAGTGTGGCTATCGCCATATTCTTCCGCGTGAACATTCGGACGCGCGCCTGTCAGAAGGAATCCGTCGCACGTCGCCATAAGCTCTTCAATATCAACAAGCTTGGGTGAAGACGGAATAAGCAATGGCATGCAATTTGAGACCATGGCCACAGCCTCAGAATTCATCATGCCACCCGCGTGAACCGGATAGTCATCATTCAAAAGATACTGATTGCCAATAATACCAACGACAGGACGATTCATACGAAACCTCTATTTCAAAGTAGTCATATGCTATCCTTTAAGCCAGCAAAAGGGTTCACGCCTCTCCGATCAAACCTGAGGCTTCGATTCCAGCCAAACCCGCCTCTGCATCGTTTTCGGAAGTGTCGCCTGTCACACCCATTGCGCCTACGATCCGTCCACGCTTATCGCGCAATAGTATGCCACCGGGAACCGGAACGACTTGACCGCCGTAAACACCGTTTATCGCTTGCATTAAATAGGCTTCTTCTTCGGCTCGGGCTTTTTGCACTGACCCCGGAATACCTAACATGATCGACCCGAATGCTTTGCCATGAGCCACAGCAAAGCGACCTGGTGCTGCATCATCTTCGCGTTCGAAGGCCTTTACGTTTCCACCTTCGTCCAAAACAACTACGGAGAGAGGCCGATAGCCCTGCTCTTTACCGTAATCCAGCGTTTTGCGAATGATTGTTCGTGCCTTGCGAAGAGATAATACAGCCATCTTCTGCCTCATGATCTGAACCGGAGAACGTCCGGTTGTGAAATGGTCCATTGGACCACGCGGAGGCATGTCGCCTCCTTACACAATCAGAACAGATCAGAGAGTTGCTTTCAACTCTAACCGACGTGCGTGCAATACCGGCTCTGTATAACCAGACGGCTGGCTACGGCCTTTGAACACCAAATCACATGCCGCTTGAAACGCAATTCCACTGTACGACGGGGCCATAGGCGTGTAATTTGGGTCACCTTCGTTTTGCCTGTCTACGACCGCGGCCATCTTATGCAGTGCTGCCATAACCTCTTGTGCGTTAACGATCTCGTGGTGCAGCCAGTTAGCGATATGTTGCGCAGAGATACGGCAAGTTGCGCGGTCTTCCATCAACCCAACATCATTTAAGTCCGGCACCTTCGAGCATCCAACCCCGTGATCGATCCAACGAACGACATAGCCCAAAATGCCCTGCGCGTTGTTTTCGACCTCACGCATGATCTGGTCTTTGCTCCATCGTCTGTAAGTTGCTAGCGGGATGTCTAGCAGTGTATCAACATGTGCCCGTCTTCCACCTTTGCGAAGCTTATCCTGAACTGCGAATACATCCACTTTATGATAGTGAAGCGCATGAAGTGTAGCCGCCGTTGGCGAAGGCACCCACGCACAATTGGCACCTGATTTAGGGTGATCGATCTTTTGTTCTAGCATTGCGGCCATCAAATCCGGCATGGCCCACATGCCCTTGCCGATTTGGGCTTTGCCGGAAAGACCGCACTCAAGGCCGATATCTACATTCGCGTCTTCGTATCCACCTATCCACGCTTTGCGTTTGATAAAGTCTTTACGGCTAAATGGACCCGCCTCCATCGAGGTGTGGATTTCGTCGCCGGTACGATCAAGGAAACCAGTGTTGATGAAAGCAACCCGCGATTTCGCGGATCGGATGCATTCCTTTAGATTGACCGAAGTCCGACGTTCTTCATCCATAATGCCAATTTTGACCGTATTGACTGGAAGCCCAAGGAAGCCTTCGACGCGTGCGAAAATCTCGTCCGTAAATGCAACTTCCTCGGGGCCGTGCATTTTGGGCTTCACTATATAGACGGAACCATGCACCGAGTTTCCGCTTTCGCGCTTAAGGTCATGCATTGCTATCAGCGTTGTAATTGCTGCGTCCATCAAGCCTTCGTGAATTTCAGAACCGTCTCTCAATAGAATGGCTGGGTTCGTCATCAAGTGACCAACGTTTCTGACCCAGAGCAGCGCCCTGCCCTTTAGGACCACAGTTTCACCCGATGGCGATGTGATGACTTTGTCATCGTTCAAACGGCGTGTGACAGTTTTTCCACCCTTAACAAGGTTGGCTGTCAGATCGCCCTTCATCAGGCCTAGCCAGTTTGAATAGGCCACGACCTTATCCTGCGCATCAACGCAGGCGACGCTATCTTCGCAATCCATGATTGCCGACACTGCGCTTTCCAAAACGACATCGGCCAGGGCCGCCTGATCGCGGCTGCCAATCATATGAGCGCGATCAAATACCAGTTGGACATGCAGTCCGTTGTTACGAAGAACCACGGTATCCGGGGCTTTGGCGTTGCCAGTATACCCAACAAATTTGGCTGGATCGACTAAGGGCTTGTCATCGACCAACAGTTGGCCGTCTTTTACATAATAACGGCGAACGTCAGTGTGGCTTGTGCCGTCGATGGGGAATGCTTCGTCCAAAAATACGCGGGCCTTTGCTACCACGCGTGCACCGCGCCCGCGTTCAAATCCGCCAGCCACGGGCTGGCTGCCCATTGCGTCAGTTCCATAAAAACAATCATAGAGGCTGCCCCAACGGGCGTTGGCAGCGTTAAGTGCGTAACGTGCATTGGTGACGGGTACCACCAACTGCGGTCCGGGGATCGAAGCAATCTCCGGGTCGACGTTGATCGTATCAATTTCGAACTCGTCATCCTGAGGCATCAAGTACCCGATGTCTTCCAAAAAGGATTTATATGCCAAGTGATCGTGCGGCTGACCACGGTGAGCGATGTGCCAATCATCTACTTGCTGCTGCAAGTTTTCGCGCTTGTCCAAAAGCGCAACGTTTTTGGGGCCAAGATCATGAACCAGGGCTGAAAAACCAGTCCAAAAATCATCGGCTGTTATACCTGTTCCGTCTAACGCATTAGTCTCGACAAAGGTTGCCATTTCCTCGGCTACTTGAAGGCCACATCTTTCAACCCGGTTAGTCATGACTTTCTCCTTTGCGTGTCCGTTCGACGGAATACGGGAATAGCGTCCTGCAGGCAACATGACTGGTAAAGATCCGTAGCCAATCTCTAAGATACATCTTTAAGTAGAAGTCGATGGTTTCGGTACAGTGAATTTGGGCGCGGTCTTGTAGCCGCGAATTTCAGTGATAGGTTGCGGCCGAACAATGAAAACGGTGCAATTATGAACGACGCTGCTGAAACGATCTATCTTTCGGACTACACACCCTTTGGTTGGCAAGTTGTCAGCGTTAATCTGGTGTTTAAGCTGGCCCCAAATGCCACGCGCGTGATCAGCCGGATCGAGTTTTCAGCAAACGCTGACGATCAAGCCGCGCAATTCTTCTTGCACGGCGAACAGCTTGATCTGAAATGGGCGAAAATCAATGGCGCAAACGTTGCTCCGGAAATCACTGACAAAGGTCTGACTTGCGATGTTCCTTCAGGTGCATTCATTTGGGAAACCGAAGTTGAGATTAATCCGGCGGCAAACACCTCACTCGAAGGGTTGTACATGTCTAACGGCATGTATTGCACCCAATGCGAGGCCGAAGGCTTTCGCAAGATAACATATTACCCAGACCGTCCAGATGTCATGGCCCCGTTTACTGTGCGCGTGGAAAGCGACTTGCCCGTCATGCTTTCGAACGGGAACCCAGGTGACACCGGAAAAGGCTTTGCGGAATGGCACGACCCGTGGCCAAAGCCAGCGTATCTTTTTGCACTGGTTTCAGGCGACCTGATAGCGCATCCCGATCAGATCAAGACGGCCTCGGGCAAAGACGTTGTCCTAAATATATATGTAAGGCCCGGCGACGAAGATAAATGCGACTTTGGCATGGAAGCGCTCAAACGCTCGATGAAGTGGGATGAGGACGTTTATGGGCGTGAATACGATCTGGACGTTTTTAATATCGTCGCCGTCGACGACTTCAATATGGGCGCTATGGAAAACAAAGGTCTCAATATCTTTAATTCGTCCTGCGTTCTGGCGTCGCCTGAAACCAGCACCGACGCCAACTTTGAGCGTATCGAAGCAATCATCGCACATGAATATTTCCACAACTGGACGGGAAACCGGATCACCTGCCGCGACTGGTTCCAGCTTTGCCTGAAAGAAGGGCTGACCGTATTCCGCGACCAGCAGTTCACTTCAGACATGCGCTCCGAGCCTGTGAAGCGTATCTCGGACGTCTTGGCGTTGCGTGGTCGTCAGTTTCGCGAAGACAATGGCCCGCTTGCGCATTCGGTTCGTCCAGAAAGCTTTCAGGAGATCAACAACTTCTACACGGCCACCGTGTATGAAAAAGGTGCCGAGCTGATTGGTATGCTGAAATCTCTGGTCGGAGACGATGCTTATGCAAAGGCCCTTGATCTCTATTTTGACCGCCATGATGGTCAGGCCTGCACGATTGAAGACTGGCTAACCGTTTTTGAAGACACCACGGGTCGTGATCTCGGACAGTTTAAGCGCTGGTATTCACAAGCGGGCACACCTCGGTTGTCTGTCGAAGAGCAATATAAAGACGGAGCACTGTCTTTGACGTTTAAGCAATCCACGGCTGCCACGCCGGGTCAGGATCATAAAGACCCTCGCGTTATTCCGATTGCCGTCGGGCTTCTCGGTCAAAATGGCGACGAAGTTCTGCCAACCCAAGTTCTGGAAATGACCCAAGCCGAGCAGACGTTTACGTTCGAGGGACTGTCATCAAAGCCTGTGCCGTCGATCCTCCGCGGCTTTTCGGCTCCGGTCATTTTAGAGAGAGCGACGACAAACGCTGAGCGCGCTTTCTTGTTGGCCCATGACACCGATCCATTCAACAAGTGGGAAGCTGGCCGCGATCTGGCCAAAGACAGCCTGCTGCGCATGATTAGAAACGGTGAAGCCCCTGACGGCAGTTACCTAGAGGCGCTTCACACGCTGACGCGCGACAACTCATTGGATCCTGCGTTCCGTGCCCTAGCCCTTAGGCTGCCGTCACAAGATGATCTGGCACAGTCGCTGTTTGAGGCTGGTGAAATACCCGATCCCACTGCGATTTGGGCCGCACACGAAACGATGAAGCAAGCCATTGCGGAACGAATGCAGGATCTGTTGCCAAAGCTATATGCGGAGCATCAAGTAGATGAGCCTTACAGCCCTGACGCCGATCAGGCCTCAAAACGCGATTTGGCGAATGGTGTTCTTGGTCTTTTATCCCGACTGGACGGCGGGGCCGCAGCCCGCAAGCAATATGCCGACGCTGACAACATGACCCAACAGCTTTCGGCCCTTAGCGAATTGCTTGGCGCAGAATCTGGAGACGCAGAATTGCAAGCGTTCTACGAGCAGTGGCAGCATGAGCGGTTGGTCATCGACAAGTGGTTTGGTCTTCAAGTTGGACGTGCTTCCCCGGTGAATGCGGCCAAGATTACAGAACAGCTGACGAACCACGCGGACTTCAACCACCTCAACCCCAACCGGTTTCGCGCTGTGTTTGGGTCTCTAACAATGAACACCGCCGGTTTTCATGCAGAAGACGGTTCGGCGTATTCATTGTTGGCAGATTGGCTTATCAAGCTCGACGCTGCAAACCCCCAGACAACAGCGCGCATGTGCTCGGCATTTGAAACGTGGAGACGTTTTGACCCTACCCGCCAAGACTTGATCCAAACCCAGTTGAAGCGGATTGGCGAAACGCCAAATCTATCGCGCGACACTTCCGAAATGATCGACAGGATTTTGGGATGACCCAAGACTTTACGTTTGAAAGGCGCGGTCGGACATCTACGGCTGCATTCGTAATTGCTGGGCTTTATATTGTCTTGATTGCCGCGATGCTGCTTTTAAACGTCTCGGCCTGGATTGTTGGGATCGTGTTCCTTTTCACGATACCTGCAGTTTGGGATCTAGCAAACGATACAAGATCCGGTCTGACACTTTCAGAAAATGACATTTCGTGGTTCCACGGCAAGAATTCTGCCACAATTGAACTGGCTGAAATCAAGCGCTTCAGAATTGACCTCAGAATGGATCGCTCGGTGAAATTCATCGCAGAATTGAAGTCAGGTCGCAAAATAAGGCTTCCGCAACCATCGACGCCACCGCTGAGCGATCTAGAGCGAGAGTTGACCCTGCGTGAGCTTCCGTTTCGAAAGAATCCGTTCGCTCTACTTTAGGTTAATAAAGACTTACTAACGATTAATGTCGGCTCAAAAGAACCGCCAAAACTCCAACTGGATGCCTCGTTTTAGCCCCAGTTCCGAAGCAAGTTTAAGGAAATCAACTACTTCGGAGCAGCACATGGCCTTTATTACAACATCACATTCCCACACCAAATCCCTGCTAGGCGCAGTACGTCGCGCGATGGGGCAACGCTTGGTCGCTGAACACATTGCACCTGCAGATGACATCACCGGGTTTTCGTTGATGGACATTCGTCAGCAGGTTTCCATTCCGGTTCCAGAGGAATCAAAGGATTGCGAAGAAAAGGCCCGTCTCCATAAAACTGCGCATCTGCTCGTGCGTCAGGACAATTGGGAAGCGTTGGGCGATCTGATCCGTCAACATGACCAAGACCGGGCAATGACGAAGGGCGGCACTCCGAAGGCCAGCGTACTCGCATCCGGTGCCCGAAAAGACGTGTGCGATACGATTGCTCTTGGACTATTGCCTAACAGCGAACAAGGTCTCGATGCAGCGACTCAAGGCATCGAAATGCTGGATCAAGTTTTGATCGATCACTCCGAAGACTATGGTGTTGCCCTTATTGTGGCCCACGCACACATGGACATAGGCTCGGTTTGGCGCGGTCAAGGTTGGGCGGACGAAGTCCCAGCCTCTGACTGGAAGAAATTCGCGCGCCACTTCCGCCGTGCCACCAGTATCCTTGAGCAATTTGACGCAAAAGAGCACAACTCACCTGCTTTGGCAGCTGCTCGTTGCCGCACGCTTGCCGGTCAACCAGATGCTGCTCAGCGCGCCGTTTCTTATTATGAAGACCTTATCGAATTGGCCCCAGAGTTCGCCCGTTCATACCGTGAATTTGGCAAGCACATGTTGCCGCGTTGGTATGGCAGCTATGAGTTGTTGGAAGATCGTGCCCGCCGCGTCGTTGGGCAATCCTCAGAATACTGGGGCACTGCGGCTTATGCATTGACCTATATGGACGCGATTTTGGAAGACCCAGAAGCGTTGGCTTTTGTCGATGTCGCCCAATTTCTGCAAGGCCTGCATGATTATGTTGCAGCGCAGTCAGATCAAAGCTGTGTGAACAAAGTCGCAGCATTCTTATCTGTCACATTGGCCCCAAGGGGACCTTTGGTATCAGGTTCGAAACGGGCCTATCACAACCGTCGTGCGCTAATTTCTGCCGCACCAGAGATCACACGAAAATATCTGCGCGAAATCCACCCTTCGATTTGGGCCCAAGCCCAAGTTGGTCGCGACCCGGATGCCCCGCCCGCAAAAGAATGGCGCCAGAATCAAGCTGGTCTGGAAGAGGCCTTTAGCCTTATCAGCCACGCATTCGAACGCGAGTTATTGCGCGGGAAACGCGTTCTCTTCACGCGAGACGGTGTAGATATCTGCACAGCATAACCCGCTGAGCTCTTGCCCCCCTTTTCCGCCTGTCTTAGAAGGCATGGCGGAAAAGCAAGAGGATTGCGAAATGCTGGATCTGACCTACGAGACCCCGAAGCCAAAAGTTATTGCCGGCGCCAAGCACGATTGGGAGCTGGTAATTGGTCTTGAAGTGCATGCTCAGGTTAGCTCAAACGCTAAGCTTTTCTCCGGTTCTTCGACGAAATTCGGCGCTGAGCCGAACTCAAACGTAGCCTTTGTTGATGCCGCCATGCCCGGAATGCTGCCGGTAATCAACGAATACGCGATTGAACAAGCCGTACGCACTGGCCTTGGGCTTAAAGCAGAGATCAATTTAACCTCAGCTTTTGACCGCAAAAACTATTTTTACCCGGACCTTCCACAGGGCTATCAGATTTCTCAGCTTTACCACCCCATTGTAGGTGAAGGCGAAGTCATCGTTGATATGGGCCCTGGCGTTGCCCGCAAAGTTCGCATTGAGCGCATTCACATGGAGCAAGACGCCGGTAAATCGATCCACGACATGGACCCGAACATGTCGTTTGTTGACCTAAACCGCACAGGTGTTTGCCTGATGGAGATTGTCAGCCAGCCAGATATCCGTGGTCCGGAAGAAGCGGCCGCCTATGTCAGCAAGCTGCGCCAGATTATGCGCTATCTTGGAACGTGTGACGGAAACATGCAGAACGGCAATATGCGCGCCGACGTAAACGTGTCTGTTTGCTTGCCAGGCGATTATAAGAAATTCGCTGAAACCGGCGATTTCAGTTTCCTGCGCACGCGCTGTGAAATTAAAAACATGAACTCTATGCGCTTTATCCAGCAAGCCATTGATGTCGAAGCTCGCCGTCAGATTGCCCTGCACGAAGCTGGCAAAGACGTTATTCAAGAAACCCGCCTTTACGATCCTGACAAGGGCGAAACCCGCTCAATGCGGTCGAAGGAAGAAGCACACGACTACCGTTATTTCCCTGATCCCGACCTTCTCCCACTAGAGATTGAACAGGAATGGGTTGATAATATTGCTGCGTCGCTACCTGAAATGCCGGATGCCAAAAAAGCGCGGTTTGTCTCAGATTTTGGGCTGTCTGAGTATGACGCCAGCGTTTTGACCGCTGAGGTTGAAAACGCAGTCTATTTCGAAGACGTTCAGGCCGAAGCCAATGACGGAAAACTCGCTGCAAACTGGGTCATCAACGAATTGTTTGGTCGCCTGAAGAAAGAAGACCACGACATTGCTGACAGTCCTGTAAATCCATCGCAACTGGCTGGAATTATCAAACTGATCAAAAAGGGTGATATCTCCGGCAAGATCGCCAAAGACCTTTTCGAGATCGTATATTCAGAAGGTGGAAACCCCGCTGAGATCGTCGAAGCCCGCGGAATGAAACAGGTTACTGACACCGGCGCCATTGAAACCGCTGTCGATGAAATCATTGCGGCCAATCCTGCACAGGTCGAAAAAGCCAAGCTAAATCCAAAGCTTGCAGGCTGGTTCGTCGGTCAGGTGATGAAAGCAACTGGCGGCAAAGCGAACCCTAAAGCAGTGAACGAAATCGTTGCGGCCAAGTTGGGTCTGTAAATTATTCTGCGACGGTCAGAATTTCGTTTAGTGGTTTTTTGAGTTTAGCAACTGCCGGAACCTTGGCGTTTTCGGCCGCGTGGCCAACTGCAACAATCATGATTGGCTTTTCACTTTCGGGACGGTCGAGCAGTTTGTTAAGAAATTTCATGGGGTTAGGTGTATGCGTTAAGGCAACCAATCCCGCGTGATGCAAGGCGGCCATTAGAAATCCGCTGGCGATCCCAGTGCTTTCGGGCACATAATAGTTTTTGAACCGAGTACCGTCATCAAATTGACCCCAGCGCTGGGCGAACACAACAATAAGCCAAGGCGCCTCTTCCAGATGCGGCTTGTGATCGTTCGTTCCGATAGGTTCGAGGGCCTTCAACCATTCGTCACCTGCGCCACCAGAATAGAACCGCCGCTCTTCTTCTTCTGCAGCCTCCCTTATCTTCCTCTTAAAGGCCGGATCAGCTATGGCCACAAAATGCCAAGGTTGGTGGTTCGCGCCTGAGGGCGCAGTTCCCGCTGCATGAACACACGCTTCAATCACTTCGCGCGCTACGTCTTGGTCCGAAAAATCACGGACCGTATGCCGACGTTTCATACGGGCATAGAATTCTTGCGCTTCTTGCAAGTTCTTTTCTGGCGAAAAGTCCATTCGATCAGGCAGGTCGACGGCCTCGTATTCTATATGACTTTTTGTAAACAGCTTGGCGCTCCCTATTGAATTTCAAACTGCAACGTTTGCCTATTAAGCCTGAATATCCAGACCTATTGCATGCACGCGCGTGGTCAGGTCTTTGCCCAAGCTTGCATAAACTGCTCGATGACGTGCTACGCGGTTCATGCCTGCAAATGCAGTCGCCTTGATCGTTATGTGAAAATGGCTTTCACCAGATCCGTCGTCGCCAGCGTGCCCTGAATGTTTTGCACTATCATTACGGATTTCCAGATACTCGGGCGCGAAAGTAGCCTCAAGTTTGGATTTCATTTCGTTTTCGACCAACATTTTCTTCTCCTGCCCCTTCAATCTTCTCGAAATACGCTTAGACTGCATAGTCCGAGTCGAAAAGGTACATCAATGAGCAAACCCGATCCGTTTGGTTTTGACATGTCAGTTTCTTCTGCAAAGAAGAAAAACCCGCGCGGTAGGCGGGGTATGTCTGGCGCGTCTGAAACGTCTACTCGCGTATGCGAGCATTCAGGCTGTAACGAGCCTGGCAAGTTTCGTGCACCGCGTGCACCGGATGTTTTGGATGATTTCCTGTGGTTCTGCAAAGACCATGTGCGGGAATATAATCTGAAGTGGAATTTCTTCGACGGTACAACCGAAGCGGAATTGAACGCACAGATGTCCAAGGACAAGGTTTGGGAGCGTGAAACCAAAAGCTTTCACGATCCCGAGGCAAAAGCTTGGGCGCGTCTTGGCATTGAGGACGCTCATCAGGTTCTTGGCGAAAACGCCACGCGAAACCCAGGAAAGTCCAATTCCGACCAGACAAAACGGTTACCGCCAACTGAGCGGCGTGCGGTTGATATCCTTGAGGCCAAAGACCATTGGTCCAAGGCTGAGGTTCGCAAGTCATATAAGAAGCTGATCAAAGTATTGCATCCCGACATGAACGGCGGAGACCGTTCTCAGGAAGAGCAATTGCAAGAGGTCATGTGGGCTTGGGACCAAATTAAGGATAGTCGTAGCTTTAAATGATCAATCGACTTCGATGCGCATTATTTCCTGATCCGAACCCTCACCACCAAGGATAACGACCACCCCGCTCTTTAGGATTGGGGCGATCTCGGCGGGAATGTCTAGCGTACGCGGAGGCAATTCCGGCCAAGCACCCAACGCAATCCATTCGGTGTTTTCACCGAAATCCAAGTAGACCTGTAAATTTGGCTCTTTTTGAAGGTCATCCATGTTTCCGCCCAGTTGCAGAACACTATTTTGCGCATGAAAGACTGCAATTGGATCGCCTGCGCTGGACAGCAAGGGCATTTCCTTAGGTTCTGATATTTGAGAGACCGTTTGTTGAGGGCTGGTATCGCTTGTGGGCAAATACACATTGATTTCCGGCCAATAGGTGAAAGCCCCCCATGCGACACCGCCAGCGACTGCAACCCAAATTATCGTTTGGAAAAACCGTACTTGCTGCAGGAACGATTTTGTTTGCTCAGGGAACAACGCTTTGTCCAATCGACCCAATAGATCTCCCTTTGGTCGTCTGTCCGGCACACTGTCTGTAAGGACAACAAAGTCCTCGGTCCAGCCAGCAACAAGCGCGCGAAGCTCTGCTTCTTTAGACATTCGGTCCTCAAATTCCTCGTGTTCGGGAACGGGAATCACGTCTAGAACGTATTCGCCCGCTAAAAGCACATCCTCTGAGGCTTTCCTGCCACTTAGATCTGCGTGAAGCCGCGCTAGGGTCCGTTTTTGCCAATTGCGAATGGTTGCGTACGGAACACGAAACCGGGTCGCAAGCTCTGAGTACCGGATGCCTGAAAAGTAACTGAGCAAGAATGCGTCCTGACGGTCCTTGGGCAACCAACCAAGTGCCTTTCGGAGTAACGAATCCGGCCCGTCGCTGTGCGTTTCGACGTCTTTTGAAGGAGAAATAGTTTGTAGCTCAACAGGATCAGGACTGCCATCTTCGCTTGCGCCACGTCGCGCGGCGATCGCGTATTCACGACCCATAGACAGAACCCAAGTCAGTGGCGTCAATCCACTGTCTTGCCAGTTGATCGCGTTTTGCCAAATCTCGCGGTAGGCTTTCTCAAGCACTTCATCTGCCCACTCATCATCATCTAAGATGGCGCGAGAGAGACCAAAAAGTTTTGATGCGGTCAAATCGAACAGCGCGTGAAACGCAGTTCGGTCGCCCTGCCCGACACTATTTAAAATGTCTTCAAAATCATCAAGGTTGGCCATTCACATAACTTTCTATTCAGACTGTATAAGCCGCCTTGCGTCTCGACACAGTTAAACCATGGAAATTCGCCGCGTGCTAGTATGGAGAGCAGTCGATTTTCCACCTCGACTACTTGCCTCTTACATCTATTTGGTGCACCAGAGCTTGAGCCCTGTTTCGGCGTGAAGAAGGTAGTATGATGGCTGACGAAATGATCGACATAAACGCGAAACCAACTGAAGACGTCCATGTTCGTGACGTATTTGGTATCGACACGGATATGGTAATAAAAGGTTTTGCAGAAGGAACCGATCGCGTTCCTGAACTGGACCCGACCTACAAGTTTGATCCCGATACCACACTGGCCATTCTTGCAGGCTTTAGCCACAACCGCCGCGTGATGATCCAAGGATATCACGGCACAGGAAAATCGACCCATATCGAACAAGTTGCAGCGCGCTTGAACTGGCCTGCGGTTCGCGTGAACCTGGATAGCCACATCAGCCGTATTGATCTGATCGGTAAAGACGCGATCAAACTGCGCGATGGCAAGCAAGTCACTGAATTCCACGAAGGCATTCTTCCTTGGGCGCTTCGCAACCCTGTTGCGATTGTGTTTGACGAATATGATGCTGGCCGCGCGGATGTTATGTTCGTTATCCAACGTGTGTTGGAGCATGACGGCAAGCTGACATTACTTGATCAGAATGAAATCATCACGCCGCACAAGTATTTCCGCCTATTTGCGACTGCCAACACGGTTGGTCTAGGTGACACCACTGGCCTTTACCATGGCACGCAACAGATCAACCAAGCACAAATGGACCGCTGGTCGCTTGTTGCAACGTTGAACTATCTGTCGATTGACGCAGAAACCAACATCGTTTTGTCCAAAGCGCCGCATTACAACACGGAAGCGGGTCGCCAAACTATTAAGCAAATGGTGACGGTTGCTGATTTGACCCGCACGGCGTTCATGAATGGCGATTTGTCGACAGTGATGAGCCCACGTACTGTAATCAACTGGGCTTTGAACTCTGAAATATTCCGCAACGTTGGTTATGCCTTCCGGCTTTCGTTCCTAAACAAATGTGATGAACTTGAGCGTCAGACTGTAGCTGAGTTCTATCAGCGCCTATTTGATGAAGAACTCCCTGAAAGCGCAGCAAGCGTAAGCCTGGGTTAATACGGAACCACCCGGGGGCCAGCCCCCGGACCCCCGCGGTATTTAAAGCAAGATAAAGCAAAAAGGAGAGTCTGATGTCTAAACCAAGCGACAATCCAGCTGATCCTTTCAAAAAGGCGCTGGCGGAAGCGACTAAGGTTCTTGCCAATGATGCTGAAGTAAACATCAGCTATACTGTAGATCCGTCAGGCATGACCGGCGATTCCATGCGGTTGCCACAGGTTAGTCGTCGGATGACGCGCGACGAGGTTTTGTTGGCACGCGGAACGGCCGACGCATTGGCCATGCAACGCCGCTATCATGACGACGCCTTACACGATCGTTATGCCCCGCCCGGCCAAATGGCGCGCGAGATTTATGAAGCAATGGAAACCGCGCGTTGTGAGGCGATGGGTGCCCGCGACATGCCCGGCACCGCTACAAATATTCACGCCAAGATTTCTGCTGATGCTTCGCGCAAAGGGTATGAACAAATACGCGATCGCGCCGATGCACCGTTGTCGGTGGCCGCAGGTTATTTGGTACGCCAGCTTGCTACAGGAAGGGACTTGCCCGAAGGGGCGGCGAACGTCCTTGAGCTTTGGCAGGGCTTCATCGAAGAGCAAGCCGGCGGTACGCTTGAGAACTTGGACGACATGCTGTCCGATCAGGCGAATTTCGCTAAGTTTGCGCGTCAGGTGATCGAAGATCTTGGGTATGGTGACCAGTTGGGCGACGATCCCGACGATATTGACGACGATCAAAACGACGAATCTGCCGAGGACGCCGAAGAGCAAGAAGATCCCGATAGCACCGGCGAAGACGACAGCGATGAAAGCGAAGCCGACGCCGATCCAGAGCAATCGCAGGAACAGCAGCAAGACGCGGCCGAAGCGCATGTGTCGATGGATGAGAATTCAGATGACATGTCGGACGAGACTGAGATGCCAGATGGAGAGGCGCCGCACGAACCGCCCCCACCTGCGCCTCATTCAGAAGCTGATCCCGGGTATGACGTTTACAGCACTGATTTTGATGAAGAAATCGCGGCTGAGGATTTGGCCGAACCTGTTGAGCTGGAACGCCTGCGGGCCTATCTCGATCAGCAGTTAGAACCGCTAAAAGGTGCCGTAAGTCGTTTGGCAAACAAGCTACAACGCCGGCTGCAAGCGCAGCAAAACAGATCTTGGGAATTTGACAAAGAAGAAGGCATTCTTGATGCTGGCCGTCTTGCGCGTGTTGTCGCAAACCCGACGACACCGCTTTCGTTTAAATGGGAAAAAGATACCGAGTTCCGCGATACGGTCGTAACTTTGCTTCTCGACAATTCTGGCTCAATGCGCGGTCGGCCAATCTCAATCGCGGCGATTTGCGCCGATGTTTTGGCGCGTACACTTGAGCGATGCAACGTGAAGGTCGAAATCCTCGGGTTTACGACACGTGCTTGGAAGGGTGGTCAATCGCGTGAGAATTGGCTGAACGATGGTCGCCCCCAACAGCCGGGCCGTCTCAATGACCTCCGCCACATCATCTACAAAAGCGCCGACGCACCTTGGCGCCGTGTTCGCCCGAACCTCGGGTTGATGATGAAAGAAGGCTTGTTGAAAGAAAACATTGATGGCGAGGCATTGGAATGGGCCCATCGCCGAATGTTGGCACGTCCCGAGCAGCGCAAAATTCTAATGGTGATCTCAGACGGTGCGCCGGTCGATGATTCCACACTTTCAGTGAACCCGGCGAACTATCTGGAAAAGCATTTGCGCGACGTGATCGACATGGTCGAGAAACGTAAAATGGTTGAGCTTTTGGCCATCGGTATTGGCCACGACGTCACCCGTTATTATGAGCGTGCAGTTACTATTACCGACGTCGAGCAGCTGGCTGGCGCGATGACGGAACAGCTGGCTGGCTTGTTTGATAGCGATCCGCGCGCCCGTGCCCGCGTGATGGGTATCAAAAGGGTCAGTTAAGTGCTTTAGTGCGCACTCGGCGATCTCGACCGCTATTTGTTTTATTTGAACAGGGCCTGCCCTGTATTGGAGGGCCAATGCTGCAATCCTTTGATGTGACTTCTGACCCAACTGCTGGTGTTGGGCGTTTGGCGCTGCTGCGCGATGCGATGATTGCCATCGGTTTAGACGGATATCTGGTGCCACGTGCCGATGCGCATCAGGGCGAATACGTTCCTGCACGGGATGAGAGGCTTGGGTGGCTAACTGGGTTTACAGGATCGGCAGGGTTCTGTGCCGCCCTAAGACGCGAAGCTGGTGTTTTTGTAGATGGTCGCTACCGCGTTCAAGTGCGAGAACAAATCTCGCCTGATGTTTATACGCCAGTTAACTGGCCCGAAGTTTCCTTAGGATCTTGGCTTATCGAAAATCTTCCCGATGGCGGAAAAGTCGGTTTTGATCCGTGGCTATATTCGGTTGCTCAAATTGACGATCTTGAAAAAAACCTTTCTGACACCGAGATATCAGTTGTTCAGACGGGCAATCTAATCGACGAGATCTGGCATGACCAACCAAATGCACCCTCAGCCGCTGTTTTCGAACATCCGTTAGAATTTGCAGGTGAATCTAGAGAAGATAAATGTGCACGTTTGGCGGCCGATCTTAGGTCAAGCAATCAAACGGCCGCGTTGCTGACTTTGCCTGATTCAATCATGTGGCTTCTCAATATCCGTGGCGCTGATATTCCTCGTAACCCTGTTGCGCACGGGTTCGCGATATTGATGTCGGACGGTTCGGTTGATCTGTTTGTTGATCCCGAAAAACTATCCGCCATCAGTTTTGGTGACGCTTTGACCGTCCGCATTAAACCGCTGTCTGCGTTCCTTGAGGGCGTTGGCAAACTGAGTGGGAAAATACGCGCTGATAAGTCGACACTGCCTTGTAAGGTTGCAGATGCTTGTGGCGGAGAATTGATTTGGGATGGTGATCCCTGCGTGTTGCCTAAGGCATGCAAAAACGAAACCGAGATTAACGGCATGATTGCTGCACATTTACGCGACGGTGTCGCCATGTGTGAGTTTTTGTGTTGGGTCGATGCGCAAGAACCTGGCAGTCAAACCGAGATCTCAGTTGCTTCAGAGCTTGAGCAATATCGCAGGTCGCTTGGTCAATTACATGATATTAGTTTTGAGACGATTTCCGGAACCGGCCCTCATGCAGCGCTACCCCACTATCGTGTCTCAACTGAAAGCAACCTCACCGTCGATGACGGACATTTATTGCTTGTGGACAGTGGCGGTCAGTATCTTGATGGGACAACTGACATCACGCGAACGATGGCAATAGGCACCCCGACGGCTGAGCACAGAGAATGCTTTACCCGTGTTTTACAGGGGATGATCGCCGTTTGTCGTGCACAATTCCCAAGGGGCCTATCAGGTCGGGATCTGGATGCGCTGGCGCGATTTCCACTTTGGACCGCTGGGAAAGATTATGACCACGGAACCGGCCACGGCGTTGGCGCATTTCTGAGCGTGCACGAAGGCCCTCAGCGAATTTCACGCGCTTCTGAGGTCTATCTGCAGGAAGGCATGATCCTTTCGAACGAACCGGGATATTACAAAGTTGGAAGTTTCGGCATTCGCATTGAGAACCTGATCGTTGTTCAAACCGCACCACGCATTGAAGGCGACGACGGTCGCGATATGCTGTCTTTCTTCAACCTAACTTGGGTTCCAATTGATAAGCGGCTAATCGACGTTTCGTTACTTAGCCCCGCTGAGGTTGACTGGATCAATGATTATCATGCACAAACCCACGACAAGATTTCACCACGTCTTAGCGAACACGCAAAGGCTTGGTTGAACGATGCGACTTCGCCCCTTTGATCAGTACATTTTTGTGTTGAAACGGGTGAGTCAGGAAGCGACGAGAGGAATATACAATGGCCGACATTAAAATTCGCAAAGCAGATGGCACTTGGGTCGTTCGCGCGGCTGGTGCCGTAATCGCCGAAAGCAAAAACGCGTTGGAGCTAAGCGAGGACGGACATGATGGTGTTATTTATTTCCCGCGCTCTGCTATTGCCATGGCGTTTCTTGACGATAGCGATCTTCGAACCACGTGTCCGCACAAGGGTGAGGCCAACTATTTCGACATCGCAGCCAAAAGCTCGACCATTAAAAATGCAGCTTGGAGCTATGAAACCCCGCTTGATGCTGTGTCAGAAATTAAGGATCACTTAGCGTTCTATTGCGGTGAAAATGTCGCCGTCGAGCAGCTTTGACGGCTTAAGAATGCTCTTCTTTCGCAGTGGCAGCTAAAGCGCGATTATAGGCTTTTAAAGAATCAACAAGAAACAGCACCCCGATGATATTCGGGGGGCCGTCCGCTGTGTTGACCTCAATAACTGGCAACCATTCGCAGCCTTGCCCCTCAAACTGAGGAAGTGCGTCGCCCAACGTGGACTCGGCGCGGATGCCGTGGCCACTGCTAACCATTTCCCACAGCGCATCCTTGTCTAGCTGTTCACATTCTTCCAAGGGTCGCATGATTTTTCGAACTTGGAACATGTGGAGCAAATACGCCTGCGGACCTGCAGCTATCTGAACATTGCGTCGCGACAGTTGGGCAAGGAAAAATGACTTGTGATTGACGCTGGCCGCGACTGCTGTGGAAAGCGACACAGCTAACATGACGGCCAACCCAGTTTGCCAATCTCCGGTCATTTCGAAAATTATCATGATTGTTGAAATCGGCGACCCCAATACGGCAGCTGCGACTGCCCCCATGCCAGCAAGCGCATAAAGTGGCTCGCCACCCGAAACCTCAGGGAAAACGCTAACTGCGATATACCCAAAGGTTAATCCGGTTAAAGCACCAAGCATAAGCGACGGGGAAAACACACCGCCGCCCATGCGACCGGCAATGGTAATAGTGACGGCAACAGCTTTAAGCACAGCAAAAACGACAGCTTCATGAAACACCAGTTGCCCCGTCAAAGCGGCACTTGTGGTTTCATACCCAACGCCAATGATATGGGGAAAAAACAGCGCAAGGACCCCGAGCATCGCGCCAGCGACCATCGGTCTGATCCAACGTGGAATGCGCAACGTCTTTTGCACGAAGCCACCCCAATCATCTGCCCGATAAAGGGCCATCATGAATATCGTTGCAACGATGCCTGAACACAGCCCAAGGATCGCAAAGGCAGGAAGTTCCACATAGAACTCAAGCATATTTGCCTGAGGGATCGTGAATTCTGTCACATCTCCAAACCAAAGCCTGTTGATCACAGTGCCCGAAACGCTTGCGATAACAATTGGCGCAAAGGACCTGATCGCGAAGTGGCGCATAACCACCTCCATCGCGAAAAGAGCGCCAGCAATAGGTGCGTTAAAGCTAGCCGAAACAGCCGCAGCGGCTGCACAGCCCATTAGATCACGGCCTGTAACGCCATTCACCTTGGCCTTGTGACTGATCCAACTGGCGATCACTGCTGCAAGGTGAACCACAGGGCCTTCCCGCCCTGACGACCCGCCGCTGGACAAAGTGATCAGCGACGCCATGGCCGAGGCCCAACCCTCTTTATGCTCAATCCGCCCGTCTTTGATCGCAGCGCCTTCGATAACATCGGCCACAGACCGTACACGCCCGTCGTCAGTGAAGCGGTGGAGAATGATCCCAACGACTAGGCCACCGATAATCGGCAGTCCTACGATCAAATACCAAGGGACAGAATTTGCGTAGCTGTGCAGGACGTTTACGTGCGGCACACCGTATAACCAAGCCTGCAATTCTTCGAGACCAAGGCGAAAACTCACGGCGGACAATCCTCCGCCGATCCCCACAAACAACGCGAGAACCCAAAAGCGGATCATGTCCAGCGTATTGGTCTTTACGTTGTGGTTAATCTTTGGGAATTCCACTTGATGCCTCTGACGTATTGCCTTTTTCGCGGCGTAAGACTTTGATGGCTTGGCAAACGATCCATCGCCGGAGATCCTATGACCATCCCAGACGCAATTGCCGAGCTTTCCTTATTACTAGGCCAAGGTCTTTCATGCTCCAAGTCTGATTTGGACATTCATGGACGATCCGAGAGTTATTTCGACACGATCCCGCCCGATGCTGTCGTATATCCAACGTCTACCACCCAAGTGTCTGAGATTGTCCAAGTTTGCGCCAAGCACAATTGCCCCGTTATCGGTTTTGGCACGGGCACATCCCTCGAGGGCCAAACGGCAGCGACATCAGGCGGTGTTACCATGGATTTTTCGAAAATGGCCGCGGTGCTAGAAGTCTCACCCGAGGATATGACGGTCCGCGTTCAGCCCGGTTGCACGCGTGAGGACCTGAACACTCATTTACGCGACACGGGCCTGTTCTTCCCCGTTGATCCCGGTGCCAACGCCTCAATCGGGGGCATGGCGGCAACGCGGGCAAGTGGAACCACTGCAGTCCGCTATGGAACCATGCGTGCAAACGTCATGGCGTTAGAGCTCGTGATGGCGGACGGGCGGATCATCCGGACAGGAACGGCCGCACCAAAATCCTCGGCCGGGTACGACTTAACGGGGCTAATCGTGGGGTCCGAAGGCACTTTGGGTTTAATGACCGAGTTAACCTTGCGACTGCAAGGCCAGCCCGAGGCCGTTTCAGCAGCTGTGTGTGCATTCCCCGACATGGCGGCGGCCGTAAAGACCGTCACAGAAACAATACAGATCGGATTGCCCATCGCGAGGATCGAGTTTTTGGACAGCGCTTCGATCGAGTGCGTCAACGCTTATGCCGGTATGGATTTACCAGCCACACCGCATTTGATGGTAGAATTCCATGGGTCAGAGAATGGCGTGTCAGAACAGATCGAAATGTTTCGAGAAATCTCCAGCGACAACAACGGGTTGGGCTTTGAGTGGGCAACTGAAGCCGAAGATCGAAACCGCCTTTGGAAAGCACGTCACAACGCGTACTTTGCGATCGTCGCGTCTCGGCCAGGATCACGCGCGATAGTGACAGACCTTTGCGTGCCCATTTCACGATTTGCCGAAGCGGTTGAGGAAACACGAAGGGATATTGATGCCTCTGGCATATCTGGCCCGATGTTAGGACATGTTGGCGACGGCAATATCCACGCGATTTTACTGTTGGATGAGAACAACGCGGACGAAATGAAACACGCCAAAGCCCTAGCTTCTAGGATGGCTGAAAGGGCTTTGCGGTTTGGAGGCACTATCACTGGCGAACATGGCATTGGCTTAGGGAAAATGCCTTATATGTCAGCCGAACATGGTGATGGAGTGTTGGTTATGGCTGCGATAAAAAAAGCGCTCGACCCACAGAACATTCTGAACCCGGGCAAGATGGTCACCACGAATTAGCTGTTCAGCAGTTCCTCGGCAGCTGAACGCGCGGCGTCGGTGATTGTATCGCCAGATATCATCCGGGCGATTTCGTCTATGCGTTCTTCACGGTCAAGCGGTTCGACCCGTGTAAGCGTTTTGTTATTCGTCACGTCTTTGCGCACCTGCCAATGATGCGCGCCTTTCGCCGCCACTTGCGGAGAATGCGTGACGACAAGCACTTGTCCGCCATCTGCAAGCGACGCAAGACGCCGCCCAACAGCATCGGCGGTGGCGCCACCAACGCCCCTGTCAATCTCGTCAAAGATCATCGTTAGATTGGCGTCGTCATCTGTCAGGCAGACTTTTAGGGCCAACAAAAAGCGGCTCAGTTCGCCGCCAGACGCAATTTTTGCAAGAGGGCCGGCCGGTGCGCCGGGGTTTGTCGCAACCGTAAAGGCAACAAGGTCCTGACCGCTAGGCCCCGCGTCGGCGGAAGTGACTTGTGTTTCAAAAACAGCTCTATCCATCTTCAAGGGAGCAAGCTCTTTCATGACAGCTTGATCTAGTCGAACCGCCGCCTTTTTACGAGCCTTAGTCAAGACGTTAGCCTGCAAGTCGTATTCAGCTTGTGCAGCACTCAGCGTTTCCAAAGCCTCAGCCAATTGCTTGTCGCTATTGTCAATCCCATCCAAACGTTTCGACAGTTCGACCCGTAAGTCGATCAAAGCATCCGGCAAAATGTTGTGTTTTCTCGCGAGTGCACGGATTGCGAACAGACGTTCTTCGACGTGCTCAAGTTCAGTCGGGTTAAAGGTCAGGTTTCTTAAGCAATCGTCAACCGCCTGCTGAGCGTCACCCAATTCAGCAACCGCGCGACCCAAGGACGCCAAGGCTGTTTCAAGCTGACCTTCCGCCTTATCTGCCGCGCCCTCTAACCAGCGCGATGCATCGCTTAGTGAACCCTCTGCCCCATCTAGACCCATCGTTGTTGCTGCTTTGGCAATGTCTTCACGAATGCGCTCTGCCGATTGCATCAAACGTCGTTTGGCATCTAGTTCTTCGTCCTCGCCTGACTGGGGATCAAGCTCACTCAGTTCTGCAACCGCATGGCGTAGGAAATCTTCTTCCTCACGGGCCTGTGCAACATTTGCTTCCAACTCTGAAAGAACCGATTGAGCATTAGCCAGAGCTTTCCACTGGCCACGCAGTGTTGACCGTTTCGCTCCAAGGTCACCGAATGCGTCCAACAGGTCTCTATGCCCTTTGGGGTTCAGTAAACCACGATCGTCATGTTGGCCGTGAAGCTCGATTAGGGTTTCAGAAAGCGCCCGCAAAACCTCACCCGAGCATCGGCGATCATTAACCCAAGCTGTTTTACGTCCATCGCGGGCGTTTACACGACGTAGAATTAGAGTGTCATCGCAACCAATCCCAGCTTCTTCCAAAATTCCGCGTGCAGGGTGATCATCTGAAAGCATGAACTCAGCGACAACCTCGCCTTGATCTGCCCCTTCGCGCACAAGTTCAGCGCGGCCGCGCCAGCCAAGAACAAATCCCAAACTGTCCAATAGAATAGACTTACCGGCGCCCGTTTCGCCCGTAAGCACATTCAGACCTGGCTGAAACGCTAAGTCCAGCCGGTCTATTATCAATATGTCCCGGATTTCGAGACCTAGAAGCATGATCGCGTCCTAGAGCCAGTCGCCGCTGACGGTTTGGCGATATATACGCCCCAACCAACCAGACCCGTTACCTTCGGCGACCAATCCTTGCTGGCCCAACAGGACCAAGGCATCAGCATACCATTCATCGTCAGCGAAATCAGTTCCAAGGATTGCAGCAGCAGCCTGAGCTTCACCATTCAGCCCAAGAGCGACATATGCTTCGACAAGTCGGTAGAGCGCTTCTGGCGTGTGGCGCGTGGTCTGGAAGTCTTCGACAACAGTGCGGAAACGATTGATCGCGGCCACATATTCTTGTTTAGAAAGATAGAAGCGTCCGACTTCCATTTCCTTTGCGGCAAGATGATCAAAGGCAAGATCAAACCGCGGGCGCGCCTCATCCACATATTCGCTTTCTGGGTAAGTCTCGATCACTTTGCGCAATTCTTGCAGCGCGTTGATGGTTAACGCCTGATCACGACCTACGTCATAAATCTGATCATAGTAGCTAAGCGCAACGAGGTACTGTGCCCAATCTGCATCTTCGAGCGTCGGATAGAATGTCAGGTATCGCTGTGCAGCCGAGCGACTATCGTCGTAGTTTTTGTCTTTGTGATATGCGTATGCTTGCATCACTAGGCCACGGCTTGCCCAATCAGAATAAGGGAACAGGCGCTCGATCTCACCAAAATAGGTGGCGGCTGTATCATTGCCGCGGATTTGCATGGCCCGCTCACCGGCTTGATAGATTTCTTCTGCACTAAGGGTTTCAACGTCGACGCTAGAAATGCTTGCGACCCTGTCGCACGCAGCGACGAATATCACAGCACACACACTTAGAAGTCGGATTGCTGATTTCATGCTTGCCATCGAATGCTCGCCCCCGTTTGATCACTCAAGTGATCGCAAATACTAACACGGTCCTAACACAGAAAAATCTGGTGCAAAATCAATTTGGAGAGTTTTGACGCGTTGATTACGCGAAAGCGCAAATATCCGCTTCTTTCACACCCGCACCAGGCAGCAGAGCGCGCTGATCTTCGGTCAATTCAATATAACGCCAAGCATCAGGACGGGCGAAAAGCTCTCGTAGTAATGTGTTCGTTAATGCGTGCCCAGCTTTGTGGCCAATGTATTTGCCCAGAATTGGCGCGCCAGCCAAGGCAAGGTCGCCAACCGCGTCCAGCATTTTGTGGCGAACGGGTTCATCACGATGACGCAATCCACCCGGGCTTAATACCTCATCACCGTCGAAAACCACGGCGTTGCGTAGCGTGCCGCCCATCGCCAAACCGTTTGCACGCATGGCATCAACGTCGCGCTGACGGCAGAAGGTTCGGCTATCGCAAAGCTCACGCGCAAAAGCGCCGTTAGACAAATGGAGTTCTTTTTCCTGTAGACCAATCGCTTGATCCGAAAACTCGATATGAAACTGAACGATCATCGCATCCGCAGGCTCGAAGCTAGCGTGTGCTTCGCCGTTTGAAACACCAATCTGTTTGAGAATCTCAATCGCGCGCACAGGGGCGTTCAGTCGCTCACGACCAGCGTTGATCAATCCGCGTACAAAAGGCAGCGATGATCCGTCTAGAATTGGCACTTCGGGGCCGCTGAGTTCAAGAACAGCGTTATGGATACCGCAACCGCACAGGGCAGCCATCACATGTTCAACGGTCGAAACAGAAACGCCCTGTTTGTTTTCAAGCCGCGTGCAAAGTGGTGAACGATCTACAAGATCCCAGCGGGCGGCAACATTGGCATCCAAAGCTTTAACATCAGTTCTAACAAAAACGATGCCATGATCCTTTGGCGCGGGAAGAATGCGCAGCACGACCGGGCGACCGGAATGTAATCCCGTTCCCTTGAATTCGACAGAATGACGAAGCGTTGTCTGCACTGATGTCCCCAATTGCGCCGGTGTATTAGGCCAGCACCCCGTGGATAAACGTCGCTGGGGATTCACTCAACTCAATCTTTGTAACGTTCTGAAACATCTATTTTCGATCAACAGCAAGCAATCGCGCAAACGAAAAAGACCGCCCGTTGGGGCGGCCTTTAATTACATGCTTTGAAAGCTGAATTTAGTTTGCCTGACGGCGAAGAAATGCTGGAATTTCAACGCGATCGTCTTCCTGAGGATAGTTATCGACATCCTCGTCAAACTGGTTGACCGGTGGTTGGCGACGCTGAAACTCAGCTGGCTTTTCTTGCGCAGATTGACCCGCCATTCTGTTTATCAGAGAGTTAATTCCGAAGCGGCGATCCGGTTGTTCGGCACGCTCAAACGGCTGAACTTGTGCCGACGGTGACGGCGCGGATGCCGCCTGTTGCGAAGGAACTTTATTCACAGCGCGATAGAGACGTTCCATCGTTTCAGGAGAAGGCGTTCCCGGTGTTTGTGCAACTGGTTGCTGTTGATAAGCAACTTGTTCGTCCTGAAAAATGTCTTCAGCCTGCTCTGCCGCAGCAGCAGCTTCTTCCTGAGCGAGGCGGTCAAAGAAATTGGCGTTCTGCACTTCTTCTTCGTTTGGCTGTTCGGCTACGGCTGCAGGAGCTTGCACTGGTGCAGTTTCAGCTGCGATTGCCGCAGGCTGAACGCGCTCTTCAGGTTTTGGCTGAAGTGGTTCTGCAAGCGAACGACGCGCAACTGGCGTTTCTTGCACCATTTCATTGGCATCGATGCCAGTCGCAACAACGCTAACGCGCATAGTGCCTTCGACGTCTGGGTCGAGTGTGGAACCAACGATAATGTTTGCTTCTGCATCAACTTCTTCACGAATGCGATTTGCTGCCTCATCAAGTTCGAACAGAGTTAGGTCGTAGCCACCAGTGATGTTGATCAACACACCTTTGGCGCCGCGCAGGCTGATTTCGTCTAGCAATGGGTTAGCAATCGCTTGCTCAGCGGCTTGAATGGCGCGGTCTTCGCCTTCTGCTTCGCCGGTTCCCATCATAGCTTTGCCCATTTCGTCCATCACGGCGCGAACGTCTGCAAAGTCGAGGTTAATCAGACCTGGGCGAACCATCAGGTCAGTCACACCCTTAACACCTTGGTAAAGAACGTCGTCTGCAAGACTGAACGCTTCGGCGAAAGTGGTTCGCTCGTTCGCAAGACGGAACAAGTTTTGGTTAGGAATAATAATCAGCGTGTCGACGACCTTTTGCAGCGCTTCAACGCCTGCTTCGGCCTGACGCATTCGCTTGGTGCCTTCGAACTGGAACGGCTTGGTTACGACGCCAACTGTCAGAACACCCAATTCGCGTGCGGCTTGCGCGATGATTGGCGCAGCGCCAGTGCCAGTTCCGCCTCCCATTCCGGCAGTGATAAAACACATGTGCGATCCGGCTAGGTGATCGACGATCTGTTCGATGCTTTCTTCGGCAGCAGCAGCACCAACCTCAGCACGGGCACCTGCACCAAGACCTTCGGTAACTTTGATCCCGATTTGGATTTTGTTCGTTGCCGTGTTCTGCTGGAGCGCTTGAGCATCGGTGTTTGCAACCACGAAATCCGCCCCTTCGAGCGACTTTTCGATCATGTTGTTGACCGCGTTACCGCCTGCGCCACCCACACCGAAAACGGTGATACGAGGTTTCAGCTCTTCCTGGCCCGGAAGGGATAGATTGAGAGTCATGATAGTTCCGCCTGCTGCTTGGGTGACCACATTCGCGGTCTTTTACTGCCTGATATTCCTACAGAATAACGAGAATCACGCAATTCGTCACCCTAAAAATGCCTCAATTGCCACAAAATCTGGACGATCCATGGCTTAGTTTCGCGAAATTTTGCTTATATCCCGATATGTTGTGGCTACCAGTTCTCGCGGAACCACCGGACTGCGCGCTTTAACGACCGCGCTGGATAGCTTTCGGTTGGCATTTCGAAATCCCACCATTCATCTTTCGGGTGCGCCGCAAACAAGCTTAGACCAACGGCCGACGAAAAGGCCGGTCCAGTCGCCGCCTGTGGCAAGCCGTGAACGCGCAATGGTCGACCCAAGCGAACCTGCGCGCCGAGTATCTTAGACGCGAGGCCATCAAGACCTGGAATTTGGCTGGCGCCACCGGTCAAAACGATCTGCTGACTTGGCATGTGATCAAACCCTGCAACGTCCAAACGCTCTTTCACTTCCTCCAGAATTTCCTCAACACGAGGGCGCATAATGCCGATCAGTTCAGCACGGCTGACGCTGCGCCGATCTTTTTCCCAATCGCCGCTGTCCCCGCCAATTTCGATCATGTCTCGGTCATCCATTCCCGTGGCGTGGACGCCTCCGTAGAATGTCTTGATACGCTCTGCGGTTGCTGCAGGAACCGAAAGTCCCATCGCGATGTCGCTGGTAACGTGATCCCCGCCAATGCGCACGGAATCCGCATAGATCATGTGTTTTTTCATAAAGATTGAGATGCCGGTGGATCCGCCACCCATATCAATGCAGGCCGCGCCTAGCTCTTGCTCATCCTCAACCAGACAGGAAACGCCGGACAAATAGGCCGATGATGCGATACCCGCCAGTTCAAGGTCACACCGCTTTACGCAGTGCATTATGTTTTGAATAACTGTGTGATCCACAGTCAGCATGTGCATGTCTGTGGCCAATTCCTGCCCCACCTGCCCGCGTGGATCATTGAGACCACTACGGTGATCAAGAGCGAAGTTAATCGGTTGAGCATGAATAACTTCGCGACCACGCCCATAATCAGGCACGTCGCAGGACGCCAAAACGCGGGCAATATCCTGCTCGGTTACTTGATCCGCTTCGACTTCGATCCGCCCTTCAAGGCCATAGGAACGAGGACGCGCGCCAGACAAACACGCAATCACATGATCTACACGGATGTTCGCCATTTTCTGCGCTGCTTGAACGGCAGTGCGAATTGCACGCTCCGTTTCTTGCATTGCATCAACTTCGCCCAAACGGACGCCACGTGACCGAGTGGTCGCCGCACCTATGACGCGAAAACCGGCTTGCCCTGCCATGGATCCGATGCCTTCGGCTTCATGGAAGGTCTCCGTGCCGTCAAAGCGCAGCACTAAACACGCAACTTTGGACGATCCGATATCAAGAACCGCCACAACGCCTCGCTGGATCGCTGCTTTTCGCATAGCGCGCATGGCACGTTGGGTTTCGTAAAATTCACTCATCAGTTCTGGCCTCCTGAAATAGCGGCTCTGGTTTTTTGAATTTCTTCCATGACTTCGGGGGCAACCCGTACAGTCGGACGATTTGGGTTGCGCATGTCGATCACGTCGATGCGACGGGCTAGAAGGTCCTGCATTTGCACCCGCGCCATAACACGCTCAAGCGCAGCAACTGCGCCTTCGGCCGGCAACATGATGCGCTGGCCACCATCCAGCACCACGTCCCATCTGCGATTGCCAACACGCACAAGACCGCGAATGCGATCCACTACAGGCCCAGCAACCGCAAACAAACGCCGTGCTTCAACGGCAGCCATGTCCGCACCCTCGCCCGCAATCAATGGCAAATCCGAACGGTCCGTGCGTGCATCCAACGGCCCCACGCGGAGACCTTGAGGATCAAGAACCTCAAGCCCATCACCACGCCGCCAAACGATAGCTGGCTGACGTTGAGCGACCGAGAATTGCAATATTCCACCCGGGCGAATTTGTATTTTCGCATCCGCGACGGCGTCTAGACCCATGGCCCTTTGGCGCATGCCCTCAAGATCAAGATCCCAAGAGCTGACGGGGAAATCCAACGCCATAATTTTGCGTATGTCTTCGGAAACTTCGTCAGACGCACCGTCAATCGACATCAATTTGACCATAAATTCAGGGCGTTGCTGGATCGAATGTTTCATTTCCATGTAGCTAGCAACGACCATATCGCGGCGTGATTCGTCAGCGAAATAGATCGATGTGCCCGCAAACACGATGACAAATGGCAAACCCACGCGCACGAACAGCCTAAACATAGGCGTCAGCCACAAACGCTCAATGCGATAGGCCCAACGGGATGGGGCGGGGTCAATACGGCCTGTCATCTGCGACATGACGCGTCCTCTACCATCCATGCGCACAGCTCAGTAAAACTGATGCCGCAAGTCTCGGCCTGTTCAGGGGATAGCGACGTTGGAGTCATCCCCGGTTGGGTGTTTGTTTCCAGAAGGATCAGGCCTTCAAGACCTTTGCTCTCATCCCAGCGAAAATCCGTGCGGCTAAGGCCTTTGCAACCAAGAACGTTGTGCGCCCTAAGGGCATAATCGTTGCAGGCGTTGGTAATTTCCTGGGGAATATCAGCAGGAACCACATGTCGGGACCCGCCCGTTTCGTACTTTGCGTGATAGTCGTACCAGCCATCTGTAATGATATCCGTCACGCACAAAGCACGGTCGCCCATCACAGTCGTCGTTAACTCACGACCTGGCGCGAAAACTTCAACCATCACGACGTCCGGCATTTCGTCGCCAAGCTGAGGTGGACCGTTCGCCGCTTCATGCACGATATAAACACCTACGGAGCTACCTTCGTCATTAGGCTTGGCAACATAGGGCGGCGCCAACACGTGGCGACTTGAAACTTCAGATTTCGCGGCCAGAACGCTTTCGACAACGGGCAAATTGGCAGAGCAGTATACGGCCTTGCTGCGCTCCTTGTCCATCGCAAGGGCCGAAGCCAAAACGCCGGAGTGAGTGTAGGGAATGCCAAGCCATTCAAGGATGCCTTGAACGCAGCCGTCCTCGCCCCACTTTCCGTGAAGCGCGTTAAAGGCAACATCTGGTTTGATCTCTTGAAGACGCGCAGCAACATCGAGGCCGGCATCGACCTCAACGACTTTATATCCTGCGTCCCGCAGTGCGTTCGCGCATTCGCGACCAGAAGACAAAGACACCTCGCGCTCAGCCGAAGGTCCGCCCATCAATACCGCCACTGTCGGGTTTGCCCTGCTCGACATACCCACTTGTGCCTCAAATTCCCGATCCTTTTGCGGATCGTTATTATTAGGTTTTTTCAGGGGCCGGTTCACCGACCCTCATGATCTCCCACTGTAACTCTATTCCCGAGTCTTGGAAAACCTTTTTTCGAACTTCTTCGCCCAAAGATTCTAGGTCATGGGCCGTTGCACCACCAGTGTTGACCAGAAAGTTTGAGTGTTTCGGGCTCATTTGTGCGCCGCCAATTTGCGCACCACGCATGCCCGCGTCGTCAATAACCTTCCATGCCTTTAGATCATGGGTGTCGTCGGACTTTCCGGTGGAACTAAAACCCGCCGGATTTCGGAACGTGCTGCCCGCGGTTCGATCCTTTGTCGGCTGGGTTTCGTCGCGTTTCTGCAACTGTGCTTGCATGTGATCGGCGAGTTTTTGAGGGTCGCCTGATGGACCTTCAAAGGTCGCCTCAACGATCACCCAGCCCTCAGGCAGGTTTGTCTGGCGATACTGAAAATCTAGATCGTCGGCCGTCAACGTCACAATCTTTCCTTGTCTTGTGACAGCCGTCGCTTCGGCAAATACATCGGCAACATAATGCCCATAACAACCTGCATTCATCCGTACGGCCCCGCCAATGGCCCCTGGAATTGTGCGAAGGAACGTCAAGTCCACGCCCTGTTCAGCGGCTTTACGGGCAACATGAGCATCAAGCGCGGCGACGCCAGCAGTGACACGATTGCCCCGAACCTCAATACCGTTGAACCCCCGCCCCATGCGGATCACGACAGCGCGGATGCCCCCGTCACGTACAATCAGGTTCGACCCGACTCCCATTGGGAAAACGTTCATTTCGCTTGGTAATTCAGCCAAAAATGCCGCAAGATCGTCAATGTCTGCAGGCTGAAACAACCAATCTGCTGGGCCACCAACACGCAACCACGTCAAATCGCCCAACGGTCGGTTGGGTGTTAGCTTACCGCGCGGGGTTGGCAATTCAGTCATAAGCATTCCTGAGGTTCAGATGTGGTGTATCCAGTTCAATGTTTCTTGGAAAGCATCATTGAAAACGGGATTTGATCCGTTTCCAAAGATAGTAGATTGGCCAACGCAAGACGCTCATACCTGCCGCCAATACCAACAACCCAATCCACGGTCCGTTTTGATATGTCACGAAACCCAAAATTGGCACGCCGACGGCGATCAGGAAATAGGCGAAGGGCCAGTGTTTTCGTTTGCTGGGAAGCAATGCGCCTAAGTTGGCGATTATGGCCCATGCAGCTGCCAAAAGTATCGAAAGGTTCATCAGCCCACTCCTATCAGATTTGTTATCAACGCCGCAAATGAGGCCACCAAACCAAAAACCGGCACAGCCATAGGCACCTTAAACGGCGCTTCCGGGGAACGACGTTTTAGGACGATCAGACTTAAGTTCACGACGACGAATACGGCCAGCAATATCGTTGATGTTGCTTCGGCCAAGGTCGCGAAAGGCAAAATCGATGCGCCAACAATGACCAAAACGCCAATGCTTAGCGTCGCGGCTACAGGCGTACCCAGCCTTGGATGCGCCACGTTAAACACGCTTAAAGATTGATGCTTTCGCCCAAGCCCGAAAAGAACACGGGATGCCATGACTATTTGTGCCAACACTCCGTTAAGCGCTGCAAATACGGCAATTGCGGATAAAAATTGCGCTTCCCCGCCACGGCCGGCCTGCCAAACTAATGCAAGAGGCTGGCGGCTTTGGCTAAGGTGATCCAGCGGGACAGCGCGAACGGCGGCCCAGCTGACCAATGCGTAAATAGCTGTCGTGATGACCAGTGAGTAGAGGATCGCCCGCGGCATGTTCCTCTCTGGCTTTTTGACCTCTTCGGCCATGTTCACGATGTCTTCAAAGCCAATGAATGCAAAAAACGCGAGGACAGCAGCAGCGGCGACGCCTCCGAAAATAAACGGCTGCGTTGGCACCAAGTTTTGCGCCGGCTCTGCGGAAAATCCGGCCCAAACAACGAGTATTAGGCCAACGATTTCAATCACTGTGAAGATCGCGGCAAGCGCTAGACTTTCAAGAACTCCGATCAGGGCGACTCCAACCAACAGCCCTCCCAACGCAATCACACCGGCAATTTCGGCTACCGGAATAAGCGCAGTTAGATACCCGACTCCGCCACTAAGCACGGCCGAAGCCGAAACAGTACCTGCCGCAACAATCGCAAGCCCAACGATCAATCCGAGCGTTGGTATCCCAAAGCCCTTTTCAACGAACGCAGCTTCGCCTGCGGCTTCAGGTATCCGCGTGCTAAACTCTGCATAGCTAAGGGCGGTCGGCGCGGCGATTACGCCGGCCAACAAAAAGGCCAAGGGCGCGTACATGCCAGCCTCGGATGCGACGGCACCGATCAAAACATAGATACCGGCACCGACCATGACGCCAACGCCGTAAGCGGTCAGCAACCCTAGTCCAATTCGCCGTTTTAGTGCCTCAGCCATTGTTTTGGCCTAACCCTTTACGTCAGTTTTCCTGCCAATTCACGCGCCCAAGTCGAGATCGTTCCCGCCCCTAGGCAAACCACCATGTCACCGGGCTCGGCCTCTGCTTGGACCAGCTTTGTCAGGTCGTCTTGTTCCTCAATGGCAATCGCATGACGGTGGCCATGACGCACCAATCCAGCGACAAGTCCGTCACGGTTCGCGCCCTCAATCGGGTCTTCACCTGCCGAAAATACCTCTGAGATGCCGACGACGTCAGCCTCATGAAAACAGCCGCAGAATTCTTCAAATAGCGAATCCAATCGCGAATATCGATGTGGCTGATGCACTGCGATCACGCGGCCATCGCATGCTTGTCGCGCTGCTTTTAGAACCGCTGCGATTTCCACAGGGTGGTGGCCGTAGTCGTCAATAATCGTGATGCCGTTGACCTCACCAACCTTAGTAAATCGGCGATTAACGCCCTTAAAGCCTGCAAGTGATGCGCGAATGTCAACATCGCTCATCCCTAGATGATGGGACACGGCAACCGCGGCAAGCGCGTTTGAGACGTTGTGATCGCCGGGCATCGGCAGGCTGCAGCCTTCAATCACACGGTCGTCAGCCTGCAACGCGATATCAAAATGCGCGATGCCGCGTTTATAGGTCAGGTTTACAGCGCGCACGTCGGCTTGGGCGTTGAAACCATAGGTCACGACGCGGCGATCAGATATCCGGCCGACGAGCGTCTGAGCCTCTGGGTGGTCCGTGCAGCAAACAACAAGCCCGTAAAACGGGATGTTGGACACGAAATCATGGAACCCATCACGAAGCGTGTCAAAGTCACCCCAATGTTCCATGTGTTCGGGGTCGATGTTGGTAACAATTGCAATTGTCGCTGGTAAGCGGTTGAACGTGCCGTCGCTTTCGTCGGCCTCAACCACCATCCACTCGCCCTGCCCCATACGCGCATTCGAGCCGTAAGCGTGGATAATGCCGCCATTGATGACAGTTGGATCGAAACCACCACCGACCATCAGTTCAGCCATCATAGTTGTCGTAGTGGTCTTACCATGTGTTCCGGCAACCGCGATGTTGGACTTAAGCCGCATTAATTCGGCCAGCATTTCTGCACGGCGAACGACGGGCAGTCCTTTGGCGCGCGCCGTGTCTAGCTCTGGGTTACCGGGTTTGATCGCCGACGAAATGACGATAACTTCGGCGTCTTCGAGGTTCTCAGCTTTTTGACCATAAAAAACCTTAGCGCCAAGCTTCTCTAGCCGTTGCGTAATCGGTGTTGCCTTAAGGTCTGAACCCTGAACTGTGTAGCCGTATTCGATCAAAACTTCAGCAATACCGGACATGCCGATCCCACCGATCCCGACAAAGTGGATTGGTCCAACATCACCTGGTAGTTTTGTTCTCGGCGTCATGTCAAACTCCTTTGGATACGCGATCCACCAATGCCGCAAGGTCCTCGGCCGCGTTTGGGCGACCACATGTCAAAGCGGCCTGCGCCATTGCACTGGCAGCCTTTGGGTCTTGAAGAACCGTTGCAACCTCTGCCGAAAGACGTTCGGCCGTCACTTCGCGTTCGGGTAGCGCGATTGCAGCTCCGGCGTCAACCAAGCCTTTTGCATTGGCGGTTTGATGATCCGCTGTTGCGGCAGCAAAGGGGATTAGAATAGCGGGTCTGCCTATAACACTTATGTCAGCAACCGAAGACGCCCCAGCGCGGCTGATGACCAACTGCGCTTCGCTCATCCGCGTGGGGATATCCACGAAAAACGGCTGCACATCCGCTTTGATGCCATGACCACTGTAAAAACTTTCCACGCGGTCCTGATCTTCTGCACGAGCTTGATGTGAGACGCGGATATTGTTTCGAGTTCCATCTGGCAACTTCGCCAACGCCGCTGGCACGTTATCGGACAATATTCGTGCACCCTGAGATCCGCCAATGACAAGGATCGACATCGGATAATCCCCCGGTGGGATATAAGGTGCTGCTGCTTTGCCAAAGACGGCATCGCGAACCGGATTGCCAATATATTCGCCTTCAACCCCGTCAGGCAGCGTTGTGGGCCATGTACCGCAAGCAATCGCATGGACACGTTTAGCGAAGATTGCGTTAACCCGCCCCAGCACTCCGTTTTGTTCATGAATAATACGCGGCATTCCCATAGACCAAGCGGCGGCCAAAGCTGGAATGGACGGGTAACCGCCAAAGCCCACGACCACGGTTGGCAAATTCTCTTTCATCCTTGACCGCGCGCTTAGAACGCCGGCCAGAATTCGAAACGGAACCGTAAGTTTTGCCAGCACGCCACCGCGCGCGAATGTTGCACTAGGCACGACTTCGATCTCAACCGCGCTTGGGAAGGCGCCAGTAAATCGCGCGCCGCGATCGTCTGTTGAAAGTTTAACGCGCCAGCCGCGCGCCAGCATGACCTCGGCCAGTGATTGAGCGGGAAACATGTGCCCCCCGCTTCCACCTGCCGCCATAACGAGAAGCGGCACGTCGGTCATCTACGAACCCGGCCGGTCAAAATATCGCTGATCTCGCCTTGTGGTCGCAAGCGCGTAAACGCCAGCAGCATGCCCATAGCCGCACCACCCGCAATCAACGACGAACCGCCGTAACTTACAAACGGTAGCGTCATACCTTTGGCAGGCAACAGCCGCGCGGCGACGCCCATGTTGATCATTGCTTGAACGCCAAACATGCACGCAAGGCCAGTACCCGCCAGACGAATGAACACGTCGCGTTCACGCATCAGACGCAGCAGCGAACGCAAAACAATCGTTGCATAAAGCGCGATGATGATCAGCACTAGAACCAGCCCGTATTCTTCGGCTGCGACGGCAATGATGAAATCCGTATGCGCATCTGGCAAAGACCATTTTACGCTGCCTTCACCAAGACCAACGCCAAAAACGCCGCCTTCTTGAATGGCGTTCGTCGCATATCCAATCTGCGATGTTGGGTCGATGTCGGTTGATAGAAACCCGTCGATCCTTCGCGCGAAATGTTCCGACGAGTTGTAGGCCATTGTGCCGGCAAGGATCACCAGTCCGCCCATGCAGAGCAGCAGCAACATTGGCGCACCGCCAACGAAATAGAGAATACCCCATACGAACAAGACGATACTGGCTTGTCCAAAATCAGGCTGCATGGCTAAAAAGCCTGCAACAACCATCGCGATCACGAAACTGATCTGCTTACCGGGCGGGCCGTTGATCTCCATGCTCGACGCCAGAAGCCAGGCCGAAACAACGATGAACACCGGTTTAAGAAACTCGGACGGCTGAATTGATGTGAACCCAAGCGAGTACCAACGCACAGCGCCTTTGCCAAAGTCGGTGCCAAAAACCGGCAACAACGCCAAAGCGACGAGCGTGATGAAAAACGCCAAGGTCGACAAGCGCCGCAGCAAACGTGGGTCCATCATTGAGGCGACTAGCATTGCAATCAGCGCAACACCGCCAAAAAAGGCCTGCCGTTGAACATAGTGAAAAGGTTCGAACCCATTGCGCGCAGCAAGCGGCGGTGAGGCCGCCAAGCCAAGCAAAATACCGACCCCGAACAGGATCAGAATGCATGTGATCGTTAATTTATCAACCGTTCTCCACCAACGTGGAAGAACGGGATCACCCTCATGCGCGGGAAGCGCACCGTAGACCATCTCTGTCATGAGATACCGCCAAACTGCCTCAAAAATCGCCCCTTTGCGGGGTCTATTCGGCTATTGTAGCGAATTAATCATTTTCATTCCAGTTCAAATCCCCTTGCCTTTGTCGTAACTTCATTGCACCCCCTCACTATGGATTGGGATACGATCATTATTGGCGCTGGCGCCGCAGGATTGATGTGCGCTGCGCATTGCGGCGGGCGCACTCTTGTTGTGGATCACGCCAAGAAAGTAGGTGAGAAAATCCGCATCTCAGGCGGTGGACGCTGCAATTTCACCAACATGTACTGCGAACCAACAAATTTCCTGTCTGCGAACCCTCATTTCTGCAAATCGGCGTTGTCTCGCTACACCCAATGGGATTTCGTTGAGCTAATCCAAAAACACGGGATCGCATGGCACGAAAAAACGCTCGGGCAATTGTTTTGCGATCTGACCGCTAAAGATGTTGTGGCTATGTTGGTCACCGAATTACAGCAAGCGAGCGCGCAATTGCGTCTGGAATGCTCTGCCTCAGACATTCAGCAAATTGACGACGGATATTCGCTGTTGCTCAATGGTCAGCGAACCTCAACACGAAATTTGGTCGTCGCATCCGGCGGAAAATCCATTCCCAAAATGGGCGCGACCGGCTTTGGATACGATATCGCCCGCCAGTTCAACATACCGTTGACGGATACCCGCCCCGCCTTGGTCCCTTTGACATTCTCAAACGGCGATTTCAAAAATATTTCTGGTACGGCAATCAACGCGCGGATCAAAGCGCAGCGCGGTCCCAGCTTTGATGAAGCTCTTTTATTCACCCATCGCGGCCTCTCTGGCCCAGCAATCCTTCAGGTGTCCAGCTATTGGCGCGATGGCGAAGACATCTTTATCCATCTACTACCTGAGGTCGATCTGTTCCAAACCCTGCGTAAGAAACGCACAACCGCCGGAAAACGCAACTTCACGACAATCCTAGCCGAAGTACTGCCCTCTCGTTTGGTCGACCATTTGTCGCAAACCTTGGATCTTAGCGGAAACTTCGCGGATTTCTCAGACAAACGCCTAACCGAGATTACCAGCGCACTCACAAACTGGCGCGTCCGCCCGACCGGATCCGAAGGCTATCGCACAGCAGAAGTCACTCTAGGCGGCGTAGACACGAACGCCCTTTCCTCAAAAACGATGCAGGCAAAATCCACGAAAGGCCTCTACTTTATCGGCGAAGTTGTAGACGTCACTGGCTGGCTCGGTGGGTTCAATTTTCAATGGGCTTGGTCGTCGGGTTGGGCCGCAGGAAACGCGATCCGCTCAGCGCTTTGACAGCTCTGCTTCAACGCACGCTGCAAAGTCATCACCGCGAAGTTCGAAATTATCATATTGATCAAAGCTCGCAGCCGCCGGAGCTAACAAAACAACGTCGCCTTCTTCTGCCTCGGAAATTGCGTGATATACAGCCGCCTGCATTGTGCCACAAACTTCGGATTCTGCATCCAACTTCATAGCAAACGAGGCCGCCTCTCGTCCAATGACATAGGCTTTACGAACTTTTGAGACTTGCGCATTCAACTCGTCAAATCCGCCTTCTTTTTCTAGACCGCCGCAGATCCATCGTATATTCTTGAACGCCGCCAATGCCTTTGCCGCGGCATCAGTGTTTGTTGCTTTACTGTCGTTCACAAAAGTCACGCCGCCAACCGAGGCAATCACCTGAGAGCGATGCGGCAAACCGCCAAAGCTGCGCAATCCTGCCTCGATAACCTTCGGCGCCAATCCCAGCGATCTGCAAACCGCATAAGCAGCGCAAGCGTTCTGATGATTATGCACACCCGGAAGCCCCGAAATACTACGTAGATCAATGCTCGCGACTTGCCGCCCTTTGCGATACTCGGCCAGAAACCCTTTGCGCGCGTAGACTAACCACCCCGGACCCGTCAGCTTTTGGCCAGAGGAAATGCGGATAACGCGATCATCTGTTGGCCCTTGCGCAAGCTGACCCGCAAGAAATTGCCCTTCCTGCTCATCAACGCCCACAATGGCACGATCGGGTCCGCCTTCGGCAAACAACCGACGCTTGGCGGCAAAATACCCGCCCATTCCGCCATGGCGATCAAGATGATCGGGTGACAGATTGGTAAACACAGCAAGGTCAGGCGTCAGTGCGCGCGCCAATTCTGTTTGATAGGAAGACAGTTCTAAAACGACAACGCCACCATCCAGAGGTGGGTCGATATCCAACACGCCGCGCCCGATATTGCCTGCGAGTTGCACGTCTTTCCCAACTGCATCCAGTAAATGCGCAATCAATGCCGAGGTCGTGGATTTCCCGTTCGACCCAGTGACAGCTACGACACGAGGCGTAACATCAAAATTGTCCCATTCCCCCCCACCAAGCGAAGCAAAGAACAGTCCGATATCGTTGTCGACAATGACACCCTTGGCATAAGCCGCTGCAATATGTCGGTTTGGCGTTGGATAAAGATGGGGAATTCCCGGGCTGGTGATCAGGATGTCAAGATCATCGACTCCGCCCTTGGCAAACTCGCTCAACTCAAAACCCTCGGCAACAGCGGCATCACGTGAGCTTTCGGAATCGTCCCAGCAAACCACGTCGGCCCCGCCTTCGCGCAAAGCACGCGCTGCCGTCATACCTGACCGCCCGAGACCTAGAACGCCGATTTTCTTACCGTGGTATCCTTTAACAGGTATCAAGAGTATCGATCCAATCCGTGCTTTATCTTGCCCAAAATACCTTTGGGGGTTTGGGGGTAAGACCCCCAATTAGTTTTACCGAACTTTCAGTGTCGCAAGACCAACCATCGCGAGAATAAGAGAGATAATCCAGAACCGGATAACAATTGTCGGCTCGGCCCAACCCTTTTTTTCGTAGTGGTGATGGATCGGCGCCATCAAGAAAACACGTTTTCCTGTTCGCTTAAAGTAAGCGACCTGAATGATAACCGAAAGTGCTTCAACGACGAAAATACCGCCAACAATCCCCAAAACAATCTCATGCTTTGTGGCCACTGCAATGGCGCCAAGCGCTCCGCCAAGTGCCAAGGATCCGGTATCGCCCATAAACACGGCAGCAGGCGGGGCGTTATACCAAAGAAAGCCAAGACCGCCCCCAATGATCCCCATAACAAATATCAATATTTCACCCGTACCGGCGACATAATGCACGTCCAAATACTCGGTAAAGTCGACGCGACCAACGGCGTAAGCAATGATGCCAAGCGCTCCACTTGCGATCATCACGGGCATAATTGCAAGCCCATCCAAGCCATCCGTAAGGTTCACAGAATTCGCAGCGCCTAGGATAACGAAGATGCCAAACGGAACGAAAAACCATCCCAGATTTATCAATGTGTCCTTAAAGATAGGCAAAGCCAATTGATATTGCAGCCCTTCTGGGTGATAGGCAGATGCCCACCAAGCAGCCAATGTGCTAATCAAAATGCCAAGAACTACACGTACCTTGCTTGGCACACCTTTGGTATTTTGCTTTGAAACTTTGGCGTAGTCGTCCCAAAATCCAATCGCCCCAAACCCGATCGTTACAAACAGCACCAGCCATATAAACGGATTGTCCAAACGCGCCCAAAGCAACGTAGACGTCAACAATGCGCCAACGATCAATAGGCCACCCATCGTTGGCGTTCCCGCCTTGGAAAAATGTCCTTCGGGCCCATCTTCACGGATCGGCTGACCACGCCCTTGACGGCGGCGCAGCACGTTGATCAGTGGCCGTCCGAATAGGAAACCAAACAAAAGTGCCGTCATAAACGCTCCGCCAGCGCGAAACGTAATGTAACGAAATAGGTTAAAAGCATCACCGCCATCTGACAGTGCGGTCAACCAATAAAGCATTTAGCCACCCTCTTGTTGGGACATCGGCGCGGAATGGCCCAATTTTCGCACGGCGTCAACGACCCGTGATACCTTTGAACCTTTTGAGCCCTTCACCAGCAGAACGTCGCCGCTATGAACAATTGCATGGGCGCATTGGGCCAGTTCTTCTGCAGTTTCACACCATCTACCACTTTGATCTTCCGGCAATGCTTCATAAAGCACCCGCATACGGGACCCTACACAGTGCACCACATCGATCTCTGAAAAAAACGGCTGATCGGCCAGTGAGCGATGCATTTCCAGTTCGCCTATCCCCAGCTCCAACATGTCGCCTAGGACCGCTATTTTGCGTCCGTTTCGACCTGTTTTAGCTGCCGATAGCACTTCAAGCGCAGCAATCATTGAGGTTGGATTTGCGTTAAATGCGTCATCTATCAAGTCAAAGCTCAGGTGATCCTCAACGACGTCCATCACAATACGCTCACGAGTTCCCCGACCCTGAGGCGGCAACCACCGGCCGATATCGCCAAGCGACACGGCCAGATCTAGACCCAAGTGATGGGCCACGCCTAACGTCGCAAGTGCGTTCATCGCAAAATGCCGACCAGGCGCGCCGATTTTAAATATCGTTGGCGTTCCTTGGATATTGCAACGCACAATCGTGGTTTGATCATTCAGATCAATTTTTGTCGCCGAAAAGTCAGCTGTGTCGAGCGCCCCAAATTGCATCGCCTTGACGCCATGTTCCAGCGCGATGCTGGCAACCAACTCTGTGGTGTCCATATCGCCATTAATCAACGCGGCACCGCCTTCGACCAGCCCCTCAAATATCGCTGCCTTCTCGCGGGCGATTTCATCAACGCTTTCAAACGCTTCAAGATGCGCGGGCGCTACGATCGTGATCACGGCTATGTCTGGTTTGGCCATTTTTGCAAGTGGCGCAATTTCGCCCGGATGGTTCATGCCAATTTCGATGACAGCGAAATCTGCATCGACTGGCATGCGTGCCAGCGTCAATGGCACGCCCCAATGATTGTTATAGCTTGCCTCAGCGGCGTGCGTTTTGCCTTGCCCACCCAAGACGGTCCCCAACATTTCTTTTGTAGAAGTTTTACCGACCGAACCGGTAACACCAACAACTTTAGCCTTCGTTCTGGCCCGCGCTGCACGGCCCAAAGCCTCAAGGCCCTGCAAAACATCATCGACAATCAGAAGCGGCGCATCTTGGGCGACGCCTTCGGGAACATGAGAGACAAGCGCGGCGGCGGCACCTTTGCTCAAAGCCTGAGCTACAAATTCATGCCCATCTCGCGCGGCCTTTAAGGCAACAAACAAATCACCTGACTTAAGCGTTCGGGTATCAATCGAAACGCCATTTGCTGACCAATTTCCAATCGCCTGACCACCTGTTGCGGCCTCAGCATCGTGTGCTGTCCAAAGCGTCATGCCAAGCCCCCGTCCAATGCAGAGACTGCCATGCTGGCTTGTTCTACATCATCAAACGGCAGCACATCATCGCCAACAATTTGACCGGCCTCATGCCCTTTGCCGGCAATCAGCAATGCATCCCCTGGTCCCAAAGCATCAACGGCGCGCAGAATCGCCTCGGCCCTATCGCCAACCTCAACGGCTTCGGGTGCGCCAAGCATGACTGCCGTTCGGATCACCGCAGGGTCTTCGTTTCTAGGGTTATCGTCGGTCACAAAAACCACATCGGCGTGCAATGCCGCCGCTTCGCCCATCAACGGGCGTTTGGTCGTATCACGATCACCGCCAGCCCCGAGCACAACGACAAGCCGCCCCATGACATGCGGTCTAAGCGCTTGCAACGCCGTTGAAACTGCGTCGGGCGTGTGCGCGTAATCGACAAAGACCGCCGCACCGTTTTCACGGGTCGCGGCCAACTGCATACGTCCACGCACGGGTACCAGTCTTGGCAGCGCCAAAAGCACTTCCTCGGGATCGCAGCCCGAGGCGATGGCCAAGCCAGCAGCAAGCACAGCATTTTCTGCCTGAAATCCGCCGATGAGCTTTAACTTCATCTGATGAATGCGTCCGCCATAGGCCATGCGTACTTCTTGCCCCGTCGCATCAAAGCGTTGCGCAAGCAGGCGTAAATCAGCCTCACGCGCTTTGCCGACGGCCAGCAATTCCTGCCCCGCTTGCATTGCAACGTCTGCCATATCCACACCGTGGGGTGTGTCGATATTGATAACAGCCACGCCTTCAAACGGTAAAACGCGGTCGAACAGCGCCGACTTAGCGTCGAAATATGCATCAAATGTTTCGTGGTAATCAAGGTGGTCCTGCGTGAAATTGGTAAAGCCAGCGGCAACCAATTGCACACCATCAAGACGGCGCTGTTCAAGCCCATGGCTTGAAGCTTCCATCGCAGCGTGCGTGATCCCTGCTTTTGCAGCCTTGGCCAATGCGTGGTGCAGCGTGATCGGTTCCGGCGTGGTGTGGCGCAACGGCAGCTCCCAAGAGCCCTCAACCCCGGTGGTCCCTAGATTCACGGCCTCAAACCCGAGCTGGTTCCAAATTTGCCGTGTAAACGTAGCAACCGAAGTTTTTCCGTTTGTACCGGTCACAGCAACCATAACCTCGGGCTGAGCGCCGAACCAAAGGGCGGCCGCAAACGCGAGCGCCTGTCGAGGATTCTCAACAACAACCAAAGCTGCTTCAGACCCTGCCAACGCCTCTTCGGCGATTTTTGCCCCAGCCATGTTGGTCAAAATTGCCGATGCACCGGCCTCTAGCACAGACGGAATAAACTGCGCGCCGTGGGCGTTTATCCCCGGCAAAGCAGCAAAAAGATGCCCCGCACGCACGTCACGACTATCAACCGATAGACCTGTGATCTCGGCTTCTCGTCTACCGCGTGCGGTCAGACCCAATGCACTTAGCGATTTTGTCTGGCCGTTCATCACTCATTCCAGATTAGTTCGAGGTCTGTGTTACACCCAGCTGCGCACTAGGTTCAATCTCTGGTCTTAAACCAAGTAGAGGCGCCACGCGGGTAATGATCTCAGCCGCAACAGGCACTGCCGTCCAGCCTGCGGTTCGCTTGGGCTCTATCCCAGTTGAAAGCTCAGGCTCATCCATCGTGACCACCAACACATATTTGGGATCATGCGCAGGAAAAGCACTGGCAAACGTCGAAATCACGCGATCTTCGTAATAACCGCCGCCAGTTTCAATCGGCTTGTCGGCGGTGCCAGTCTTACCCGCAACCGCGTACCCCGGAACATTGCCAAACGTGGCCGTGCCCTCTTTAACAACTGACCGCAGCATTTCACGCGCTTGGCGCGATGTTTGTGGGCTAACGACCCTTGGTCCGCGTTCGTAAAAGTCCCGCTTCAACAATGTCGGCGTGATTTTGTAGCCGCCATTCAGCAAGCTGGCGTAAGCGGCTGCCAAATGCATCGGCGTCGCGGATAGGCCGTGTCCATAGCTAATGGTAATCGTTGAAATATCCTTCCAGTCCTTAGGATATTTCGGCCGACCACCACTGGCCTCGACCATTTCGACGCTGGTGGGCTCAAAGAAACCAAGAGATTTTAGGAATTCTTGTTGCTTGTCCGCACCGATTTGCAAGGCAAGGCGCGCGCTACCGATGTTTGAGGATTTTTTGATGATGTCATGCACTGACAGCTCGTTGCCGTAGTTATGAAAGTCCGTGATACGGAATTTGCCCCACTTAAGCGGGCCTCGGATATCAATCATCGTATCAGGCGTCACTAAGCCCATTTCCAAAGCTTGCGCAGCTGCGAAAATTTTAAAGGTCGAACCCAACTCATAGACGCCTTGAATCGCTCGGTTGAATAACGGACTGTCCGCAGGATTTCCCTTGGTCGGCGGCGCTGGACGGTCGTTGGGATCAAAATCCGGTAGGCTAACGACGCTGATAATCTCACCAGTATTCGCGTCCATCAAAATGCCTGCCGCGCCTTTGGCGTTCATCAGCATCATTCCACCGCGCAGAACTTGCTCAACGGCAGATTGGATACTGAGGTCCACGGTCAGCTGAAGTTCCTGACCGGCATAGGAAGGATCACGTAGGAAGTCATCGAATGTCTTTTCGACACCTGCAACGCCGACAACTTCGGCCGCCGCAACATCTTCGCGCCCAAAGCTAGCGCCGCCGAGAACGTGTGCGGCCAAACTGCCGTTGGGATAAAGACGCAATTCCCGAGGGCCAAACTTTAGCCCCGGCTCGCCGAGATCATGAACCGCTTGCTTTTGCTCTGGGCTCAGTTTTTTCTTCACCCAAAGGAACTTACGGCTACCCGTAAACCAACGCAGCAAATCCTGTTGGTCCAGATCAGGGAAAATCTGTGCCAACGCTTGCGCTGCCAGTTCAGGCTCAACCATGTCCTGAGGTGTGGCGTAGAGAGAGTGCGTATCAAGGTTGATTGCAAGAATTCGGCCTTGGCGATCTACGATATTGCCACGTTGGGCAACGATAGACGGGCCAGAATAGGATGACTGCGGCTCCATAGGCTCGGACACCGACAAAGCACCCATGCGCACGGCAACTAAGGCAAACAGGCTAATAAACGCTAGGATAAGCACCAATAGGCGGCTTTCAGCGCGTGAACGCGACGCATCGCGGGCTTGTTCGTGGCGATCTTTGATGTTCTCGCGCTCAATGTCCCCTGGGTTCTTACCAGCGGCACGCGCTTCAAGAACCAATGCCAAAGGACGAAGAGGTTTGCGGATCATTCCTCGACCTCCAACACTGAAACAGTGAGGCGTTCGATAAAGTCGTCAGCAAGTAAACCATTGCGAGGTACTTCTGCGACGTGACCAAATTGTTCGGGGCGTAAAGGTAGCAAAAGCAAGCGGTCAAAATTCATATCGACCAAGTCGCGCAGGCGGTCTGGTCGATTCAAATAGGCCCATTCTGCATTCAACACACCAAGCTGCGAACGCGCATTCGCGATGTCAATTTGCAATCGTTTGGTCGAGGCCAACGATTTTTGAGTTTCGTAATTCTCGGTATATGCCCAAAATCCTTGGGCAATCACCATCAGGAATATCGCGACATAGACGAGAATCTTCAACGCTTCCCCTCCTTGCGCATCGGCATGCCAATCTTCTTAGGATCAACCGTTCCTGAGGGCGCCTCTGTTCGGGTCGCTACGCGTAATTTGGCACTACGTGAACGGGGGTTTTCGGCCAATTCATCTTCATCCGGTCCAATCGCCTTTCTGCTTTTGACGGTGAATTGTGGCGTGGCAACTTCAATTTCAGGCGCATAGCGGTTGGCCCGCCCTTCGCCACCTGAGCGCGCTTGGATAAAGCGCTTTGCCATACGATCTTCGACGGAATGGAAGGTTACAACCGCCAACTGGCCACCTGGCTTTAACGCCCGTTCGGCAGCCATCAGACCCTCAAAAAACTCACCATATTCGTTGTTCACAGCGATCCGAAGCCCTTGAAAACTACGAGTGGCGGGATGGCTTTGACCTGGCTTAGAGCGTGGCAAACAGCCCTCAATGATGCCAGCCAGTTTCAACGTCCGCGTGATCGGCTCAACCTCGCGTTCCTTAATTATGGCCCGAGCAATACGCCGGCTGGCGCGCTCTTCGCCGAACAGATAAAGGATGTTTGCAATTTCAGCCTCATCGGCTTCGTTCACGATGTCCGCAGCGCTTTCACCACTTTGGCTCATTCGCATATCCAATGGACCGTCACGCATGAATGAAAATCCACGTTCGGCTAAGTCCAATTGCATCGAGCTAACGCCAAGGTCTAGAACAATTCCGTCCAATTCTTGTCCATACTCGTCCATCCGCGAAAACACGCCCTGAACCAGTTCTAAACGATCCCCGTAGTCGGCTTTCCAAGCTTGTGCCATTTCAAGCGCCAGCGGATCACGATCAACGCCAATCACTTTATCAGCACCAGCATCAAGCAAGGCACGGCTATAACCACCGGCCCCAAATGTTCCGTCAAGCCAAACACCTTTTACAGGTGAAACAGCCCGCAAAAGCGGGCGGAGGAGAACTGGAATATGTGGGGCGTTTTTGGCGGGCAGCGCGGACATTGTTTATAAACCCTCGTCGCCATCCAAGTAGGTCGAGGCATCGACATCCGGATCGAAGTCGTCTTCGGCTTCTAGCGCGGCCTCGTAAACTTTGTCATAGGTTTCGGGTTTCCAAATCTCAAACGTCTCACCGGTAGAGGCAAAGAACGCGGACTCGTCCAGCCCAATCTTTTCGCGGAGTTTCGAAGGCAGAACCAATCGCCCAGTTTCATCAACCGAAGTTGAGATTGCGTGGGTAGAATAAAGGCGCTGCAAAGCTTTGCGACGCGGGTTAGCCCGCGCTAAGCGTTCGATCTGGTCGTAAATCTTTTCAATGGCGGAAAGTGTGAAGCATTCAAGGAAATCGCGCTTGTCGTCACCATATACAATGACCAACTGTGGATTGCCGCTTTCAGGAAAATCTGGATCACCCGAGGCCAGCACACGACGAAATGCAGCAGGGATAGACACCCTGCCCTTACCATCCACTTTGTGGTGGCTCTCGCCTATGAACCTCAGTTTACGGTCCACTTTCCTCACCTTTCCCCGAATTAATTATGTTTGACCCCTTAGAAACGAAACGGCGGATAGGGATGCTGCCACCGCCCTATCCGCCGCCCTCGTCCCGCGTTGCGGGGTGTCCAGCTGCGCGCGCCACCTGGGGGGATGTCTGCTCGCTCGCGCGCCGGATCTCTACGTTCGATGAATGCGGGTGCCTGTATGAAACCTGACTTGGTGCCTTTTGGGTCTTATCGCCCTTATGAGCCCGTCCTCATCGTGCAATAGGGATGGCATGGGAATATATGGGAAGCAAGAACTTTTTATGGGAATGTAGGTCGCTATATGGGTTCTCAGAGACATAAAATATGTCAAACGCACCCCAATTTATCTATAAATTGCTATACCGCCAAAGTTCAGCACTACATATAGTGGCAGACTTGCAGCCCATCGTTTCCCGCTGTTTCTTCATCTTTCCTCAAGAAACATTCGATATTTATAACATTTTTTCGAATTCTTGGATCACGAGACTATATTTGATTCGAAAAAGGGCGCCTTTGAGGCGCCCTTTCCCATACAATCCCAGATCCATTTTGGTCAGGCAATGCCACCTTTGATCAAGTTATCCGCCAATTGCAGATAGGCATCCGCGATTTCGCCTTCGCCCGAAGCGACAGGCGCACCAGCGTCGCCGCCTAAACGAGTATTAAGATCAATCGGCAATGCGGCCAGCAATGGAACGCCCAGCTTCTCGGCTTCGTGCTCAACACCGCCGTGACCAAAGATATGCGCCTGATCTCCACATTTTGGGCATGTGTAGAACGACATATTCTCAATCATGCCCAAAATTGGCGTTTTCAGTTTTTCAAACATGTTGATCGCTTTGCGCGCGTCAATCAGGGCGACATCCTGAGGCGTAGAAACGATGATCGCGCCGTCAATTTCAGTCTTCTGGCCAAGCGTTAGCTGCACATCGCCTGTGCCGGGCGGCATATCAATAATCAGCACGTCCAACGGTGCCCATTCAACTTGACCAAGCAACTGCTGCAAAGCGCCCATCAACATTGGCCCGCGCCAAATCAATGCCTGATCCGGATCTACCATTGATCCGATAGACATCATCCGAACGCCATGCGCGTCGAGAGGGACTATCTTTTCGCCATCCGGAGTCGCGCCCGGCCGCTTCATGTTGCCCATCATCTTAGGCTGAGACGGGCCGTAGATGTCCGCATCCAACAAGCCGACTTTTCGACCCTGACGTGCCAAAGCTACGGCGAGGTTAGATGACACGGTTGACTTGCCAACTCCGCCTTTGCCCGAGGCAATGGCGATAATTTTCTTTACGCCTTCAACGGCCATAGCGCCTTGCTGAGGTTTAGGATGCCCACCGATCTTCAAGTCCGGAACCGGCTTTTTTTCTGCTGGTCCATGCGCAGTCAAAACGACCGACACCGACTTTACGCCCTCAAGCGTTTCGACGCCCCGCCGCGCCGCAGCCTCAACCGCAGACATCTTCTGTGCCATATCCGCGTTTGGTGCCTCGATTACGAAACGGACTTCGCCGTCCTCTATCGTCAACGCTCTTACCATTTCGCGGGATACAAGGTTGCCACCGTCCGGCAACTCGATTTTCGACAGAATGGCGATGACACTCTCTTTTGACGCGCTCATTTTTCAGACCTCATTTTGAACTGCGCACATAGGCCAGAAATTTCATCATAAGCGCAAGGCCAATCTATCTTGCATGCTTCAACGTATGCAAATGCTGCATAGCGGCATTGATCAGGATCGGGATTGTGCGCGTGCAGCATTGGCTTATGTAACTCAACAAGAAACACGATGTGATCGCTAACATACTCAGGAACGATACGAACATGGCAACTTTTGCTGACACACCCGTCCACTCTGGTCTAAACATCCGGTTCGCAGACACTCTCAAATCTTTGGTTGCGCGCTTCCAGAATAACCGCCGCTACCGCCAGACAGTCAACGAACTCAGTGCCCTTTCGGCGTACGAGCTTGCAGACCTCGGTATCCACTCGTCGAACATCAAGCGTATCGCGTTCGACAGCACATACGGCACGAACGTCTAAAAAATTCCGGTCGAATTGGTCTTCCTCCCTTAGATCCGACCCGTCGCGGCAGCTTCTCCTCCCTTGCTGCCGCTGAAATACCGAACTGACAGGCCCTCCTCCCTGCCTGTTGGATCTCGGCTCTGGCAGCAGCGCACTCCTCCCTTTGCGCTGCTGCCACAAAGTTTAGGAATTCAGATGGGGTTCTCCTCCCTTCCCCACTGATTTTCGGGCGATGATGCGCCCTCCCTGCGTCATCGCCCACAGTTTCTTAAAGAGTCTCCTCCCTGATCTCTTTAAACAAACTAAGGCGGCACCCGTTTGGGGTTGCCGCCTTTTCTTTTGTCTTTCGCGTATTTGGTCGATTTAAAACGGAATGTCGTCCGTGCCAGTTATGAACTTAGCGACAACCTTTTTCAGGCCTGCTTTTTCAAACTCGATGTCCAGCTTGTCACCCTCTATTCCAACGATTGCGCCATACCCGAACTTCTGGTGGAACACCCGATCGCCCATCGAATACGCCGAGACCGCCTGAAGGTCGATCACCTGAGACCGCGACTCCTTGGGTTGCTGAACTGGTCGATTGCCCGCGCGTTCCTGCATCCGCTTCCATCCGGGCGAGTTATATCCGTCCGCAGCCGACGCCCGTGATTCGATTCCCGAGGCTGCAGCGCCGTATCCACCGCCATAAAGTCCGGGCGGGGTTAGGACCTCGACGTGTTTTTCTGGCAATTCGTCTATGAATCGAGACGGCATAGAGCTTTGCCATTGTCCGAATATCCGGCGGTTGCCGGCGAATGAAATCGTGCAAATCTCCTCAGCCCGCGTGATACCAACGTAGGCAAGCCGGCGTTCTTCCTCGAGGCCTTTAAGACCGCTTTCATCCATACTGCGCTGCGAGGGGAACAATCCATCCTCCCACCCAGGCAGAAAAACAGCCGGAAACTCCAAACCCTTGGCGGCGTGAAGCGTCATGATGCTGACCTTTTCTTCGGCATCGTCGCTTTCGTTTTCCATAATCAGGCTGACGTGCTCAAGAAACCCTTGAAGATTCTCAAAATTCTCAAGCGCTTTGACGAGTTCCTTCAGGTTTTCCAACCGTCCCGGCGCTTCTGGCGTTTTATCGTTCTGCCACATCGCCGTGTAGCCGCTTTCGTCTAAGACAATCTCGGCCAGTTCCAAATGGCTAACATCAGCACTGCCCGTCATCCGGCCCCAGCGCGCCAAATCGACGATGAATTTCTGAAGCTCTTTGCCGCCTTTGCCTTTGATAAGACCCTGTTCTACAGCCAGCGCTGCGCCATCCACCAAGGACACTCCGTTTTCACGGGCGCAGCGTTGAATGGTTTGCTGGGCCTTATCACCAAGACCGCGTTTAGGTGTATTAACCACCCTTTCAAACGCGAGATCGTCCGTGGGCGAGACCACCAGCCGAAAATAGGCCATGGCATCGCGGATCTCCATCCGCTCATAGAAACGAGGGCCGCCAATCACGCGATACGGCAAACCGATGGTCAAAAACCGATCCTCAAATGCCCGCATTTGATGCGAAGCCCGCACAAGAATCGCCATTTCGTCAGGCGATACTGCCCGCAAGCCACGGGTGCCACGCTGCAGGGATTCAATCTCTTCACCCACCCAACGGGCTTCTTCGTCACCATCCCAGTGGCCGATAAGACGGACTTTCTCGCCTTCTTCTTCAGCCGTCCAAAGCTCTTTGCCAAGACGACCAGAGTTGCCACGGATCACACCAGATGCTGCCGCCAAAATATGTGGGGTCGAGCGGTAGTTTTGCTCAAGCCGAACAACGACAGCGCCGGGGAAATCTTTTTCAAACCGCAGGATGTTACCCACTTCAGCGCCGCGCCAACCATAGATCGACTGATCGTCATCACCGACACAACAGATGTTTTTGTGCCCCCCTGCCAGCAGTCGCAGCCAGAGGTATTGGGCGACGTTAGTATCCTGATATTCGTCCACAAGGATGTAGCGGAACCATCGCTGATATTGGGCGAGGATATCTGGATGGTTTTGGAAAATCGTGACCATGTGCAAAAGCAAATCGCCAAAGTCGACTGCGTTCAATTCGCGTAGCCGCGTTCGATATTGATCGTAAATCTCGGTCCCGCGGTTGTTATAGGCGGCTGTTTCAGCGGTCGGCACTTTCTCAGGCGTCCAAGCACGGTTCTTCCAGCCATCAATGAGGCCAGCCAATTGGCGCGCGGGCCAACGCTTGTCGTCGATATTCGCTGCACGCACCAATTGCTTAAGCAGACGAAGTTGATCGTCTGTGTCCAAAATCGTGAAGTTCGACTTTAGGCCGACCAATTCGGCATGGCGTCTAAGCAGTTTCACACAGACTGCATGGAACGTACCAAGCCAAGGCATGCCTTCGACTGCATGACCAAGATGCCGGCCAACGCGCAACTTCATTTCTCGGGCCGCTTTATTGGTAAAAGTCACCGCCAAAATCTCGTTGGGTGCAGCGCGGCCCGTGTTCAACAAATGCGCAATGCGTGTGGTTAGCGCCTTAGTTTTTCCCGTCCCTGCGCCGGCCAGCATCAATACAGGCCCGTCGAGCGCCTCAACCGCTTGGCGTTGGGCTGGGTTCAATTCGTCCATATAAGACGCAGCGCCTCCACGAGCAGCCATGGCCCGTGAGGTCAAAGAAGCCCCTTCAAACGCATCAAATTCGTCAAAATCATTCATGCGGGCAATCTAGCCAAGCCATTCTAAAAAGAAAAGAACTGTTCTCACTATGTTCCGCCATTGGATTTGGATCATTTGAACCGTATTTTCCAACAGTTGCATTTCAGGGCGAACTGACGAAGATGCGCAGGATGAGCCTGCATAACCAATATCTCGACCTTTCTGATTTGCGCCGACGTGCCCGCGCGCGGCTTCCCAAATTCGTATGGGAGTTTTTGGACAGCGGCACAGGGGCTGAACAAACCAAGGCCGCAAACCGGTCGGCGCTGGATGCAATTAAGCTGCGTCCGTCGATCTTACACGGTGAAGTAACACCCGACTTAGCGACGTCCTTCCTTGGGTCGACCTATGCGTTACCGGTTGGAATCGCACCCGTCGGTATGTCAGGCCTCATCTGGCCACAGGCTGAACATCATCTTTCAACGGCCGCAAACGCGCTAAATCTGCCCTATTGTTTGTCCACCGTTGCAAGTGAAACGCCCGAAGCCATTGGAAAGAACCTGAACGGCAACGGCTGGTTTCAACTTTACCCCCCACGCGACCCACAAATCCGCAGGGATATGTTGCAACGCGCAAAGGACAGTGGTTTCTCGACCCTTGTGCTAACCGCCGATGTGCCAACCGCCAGTCGCCGCGAACGCCAAACCAGATCGGGACTGACGCAACCGCCCAAACTGACACCGCGCTTGCTCGCCCAGATCGCGACATGTCCCGCGTGGGCGCTTGGAATGGCACGGCACGGAATGCCTCATATGCGTACCCTCGACCCCTACGTCGCCGAAGCGCAAAAAGGTATGTCGCCAACGGCGCATGTTGGCTATCTGCTGCGTACCGCGCCCGATTGGACCTATCTGAAGTGGCTGAGGGATAATTGGGACGGGCCACTAATAGTCAAAGGCGTGATGAACTCTGGCGACGCGACAAGGCTTCAGGCTGAGGGTGTCGATGCAATATGGGTGTCAAACCACGCAGGTCGCCAACTTGATGCGGCCCCCCCGACGATCGAAGTGTTGCCTGACATTCGCGCGGCGACCCAACTTCCGATAATTTTCGACAGTGGCGCCGAGGGAGGGTTGGACATTCTGAGAGCCTTCGCGCTCGGGGCGGATTTTGTCATGATGGGTCGGGCATGGCACATCGCCTTGGCAGCCCTTGGACCGCAGGGCATTTTACATTTCGCTGAGATCTTGGCAAAAGACTTGGCCGCCAACTTGCCTCAGCTAGGGGTTGCCAGCCCATCTGACATGTCTCTAGCGCAACTGTTCTAAAGGTCGCTAACTCCATGCGCGTGGCTGTGAAATCTTCGTGCGGTTTTGGGCCCTAAAACCCTGAATTGAGTGACGTTGGGCACCTACAAACGTCGCTCGCAATCCGTACAATGTCGTCAGCGAATACGCTCAATAAAGAATGCGTGGCAAAAGTTGCGGCGGACAACAGAGCTGCGAGACCACATGACAAATTTCCGATCAAATTTCCAATATTATGGGCTTGCCGTATGTAGACATTATTTGGTGGTCAAATACTGGCCAATAATGCGCCCCTTGCATGGAATTTTCAAGCCAATCTAGCACAAATTCGCATGCAAATATATGCCGTAAATATTTGAAATATATGACATAAATAGAGCGTTACTTCAGATATGCGGCAAAAAACCTCAAGAGATACGCAGTCTTACTGATTGCCTGCCCTAAGCTTTCACAGTAATCGTGACGCGACGTCACAAATTGGAGACTTCCGCATGACCACGTTTAACAAAATTCTCATTGCTAACCGCGGCGAAATCGCCATCCGCGTTATGCGCGCCGCCAATGAGATGGGCAAAAAAACCGTGGCCATTTTTGCAGAAGAAGACAAACTCGGCCTCCACCGTTTCAAAGCCGACGAAGCCTATCGCATTGGCGAAGGTATGGGGCCAGTTGCCGCCTATCTTAGCATCGATGAGATTATCCGCGTTGCAAAGGAATGCGGTGCTGATGCGATCCATCCAGGCTACGGTTTGCTTTCTGAGAACCCCGAGTTTGTCGATGCTTGCGAAGCCAATGGCATTGCCTTTATCGGTCCCAAAGCGGCAACCATGCGTGCACTCGGCGATAAAGCATCTGCCCGTAAAGTAGCGATTCAAGCTGGCGTGCCTGTCGTTCCAGCAACCGAAGTCCTTGGCGATGACATGGACGAAATCCGCGCCGAAGCTGCCAAAGTCGGCTACCCCTTAATGCTAAAAGCCTCTTGGGGCGGTGGTGGACGCGGAATGCGTCCAATCCTGTCCGAAGATGAAGTCGAAGAGAAGGTCCTTGAAGGTCGTCGCGAAGCTGAATCCGCTTTTGGCAACGGCGAAGGATACCTAGAAAAGATGATCACCCGCGCCCGTCACGTCGAGGTTCAAATCCTTGGTGACCAGCACGGCGGCATGTATCACCTCTATGAGCGCGATTGCTCGGTCCAGCGGCGCAACCAAAAAGTTGTTGAGCGCGCGCCCGCCCCCTATCTGTCCGAAGCCCAGCGCGAAGAAATCTGCGAACTAGGCCGCAAGATTTGTTCACATGTGAATTACGAATGCGCAGGAACCGTTGAGTTTTTGATGGACATGGAGAGCGGCAAGTTCTTTTTCATCGAGGTGAACCCGCGCGTTCAGGTTGAACACACTGTCACGGAAGAAGTCACTGGCATCGATATCGTGCAGGCCCAAATCCTGATCGCAGAGGGCAAAAGCATAGCTGAGGCCACCGGCAAGCCCTCGCAATATGACGTGCGCCTCAATGGTCATGCACTACAGACCCGCATCACCACCGAAGACCCGCAGAACAACTTTATCCCTGACTATGGTCGTATAACAGCCTACCGCTCGGCGACTGGCATGGGCATCCGTCTGGACGGTGGAACGGCCTATGCAGGCGGCGTTATCACCCGTTACTATGACTCGCTTTTGACCAAGATCACTGCGTGGGCCCCAACGCCAGACAAAGCGATTGCCCGTATGGACCGCGCCCTACGTGAATTCCGTATTCGCGGCGTTAGTACGAACATCGCCTTTGTTGAGAACTTGTTGAAACACCCAACATTCCTGAACAACCAGTACACAACCAAGTTCATCGACGAGACCCCCGGTCTGTTCCAGTTCAAGAAACGCCGCGACCGTGGAACGAAGGTTCTGACCTACATCGCCGATATCTCGGTCAACGGTCACCCAGAAACCGAAGGCCGCACCAAACCAGCCGCCGATCTGAAACCGGCGCGGATACCCGAGCTGCGATCTGAGCCTGCCTATGGCACGCGCAACTTGCTAGAAGACAAAGGCCCTCAAGCCGTTGCCGATTGGATGAAAGCCCAAAAGCAACTGCTGATCACCGACACAACCATGCGTGATGGTCACCAGTCCCTATTGGCAACCCGCATGCGTTCAATCGACATGATCAAGGCGGCGCCAGCATATTCCGCGAACCTTCCGCAGTTGTTCTCGGTCGAGTGCTGGGGTGGCGCGACCTTCGACGTTGCCTACCGTTTCTTGCAAGAATGCCCATGGCAACGTTTGCGCGATCTGCGCGTTGCAATGCCCAATATCATGACGCAAATGTTGCTGCGTGCCAGCAATGGCGTCGGATACACCAACTATCCCGACAATGTCGTGCAAGAGTTTGTTCGTCAGGCCGCAGTGACCGGTGTCGATGTTTTCCGTGTTTTTGACAGTTTGAACTGGGTCGAAAACATGCGCGTTGCAATGGACGCAGTTGTCGAGGCCAACAAGGTTTGCGAAGGAACCGTCTGCTATACGGGCGACATTCTGAACCCAGAACGCTCAAAGTACGACCTCAAGTACTATGTCGGCATGGCCAAAGAACTTGAAGCCGCCGGCGCACATGTTCTGGGCATCAAAGACATGGCCGGATTGCTGAAACCCGCCGCGGCACGCCAATTGTTCAAAGCGCTGAAAGAAGAGGTCGGCCTGCCGATCCATTTCCACACGCACGACACTGCGGGCGTCGCTTCTGGCACTATTCTAGCAGCCGCCGAGGCTGGCGTGGACGCCGTCGATTGCGCCATGGACAGCTTCTCGGGCAACACGTCGCAGGCAACGCTGGGAACGGTCGTTGAATCTCTGAACTTCACCGATCGCGACACCGGTCTAGACATCGGCGCGATCCGTGAGATCTCGAATTACTTCGAGGCCGTGCGTGGCCAATACGCTGCCTTTGAAAGCGGGCTTCAGGCCCCAGCGTCTGAGGTTTACTTGCACGAGATGCCGGGTGGGCAATTCACCAACCTCAAGGCGCAAGCGCGTAGTCTTGGCCTCGAAGAGCGGTGGCATGAGGTTGCCCAATCCTACGCAGACGTAAACGAAATGTTCGGCGATATCGTAAAGGTCACCCCTTCATCGAAGGTCGTTGGTGATATGGCATTGATGATGGTCAGCCAAAACCTAACGCGCGAAGACGTCGAAGACCCTCAGCGCGATGTTAGCTTCCCGGATTCCGTCATCGACATGATGAAGGGCAACCTTGGCCAGCCTCCCGGCGGGTTCCCCAAAGCGATCATCAACAAGGTACTTAAAGACGAAAAGCCAAACGTAAATCGCCCCGGTGCGCATTTGCCGCCCGTCGATATGGAAGAGGTCCGCAAAGATCTGTCCAAGCAGCTTGAGGGCTTCAAAGTCGATAACGAAGACCTAAATGGCTATCTGATGTACCCGAAAGTGTTCCTCGATTACATGGGCCGCCATCGCACTTATGGCCCAGTAAGAGCGTTGCCTACCAAAACATTCTTTTATGGCATGGAACCGGGTGACGAAATCACGGCTGATATTGATCCGGGTAAAACGTTGGAAATCCGTCTGCAAGCCATCGGTGAGACCGACGAAAAGGGCGAGGTTAAAGTTTTCTTTGAGCTCAACGGACAGCCTCGCACGATCCGAGTTCCAAACCGCAAGATCAAAGCGACAACGACTGCACGCCCGAAGGCCGAACTTGGAAACGCAGATCACATTGGCGCGCCAATGCCCGGAGTTGTGGCCTCGGTCGCGGTTCAAGCGGGTCAAAAAGTTGCCGAGGGCGATCTGCTTTTGACCATCGAGGCCATGAAAATGGAGACTGGCCTGCATGCTGAACGTGACGCTATTATCAAGGCAGTGCACATCCAAGCGGGTGGTCAAATTGACGCGAAAGATTTGCTGATCGAACTCGAATAAGACGTTGTAAATCCAACGATAAGCGGGCATCTGCCACAGGTGCCCGCTTATTTTTTTGCGCGACAAAAAGCGCACCTGAATAACATGCCATCAATACTATATTAGAATCATTCTAATTAATTCATTCGATTCCTGATCGAATTGCAAATCCCAATGGAGACTGAACATGAACGTAGGCGTAACCGTCCCGAACGTAACTTTTAAAACCCGCGTCCGCGACGAAAGCATCGGCGGAGACAACCCTTTCCGGTGGCAAGACGTCACTTCCGACGATTACTTTAAAGGCAAGCGCGTTGTGCTTTTCTCGTTGCCCGGCGCTTTCACACCGACATGTTCGACCTACCAGCTTCCTGGCTACGAGAATGGCGCGGAAAACTTCCGTGAAGTCGGCATCGATGAGATTTACTGCATGTCCGTCAACGACAGCTTCGTAATGAACGCTTGGGCCCGTAACCAAGAGCTGGCAAACGTCAAAGTTATCCCAGACGGTTCAGGAGTTTTCACGCGTCAAATCGGCATGTTGGTCGAAAAAAATAACGTAGGGTTTGGCACACGCTCTTGGCGTTACGCTGCAATTATCAACGACGGTAATATCGAAGCTTGGTTCGAAGAGCCTGGACGCAAAGACAATAATGCCGGCGACCCTTATGGCGAAAGCTCGCCCGAGACAGTCTTGGCCTGGTTGCGCAACAACGCAGCTGCAAACGCCGCATAATCATCGCTCAATGTGAGCCTATGAAGCCCCTGCGTTTTCGTAGGGGTTTTTTTGTCGCCTAAACCATCAAAAACGGTAGCGAATCCGACGAATTTCAGCTTTCGTTGACGCCAATAGGTAAGGAGCAGCATCAATGACGGATTTCGCACATAAAGTTTTGGTGATGACCGATATCCACATCACCAAAGAGGGACGAAAGATCATTGGTCTCGACCCAATGGAGCGCTTTAAGGCCGCTCTTGATCATGCCCTCACCAATCACCCTGACGCAGAGGCCCTCGTGATTACTGGCGACCTGACACACCACGGTATTCGCGATCAGTATCAACGGCTTAAAGCTGTGCTGGATCAGGTACCAATTCCTGTTCATCTAACGCTTGGAAATCACGATTTCCGAGACCAGTTTGTCACCAATTTCCCAGATGTTCCCCGGGATCCAAATGGCTTTGTTCAAAGCTCTTTCGATGTGGGGGATTACAAACTAATCCTGCTCGACACGCACGATCCAACTGTCGAACCGTTCCACGGAGGCAATATCTGCGAAAAACGACTGAATTGGTTAGAGGATCAATTAAGCGGGCAACCCAAAGGTTCTTGCGTCCTGATGATGCACCATCCCCCCTTCGAAACCGGCTTTCCCGGCATGGACGTTATCGGGCTTTCGAACCGGGACGCCCTCAACAAGATCATTGCCGACAGCCCCGCTGTCGCCATGTCGATCTCTGGGCACGTCCATCGTATTATCTGGGGAAGTGCTGGCGGCAAACCGTCCGCCAATTTGAAAAGCACCTGCCACCAGATGCCGCTTGAATTGGTTGACGATGATTCCAGTCTCTCAATCGACGAACCCGGCTCGTATGCAATCTTGCTTTTGGGCAAAGACGGCATTGTATTGATCAATGAAGACGTAGGCTTGGATGCCTATGTCACGAGCGATCCTGACAGTGTGTAATCAGTTTGCGATCTTTGGGCGCATTCTAATCAGGATTTCAGCAACGATTAGGTTTGGAATCCAGCACGTATAGGAAAGCCAGACCGAAGATTGCTCATAGGGCATTCCTGCAATCTCAAATCCGACCAGCTGCAGCCTCAGGGTAACCGCCGCAAAGGTCAGCGCATACGACCGCAACATCCAAATTCGGTGTTCATCAAAGCGTTTGTTCATTGCGAAATAAATCGCCGAGCCAGTGGTCACGAACCAAGAAATACCTAAACCCGAAAAACCAATCTGCGCCCATGTCCCGCCGATTGCATTGAGCGATATCCCCATCGCTCCTATGCCCCCAACAAGGATTGCTAGGCCATAAATGCGCCCGAGCCATCGATGCAGAGTTTTGTTGCTTCGGCGAATTTTGGGCATGAACTGAAATGCGCCAACGGCCAACGCCACGGGCGCAGCAGAAACATGCATCAACAGCATGGTACGCCGTTCAAGCGCATGCTCGACCATAACCTCAAAGGCCGTTTCGAGACCCAAAAACGCAAAACGATAGCTCACCAAGCTAACAAAAAGCGCCAGAAACGCAGCAACACCCATCGACCATTTAAGAATCATAATCCACCTCAACTTGACAGTGTAAAGATAGAAGTAAACTTGACACTGTCAAGCAAATCCTAAACATGAGGCTATGACGTCAAAGAAACCTGAAAAACCTCGCCATCACGGAAACTTACGGGAAGCGCTGATTGATGCGGGAATCGACTTGTTGCAACACGGCGGCCTGTCCGCCCTTACACTTCGCAAATGCGCTGCCAAAGCTGGGGTTTCCCACGCAGCACCAGCGCACCATTTTAGCGGCTTAGATGGTCTTATTGGCGCCATAGCCACCCGAGGGTTTACACAATTCTCAGACTACATGCTGACATCTCGCGCGAAGGCAGCTGACAGCGATGCTGACCGTCTTCGCGCTATCCTTAACGGTTACATAGAATTCACTGTCGACCACCCTGCCCTTTTTACGCTCATGTTCGGCTCTCGCATCGAAATCGATCCCGATCAGCAGTTGGCTCAGGCGGCGGCCACGGCCTATCAAGTACTCGCCGAGACCTGTGCGCCATTTTCGATCGACCCAGATGGCAATCCACGCGAACTTGAGATTTTGGTTTGGTCGCTCTGCCACGGTTACGCCAGCTTGCGCTTAGTTGGTCAGGTCACACCCGATGGGCCCATGAACGACGTCGGTTTTAGCGACATTTTACGAAGACTGCCCGATATTGTTGGGCTGAGTGGAGATAATCCCAAATGAGCGATCTAAACGATTATAAAGCAAAGTCCGGTCGGCTTGAGCCTGTTTGGACCCTCGAAATTCAGACGTTGCCCGAGGACACAGACCGCATTCTTGACGCCGTCATGAACGTTCACCCTCTCAGCTTGGGGCGATATCAGCGCAACGCCAGCATCTCGGCGCTCGGTAAAGAAACCGCCCAACCGGAACCAAATTCAACCACCTCCACCCACGTGGATGGATTCAAACCCGGGTCGACGGAAACCTATCCCATGGTCGAGCTCAAAATCTCAATCGAGCGCGACTTGGGCGTGTTGGGAAAGGTCATGGACGCAATTATTTATGCCCACCACTACGAGGAACCAGTGATTTTTGTGCGTGAAAACTGGGCCAGCCGCGCGGCCTATGACCCCAACAACGACAACCCAAACCGCTGGTGGAACGACGGGCGCGGGTTGCCCAATAAGCTAGACTAAGCGGGCACACCGTTCCGATAAGGCCACAGGGCCGCCAAGGCGATATCATGCACAGGCGTTGCGATCCCGTATTTGCGTGCAGTACGTGTGATCTCGCCTGAGAACCAATCAAGCTCTAACTTTCGACCATTTAGAATGTCCGTGCACATGGACGCCCGCACCTGCCCGTCGATTGTTTGATAAAACCCATATTGATCCTCTGCCAATGAAGGCGGCAAATCAGGACAAACCGCGCGTGCGACTTCTGAGACCTCGTCAATGGCTTGGCGCATAAGGTCTACTGTTTCGGCGTTCTCGTTGATCTGGCCAAAGGTCAAACGTGTGAGGGTCGAAACCGCCGACGTCGCCCCGAGCATCACAAATTTGGACCAAACGGCAGACTTGATGTCCTCGGCAATAACTGGGTGCGTGCCAGCTTGCGTGAGAGCGTCGAACAAAACCTGCTCGTGGCTTTTGCCTTCTAGTGAAAGTGCACCAAACGAAAGGGTGTCTTTGGTGTCTGTGTGCCTGATCCGTCCGGGTGCTTCGATGTAACCAGGTATCCAAGCGGCACCGCCTAGGACTGCGCCTAGACCGTACGCCTTTGCGGCCACCCAAGGCGCAGTGATTCCATTTTGAAACGTCGCCGCAAAGCTGTTGGGGCCGATCATCGGCGCGGCCTGGGTCAATGCAGCAGCCAGATCGTAGTTTTTCACAAAGAAAAGCACGCAATCAACGATTCCAACGCTACTTGGGTCATCCGTGGCCTTAATATCATTCAGATGTGCATTTCCGTTCGGACTGTCGATATAAAGTCCGCCGGACTGAATCGCCTGTAGATGCGCCCCGCGGGCAATTAGCGTGACATCCTGCCCTGCCTGATGCAGACGCGCGCCAAAATATCCGCCCAGCGCCCCTGCGCCCATGATTGCAATCCGCATTTTTCGCCTTAGTTTGTCTGAAACCCGATATTAGTCGATCTTATACAAAGGAATTTTCCTCTGCAGCCAATTTTCCTCTTGCGCCCCGTGACCGGTCTTTATAAATCCCACACACCCAAGGAATGCGGGCGTAGCTCAGGGGTAGAGCGCAACCTTGCCAAGGTTGATGTCGAGAGTTCGAATCTCTTCGCCCGCTCCATTGGACTAAAATGACTGGTTATGCGGGCGTAGCTCAGGGGTAGAGCGCAACCTTGCCAAGGTTGATGTCGAGAGTTCGAATCTCTTCGCCCGCTCCAGTCAGTTTATTCCAAAACAATTTGATGCAACGCACACCACAATGGATAACTTGCCCAGCCATCGTGTTGTGCGATCGTATTCTCGGTCGCCCTGACGTTCCAGAACGGCGAATTAGCCGATGCTACAGATTGGCGAGCAAAGTTCTTGTCGCCGTTTTCGTGCAAGCCATGTGCCCATTGAAATTTTGCTTGGTTGTAGCCTGTCGCCAGTGCACTCCCTGAATCAGAGGTATCCCATCCCGGATTGAACGGTTGCTCAGGACCACGCAATTCTTCCAACCAATTCGGGGCAATCGTACAGGCAGAATATGCTGGGACACCTGCGTTTTCGAACGCAGTATTTTGCCACGTTGGAGCCAAAACGTCTGCTTCGTGGCTAACACCGATCGCCCGGTTTTCAAGAACTGCGTAATGTTTGGCTTCACCGTCTTTCTGCAAATAATCCGGGAAATGATGACCAATAGTCATCCACTCTCCTGCATTTTTGGCACCTGAAACAATACGGCTTATCGGGAACAGCAGACCCGTGGCCAAATCATAGCTTTTGTTTTTCCAGTTTTCCGGATCGACATTGAAACGCTCGGTGGATGTTAGCGATATATAAACTGGCGGTTGCGACGGAGGAAACCTTGACCAATGAGCCCTCAGTTTATCTTGGTCTTTGCAATTTGGATCTCTATCCTGAAAGCACCGATCATTTCGAAGAGAGATCAAGTTTTCATCTCGCATAATCCCGTCGACCATGCGTTCTGCCAGCTGGATTTCATGCCAGTTTTCTGCGGGCGAGGCCGCGTTGATAAGAACAGCCAGATCGCCAAGCGGAGCTTCAAATTCTTTTCCGCTTTCGTCAGGCGCAAGATCCTCTAACGCATTAATTGACCGCTCGCGCATAATCCGAGCCAAAATATTTCCGCCCATACTTTGACCCACGACCATCAAGCGGCTTTGCCCGCTGATTTTGGCATCCAACTCTTCCAAGACGGTTTTCATGTCAGAGCCAGCGATTGCCCGTTCACCGTCAAACGACACGCCTGAGAGTCTCTCGCTGACACTTTGACGTCCCCAGACCGTCGGCAATGCGGCCAATCCAAACAATGTCGTTCCAATGCGAGGTTTTGGAGGTTCGAGCGAGCTTCTGCCCCGCCAACCGAGAAAGACTCCGGTTAGGCGAGTGTCGCAGTAGCGTTGATCGCTTACGCATTGGGTGTTTAGCGCCCCGCGGGCGTATGCCAGCATGCGTCGAAATTTGTGAACATCCCCGTCGCCATACGCTGCATCGTGTCGCCATCCATGAATGTACACGATCACATAATCGTTTTGCGCGTCGCCTAAGTGAGTTTGAAGCGTTTGCCATTGTTTTGCGCCAAGGGACGGCGTGCCTTTGGTTTGATTTCGGTTTGCACGAAATTGCCCTTGGTCGTCGAACTCGACAAACGCGAGCTTAAAGCGATCATGTTCTCGGATTGCGCTATCGCTAGATTTGGCCAGTTCTTGCCATGCATCCGCGCCTGGAATGATCGTTGTCTGAAAATAGCAATGAGCTGCCGGAATGGCGTTCGGCGTTTTGTGGTCTTCGGTATTTGCTGTCACTGCATCGGCGCAAACGTCTGCGCTAGGGCCCAACACGCGGTGGGCTTTGTTCTGATACGCGCAGCCAGCCAAAACCAAACAAAGCAACCCAATGATTAAATGTCCGCGCATGGCACCCCCATTGCCAGCAAAGCACATTCGCTGTGTGAACGATAGCCACGCATCACCTACCTCTTTCCCCCACACGAAACGCCGCCTATAAGGTCGGCGATTATTCTTGAAGGATCAGGGACATGCGTAGCGCAAGCGTCACCCGCAAAACTGCAGAGACCAGCATATTGGTCGAGATCAATCTCGACGGGTCTGGGGTATACGACAACCAGACCGGCGTTGGGTTCTTTGACCACATGCTCGACCAGTTGTCGCGCCATTCATTGATCGACTTTACCATCCGCGCCGAAGGGGATTATCACATCGATGATCACCACACAGTCGAGGACACAGGGATCGCCTTGGGTCAGGCTTTGGTGCAGGCTTTGGGCGATAAAAAGGGCATTCGACGCTATGGCGAGTGCCACCTGGCGATGGACGACGCACAGGTGCGTTGTGCGCTAGATCTATCAGCACGGCCCTTTCTGATCTGTAACCTTGATGTGCCAACGCAGAAGATCGGAACGTTTGATACCGAGCTGGTGCGAGAGTTTTTTCAAGCGCTGTCAACACACGGCGGCATCACGCTGCACATCGACAAACTGCACGGCTTCAACAGCCACCACATTGTTGAGGCAGCCTTTAAGGCCGTTGCGCGTGCACTACGTCACGCTGTCGAAACCGATCCGCGGAAAGCCGATGCGATCCCGTCGACCAAGGGCGCACTTTAAGTTTCGAAGGGCCATTGGCCCTCCGACCGAGCGGGGGCCAGCCCCCGCACCCCCAGATTATTTAAGCAAAGATAAAGTTGAAACGCCATGCTGACGGCCATCATTGACTATGAGAGTGGAAATCTACACTCGGCGGAAAAGGCGTTTCAACGCATGGCGGTTGAGGTTGACGCTGGATCTGTGGTGGTAACATCAGACGCAGATGTGATCGCTTCAGCCGATCGTATTGTCCTACCTGGTGACGGCGCTTTTCCAGCTTGTGTCGAGGCCTTGAAGGGCCACAAGGGTATCTTTGAGGCGATGAGCGAGGCCGTAATCAACAAAGGTCAGCCCTTCCTTGGAATTTGCGTTGGCATGCAGCTTTTGGCGACGACCGGACATGAATATCGCGAAGTCGCTGGTCTCGGATGGATTGGCGGCGATGTTAAGAAGATTACCCCGGCAGATACGTCACTGAAAGTGCCACACATGGGGTGGAACGATCTGGTGATCGACGAACCGCATCCGGTACTTGACGGTCTCAACAGCGGCCAGCATGCCTATTTCGTGCATTCCTATCAATTCCATGTGGCGGATGAGGCCGATCTGTTGGCGCATGTGGATTACGCAGGCGCTGTCACGGCCATTGTTGGACGCGACAACATTGTGGGAATGCAGTTTCACCCAGAGAAAAGCCAAGCGACAGGGCTAAAACTGATCGGGAACTTTCTGAAGTGGAAAGTCTAGGGTCGGTCCTATTCCACCCGTTCCCATGTGCCTCCATCTCGGCAGACGACAAGAATACAGCCTGAAACTTTAAGGTTATCGCCATCGAGCACCAGCTTTGAACTGTAGATCTTATCGCGATCCGGTGACCAGACTTTGCCGCCGCCATACTTGCCGTTGCCCTTGGATTTCATATTCCAGATGATCTGCTTGCCGATGTTGGCGCTTTCCATCGGGTTTCCGCTTGCATCAAACGATTTAATCAGCGTGCCGCAAATCAGTTCACCACAATACGCGACCTGAACATGGCCAGAATTCCCGTTGTCATCGGCGGGTGTGCGCCAAATGCCAAATATCGGATCGGCCATCGCCTGCCCTGCCATCAGCAACATTGCCGCTGCTGTAAAAATGAACTGTTTCATCTGAAATCCTCCGGTTTGGGTGAAAGTTTTGTCACAATAGCGATTCCCTGCAACCCCTGCCGTTGGGTCGCGTTGCATTCCGCGTGGGGCCATGCATAAGAGCGGCAAGCAATTTCGAAAGGGCCACGCCATGATCCTCTACCCCGCAATCGACCTAAAAGACGGCAACGCCGTGCGCCTTGTGCATGGGGATATGGGACGCGAGACCGTATTCAACGAAAACCCAGCTGCACAGGCGATGGAATTCGTTGAGGCTGGTTGTGAGTGGCTACATTTGGTAGATCTAAACGGCGCCTTTGCGGGCGAGCCAGTGAACGCCGCCCCGGTTGAGGCGATCCTTGAGCAGACCAAAGTGCCCGCCCAATTGGGTGGTGGTATCCGCGACATGGCGACGATTGAACGCTGGATCGACAAGGGCTTGGCCCGCGTGATCCTTGGGACTGTTGCAGTCGAAAATCCCGATCTGGTTCGCGAAGCAGCCCGCGAATTTCCCGGCAAAGTCGCCGTCGGCATTGACGCCCGAAATGGCAAAGTTGCCACCAAAGGCTGGGCCGAGGAGACCGACGTGATGGTCACAGAACTCGCGCGCTCGTTTGAGGACGCAGGCGTTGCCGCGATCATCTACACCGACATCAACCGCGACGGCGCCATGAAGGGCCCGAACGTTGAGGCAACGGCAGCTTTGGCGCGAGCTGTAACCATTCCAGTGATCGCGAGCGGCGGGGTTTCCTCGCTTGCCGACTTGATCGCGCTGCGCGACTGTGGGGCCGAGTTGAACGGAGCTATCTCAGGCCGCGCACTTTATGACGGAGCGATTGATCTGGGCGAGGCGTTGGGGGCTCTCAGAGCCTAAACCTTGCTCGCGACTACGATCTGGGCTTAGTTTATGCCATGATCCGCAAGTTTATCTACATCCTTCTGATTGGCGGAATCGCACTATGCGCTTCGCCGATACTTGCCGTTCTTTGGGCTACAAACTTCGCCAACCGACACGGATGTGAGCTGCATGAAGGCTTCGTAAACACGTGCGTCGTCAATGGAACCGATTGGGGCGGGACGCTTTACCAAGCCGTCGTATCAGGCTGGTTGTTAATGCTGACCATTCCAATCGGCGTAATTTTGTTGGTGGTATTAATCCTATTTGCATTTGGAAACTTGATTATTGGCCTGCTTAAGCGCTGATCCACATGCAATGTCTCTAAACTCAATTCTGAATGTCAGAGCCCCTTCCCCTACCCCCAAAACCATCGTAAACCGCCCTCATGTTAAAAACTCGCATCATCCCCTGCCTTGATGTCGCCGATGGCCGAGTGGTCAAGGGCGTCAATTTCGTTGGCCTGCGCGATGCTGGCGACCCTGTGGAAGCCGCCAAAGCCTATGACGCTGCTGGCGCGGATGAGCTCTGTTTTCTCGACATCAAAGCCACACACGAAAACCGTGGCACGATGTTCGATCTGGTCCGCCGAACGGCTGAGCAATGCTACATTCCGCTGACTGTTGGCGGGGGCGTTCGTACTAGCCAAGATGTGCGCAACCTTCTACTGGCCGGCGCCGACAAAGTCAGCTTCAACTCTGCTGCCGTGGCCGACCCAGATGTGATCGCCCGCGCCGCCGATCAGTTTGGCAGTCAGTGCATTGTCTGCGCCATTGATGCCAAAACGGTTGAGCCCGGCCGCTGGGAAATATTCACCCACGGTGGGCGCAAAGAAACCGGCATCGACGCTGTAGAATTCGCCCGTACCGTCACGGAAAAAGGCGCAGGGGAAATCCTGCTCACCTCAATGGATCGCGACGGCACCCGCGCTGGCTTTAACCTACCGTTGACCAAGGCAATCTCGGGCGCCGTCAACGTCCCAGTGATTGCTTCCGGCGGTGTTGGCACGCTCGACCACCTTGTTGAGGGCGTCACCAAGGGCGGTGCGTCCGCAGTACTGGCCGCCTCAATCTTCCACTTTGGCGATTACACGATCCGCGAGGCCAAAGAACACATGGCTGCCGCCGGTATCGATATGAGGCTTGAAGATGCATACGCTTGATAAACTTGCCCAAACCATTGCCGAACGCGCTAGTGCCGATCCTGACAGCAGCTGGACCGCAAAACTGCTCGCCAAGGGACCCGAAAAATGCGCCGAAAAATTTGGTGAAGAGGCTGTCGAGGCGATCATCGAAGCCGTAAAAGACGACAAAGCCAAGCTCACGTCTGAGGCTGCAGACGTTTTGTTTCACCTACTGGTGATGCTGCAATCGCGCGATGTCTCGCTGGCCGATGTCCTCACAGAACTCGACCGTCGTGAAGGCACCAGCGGCATCGAAGAAAAAGCCGCCCGCTAGGCAACGCCAAGCGCCCTGCACAAGCTCAATGCTGGCAGGGTCTCAACAACAGTATGAGTTCGAATAGATTGGCAGGCCTGCCCGTTTTTGCAATTCATCGCCAGAACGGGGTAATTCCCCGCACTTTCAGATCTTTAAGTGGTTGGCTCATCCCCTAAGCATCAAAGCTCTCGCTAGCCGTAAGATGTATAGAACCGATGTGACGTCGACATAGGTTTTCACCCAGAGACCATAAGCCACTCTTACGCCAACGCGCACCATGAAAGCAAAAACGCCGCTGCTTTATCTTGCTAAAAATACCGCGGGGGTGAATGGCCGCAGGTCAGAGGGGGCAGCGCCCCCTTCCTCGGTCCAGTCCAAAGGGCCGGAGTTTTAAAGCTTTGACGAAATGATCCCGGTGTTGAAACCGCCCATCCTCAATTCTCCGAACAATCGTTGATACTCAATCTTCGGACAGCGGTTTTGGATAACGGTGACACCCCGCGCCTCAGCGACTGCCGTTGCTTCTTCGTGCATAACACCAATCTGCATCCAAACCGTCTGCAAGTCTGGAAATGCATCCAAAGCCTCTTCAACGATCGCAGGCACAGCCTCTGAACGGCGGAAAATGTCGATCATATCCACACCACTTTTGATATCCGACAAGCTGGCGTGGACGGTCTGACCAAACAGCATTTTCCCTGCATGGCCTGGGTTCACTGGAATGAACTGATAGCCCTTCAGAGACAGATATCTAGCCACAAAATAGCTCGGTCGAACGGCGTTCAAAGACACACCCACCACTGCTATGCGTTTGGCGCGTTTTAGCACCTTTTTCAGATGTTCGTCTGTGTAGTCATGGCTCATGTCGCGACCCTATCCAAACCCTAATTGGGTGCAAGAAAAAAAGCGCCCAAGACATGCTTGGGCGCCAGTGCGGAACGAGGGACAGTTAAGTAAACGCAACGGTTCCAGCGTCGCGTTTCTGTCACTCAAAATAGGGTTGGTTTTAAAATAGGGGCTGACCCAGATAACGCGAAAAAGGTGTTATCATGGGAAGCATGCGGAAGAGTCGCTTAAGTAAGTATAAACAGGGTCGCCTGGTCGAGCATTTTGTTGCCGGAACCACGGCTCGAACTGCGGCCAGTTTATGT
>JAQWQJ010000019.1 GCA_029244725.1 Paracoccaceae bacterium
GCGCACGCTGCTGCGCATGCAAAAGCTGGCGGAACATTGCGCATTCAGCAAGAAGTACGCGCGCTTAAAGACCCACGTACTTATGATTGGGCACAAATTGCGAACTTTACACGTGGTTGGCTGGAATATCTTGTACGCATCAACGCCGACGGTTCCATCGAAGGCCGTCTGCTTGAGAGCTGGGAAGTAAACGACGACGGCACCGAATACACATTGAGCGTCCGCAAAGGCGTCAAGTGGAACAATGGTGACGACTTCACAGCCGAAGATGTTGCACGCAACATCGCAGGTTGGGCAGACAAAAGCGTTGACGGTAATTCAATGACCGGCCGAATGGCAACTTTGATTGATGCCGATTCTGGAAAGGCCGGTGAAGGTGTTATAACGGTTGTGGATAGCCACACTGTAAAATTGGTACTGCCTCGTCCAGACATCACAATCATTGTTGGCATGGGCGACTATCCAGCTGCGATCACACACGCATCACACACAGCTGATACAATGCTTTCTAACCCCATTGGCACCGGAGCGTATTTGCCGGAATCACTGGAAGTTGGCGTTCGCGGAGTTCTGGTCAAAAATCCGAACCACACGTCTTGGTCCGAAGGCAACTACCTTGACCGGATCGAATTTGTCGATTTTGGCACTGACCCAGCTGCGTTTGTTGCGGCCGCGGATGCTGATGAATTCGATATGACGTACGAGATTACCGGCGAGTTCATCGACATCTTTGATGGCTTTTCAGGTTGGACTAAATCTTCGGTGAACACAGCGCAAACAATTGTTATTCGTTGTCAACAAACAGCCGAAGTTGACGGCAAAACACCTTATGCTGACGCACGTGTTCGTCGTGCAATGGCAATGGCCGTCGATAACGCTGTTTGCCTCGAGCTTGGCTATGCTGGTAACGGCAGCGTTGCTGAAAACCACCACGTTGCGCCGTTGCACCCAGAATACGCAGCCCTGCCTAAGCAGGTTGTGGATGGTGCCGCAGCAAAAGCTCTGATGGAAGAAGCTGGTTTGGCTGACTTTGAGCACGAGTTGATCTCAATCGATGCTGGCTGGCGCAGGGACACCACTGACTCTGTTGCCGCACAATTGCGCGACGCTGGCATCAAGGTGAAACGGACCGTTCTGCCGGGTTCCACGTTCTGGAACGATTGGGCAAAATATCCGTTCAGCTCTACAAACTGGAGCCAACGTCCACTTGGCGTTCAGGTGCTGGCACTGGCTTATCGTTCAGGTGAAGCTTGGAACGAAACTGGCTTTAACAATGCTGAATTTGACAGCCTGCTAGAATCGGCCCTGTCGATTGTTGACACTGACAAACGTCGCGAAGTTATGGCCAAAATCGAAAAGATCATGCAAGACGAAGGCGTGATCATTCAGCCAATTTGGTTAGGTCTCAACCGTCACCACAAAGACGGTGTTGTGGGCGCAGAAATGCACCCTAGCTATGAGATCTATCCTGACCAATTGGGTTGGAAAGCCTAAGTTCATGAAGTCACGATTGGGTGCAAATTTTTAACTCAATCAAAATCGGCGGTGGATGGGAAATGGACGGCGGGCATTTCATCAAACGTTGGTGGATGAACGGATAAATCTGACGGTGTTGTAGGCCTATTTGATCTCCCTTCTTAGGCTGAATATGAAACGGGGCACTATATGGTGCCCCGTTTTATTCAGAACGGCTAATTGCAACGCTGAAACGCATGATTAAGACCACCTTTTTGTAGGCTTCACTTTGACCGCTTATTCAAATTTTCTGCTGTAGATTTATTTTGCTTCATAAAAAGTCCATGAAATAGTTAGTTGCGGACGCACCTGCTATTCGATGCAGGGAGGCGAATTCCCGCCACTTCTTATACCCGCGACGTTGGTCAGAAAATTCCAAAGTTGCTTGGCGGACGGCGAGAGTTGAGCGTTTGCCCTGTAACACAAAAAGTACGACTTTCTTGGTGTAAGCCCGGCATTTCCAATCCTAACCAGCTTGCCGGACCGAAACTCGCTGTCGAGCAGATCCGAATAGGCAAGGACGATGCCTTCACCTTTGATTGCCTTGCCGACCGAATGCATGTAGCTGTGACAGGCGGTCGTATTCCAGGATGAAACTTCGGCAAATCTCTTTTGCTCTAGCCAGCGTTGCCAATTGATCCAATCTGGCGTGAGAATGGGAAATTCCAAAAGAGCAGGCGCGTTCTGGGCGGGCATTGTGCTGTCAAACATCGCCAGCGCCTCTGCCTTTTCGGCAATCTCTGGCGAAGCTGCGGGCATCAGCTCGCCGCCCAATAGTTCGGTGGTTTCCCAGCCAAGTACATTCCCATCGCAAAACATAATGGCAAAATCATTCTGTTCCGACAACAATTCAGCTGTGTTTTCAGTCGTCACAACGTTCACATTGCACGAACTGTCGCCCAGCGAGAATTCCCGGAGTTGCGTGTATAGCCAGAACATCGAGGTGGTTTCATTCGCGGCGATGCGAACCACAGGCTCTCCTGGTGTTTGGACCTTGGCAATTGCAAGTTTCAGGAAATCCAGCGCAATCTCAACATCCGCCGCTAACACCTTACCTGCTTCGGTAATCTGCAAGGAATTATTGTCGCGTGAAAAGAGTGGTGTTCCAAGCCAATCTTCAAAACGCTGAATGCGTTTGCTAACGGCCGCTTGAGTTACAAACAGCTCTTGGGCGGCGCTGTTCAGACTGGGGTTGTTTGCGGCCGCATGGAAAAACAGCAGGTTATCAAGCGGTGGCAGGTCTTTGCGATATTGGCTCATTCCACAAGGTTATAAGTTTTAGGGACAATTACCAACATTTTATGTTCTCCAAAAATAAGTGAAATATCTTCATCTCGAAGTTATAGGAGGGTTTCCGATGTCAGGCACTGATGAGCAGTTGAAAGCAGGCACGAGCAAGGCATGGAATTGGCATCCAGACCTGCCCGTCGCCGTAACGCCGCTCTTCGCATGGCCGCCGAAGCCAGTCGCGACGCTGAAGTGGTTCGCCAACAACTGGTTGCCTGTCACCGAACTTACGGTCTACGCGCTGATGGCTTGGGCGACCTGGGCTTGGCTGGTGCCTCCGTTAGAGCAGATGCAAACGCTTGAGTGGGGCTGGGTTCTGCAACTTTGGGCACGCAATATGGTCGCGATGATTGTTTTTGCCCAAGGTCTGCATCTGTGGCTCTACGGGTGGAAAAGACAGGGTGACGATTTCAAGTATGATCGACGCGGGATGGCTAAGAACGCGCGGATTTTCCTGTGGAATGATCAATATTGGGACAACGTGACCTATGCGCTGCTGTCGGGCGTCACGATTTGGACTGTTTTCGATGCCATTGTCTGGATGGGGTACGCGAATGGCTGGGCACCCATGATCACCGTGCAAAGCAATCCGGTTTGGTTCTTCGCGCTATTCCTGTTGTTTCCCCTCATTCAATCATTCCATTTCTACTGGCTGCACCGTGCTTTACACGTTCCGTGGATCTACAAGCGCGTGCATTCGGTACACCACCGCAGTGTCTCAGTCGCGCCGTGGTCTGGCTTTTCCATGCATCCGATCGAGCATATTGGCTACATGAGTTTGCTCCTGATCTTTCTTGTCGTTCCCGCCCATCCGATCCATTTCATGTTTTTGGGCTATTGGCTGGTGCTGGCGACCGCCACCACTCATGCCGGCTTTGAAAACCTGGTGCTGGGAGACAAAGCGCACCTTAAGGTCGGGTCGTTCCACCACCAACTGCATCACCGGTATTTCGAATGTAACTACGGCAATGCCGAGATGCCGTGGGACAACTGGTTCGGCAGCTATCATGATGGAAGTCATGAAGCGACCGAACGCGTGCGGGAAACCAAGAAGCGTATGTATGCGAACATACAACGCGAAGGAAAAAATAATTGACACCGGGTCAAATGCTGGTGGATCGGCGCGCCTTTCCTCTACTGAAAGACAAAGTTGCTCTGGTCACCGGAGCTGGGTCCGGAATCGGGCGCGCAGGTGCGATCGCAATGGCACAGCACGGCGCAACAGTGATTGTAACTGATCTTGATTACGAGAAAGCGGCGCAAGTCTCTACTTCGATAAAAGCAGAAGGTGCTAGCGCTTATTCTGCCGCTTTGGATGTGACAGATGATAGTGCTGTGAATGCCGTAATCGACGAAACCGTCATGACACATGGTCGGTTGGATATTCTACACTCACACGCAGGATACCAAATTGAGGGCAATCTTGAGCAGGTTCCGCTGGAGGGCATGGATTTATCATGGCGTCTGAACGTACGCTCGCATTTTATTGCGGCACGTGCTGCCGTGGGGCATATGCGGGCGCTGGGAGGCGGCAGTGTTATCATCACTGCATCCAATTCTGGCGTGCAATATGACCCTGAAATGATTGCTTATGCCACGACAAAGCACGCTGTAGTGGCGATGACGCGGCAAATGGCGGCCGATTATGCGAAGCACAACATACGGTTCAACACACTTTGTCCAGGCTTCATCGACACCCCATTCAATGCCGGTTTTGAAAAGCAAATGGGAGGGCGAGAAAAACTTGAAAACTACATATCGCAGACAATCCCAATGGGCCGCTGGGGTACAACTGGCGAAGTGGCTGACTCTATCCTGTTTCTTGCCTCAGACATGTCCACATTTATGACAGGCCATGCGTTGGTGATCGACGGTGGTGAATGCATCTGACTTTAACATGTGAGGTTGAATCCGCCCTAGGGGGTGGTCAGCAAATATCCACCATCGAAAGTTGACACAGTGAGACGCTATTTGAGCAGACGTAGGAAACGACTTTGGTCGGAAGATGATGTCTATGAGTTTGGCCCATTTTAAAAATACCCGATGACAAGCCCGAAAGGGATGGCTCCACAAAAAGGACTTGAAGATGATTGAACGTATTGATGCCGGTGTCCGGTCTTCCAAAATTGTAAAGCATAACGGGGTTGCCTACCTCTCTGGCCAAGTAGGTGAGGGAGAAACGATCCAAGAGCAGGTTAAGATCTGCCTGGGAAAGATCGACGCTTTTCTGGAGCAGGCAGGGTCCAGTCGTGAACAGATGTTGCGTGTCACAATCTGGCTGGCAGATATGTCAGATTTTGCCGGTCTTAACGAAGTCTGGAATGCTTGGGTTCCTGAGGGTCACGCGCCAGCCCGTGCCTGCGGCGAAGCCAAGCTAGCCCGTGCAGAATTGAGGGTCGAATTTATCGTGGACGCGGCCTACGATTGATCTGTTGCGGGTTTCGGCTTCGCTCAATCGCACCGGCAACACCGTCAACCAGATTGCGCAGCGCCTGAACGAGGCGAGCGGTGTGCTGTAAGCGAAGCGCTGCGATTTTGTAGATTGGCGCACCTGTCATCAGATTGGGACCTTCTCAATCTGATGACAGGAGGTTCCGATGGTGGAACATTATGTACCCGCGCTGCGCAAGTGCTTTCTCGAAGACATGCGGACCGCGGGGCTCAATACCTGTCGATCAAGTATTCCGAGCGCCTTGAAGAGGCGAAGGTCGGGGCCTCGGTCGGCAGTAGCGGGGACAGTTAGGGGTAACCACGCAGTTGTCCAGTTTCGGCTTCGTCCGTGACTTGTGAATTCGAAGTTTGATTCTCGCTGCGGCCTGTATGAATGACCGTTGTTTCCGCTGCATAGCGGCACCGAACTCCTTGCTCACGTGGCATTCCTGACGCTGCGAGCGCACGCAGCGAGAAAATCCAAGGAACAGGTTGGGCTCGAAGCCGCCATTAGCTGCACATTGTCTGAATTTCTGCTATGCGGGACAAAACTGCCATCTGTCTTGCGTGAGATTTTTGGCCGACCTAGGGTAGGAATGCCCTTTCGACGCTGCCAAACCCTCTAATGCCCCTCTATGAAGGTTCACTGCATGATGCTGGATCAATACACCCACAACTAGGCGTTCTGAATTACTAACTTGCAGTCAAAACGGATGCCATTAGACTGTACTGTGTATAGCCGCGCTGGTAGAAATGCAAAGGTGCTCGAGGACCTGTGCAAATCTCATCCTAAACAGCTACGCGTTTATGTAGAATGCAATCCGGTAACAGTTCTTTTATGTGAAAATGAGCAGGTTATTAGCGCGCTTACGTAAGAAATTCGTTGTTAGATATCTGAAGTCAATGTTTTCAAAGTTCAATGTTTCGTCATGAGAATTCTACGTTCGATCGGATCACATCAAACTAAACTGAATTTAGACCAACTGCCCCCCTATGGCATTTGAAAGGTCAATTGCGGCCGATTTTACGTGCTGACTCAACTCCTCCAGCATGTTCTGTGAAATACGGCTAACTGGTCCGGACACCGAAATACCCGCCACAACTTCTTGGTTCATGTCGAAAACCGGCGCGGCAATGCAGCGCATTCCAATGTTCTTTTCTTCATCGTCAAACGCATAGCCCCGTTCTCGTGTTGCCTTGAGGTCTTCTTTCAAGTCTTCCGCGTTCGTCTTTGATCGTTCAGTAAACCCCTCAAAAATACTGGAACTCAATAGGCGATCAAAACGGTCCCGTTCCATATACGCCAAAAGAACCTTACCGATTCCCGATGCATGCATTTGCGATAATGTCCCCGGGGGGAAAAATGCTCGGATGTTGGCTTGAGTTTCCACTTGGCTCAAAAACAGCACTGACCCTTCTTTTTCCACGCCAAGGTTTGCCGTTTCTCCGGTGGTTTCCATTAACTTGCGCAAGATCGGACGTGCGCAATCGACAAGGCTGGTTTTGCGCAAATAGCGCGCCCCGATTATGAAAGATTGCGCCCCCAAGTGCCAATGCTGTTGGTTTGAATCAAATTCAACCAAACCTCGACCTCCTAGGGTCACCAAAACGCGGTAAATGGTTGCCGGTGACTGCCCTAACGCGTCAGCTATGGATGACAAGGACTGGCCCTCGGAGAGGCTTACAAATTCAAGAACCTCCATCGCTCGGTCCAAGGATTTTATGGTATTCTGGGCCGTGTTATCCTGCCAGCCACGTGGCCGCCCACGCGCTCGCCTTCTTGAGATCACATCATCATGGTTTTCCATATTGTGCTTTCGAAGTTTCTAAAAAATCATTTCACCATATGAAAAACACAACTCATTGACAAGTATATATAATATCCAACTTATCAATTTTAAAAAACAATTTCAAAAAAATTTCAAGATCTCAGCACATTCTTTAAACTCTGAATTAGAACAATTGGAGATCGCTATGAGCTTTCAAAACCCCGTCTTTATTCCAGGTCCCACTAATATTCCGGAAAGCCTGCGCAAAGCGTGCGACATGCCCACTATTGATCATCGGTCCCCGCTGTTTGGCCAAATATTGCATCCCGCGCGCGCGGGTGTGAAAAAGGTACTGAAAAGTGAAACTGCCGAAGTTTTCATTTTCCCTTCGACTGGAACAGGTGGATGGGAAACGGCGATGACGAACACCCTCTCAGCTGGTGAAAAAGTATTGGCCGCGCGAAATGGGATGTTTAGCCATCGTTGGATCGACATGTGTCAAAGGCATGATCTGGATGTCTGTATCGTCGAAACTCCTTGGGGGGACGGACTGCCAGCTGACAAATACGAGGCTATCCTTACAGCCGACAAAAACCATGAAATCAAAGCGGTCTTAGCCACGCATAACGAAACGGCGACGGGCGTAAAATCTGACATTGCTGCCGTTCGCGCAGCTTTGGACGCAGCAAATCATCCGGCGTTGCTATTTGTCGACGGAGTATCTTCGATCGCTTCTATGGATTTCCGAATGGACGAATGGGGCGTAGATGTTGCCGTCACTGGATCGCAAAAAGGTTTCATGTTGTCTGCTGGGTTGGCCATTGTTGGATTTAGTCAAAAGGCAATGGAAGCGACTCAATCGGCAAAACTACCGCGAACCTTTTTCGATGTCGCTGACATGGGCAAAGGTTACGCCAACAACGCCTATCCATACACGCCTGCCGTAGGATTGCTGAACGGTCTCAATGAATCCTGCAAAATGCTGTTGGATGAAGGTATCGAAAACGTTTTCGCGCGACACACGCGCATCGCAAACGGAGTGCGCTCGGCTGTTGCGGCTTGGGGGCTTGAGCTTTGTGCAAATGATGTTTCGGTTTATTCGGACACAGTTAGTGCAATCCGTACACCGGACAGTTTTGATGCAACTGAAATTGTAACTCACGCGGCATCAAAATACGGAGTCGCATTCGGAGTGGGTCTCGGTGAAGTTGCCGGGAAAGTATTCCGGATCGGTCACCTCGGAAGTTTGACGGATGTGATGGCGCTTTCGGGTATCGCAACGGCTGAAATGTGCATGGTCGATCTCGGCCTAAACATCGAACTAGGGTCCGGCGTTGCGGCTGCACAGGAATTTTACCGTGGTTCAACAGCAGACAATCAAATGGGGGCAGCGTGATGAGCAAAGCACCATTAGAGATACCCACCTACGCGGATATGCTTGGCGCGCACGAGCGAATTAAGCCCTACATCCGAAGAACGCCTGTTCGGACTTCGGATTACCTCGACGAGCTTGTCGGTGCGAAACTGTTCTTCAAGTGTGAGAATTTTCAAGAACCCGGTGCATTCAAAGTGCGCGGTGCAGCGAATGCCGTTTTTGGCCTTAGTGATGAACAGGCCCGCAAGGGTGTTGCGACACACTCGTCTGGAAATCACGCTTCTTGTCTAAGCTATGCGGCCATGAAACGGGGCATCCCTTGCAACGTTGTCATGCCACGGACGGCACCAAACGCAAAAAAGGATACCGTCCGCCGCTATGGTGGCAAGATAACCGAGTGTGAACCTTCAACAACTTCGCGTGAAGAAACGTTTGCGCTAGTGCAAGAAGCATCCGGTGGAGACTTCGTTCACCCATACAACGACCCTCGCGTTATCGCGGGACAGGGCACTTGTGCCAAAGAGTTTATTGAGCAAACGGATGGTCTTGATGCAGTCGTAGCACCAATCGGCGGAGGTGGCATGATCTCTGGCACGTGTTTGACCCTTTCGCACTTGGCATCCGAGACACAGGTCATTGCAGCAGAACCAGAGCAAGCCGACGATGCGTACAGAAGCTTCAGAGCGGGCCACATCATTGCAGATGACGCACCGAAGACCATCGCCGACGGGCTTTTGGTTCCGCTTAAAGAACTGACGTGGCATTTTGTTTCCAGCCACGTCACTGAAATTTTCACGGCGTCAGAGCAAGAAATCATTGATGCGATGAAGTTGGCTTGGAAGCATTTACGCATCGTTATGGAGCCATCGAGCGCCGTACCACTTGCGATCGTGTTAAAAAACCAACGTGCCTTTGCAGGCAAACGCGTGGGCTTGGTCGTCACGGGTGGCAACGTCGATTTGGACATGTTGCCATGGATGGCATCCGCATAACAATCAAACATAGAACGCGTTTTCGAACGTCTCTGCCGAGAGGAATACGACATGAATAGCTTAAGCAACCTAGATGAATTTGAAGTTGGCTTTGACATCCCAGCAAAGCCAGGAATGAACGAGGCCGACATTCAGACCCCCTGCCTTGTGCTGGATTTGGACGCGCTCGAGCGTAACATCAAAAAGATGGGTGATTACGCGTCTGAAAACGGTATGCGCCACAGGGCACATGGAAAAATGCACAAGTCTGTGGACGTTCTGAAACTTCAGCAAGATCTCGGCGCTGCCTGCGGTGTTTGCTGTCAGAAAGTATCAGAGGCCGAAGTTTTTGTGCGCGGCGGAATCAAAGACGTCATGATCTCAAACCAAGTCACTGATCCGGCCAAGATTAAGCGGCTGGCGAACATGCCAAAACTGGGTGCACGTATACTTGTGTGCGTGGATGACCCCGAAAACGTCGCCACACTTTCTGCTGCTGTGGTAGAAGCTGGTACAAAGCTTGAGGCCTTGGTTGAAATCGACTGCGGCGCAGGGCGATGCGGAGTAAACACAACTCAGGATGTCGTGAATATCGCCAAACTGATTGATAGCGCCCCCGGCTTAAAGTTTGCTGGTATTCAGGCCTATCAAGGCGCGATGCAACACATGGATCTTTACGCTGACCGCAAGGAAAAGCTGGATATCGCCATTGCCCAAGTAGCCGACGCGGTTCAGGGACTAAAAAGCAACGGACTGGATTGCGACATAGTCGGTGGTGGCGGAACAGGATCGTACTATTTTGAAAGCGGTTCAAACGTTTACAATGAACTTCAGTGCGGATCCTATGCATTTATGGATGCAGACTATGGACGTATCCTTGATGAAAACGGCAAGCGCATTGACGATGGTGAGTGGGAAAACGCACTCTTTCTTCTGACGTCAGTGATGAGCCACTCTAAAGCGGATAAGGCAATCGTGGATGCAGGATTGAAAGCCCAATCCGTCGATTCAGGACTGCCATTCGTTTACGGACGAGACGATGTCGAATATCTAAAATGTTCGGACGAACACGGTGTTGTTGCCGATCCTACAGGCGTTTTGAGCATCAACGAAAAACTAAGGCTGGTGCCTGGGCACTGTGATCCAACATGCAATGTCCACGACTGGTATGTCGGAGTTCGAAACGGAAAAGTTGAGACCGTTTGGCCCGTTTCCGCCCGCGGTCGCGCATATTGATTTCGACTAACGCTCACCTCGAAAAATTGGAGAAGTAGATGTTCATTGTACCGGAACGAGAAATAGCAAATCTCATGACACGATCGGCTGCATTTGATGCCGTTGAATCTGTTTTTGCTTCAATGGCGTCTAACGACGCCTATAACTTTCCGGTTGTTCGCGAAGCACTGGGCCACGAGGACGCGCTTTACGGTTTTAAGGGTGGATTTGACCAGAAAGGTCTCACACTCGGACTTAAAGCTGGGGGGTATTGGCCGCACAATCTAGAAAAGCGCGGCGTGATCAATCACCAATCAACTGTGTTCTTGTTCGATCCGGACACAGGAATGGTTAAGGCAATGGTCGGTGGCAACCTATTAACCGCCCTACGTACAGCCGCAGCTTCTTCGGTATCGATCAAACATTTGGCGCGCAAAGACAGCAAAGTGATCGGGATGATTGGTGCTGGACATCAGGCGACGTTCCAACTGCGCTCTGCCCTCGAAGTCGGTAATTTTGAAGAGGTTATTGCATGGAACTACCATCCAGAAATGCTCTCAAATATCGAAAAAATTGCTGTGGAGGCCAACGTGCCGTTCAGGGCGGTTCAGCTGGAAAACATGCGCGATGCTGATGTCATTATTTCAATCACATCTGCATTTAACCCTTCGCTTTTAGAAGAACACGTCTCACCCGGAACGCATATCGCTTGCATGGGGACCGACACGAAGGGAAAGCAAGAAGTTGAATCCTCCTTGCTGGCAAAGGCGCGGGTCTTCACTGACGAGATTGCTCAATCAATTTCTATCGGGGAATCTCAGCATGCAATTTCAGAAGGCCTCATTGCTGAAGCAGATATCATCCAACTTGGTGCCGTAATCAACGGTTCGCAAAAGGGACGCACCTCGTCAGATCAGATAACATTATTTGATGGTACGGGCGTTGGCCTTCAAGATCTAGCCGTCGCGTCGTCAGTGGTGGATTTGGCTATCAAAAGCGGCGTAGCAATCGAACTGGATTTTTGAACCCGTAGTTCAATCATATGAATTTCCAAAGCGGGGTGCTGTCACTTGCCTGACAATGCTCCGCTTTGACCCCAATTTTAGGCGCAAAGATACGAAATCATTCTGATGCAGGATGTATTGATCTTCAACTGCTTGGCTTGGAAATGATCGCCACATTGGATTAAGTGAACACGCATCCAGCCCGACCCACATGACCCAGGTGAAACCGTGGATTGGCCATCCAATTTCGCCGTGAACATTCCCTGCTTGAATAAATTTGTTGCCCAGTGGCGATCATCCAATAGGATACGCCTATGGAAATGCATATCCACGCTCGCAATAGTGAGCGTTATGCAAGCGTTCGCGACGTATCAAACTGCCGATTTGAATGCCCTTGGCTGTGTTGGCAGACCCTCATGATTTTGAAAGTGAGTACACGAATGAACAATCTAATTGCCGCTCTTAAACGCACCGCAATCATGTCCGCATTCGCCACAGGCGTGTTCACTGGACTTGGGACTGGGGCCGCTTCGGCGGCTTGCGGTCCCGATATGGAATCTGTCGGTGCTAGCTTCATCGCTTGGGGAGAGGCCGCCCGGAAGGCGTTTGGTGACGATCCATCGAAAATGCCAGCCGCAATTGAGCCGATGATGGGTAAGTTCTTCACTCTGACAACGGCCGCATCGATTGAGGACATCACGCCAGAACGCATTGTGTGCTCTTCTTGAGTGCCGCAAATAAACCGGACCGAGGACATCCCGTATCCGTAGCGTGCCAACGCCTGTTGGCCAGCCTCAATCAGTTCTTCATTGTCGTAGGCCAAGATAGTTGTTGGCACACAGGTTGATGACCTCTTTCCCACTGGCCAGCGACACCGTTCCCGCCTGTTTTGACGAAATTATTCGCTCGGACTTATAAAGACCGACCTCTTTGAGGTGATCTAATTCAGATGCGATATGAGAGATAAATGGCGTCGACATTAAGACCCCTTAAAAATTGTCTAAATGCCGACACTAACACAGTCTCGGCCGAACCCAAGGAGAACGGCCGAGATTGTTCTAAGATCGCATCTTTGACCCGTCCGGATCATATAGCGGTCCTGCCTGCACTTCGGCGTCGTACATATTGCCCAAGATCTCAACTTGAACTTTGCTGCCCGCGATTGCGCAATCAGTCGTCAAATAGGCCATGGCCATGGATTTGCCGACATGGTGCGCATAGCCACCCGAAGTGATGTAACCCACGGCTTGCCCATCCTTTAAAACGGCCTCGTCTAAAGTTACGTCAATCTCGGTATCAATGACCAATGTCGCTAGTTTGCGCTCGACGCCATTGGCTCTTGCGGCCTCGGTTGCGGCCTTCCCGACAAAGTCTTTTTTCCAGTTGATGAAGACATCCATGCCGGATTCAACTGCGTTAAAGTCCGGACGGAACTCAAGCCCCCATGCCCCCCAGCCCTTTTCCAAACGCAGCGACATTAACGTGCGATTGCCATACCAACGATAACCAAGATCGGCGCCGGCCTCTTCAATCGCTTCGGCAAGTTTGATCAAGTACTGTGGGCGGCAATAGATTTCAAAACCAAGCTCACCAGAGAAATTGATGCGGTTCAGGATGACCGGCACACCGCCAACAAATGTCTCGCGGGTGTCACGAAATTTGAATGCCTCGGCGCTGACATCATCACGAGTAATGCGCTGCAATAATTCGCGAGAGTTCGGACCTGAAATCCCCATCCCGTGCCACTCGCCGGTCTGGTTTTCGTGGGTCACAGTGTCCGGCAATGTTTTGGCAAAGAAACGGGAATGCGCGTCCTGCATCGTGCCAGACCCAAACAGCATAAAGTGCTGATCACCCAAACATGCGACGGTAAGATCGCCATAAAGGCGGCCTTTTTCCGTCAGCATAGGGGTCAACGTCATCCGCCCTGGCTTTGGAATGAAACCCGCCATGGTATTGTTCAGCCATTCACGCGCGCCGGGTCCCTTGATGACGTGTTTGGCAAAGTTGGCCAATTCAATGCCACCCACAGCCGAGCGCACAGCCGCACATTCCTGTGCCACGTAATCGTGGCTACGGTTGCGCTCAAACGTTGGCTCTTCGTGCGCATCCTCAGGTCCATCGGCGAACCACAAAACGTGCTCAAGACCAAAGGCCTGCCCCATGCGCGCGCCCTTCGCGACCAAGCGATCATAAAGCGCCGTCGTCTGTTGTTTGCGACCCTTCGGTAACGTCTCATTCGGGAAGGTCATCACAAAGCGACGTTCGTAATTCTCGGTCGACTTGACGGTTCCCCAATCAGGCGATGCCCAATTGCCGAAACGCGCAACGTCCATGGCCCAAACGTCAATCGAGGGCTCTCCGTCGATCATCCATTCGGCCATCGTTAGACCAACACCGCCGCCTTGACAGAACCCCGCCATAACACCGACCGCACACCAATAGTTATGCATTCCCGGCACAGGGCCAATCATCGGGTTGCCGTCTGGGCCAAAGGTAAATGGACCGTTAATCATGTCCTTGATGCCGGTTTCCCCAATCGCTGGAATGCGCTCAAACGACATCTCCAATCGGTCCGCAATTCGATCCAAATCCGGCTGCAAAAGCTCGTGGCCAAAGTTCCACGGGGTGCCGCCGACCTTCCAAGGGGTGCCTTTTGGTTCATACGTTCCCAGCAACATTCCATCGCGTTCCTGCCGGAAATAAATGTTGGCCTCATAGTCGATGCCAGCGGGAAGACGGGACCCATGATTGGCCACGGCCTCAATCCGATCGGTCAGCAAATAGTGATGCTCCATCGGCTGTACAGGCAGGTTGATGCCAGCCATATGCCCGACTTCACGCGCCCAGAGACCACCACAGTTCACAACGTGCTCGGCAATCACCGTCCCGCGCGAGGTTGTGACCTCCCATTGGCCATCTGGCCGCATCTTCGTACAGGTTACAGGCGTGTGCGTGTAATATTGTGCCCCATAGTGGCGTGCTGCCTTGGCAAATGCATAAGTCGTGCCAGAAGGGTCCAAGTCGCCGTCCTGATCATCCCAAAGCGCTGCGTAATAGTGCTTGGGATCAATCAGCGGGTGGCGCTCAGCCACTTCCTCGGGGAAAATGAATTCTTGGTTCAGCCCCATATAGCGTGCTTTTGAGCGTTCGCGTTTAAGGTAGTCATACCACGTTTTATTAGAAGCCAGATAAAATCCACCCGTCAAATGCAAGCCAACCGAGTGACCCGAAAGCTCTTCTATCTCTTTGTAAAGGTTGATCGTGTAACTTTGCAGACGGCTGATATTCGGATCAGAACTGATTGTGTGAATTTGTCCTGCTGCGTGCCAACTAGAACCACTGGTCAACTCGTCACGCTCGAGCAAGATCGAGTCTTTCCAGCCGAATTTCGCCAGATGGAACAGGATCGAACAGCCCACGACACCTCCGCCAACAATGACAACTTTGGCATGCGACGGCAAAGGTTTGCCGCGACTGGTTTCGTCTTTTTGAATGTTCAGTGCATTTGCACCGCCGTTGTCATTTGGCATCTTTTTGGTCCTTTTCGTCAGTCGTTCGGTACTTGGCTTGGGATCAATACCAAGCGTCTGGCAAATCTTCTTTACGTTTCGCAACGAACGCGATCAGCGCTTCTTCTGTTGCAGCGTCTATGGGCGGTTTTTCATAATTATTAAGCATGTCGTTCCAACGATCATACGCCCGCTCTCGCATGTCCTTTGAACCGCCCTCCTCCCAGCTTTCGACGTTTTCGCTGTCGCTAAGTTTGGGTTCGTAAAACGCGTCCTGATAATGGCGCATAGTATGGGCGGACCCAAGGAAATGGCCCCCGGGTGCAACCTCTTCATATGCGTCACGCGCGAATGCCTCGGGCTCGGTCCACAGGCCTTGATCCAACACTTTCTGATAACCACCCAGTCGGTCTGCATCCATAATCAGTTTTTCAAAACCAGTGCAAAGACCGCCCTCTAACCATCCCGCCGAATGCAGCACAAAGTTGGCCCCTGCTAAGGCTGTTGAGTGCATCGAGTCAGCGCTTTCATAGGCGGCCTGGGCGTCCTCGATCTTGGAAGCTGACAATGAACCACCGCAACGAAGAGGTATCCCCAATCGACGTGCCATTTGCCCGATTACATAGTTTGAAACGACGGGTTCCGGCATGCCAAATGTCGGCGCGCCAGATTTCAAAGACATAGAGGATAGGAAATTCCCCATCACAAACGGCGCGCCTGGACGGACCAATTGCGAGAACGCGCAAGCCATCATCGCCTCGGCCATTGCCTGCGCCACTGAAGCCGCTGTTGAAACCGGTCCCATAGCGCCCGACAGAATGAACGGTGCAACGATAATTCCCTGACCACGACCACAATAGGTTCGGATCGCTTCTGTAACGACTTTGTCGATCAACAAGGGAGAGTTGGTGTTCACGTTGCCCATAATCACACAGTGTTCGTCCATCACCTCACGGCCGTGTAGAATCTCCGCCATATCAACACTGTCTTGCGCACGGCTCATCTCGGTTATCGCGCCGAGGTGCGGTTTGTCCGAGCATGTCATATGCGCGAACAGCATATCGAGATGGCGCTTACTGACGGGAACGTCACACGGCTCGCAGATTACAAATCCACCGTGGTGAAGGTTTGGATGCATGTAGTTCAACTTAACAAGCTTTTCGAAGCTCTCCATGTCTCCGTAGCGCCGCCCACCCTTTAGGTCGCGCACAAACGGAGCGCCGTAAATCGGTGCAAAAACCTGATTGTTGCCGCCCATAGTCACCGACCGATCCCGATTGCGCGCCAACTGTGTAAATTCACTTGGAGCTTTGGCGCACAAGTCACGGATGAACTGAGCGTCGGCCTTGATGAGATCGCCAAGCTCGCCGGCCGGGGTAATTCCAGCCTCTTGCCAAATATCAAGAGCAACTGGGTCGTCACGAAAAGCTACCCCAATGTTTTCAAGCAACCAGTCGACTTGGTCATCAAGTTTTGAAAGTTGCTCCTCATTCAATGGGTCAAAGTACGGCAAGACGCGTTTGATGTAGGGCGAACGTGGAACGCCGGTATCGTCTTGGGCGGATCTACGTGCAGATCGTGATCTTCGGGCCATAAGGGTTCTCCTGAGAGCGTTTGTCGCACGCAGTTAATCACAATCCCTTTCGGTGTGACCCTTGAAAATATCTATGATTAGGATAGCTTCCATCTATGCGTAATTTTTGGAAACAAATTCAATCTCCACGAAACTTAATCATCTTCGAATCCGCGGCCAGACAAAGCTCATTCACTAAGGCTGCGGTTGAGTTGAACATGCAGCAACCATCCGTGAGTGCAGCTATCCGCCAGCTTGAGGACGCTCTAAGCGTCAAACTATTCGTGCGGGGTCATCGGACAGTGGATCTTACAACTGCTGGAAATCGCTTATTTACTGACGTTAAAAAGTCTTTGGACGACATCGAAGCATCCGTAAATGCAGTGCGTCAAATGGGGCGAGACGAGCATATAACTCTCAGCTCCTCGTCCGCATTTTCGTATCACTGGATGATGCCTCGTCTGGCTGATCTTCACGACAAACATCCGACAATAGACCTACGGCTTCAAATTAGCGACCGAGAGCCCGATCTCGACTTTGAAAATATCAGTCTTGGCATAAGACTAGGAAATGGCAACTGGCCGCAATTCAACGTTGTGAAATTAGCAGATGAGATTATCTATCCAGTCGCCAGCCCTCGTGTAATGGCGGCCGCCAGAAACCTGAAATCCGTTCCTAACCTACTTCATGAGCGCTTAATTCACCTAGAAGAGCCGATCCGCGAGCGCCCAACGTGGGCGCAGTGGTTTTCGCACCATGGTATTCACAACCGAGATATCGTCTCTGGTCTTAGATTGAACGACTATGCGCTGGTCCTTCAGGCCGCGATATCTGACGAAGGATTTGCGTTCGGGTGGCACCACATCGTTACCCCATTGCTTCAGCAAAAATTGCTGGTGGCAAAAAAGGAATGGGCATGGACGACAGGCAAAGGCATCTATCTTGTTTGGTCGAAACGACGAAAGTTGACCGACAATGCCGAACTTGTACGAAACTGGGTCATTTCGCAGGCAGAGGAACCCAAGATTTCCTCTGATTGACTATTTTAGATCTTGGCGCGAGACTTGGATATTGATCCAACCAATCCGACCAACCGTAAGAGTTACATGAACACATACATCACGCTTTGGCGTCTCTTTTGCTTCTCGGTCGCATTTGCGCTGGTGGCCACCCTTTCCATTTTATTTTTGCAGCCTTTGCTGTCCAAAATTGAGCTGTTACCAGACCAAGGGGCCGCGTGGTATTATTGGAAGTTACCCGAACAATCGACCATGGGAAGACTGACTGCTTGGGGCTTTTATTTCGCACATCAGGCGTTTTTCTGGGGACTCATTTGGTGGGCCACTAAGAACCGTGAGAAATTTAGAAACCGTACCAAGCTCCATGTTGTGAACATTATCGGTTTGGCCGGTACAGCGTTTTTCATCGCCTTACACTATCTTCAAACCGCAATTTGGTATGACGGCCTTGCGCAAGACACGTCTGTCTTCAGCTCACAGATATCTGTTATAATTTTACTCGTGATCGTGCTGATTATGGAAGCGCCCAGACGCGGATTATTCTTCGGGCGTGGGAAAAATTGGTTCGGCGATATCCGACAAACCCTGATTAAATATCACGGATACTATTTTGCTTGGGCGGTAGTCTACACATATTGGTTCCATCCGATGGAAACGTCACTCGGCCATCTCATGGGTTTCTTTTATACGTTTTTACTGATGATACAGGGCGCATTCGTTTTCACACGGGTGCATACCAATCGCTGGTGGACGGCCACACTGGAACTGTCCGTAGTCATCCATGGCGTAACAGTCGCGATCATCGCAGGACAGGAAATATGGCCGATGTTCTTGTTTGGATTCCTCGCCATATTCGTCATCACGCAATTGTACGGACTTGGTTTTTCGAGGATCACGAATTTGATTGTCACACTCATTTTCGCCGGCGCAACTCTTGCTGTTTATAGCGACAGAGGCTGGGTTCAGTTAAACGAGGTTTTGCGGATTCCGGTAATTGAATACGCTCTTGTAGTGATGGTTGGTTTTTTGGCCGTATTTGTACGAAGACGATTTACTGAGAAGCAAGCAGGCAAAAGCTGACCAGAAACCACAGGACTCCAGTCTGATCCCCAAGCGACTTTCCGGAAATTGTCGTAGCGACGAGCGACGCAACCGTCCTGCCTTTCCAGAGGCTGCATTTGTCAGTAGCATAGATATCGAAGTGAGCAATTTGGCGCGCTGTTCTGGACTATCTCGGACAAGCCAATCGTTTTTCGCGCAGCCCGTCGCATGTGGCCGAATATCTGGGAACCACACGCGGAACCGTGTCCCAGTCATTCAAGTCGTTGGTTCAAAAGGGCTATGTAACAGAACATAGATCCAAATTTGACAAACGCATAATCAGTTTTGAATTGACCGCTTCCGGAAAAGGGCATCTCAAACGCAAACAACCCTCTCACGGATGCACTGATCGATTTTACCGACAACGAAAAGGATGCGTTCCTTGCCTCCCTTAAAGACATACTTGTGGGGGTGCTGCACAAAAACAACGGGCGTCCGTTTGGGCTTTGCAGTACCTGCACTCATCACCAGACCACGCCCGATGGGGGTTATTGCCAATTGCTGTCTGAACCACTTCTCTCTCACGAAATCCATCAAATTTGTTTTGAACAAGAGGCCAAATGAACGATCTCAATTTAACCACGCGCATCGACGGCTTGTTTTTCGGGAAAGTAACGCAACGATGGAATGGCAAAGAACTATCGGCAATTGGAAAGATGCCTGTCGCTGGTCGGCACGAGATCAATGAATTTGGCTTCGTTGCTGATGAACAAGCTGACCTTGAAAACCACGGGGGCCACGATAAAGCGATCCATCACTATGCCACCGATCACTACGCCGACTGGATCGCGGATGGGGAAGTCCCTGTTGGTACAAAGCCTGCGGCTTTTGGTGAGAATATTGCGTCCTTTGGCATGACAGAACGTATGCTTTGCATTGGTGATACACTTCGTCTCGGCACCGCAGTTGTGCAAGTCAGCTGAGGGAGACAGCCCTGTTGGAAGGTCAGTGAGTTCACCCACAACAAGAAGATGGCCTATCTGTTTCAAAAGACTGGCCGAACGGGGTGGTATTGCCGTGTATTAGAACCGGGTGTCGCGGCTTTTGGCGATAAGGTGACCTTACTTGGCCGCACCCAACCAAACTGGACCGTCGAGCGCGTGACCGCAGCGCGCCTAACACGACAGATTTCCGCATCTGATGCAGCAATCCTTGCAATCATGCCCGAACTTGCGGATGGCTGGCGTAAGGCCTTTGCCAAAATGGCGGACGGAGATACAAACGAAGACACGTCCCGTCGGCTTAATGGTTCTTATTAATGCCCAAAGTCTACTAAGGTTCGCTCCAAGGGCAACAGTCTAAGGACTACGCGGCAAGACGTACGAGGACGCAACAAGATCGCTTCCTACTGCTACCACTGAGACTGAAGTGCTGTTCGACTTTGAAAACCGAACTCCTGACAGCGATAGAGAACTCCACATTTTCAAAGAAAGGCTATCGTTCGCGCCAGCGAACATTCGCGTTTGCTCAACACATAGCAAAATGCGAGCGCTCAGATAACGTTGATGCTATTGGAAGGAATGGACGTTGGTTCGGACTTTTCGGGTATTTTGGTTCAATTTCATCAGGAATTATTGGACCCTATCGGTGCCGCTGACCAACAGGAAGCTCGGATAGGAATAGAAAAGCACTTGGTCAGCTCTTTTAAACCGGTAATCGATTCTCGATCAGAGGGCGCTTCTTAGAGCACCTCAAGAGCCACCAGAATCTTCGGGCATGTTTCCTGTGAACCGTTTCACTAATCCGATGCGGGCAAGACGTTCAGGCAATTGGGCGCAACAGATTATCCCATGCCCTTTGCCTGCGCAAATTGGCTAGCCAGAATTTTCATCATAGCTCTTCAATCTCAACCTTTGTTTTCTCAAGCATTAAGTTGTTAATACTTTGCCCAAGTATGCCATTACTTTTTTCGCGACAAGACGCATGAAATGACCAAACACCAGCCGCGTTCAGCTGTTTGATGTTGTGAAACGAGACGCCGCTGCCGGCCATTATTTCGATATTGTCGGCTGCCAATAATACCATTTTGGTGATCTCATCTACACCATTAATGGCCTTGTCAGCACCACCAGAGGTGAGAATTCTCTCAAATCCAAGATCTATCGCCGTTGGAACAGAGTCGCTAGGAACCGGCATTTCGTCTACTGCGCGATGCAGCGTCATGCCCATGCCCTCTGCTGCAGCACAAAGACGATTCATAGCTGGCAGGTCTAGCGTTCGATCCGCGTTCAGGGCACCAAAAACGACACCGGCAAATCCAGCTGACTTTACCAATGCAATGGCATGTTCCATCGAGCGTATTTCAGCAGCCGAATAGACAAAATCACCGCCGCGCGGTCTGATCATTGCGTAAATCGGGATAGGCGACGCCTTGGCCTTTTCGATTAATTCCAGGGTTGGCGTCAGGCCGCCCAAGTCGAGTGCGCTACAAAGTTCAATCCGGTCGACATTTGCCGCAATTGCAGTTGCCAAATCACGCGGATTATCTACGCAAATTTCTAAAGTGTTCATTAAGCTTTCAGCAGGCCATTAAATTTCAGGTCATCGCCGAGACAGACTAAATCACCGACTGCTTTACCTTGGATACGCGCGAAATCCTCACGCCCAATAACGCGCGCAGGGACGGTTATAGCTGCTCTCAGAGTTTTTTCGTGCTCGATACCGACTGTGTTCGCCAGTCTATAAACTCCTTCGGCTTGGGTCAGATGAGCGCCCGCTAGGCTTCCTTCATCATTCACAAGACAGCCGTCTTTCAGATATACATCTACGCCGTAGAGTTTGAATTTGTCCGGTCCGCCGACAGTTGGCATTGCATCTGAAACTAAGAATAAAGTGTCCTCAACAGGGCGGGCGCGCATTGCAATCGCAATCATTTTATCAGCCACATGAATGCCATCGACGATAATACCAGCAGCGATGGTTGAATTGATAACTGCCCCAGTAACCCCAGGGGCTCTATTCAGCATTGGAGACATCGCGTTGAATAAGTGCGTGGCGCAGCTCGCGCCCGCTTCAATGGCTTGAGTTGTGGCCTCAGCCGTCGCGTCAGAGTGGCCAATGGAGACCACCGCACCTAGTCTAGCCAGGTGCGAAATTTGATCGCTCGTCGCGGCCTCTGGGGCAAGTGTAATCATGACCGCGACGCCATTATTTCTCAGCCGTTCTACTTGCGAAATAGTGGCATTATCCATCGGGCGAACATGGCATTCTGCATGTGTCCCCCTTCGGGGAACTGATATATGTGGTCCTTCGATATGGACACCTAGGATACCAGAACATTCACGCGCTGCGATTGCTGCTTCGACGGCTTTGTCCATTACTTCGGGTGCGTCAGTGATGATCGTGGGTAGAATCCCAATCGTCCCGAATGCACTGTGCGCATTGGCGATGGCCAAAATGCCTTCGACCGTAGGCGTGTCGTTAAACAGGATTCCACCTCCGCCGTTGACCTGAAGATCAATGAATCCAGGCGAAATAATACCGTCAAGCTTTTGTGCGTTACTCGATGTGGCGGAAGTCGGATGCAAGCTATCAACGATGCCGTCAATGATTTTGATTGCTACGTTTTCACGTAGGTGTTCCCCGTCAAATACGCGCTTAGGAAGAAGCCAAGTTTCACCCATGATGCTTCTCCTTTTCGCGAATGTCGTATGGATCAAGCGCAACCTCGATCTGTGCGTCTATTAATCGTTGTACTTGAGATCCGCCCAAGCCTTCGGCGCGCTCTAATACTTCTGGAGCAAATACTTGCCACAGCAGCGGGTCGGCCAATTTCTGAGCCTCGGCTGCATTGCGCAAGTTTGCGACAGCTTTTTGTGCAACCGAATGTGGCCAATAATATCGAATGCGATCGGCTAAACCGACATGCCGCGCGACTTGATTTTCTTGTGCATAATGGCCTTGCCAATAATGCGGCTCAGAGACCATCAAGTTCTCCATCGTCGTCATAAGACCTACGTTCTGCCCAGATATTCGTAGTGCAGAATCAAGGGCATATAGAGCCTGGCGGTAAGCAAACGTTAGGGCTGGGCCGACCTTTTGAAAGGCGAAACCAAGTTCAGCAAGCCGCGGGAAAACTGCGGGATGTTGATAATCGGTTGAGTGTGCTTCCAGACAAAGGCCCGGCCAACCCATCATTACATCTCGAAGCCCAGGATCGCGATCCAGTGGCATATGGTGGACGTGCATAGGGGAAAACTCGACCCCTGGTTGGACGACCAGCCCAGCAATGCGTGGCTTCAGATCGCCGAGATCTAGCTTTGCGAATGCTTCTTCATGTGCGCCCAAAGTCGCTAGTGCAGCGCCAGGTGATGTCGCAGGAATGTCGCCGCTTTCGTCAACGCGCGCGCCACCCGGTGGGGGTACTTCGGTTCCGATTACATAAATTATTGATTTTTCGGGCGCCGCGTCCTCGCACACACGCGCCAACTCAGCAGTGCGGGCAGCGGTTATTGCATCGGGCAACTGAGGATCTTCGCCCATGCAGCCTTCCGAACAATCCAAGTGTATTTTTTCAAATCCAGCCGCAACATAAGCATCCACTAAGACACGTGCTTTTTCCATCGCAGCATCGGCTGACAAATGACGCCATGCCTGTGGACCCAAATGGTCGCCACCTAATGTTATTAGTTCCCTCTCCACGTTGCATTCAGACGCCATGGCGTTGATATCATCGACAAAATCGACAGGGGTTTTACCTGTGTATCCACCATCCTGATTGACTTGGTTTGAGGTAGCTTCAACAACAATCGGTCGGTCCAATCGTTCAGCCCATTTCATTGACGCCCGTAAGACATCTGGCTGGGCTGAGCAAATGGACGGGATCGCAACACATTCCCCAGCACGATTTCTTGAAACGATATCTCTCAAAACCTCAGACATGGCCATTCTCCTGCGCCGCCGCCAGTGCGGCACCTCTGGCACCGCTTGCATCCCCACCAGAGGCAACAACGATGCTAGGAAGACCAAAGCCCGATATCTGTTTTTTCGATAAGCGTTCGGTAAGATCGGCCGTCACATTGGATATTTTGCTTAAACCACCGCCCAAGACAATGATGTCAGGGTCGACCGCTTGAATAAGGGTCAACAACAAGTCAGCCGTCACATCAAGCCAAACGTTCCATACATCTTGTGCAGGCCCAGTTTGGTCCTTCGTCCGCCCAATCTCTTCGGCCGTCATATCTTTGCCGGTCATCTCTTGTGCCAATCGGACGAGGCCCGGTCCAGCGATATATGTTTCTACGCACCCTATTCGACCGCACCCGCACTGATGAATTTGCAGACCATGTGGGCCCACTGCGGCTGCAGATGCAGCCATGTGCCCAAACTCACCGCCGCAGCTTGAGGGACCAGAACGAAGATGACCGTCGAACACGACGCCACCGCCTACACCTGTGCCAATGATCAATGACATGACGGTGCTATACCCTTGTCCTGCCCCAAATGCGGCCTCGGACAGCGCCAGCGCACGACAGTCGTTGACATAGGTAATGGAATGGCCTGCTGCTTTGGCAATATCAGCAGGAAAGGGTTTTCCTTTGGCTGGAAGATTGGCCGTAAATGTTTTTCCTTCATCATCAACAAGGCCCGGCGCGCCAATACCAACTGGAATGGCCTGACCTGCACGTTCCAGTGACCACTTCACTTGATCGGCGACCGTTTTGACCAACGACTGGTAGCTATCGGGGGTCGCAACGCGTTGTTTATCAATTAACCGCCAATTGGCATCAAACAGCTGTGCTTCGGATTTTGTCCCACCCAGATCAATGCCAGCAAACGCGATCATTTAGCGACCTCATAAAGTTGTACGCCCGAGACAACGCGCGTCAACGTGCCTTGACCTTCGAACGGATTGTCTACGTTTAATCCCATGGCTTGGGACCACAAAGCACCGGCCAATTGAGCGTAAAGGATCGCATTAGGGGCTGCCCAAACTGCGCCGTCCGGATGGGGCAAATCGATGTCCGCTGCTGGTCCAATCGAGGTTACACGGGTATTTGGAAATTGCGCCCGAAGCTCTGCGATTAGATCATTTTCGTACATCGTCGCAGGCGATTGGGTGGCTGTGAATACTACAATCTCAGTCTTATCAGTGACAAAAGATTTTGGACCGTGTCGGAACCCCAAAACACTGTCCCAAAGACAGGGTATTCGGCCTGCCGACAACTCCATAACTTTCAACGCAGCTTCTCGTGCAGCAAAGGTCATAGCACCGGTACCCAAGAAAACTGCGCGCTCTGGTGGGGTACCAATTGCTTTTTGCATGTCGGGCAGTGCGCCTTCGAAAGTATCGGCGGCCCTATTGAAAGTCGCAGCATTTGAACCATTGTCGGAAAACAGCATCAAGGCAGTCAGCAACATCGTCGAGAAGCTGCTGGTCATCGCAAAGCCAATATCATGGGTTTCCGGTGGCAGCACGATAACACGGGTCCCATGGGAACTACGCGTCGCAAGGGTGCTGTCGCCGTTGCATGTTATATTCAAACGCGGTGCATTCGGGGCAAGCTTGTCTAGGGCATCTAAAGTACCGATACTCTCAGAAGAGTTTCCTGAACGGCCAAAACTGACGACCAAAGGATTACGTGCCCTGAGGAAATCTTGTGGCTCCGAAACAAGGTCCGTCGACGCAACCGAACGAAGCCTCACATTTCCACGCTGCCCTTCAAGACCAGCCACAATGATGTCGCCGATAAAGGCGCTCGTGCCTGCGCCACAAAACCAAACTTCATCGAATGATTGCGCTTTTATCCAAGTTTTGTGCCCTGAAAAATCGCAATCTATTGCCCACTGCCGCCAAACCCTCGGCTGGGATATGATTTCGGACCATGTTGACCAGTCAGAGATGCTTTTTTGGATCATCGAGTTACAGTTACCTTTGAAAGCGTAACCGGAGCATCTGGATCATGCCCAAGCTCTAACGCGACATCCAGTATGACTGGATAAACAAGGCGCAAAATTGCGGCAGCGGCTGCAGCAGGCAGAAGATCCTGCACAATTGAGACGCAGTGCACTTCCGCTCCGGCGTTTTGAAACCGAGCAACTGCATTTTCGATGCTTTCTTCGGTGCCAGGCGCACCTGTGTCCAGCACCAAAACCGTGAGTGGGTTTGTAGCAAGTTGCAAGGGACCGTGCAAAACTTCCGAGGCCGAATAAGCCTCGGCGTGAATTGCGCAAGTCTCTTTGATCTTTAGGGCAATCTCATGTGCTGCTCCGAACCCTGTATCGCGTCCAACAACGTAGACATGTCGCGCCCGTAAAAAAGCTGACTTAAGGTTCGTATGCTCGTTCGCTGGCAGATTGCCGACACTCATAAATTGCGACACTGATAAGCTTAATTTCTCGGCGTATTCAGGTCTCAACGCAGCCAATAATGCTAGCCCCGCACCTATTGAACCAATAACGGTCTTGGTCGCAGGAACAGCCTTTTCCTCGTTCGCTCCGATTGACAGCGTGACGTCTGCTTCTCGCTCGACAGCGGAATTCGCGACATTGGTGATCGCAGCAACTTTACCACCCGCATTGCGAATGCCCTTAGTTGCACGCACTAAATCTTCGCTCGCGCCGGACTGCGAAATCACCATGCCGATCGCACCACGCATCGAAACGCCAGTCCCCACGGAATAGACTGAAGGCGGCAATGATGTAACGGGTATGCCTAACTCTCGCATAAACTCGTAGGACAAAATATTGGCCGCTGCGTCGGAAGATCCGCGTGCAATTGTGTAAATGGCACGCGCGCTGCCAATGTCCAAATCCCGCAAACCTGCGCTGATTGTCTGGGATGCAGACTTGCAGAAAACCGCGGTCGCCTCTTGCAGCTCTGCAGCCATATAACGACCCTTAGTGTGAAGGGCTTCTGTCATCGTCATGTCCTTAATCCGTATTGATCAAATTGATCCCAAGTATCACGTAGGTCGACAACTTGACCTGATGAGCGCGCCTGATCGAGTGCTAGCGCTGCCACGCCCGCCTCGAGTGCATCCACAATAGAGACGGGTAATTGCGCTGATTGTCCGCGCAAGTAATCCGCCAAATCGCTAACCATCATGTGATCGGCTCCATAGTGGGCGCCTAGCTGGGCCTTGCTGCCTTGGCTATAATCATTGTCAGTGTAAACCGAACCGTCGCGGCGTGTGACTTTCAGGTAGCCGCGCACAAAATCGCCCTCGGCCATTCCTTTCGCACCCATCACACAGAAACGTCTGTGTTCGTCAGGCACATTGAGGTTTGTGTGAAATGCCAAATTTGCGCCTGTTTCGTATTCGAGAATAGCAGTCTGATAGTCGATTATATCTCCGTCTGAGCGGAATGGATCATCCGTTGATTCCCAAATCGACTTTTTGACATGAAATACTTCTGCTTCGGCGTTCGATGTTGGTGCATGGGTTGGAACAAAGGATTTTCGCCCTCCAAAACTGGCAACACGCGACGGGCGTGATCCTGTAACCATGTTATAAATATCTAAATCGTGGCAACATTTTTCCAGCATGAAGCCCCCGGAATGCCCCTCCATGCGTCGCCAATCACGCATAAAAAAAGCACCGTGGTAGGGCGCTATGTGTTCGTTCGCTTCCAGAGAAACAATGTCGCCCAACACGCCATCGGAAATCGCCGCGCGAAGGTCGACCATATGCTGTGAATATCGCAGAACTAACCCTACCATCAGTCGCGAAGCGCCGCCATGTTTCGCCAATAGCCGGCCAAGCTCCATTGTTTCTGCAATTGATACGACAACCGGCTTTTCGGTGAATATATATGGCGCATCGGCCTCAAGCCCTGCACGAATGTGATCTAAGTGAAAACTGTTGGGCGATCCAACAAAGTATAAATCGGGCTTAGTCTCAGCCAACATTTCGTCGACGGTCTCAAACTGTGGTACATCCAAACCGATCATATCCAGATGGCTTGATTGAGGGTCCACATAACCTGCGAACTCAATCTCTGGCATTGTCTCTTTCAAGATCGAGAGCACATGTCCGGCCCGTAGACCAATGCCCGCCGTAACGACTTTCATAGCTATCCCTTAAACCTTAGGCGTTTAGCGTTGGTGCGTTCAGGCGTCGCAACACGCGCCCCTGCGCATCAAACATGTGACAATCGGCTGGATTAACGGACAGATTCAGAGCTTCGCCCTCGTTGGCGACTGTTACGCCATCCAATGTTGCGCAGAAATTTGTCCCGTCTGTTAATGACCCATATGCAATCGTTGTGCCGCCCAAACGCTCAAGAACCCGGACATTCATCTGGATGCCTTCACCAACAGAAGCGTCTTCCGGGCGGATGCCGAGCTCTACTTTATCGCCGACATTGACCAGTTCAGAGTCCACCGGCACATGCAGATTGCCACCGCTTTCAAGTGCAATACCAACGCCTTTGTCATCAATACTCGTTACCGTCGACGCAATGAAGTTCATATTCGGCTGGCCAATAAAGCTAGCAACGAATTTGGTGGCCGGGTGATGATAAAGCTCCATCGGAGTGCCAAACTGCTCAACGCGTCCGCCGTTAAGAACGACGATACGATCAGCCATAGTCATGGCTTCGATCTGGTCGTGGGTCACATAAACCATCGTGGCATCAAGCTTGCGATGAAGCTGCGAAAGCTCAACCCGCATATCGCCCCGCAAAGCCGCGTCTAGGTTGGAAAGCGGCTCGTCGAACAAGAACACGCGTGGTTCGCGCACAATCGAACGACCAATGGCCACCCTTTGACGCTGACCGCCGGACAATTGCCCAGGCTTTAGCTTTAGTTTGTCTGTAAGCTGAAGAATTTCAGCGGCTTTATTCACACGCTTTTCCAGCTCAGCTGCCTGCATTTTTTGCACACGGAGCGGAAAGGCTATGTTTTCATAAACAGAAAGGTGAGGATAAAGGGCGTAAGACTGAAAGACCATCGAGATCCCGCGCTCAACCGGAGGAGCGCTGCTGACGTCTTCACCACCTATAACAATGCGGCCTTCGGTGGTTTCTTCCAAACCTGCGATGATGCGCAAAAGCGTGGATTTACCGCAGCCTGATGGACCGACGAAGACAACGAATTCCTTGTCATGAATTGCAAGGTCTATGTCGTGTAACACTTCGGCATCGCCAAAGGATTTGCTGATTTTTTCCAGATCAAGAGTTGCCACGGGAATATCCTGTAATTCGGTTGTTCATTTAAAATTCTCGGGCAGCATAACGCCGCTGCCCGAGATCGGGAGGAAACGCTTAAAGCGCGTCGTCCAATTCTTCGCCTGCGATAGTCACAAGATTTTCCACTGTGTCATCCGCAAGGATGATACCTTGGATCATGTTGGTGAAGACCGACTGTAGTGACTTAAAGTCTTCTACGATTGGCTCTGGACCACCAGCAGCGATACCATCGACAAATACACCCCAGAAATCGTCACCCTCGTAGTAAGGATTTTCGACACCCAACTGAGCGTAGTCAAAGATTGGTGTTAGACCCCAGCTGCTGTCCAGATCGTACTGGCTGTCGCCAGATGTGATTGCAGTCGCAAGCTCATGTGCAAGAGCCTCGTGACCAGATCCTTTGAACACAACGATTGAGTCTGTGATCAGGATAGTGCCGTTGCCGCCCTGAGGACCGGCTGGAATTGGCGCAGTGATCTCTTTGATGTTGTCGTTATGCTGACCGCGACCCCAAGGACCGTCGATGTACATAGCGATTTTACCATCGTTATACAGATCTTTAAGCTGTGAACGCTCCCAGGCCGTTGGACCTTCTTGCGCAACGCTAACCAGCTTCTCATAGAACGCCAATGTTTCGCGAGTGTTTGTGCTGTCCAGCATGTTTTCGCCGGTCGCAGGATCGATCACAACACCACCGTTTGAGTATAGGTAGTTCATGAACTGGTGCATGGTGTTGTCAAAGTCTTTACCGGCAAGTCCGATACCAGCGGCATCAGTGTTGTCGTTTACGGCTTTGGCTAGGTTATAGAGACCATCCCATGTGTGCGGTGCAACGCACTGCTCGCCTGCTGCTTCAACAAGACCACAGTTGATATAAAGACCTTTGGTCGAGAACGCGTGTGGATAGCCCCAACGTGTGCCTTCGATGGTCACAGTGTTTAGAATGCCCGGCTGGTAAGCGCCTTCGATGCCAGCGTCGATTTCAGCTGGAACAATCAGATTGTTGTTTGCCAACTGACGCAGTGTCCGTGAACCCATATACGCGATTGAGGGTGGGTCGCCAGCAGCGGCCAACGTCAGGGACTTGTCCTGACAAGTTCCCCAAGGAACAGCCTCGATGTTGACTGTAACACCGTCATTATTTGCCTCGAACGCGTCGACAACTGCTTGGTCAGCGTCGCGAACTTCACCGCCACACATGATAAAGTGTAGTTCTTCGGCTTGGCTCGGTAGTGCTGTGCCTGCTGCCAGGACCACTCCGAGCGATAGTGTCTTTACATAATTCATAGTCTTACTCCCTTGGTTTACGAATTTTGTTTGTGTCATTCTTTCACCGCGCCGGCGGTCAGTCCGGCGACAAGGTACTTTTGTAGGAACAAGAAGATGACCATGACCGGTAGAACACCTGTCAAAGCGGCGGCCATCATTTCATTCCACGTCACCGACTGGTAGCCGATGAATTCAAACAGACCGGCGGGAAGCGGTTGATACTCGCGGGTCTGATTAAAGGTAATTGCGAACAGGAATTGCTGTGCATAGGCGCCGATAAAGATCGCGGTGCTGACGACAATCAGGCCCGGAACAGCAAGTGGCAGAACAACGCGGCGTAGTGTATAGAGACGGCTTGCGCCATCCACATAGGCGGCCTCTTCCAGTTCAACAGGAATTTTCTCAAGATACGAACGCAGCAACCAAATTCCCGTTGGGATTAGGAATGCTATGCCCGGCACGATCATGGCCCAATAGCTGTTCAATAGGCCAAGAGTGCTGAGAACACGGTAGAGCGGGATCAGTAGAACCGCACCAGTGAACATGTTCACGCCAAGGAACATCCCAAGCGACGCTGACTTAAACGGAAAATCTAGTCGGGCATATGCGTAAGCCGCAGGCACCACAAAGACCATCGTCAATACGGTCACCGATCCGGCGATGAAAACTGAGTTCAGTATATAGCGGCCTAGCAGGGGCACCGTCACCCACATGTCGCTGTAGGCCTGAAAGCTGAAGTCGTCAGACCAGAATTGATAGGGGCTGCGGAACAAGTGCTCAAGTGGACGCAGAGAGGCCATGAACATCTCAAAGAACGGTAGCAATATGAATGTCAGAAAGACCAAGATTGCTGCGTAAATTCCAACAATCTGAAGCTTTGAATAACGGTCCATCATCTTACTTCACCCCGTAATGATTGTTCACTTTGTTCAGGAAGAACAAGTAAATCAGAGAGAACACGGCCAGCAGGAAGACGATCACCACTGCACGGGCAGCACCCTCACCAAACTTAAAGTTGCCGATTGCTGTTTTGTATGTGTCGATAATCAACGTAGTGGTTGCCGAGCGTGGGCCGCCTTCGGTGAGGATCCAGATGATTTCAAAGCTGTTGAATGTGAAAATCGCGGACAAAAGTGCCATTGAGACGATTACAGGCATGATCTGCGGGATTGTGATACGGCGGAATCGATACCAACGTCCCGCGCCATCGACCCAGGCCGCTTCGTAAAGATCGCGGCTTACGCCTTGCATGGCAGCAAGGAAGAACAACGTGACCATCGGCGTACCGACCCACACATCTGCAACGACTGCTGAGTAAAACGCGGACCGCTTGTACGCCAAAAATTCGAACGCTTTGCCGATTAACCCTAGCTGCTGCGCTGTTCCTGACAAAACGCCAAAGGCGCCGTTATAGAGCCATAACCAACCAATCATGCCGATCGCCATCGGGATCACCCAAGGTGGCATCACAAGAACGCGGAACAGGCCACGCCCTGGAACCGCTGCGTTCAGTAGCGTTGCGCCAACAAGCCCTAGAATGAGCTTCAGGAATACTGAAAGAAACATCCAGTAGAATGTTCTAACAATTGTTTGGCGGAATTTTTTGCTCTCCGCGAGGTCAGTGTAGTTCTCAAGTCCTACGTAGCTTTCACCGCCCAGACGGGCATCGGTAAAGGACAGGCGGAAGGTCTCAACTAATGGCCAAGCCACAATCACAAGTATGAAAATCACAGCAGGCGCGATAAGCGCCCATGCGAACCATGCCTCTGGTAAGCTACGTCGCTTTCGTTGAGTTGTTGACGCTAGATCGGTCAATTTCCACCCCTAACTTATCCCTGTGGAACGCGATTACCGCGCTTTTGACAAGCATGACCTAAGACAATCCAAAATGCTACCAAAATAATACCAGTTATAATGATTGGTTCCTTTTTCATTGATTTTCATGATCTTTTTTGTTACCTCTTACCAAAGAAGATCACTAAATTATACTTTTGGTATTGCATATTTGATACCAATAAACCAAGGCTCAAGCATGAAAACGAATCGCGACCTCTTTCAATCAAACGCGTGGCATCAGTCCGGCGGTGGGTCGCGTTATTTGCAATTGTCCCGCCACATTGCAGCTGCCATAAACGACGGTCGCCTTGCAGAAGGATACCAACTTCCCCCTGAACGTGATCTTGCTGATCTTGGCGGTGTTAGTCGTGTTACAGTGCGAAAAGCTGTCGGCGAATTGGTCGACGCCGGTCTAGTCGAACAAAAGCGAGGGTCAGGAAGTTTTGTTTTGGGGCCCGCCCCGAGAACGGAACAATCTTTATCTAGCCTCGTATCGTTTACAGAAAACATGCGGGCACGTGGCCGTACATCAACTAGTAAGCTGTTGAACCGAGGCTTGTTCGTACCGACTCCGGACGAAATGATGGCGCTTGGATTGTCACCAAATCAAAGGGTCGCCAGATTAGAGCGACTTCGCTTTGCCGACGGCACGCCAATGGCCCTAGAAGTTTCCTCAATCCCTAGTGATGCGCTGCCAGACCCCGAGGTTGTTTCAACGTCGCTGTATGAAGTGCTACGCCGCAAAGGCAACGCCCCAAGTCGCGCGATTCAGCGAGTGAGTGCAATTAACGTTCCCTCGGACAAAGCACAGCTTTTGGGCGTTCCAGAACACACAGCGCTTTTACAGATTAGCCGCACAGCATTCTTGGATAGCGGCCGGCCAATCGAATACACGCAGGGTCTTTACCGCCCAGATATCTACGACTTCGTTGCCGAAATTCGACCAGACGGCGGCTAAGTCCATATTCCGGAGAAATCCATGCAGTTTAACGCCCGTATCGACGGCAAAAAGATCCGTTGCACTTTGCTATCCGACCGCAACCTGTCGAACCCAGTTTTTTGCTACTCGGTTATGGCTCCGAGTGTATCTAGCGACGGCTATATCCGGATCAAAAACGTTGGAGGTTACTCCGAAATCCAGCTGCCGGAAATCGAGGCTGGTCAAGAATTTGATTTCACTATCATTTATGAGAACCCTGACTTTGCCCCCGCCAATCGGGCATGGTTGCCTTTGGGGTCATACCTACGGTGCGATGGCGATATCGTGCCGCTTCCATCGGTTAAGCCTGCTGGCGTCCAAACAGATGCTATTGCCTATAGACAGGGCAAAATTCCCGAGCTTCTTATTTGCCCTCAGCCCACTTCATTTACCGCTAACGGGGAAACGATAAGCGTTCGCGGAATTAAGTCGAATTCATCAGAGTTATCTCGTGTGAATTCTCTTTTCGATCGCGCTGGTTTGGGGCCGTTTTTGGTAGACAATGGGGCAGTTATCGAATGCATCATCGATAAAGCCTTGTCGCACGAAGCCTATCGTTTAAGTATCTCAGGGGATGGGATCACTCTTGCCTATTCTGACGGCCAAGGAGCGTTCTACGGGGGTATAACTCTCGCCACATTGATCGTGACCCACAAGGGATATTTACCCTGTGGTTTGATAGAAGACGAACCTCGGTTTGAATGGCGCGGTCAACACTTTGATTGCGCGAGGCATTTTTATAAAGTCGACACGATCCTGCGATTACTCGACACTATGGCTTTGCTCAAAATGAACCGCTTTCATTGGCACTTTGCCGATGATGAGGCGTTTCGCTTGGAGCTTGAGAGCCTTCCTGAATTGTCTCGAACCCACTTTCGCGGCGAGGGAGAATTGGTTCCCGGAGTGTTTGGGGGTGGCGCAAGATCGGGCGGTAGTTATTCAAAATCCGATGCCAAACTTATCGTTGAACACGCAAAGAGCCTAGGCATTGAGGTCATGCCCGAAATTGAGGTGCCCGCCCATGCTCTCGCATTGTGTAAACTCTATCCCGAGACGCGCGACCGTAAAGAGAACGGAGCTGAAATATCAGTGCAGGGTTATAAGCAAAACGCCATGAATCCCGCGATGCCTGAAAGTTGGCGTATCTGGGAAGCCATGGTGAATGAGGTCAGCGAAATCTTCCCGTTCGAGGTACTTCACCTCGGTGGAGACGAACTTCCACCTGACACATGGAGCGGTTCGCCTGCGGCGAGTGATTTGATGCGTGCAGAGGCGCTTGAAACCACTCAGGATCTGCAGGGCTGGACTATGAACCGACTGGCTAAGTTCACCGCATCAAAGGGAAAAACACCAGCTGGTTGGGAAGAGTCAGCACTTGGAAGTACATCGATCGCAAACGATGCAGTGATTTTTAGCTGGACCGGTCAAGGGCCGGGTCTAAAGGCAGCCAGGGACGGACATCGCGTTGTCATGATGCCTGGCCAAAAAACGTATCTAGATATGGCACAAACCGACGATCAAAACGATTGGGGGGCAAATTGGGCGGCAATAATCTCGCTTGAGGAGACTTTGAATTGGGATCCAGTACCCGAAGACGAACCCGAATTAGAAGATAAGATCATCGGGATTGAAGGGGCATTTTGGTCAGAGTTCACGACAAAAGATCAAGAAATGGAGCCGATGTTGGCACCACGCATCTTGGGGATTGCAACAATGGGGTGGCAAAATCGAAGTAAAACTGACAGCGATATCTTACTTGGATTGCGCCCAGCTTATTCTGAGTTGTTTCGGTTGATGAATTGGGCAGTTTCTTGAACGCTAAAGATCAGCCAAAGCTATTTTTGGTGCAACCCAAATGACCAACGTCGCAGCAACAAGGTGGATATTCTTACTTCAACCGCTAATCCTTGGCGCATGGTTCCCCCGCATCCCTCAAATTCAAAATGTGCTTGATCTAAGCGTGGGTCAGCTTGCTTTTGCATTGATAGGAATGCCAATTGGGCTTCTATCTGCGCTGAGCTTCGGCGCTAAAATTGCTGAGTTTTTAGGTACTCGCCGCCTTTTAACAATGGGCATGATAGTCCAATGTCTTCTGTTGCCACTGCCAGCTTTCGCGTGGTCAGGACCAATTTTATTTGTCGCTTTGACCTTAGCTGGCCTGTCTTTGGCCATGGCCCAGTTGGCTTTGAATGTGACCGCTTCGTTAGTCGAAGCCCAAGCTGGTCGTGCGATTATGAATGGCTGCCATGGATTCTGGAGCGTCGGCGCACTGATAGGAAGCGCGTATGGCGTGGTTTGTGCTTCAATAGACATCAGTCCTAGCGTCTCACTGGCGGTCATTTCCGCGCTTATTGTTGCACCACTTATCTATATCGCTCAGCGAATGTCGGATTTCACAGTCCCCGCGAAAGAGTCTGAAACGCAAACTAAAAAACGCGTTTCTACACCGTTGATGTGCGTGTCGTTTTACGCATTTGGCATTGCGATGGCCGAAGGTGCCATGGCCGACTGGTCTGCCATCTATTTAGCAGACACCTATTTGGCATCACCTGGTCTTTCAGGGGCTGGTTACACGGCATTCGCCGCATTTGTTGCGATAGGGCGCTTCTTAGGTGATCCTATGAGAAACAGATTTCTCGCCCATCACTTAGCCAGAGTATTTGCATCCATATCCCTTCTAGGATTAGCCACCGTCGTTCTATCACCCTCAGTAATTTTCGGCTTTATTGGAATTACGATCCTAGGTTTTGGTCTTTCTCTAGGGTTTCCAATGGCAGTCAGTGCCGTAAGCATTCTGCCCGGCCTATCGCGGGCGTCCAATGTTGCTATTCTCACGCAGGTTACGCTCAGTGGTTTTCTCATCGGCCCACCTTTGATTGGCTTGATTGCAGATCATTATTCGATCCGTTTTGGTCTTGCAGCACTGGCCCCAACGCTCGTGGCCGCAGTGTTCTTGGCCCAATATTTTAAACCGAAACACGCTAGATGACGCAAACAATGGCCAACAGCATTCGCACCGGCTCATCCTATCGATGTATATGATCCCAAATCAAAATCTCGAAGTGGCATAGCATGGGGCTTGGGATTGTTTTAGTTGCCTAAAAATTTGCAGCAAACCTCTAAGAATCCATCACCAAACCTGCGAGTTCGGTTGCTTTGGCTATAAAACGCGCATTCCGTTTGCCAATCTCGTCTTCGTTTTGTCTACTGATGTTCCAACCGACGTAGGTCATGGCACGCAGAGCGAGGAAGAGGTCAAGCGCCTCGGTATCCAAGTCCCGCAGCGATTTGTAACCAGCTAAGAGCGCTGTTTTTAGCACGTGGTAGTCGGGCTCGTCTTGAAGTTTGAGAAGTGCTGTCGCAATTTCAAACAGGCGGTATCCAAAGCCACCGTCGTCGAAATCGATAAACCTGATGGCGTTACCGTCCACCATGACATTTGCCGGGACGAGATCGGCGTGGATCAATCCGTAGTCGAGCTTTGCCGATAGTGCATCAAGTTTGTTGTTAGCGAAATTCCTAAACTCTACGAGAAGCGTTCGTTCTTTTGCGGTCAACTCAGGATTTTCCCAGAAGCGACCCCACAGAGGCATCTCACCGATTAAGCCTGACAAGTTCCATGATGGACGGTCACAAGTTTTAGCGCCGATCCACGAGTCCGAAACCTCATGCAGTCTAGCTATTTCGAGGCCAAACTGATTGAACGTCGCATTGCGCGTTTGCACGTCCATTTTGCACAAGCCGGTGTCGAGCGTCTCGCCGCCTAACCATGAAAGAACGTCAACCTGATGTGCTTTTACCCGATGCAATAATTCGCCGCTAACGCTGGCAAGCGGCACTGGCACAGATAGTCCTGCATTGGCAAGTTCTGCCATCCAGTCCAATTCAGAGCGTAACTCGGCATCCGTTCGATATCCCTGGCGATGCACACGCAAGGCCAATGGGCCCTGAGAGCGCTCCACTCGGAAGACGGCATTTTCACGGGCTGCGACAAGAGAGGCTTTTGAACCCTCAAGCCCCCAAATCGGCAAGGCGTCTTGAACGACGCTCATGGGCGCAAAGGGATTTCGGACAACACGCTGTCCAATGTGTCAAACAATTGATCCGCGTTTTCGATTGAAAATGGCATGGGCGGGCGAATTTTCAGCGTGTTCTTATACCGACCCAGCTTGGAAAGAAGAATCCCGCGATGGCGCATGGCATTTACGACCCGATCGGTGAATTCGCTGGCTGGCTGTTTGGTAATTCGGTTCAAAACCATTTCCGCCCCGAAGATTAGCCCATCACCCCTCACGTCGCCGATAACATCATATTTTTCAGCTAGGGCGTCCATTCGAACTAGGGCATGTCGACCAACCGTGCGGGCATTGGCGACAAGGTCATTGTCGTCTATCTCATCCAAGACGGCTATGGCTGCGGCACAGGAAACTGGATTTCCGCCGAACGTGTTGAAGTAACGATAGCCCTCGCGAAATGCTTTGACGATTTCTGCATCGGCAATGACACCACCAACTGGATGACCGTTGGCCATTGGTTTGCCTAAGACCATCACATCGGGCACGACCCCAGCCCTTTCGTGCGCCCACATATGGCTGCCTGTTCGACCGAAACCTGATTGCACCTCATCGCAAATCAATAAGCCTCCAGCCTTTTTCACAACCGAGGCAACGGGTTTCAACCATCCTTCGGGGTGCGATGGAAAGCCTTCGTTCAAAAAGTACGGGCAGATAACAAGGGCGGCAAAACCGGTGCCGTCTTCCTCGAGTTCCTCAATCTGTTTGGCGACGCTTGCAGCAAAGATAGCGCCATCAACGTCCGTTACGCGGAAACTATCTGGGGCTTCGACAAAGCGAAAATATCGACCCAACCCAAAGCCTACGCTTGGGATGTTGGATTTGCTCAGTTGGCTGACAAGTGACGTATTTCCATGATAGGTCGCGTCGGTCGCGATAACGCCACGCTTGCCTGTCACTGCCTCGGCCATGCGCAAAGCTATGTCGTTCGCCTCAGACCCCGTGCAGGTCAAAATCGCGGTGTTGAGCGTTTCATCCATCGTGCTCGTGAGACGCTCGATGTAGGATAAAATTCCGTCGTGCAAGTATCGAGTATGGGTATTAAGTGTACCCGCTTGCTCACAAATAGCTTCTACAACGCGAGGATTGCAATGCCCCACATGGGGGACATTGTTGTAGCAATCCAAATACTTGCGTCCGTCCGCATCCCATAGCCAAACACCCTCTCCTTTAACGATGTGAACCGGATCGTCATAAAAGGTTGCTACGTTTGGGCCCATAAGTCGGGCGCGATCGTTCAGCAATTGTACGTTGCCATGTGTCATAGTTCGATTTTCAAACCGTCCCTGCCAACAATCAATGGACCATCCCAATGACCCTTAACCGCATCCTGCCAATCCTTTGGCCCATAGTCGGGATCGTCAGAAGGAATAAGGTGCGACAGGGCCAGCCGTTTAACCCCCGCTTTGGTCGCAGTTATTGCGGCATCATGTGCATACGTATGAGACCGCAGCCAGTGTGCCATCAACCGATCAGAACCGTTTCCAACGCGCTCCATCAAGGCGGGCAAGGCTGCCTCAAGCATGGCTTCATGAATTAGCAAATCAGCACCGCGTGCGAAGTCCTCTAACGCTTGGATTGGGGCTGTATCGCCAGAGAATACGACATGTGTACTGTCGGTCTTAAACGAAAGTGCAAACGTATCCACTAACGGTGGATGCTCTGTGCGAATAGCCGAAACATTTATTCCATCTTGTTCAAAGACTTGACCGGCATCAATCACATGAAACGTCATAAGATTACGCAAATCTGGACGCCCCTCGTCTTCAATCCTAAGATCAATATCGGCCTTCATCGACGCAAGAAATCCATTCCAATAATCATCCAACCCCTCGGGGCCATAGATGTCCACATTAGTCTTTAAACCGGCAGTCCAAGCGGTATGCAACAGCGGCCCAAGTTCCAGATAGTGATCGGAATGTAAGTGCGTGATGAAAATTAGCGATAGATCTCGCAATTGAATGTCTTGGTCCACCAATCCTTTCGTCACACCTAAGGCACAGTCCACAACGATCTGCTTACCATTGAGGCAAATAAGATTAGACGTGGGAAGAGACGAACCTGGTCGAATTGCCGGCCCGCCTTTTGTACCAAGCAGTGCAACATAGTCTTTGTTCATTTCTTGGCCTTTCAGGTGGCAGCGAAGCCTGCGTCCAGAGCCGATAGGATGGTCGTAGCATCCGCCTCGGTCAAAACAAGTGGCGGCGATAAGATTAGATTTGGCCCCGATACGCGAACCATAGCACCGCTTTGATATGCAGCTTCTTGAACCGTCATTGCAGTCTCTGCATCAATAGGGGCTTTCGTCGCTCGATCGCTGACCATTTCAATCGCCGTCATAAGACCGTGACCGCCACGAACGTCGCCAATGATATCGTATTTTTGTTGCAGAGCCAGGCAACCCTCATAGAGTTGCGTTCCCCGCGCTGCAGCGTTTTCCACCACGTTCAATCGTTTGGTTTCTGCAAGGCACGCCAGCGCTGCTGCGGCCCCAACCGGGTGACCGGAATAGGTGTAGCCATGGCCAATTTTTGCGGACGGGTTCTGTTCGAACACGTCAACCATCCGCTCGCCAAGCATCACGGCACCAAAGGGAAAAAACCCATTGGTGATCGCCTTTGCTGTCGCCATCATGTCTGGTTTAATGCCCCAAAGACGCGCGCCAGACCAAGCGCCGGTGCGCCCGTATGCAGTTATAACTTCATCTGTGATCAACAAAATACCATTGCGGGTGCAGATTTCCTGCACCATTGGCGCGAAGCTTTTATGCGGTGGAATGACGCCACCTGCCCCAAGGATCGGCTCCATAATCAACGCCGCGATAGTGTTCGCACCCTGGAAAGCGATCTCATCCTCAAGTGCGGCAACGCAGAGTATCGCCAGTTTTTCAGGGTCAGTTTCGTTGAAAGGGTTGCGGTAGGTGTAAGGTGCCGGAATGTGGAAGCACCCGGGCAAAAGCGGTTCATATGCGGTGCGGAAATTGGCGTTTCCATTCACCGATGCCCCGCCCATATGCGTCCCGTGATATCCCTTTTTCAGGCTGAGAAACTTTGTCCGCCCACCCTCGCCGCGAAGCTTGTGGTACTGACGCGCAAGACGAAGCGACGTCTCAACCGAATCCGATCCGCCGGATGTAAAAAACGCACGGGAAAGGCCATCTTCGGCAAAGAACTGGTTGAGCTCATATGACAGTTCAATGATCGCGTCGTTTGATGTGCCTCTGAACGTCGAATAATACGGCAAACGCTCCAATTGCGCTGAAATCGCATCTTTAACTGGTTGGCACGAATACCCAAGATTTACGTTCCAGAGCCCACCGACCGCATCAACAACCGAATGACCGTCAACGTCCGTGATTGAAACGCCACTAGATCCGGTAATGATTTTTGGTGGCTGCTCCACACTGTCCTGCGGAGACGTCATCGGGTGCCACATAAAACGGCCATTGTTTTCTTTTAGAAAATTTGAGTCTTTCATTTCGCGGCTTCCAATACGGGTGGTTGTGACATGGATTTGGTCCATAATTTCTCAATATCGGCGGGCATCAGGCCTCCCCAGTTGTGAGTGATCTCTCGACTTGCAATAATCAGCTGCTGTTTGACGAGGTGTTCAAGTTCAGGTGTAAATCTCGAAGCGACGCAAGCCACGGAAACGGCACCTGCATATTTGGCAGTTGAATCAAATATTGGGCAGGAAACACCCTGGATATCGTGCTCATAGCCACGATTTGAGTTCGCAAAGCCTGTTTCGCGCACTTTCGCGACCGATCTCCTTAGATCGTCGATCGAAACCACCGTCGTGGGCGTAAATGCCTCCATCCGATCGACGGCGAAATCCATCAGGTTTTCCGGTCCAAATGCCAATGCACACAATCCCGAGGCGGTGGCGTGAAGCGGAAAAAGTGAAAGATCAATGATGGCGCGCGTGCTGTGTTTCGGCGATTCGCAATCAAGCAAAGGGTATACTTTGTTACCCGACAAAACCGTCACATGCGCGGTTTCACCGGTCACATTGCTCAACGATGAAAGCGCCGCCTGGGAGCTGACTTTACGCGGAACTGTTAGCTCACGCATATGGGCAAGCTGCAACAATGCAGGCCCAAGCCTGTATTGCTTTGTCGTTTCATTTTGCTCGACAAACCCAGCTTCTTCAAGGGCTTGAAGGTGTCTGTAAGTTGTAGCTTTGTCGCGTTTTGCAAGCTTGCAAAACTGTGACAATCCGATCGTCGGACGACCAGGCGAGAAAAATTCGAGAAGCTTAAGAGTTTTGGTTGCAGACGACATTCAGACCTTCAAATCCCATGGTGATAGAAAAAATTTGACAGAAGTAGATTAACAAGGCAATCTTTTTTATGCAACATCGGTTCAATATATGAACCATCAAGGGAGAAACCAATGACTAAGTTTAAACTGTCAGCGACGGCAATTGCGCTGGCCATGACTGCTATGGCTGGTGCCGCTCAAGCAGACTATCCTGAAAAACCAGTAGAATTCGTTGTTCCATGGCCTCCGGGTGATCTGGAAGACGTGCTTACACGCATGATCGCCGAGGATTTCTCGGAAGAATATGGCGTTCCAACTGCGGTTGTGAACAAACCAGGCGGCGGAGGCGGCCCATTCCCCGGTGCCATCGAAGTGGCAAATGCACCTGCAGACGGTTACACAATCGGATCATTCATCATCGCGATCCCAGTTGTTGGCCCGCAGATTGGAATTCCAGAGCTTAATCCTGATCCGTTTGTGCCACTTGGAAACTTCCTGACTTATCCGTTCGTAATCGCTGCAGGTTCTAACGCCCCTTACGACGATATGGCAGGCTTAGCTGCCCACGCAGCAGACAATGATGTGGTTCTTGGACACTTTGGTGGGCCACTGGTTCCAACCAGAGTGACGCTAGCATTGGCCAAAGAAATGGGCTTTTCATATGCAGCAGACGCCGCGTTTGATGCGCTTGATTGCAATACATTGGCCTCAGGCGATGTGGACGTTATCAACACCACACTGCAGTTGATCTTGCCATGTCTTGACGATGTCAAAGTTCTAGCTTCGATCGGTGCCGAGCGTATTGGCCTTACACCAGATACTCCAACCGTTGCAGAGCTTGCACCTTCGCTAAACGTAGCGCTGTGGAACGGCCTGTTCGTACATGCTGATACACCCAAGGACGCGCAGGAAAAAATCATTGCTGTTGCACAAAAAACGATGATGTCAGAGCGTGCTCAGACATTGGCGGCAGAAACTGGTGCTCTGGTTTACTGGCAGCCAGCTTCTGAAGTTGTTTCTCAGATCACTACGGATATCGAGACGATGGCAAACATCGGCGCTATGTTATCTGAATAACCAACGCAATTCGGTTGGGCGGTCCACGCCGCCCAACCACTTTATTCTCGACAACCGCGGGGTTGCCACATGTCGCGTGTTCAAACGCTTCAATCACTTTTCAAACGCTACAGACGGCCAGGCGACATCGTGTTTGCATGGTTTATCTTGGGTTTTTCCGTTTTGCTGTTGTCCCAAATCGCCGACCAAACGGCCTGGCGCAACGGTGGAAAATTGTTTGCACAACCCCGGTTTTGGCCCGCTGTTTCTTTGGGCGGCACGTCCGTTTTTGCAGCGCTCCACCTTATCAGTTCGGCACTATCTGATCGCATTGAGGGACGCTGGAAAGAAGTCTTGTTGTGGTTCAAGTCACTTGAGTACGCGGGATGGTTTATCGCCTATGCTCTAGTTGTTCCATATGTTGGCTATCTGCCAACGACGGTGGCTTTTGCCTTGGCACTAGCTGTTCGCGTTGGGTACCGGAAAATTTCAACTTTGGTGATTTCTGCCCTTTCTGCAGTCGTAATCGTAGTATTGTTCAAGACACTACTCAAAGTGAACCTGCCGTCGGGTTTGATGTATGAATCGCTTCCCGATGGTCTCCGCCAAATCATGCTGACTTATTTCTGATTGGATTTGATGATGGAAAACCTTCTTGCAGGGTTTGAGATGCTCGCCCGCTGGGACGTCGTTTTGGCACTATTCATCGGTTCGATCGGGGGCGTCATTATCGGCGCAATCCCCGGTGTTGGCCCTGCGGTGGCCATCGCAATCCTTTTGCCCGCAACATTTGGGCTGGACCCCATTGTCGGTCTAACCATGCTGCTCGGAATATACGGATCATCTATGTATGGCGGGGCTATTCCCGCGGTTCTGATAAACACTCCCGGTACAGCCGTTAACGCGCTGACGTCCTATGACGGCTACCCCATGACCCAACGCGGAGAAGCACATCGCGCCGTTTCGCTAGCCTATTCCGCATCCTTTTGGGGCGGCATTTTCGGCATCCTCTGTCTAATCTTGTTGTCCCCAGTGCTGGCACTAGTGGCACCTATGTTCGGCAGCAGAGAGATTTTCTTGGCCGCGCTGCTTGGAATTATCCTCGTAATTCTTGCGCACCGAGGTCAAATTTTCGCGGCCGGATTGCTGGCTATGTTCGGGATCTTTCTGCAGACCGTTGGCCTTGACGCGGTGACCTATACACAGCGCTACACATTCGGTCAGTCATTCCTTAGTTCAGGCGTAAATCTGATCGTGGTCGTCCTTGGCCTTTTCGCACTTAGCCAAGCATTTTTTCTTCTAACAGAACCTGACAACAGTCCTGACGCCAAGCCTGTCACAGGCAAAATGAGTGCTGGCATCAAGGAACTGCTAAAGCACAAACGCGTAGCAACTGTCGCATCGGGCTTTGGCGTGGTCCTTGGGATGATCCCGGGAACCGGTGAATTTACCGCCCAGTTCATGAGCTACACTTACGCGCAAAAGACCTCAAAAGATCCCGATGCCTTTGGTAAGGGTTCACCCGAGGGCTTGATCGCATCCGAAGCCGCGAACAATGCTGTCCCTGCTGCAGCCATGATACCGCTTTTAGCGCTCGGAATTCCGGGCGAAGCTTTGACAGCGATGATGTTATCAGTTTTCTACGTGCATAACGTGATCCCCGGACCTCAATTGTTCCAGAACAACATCGACCTGGTTTATGGTCTTTATTTTGCGCTCATTGCCTTGAACGTGATCGTCATGGTGTTCTTGCTGTTTTCGACAAATTTGCTGACTAAGATCATCCGCGTTCCGACACGTTTCCTTGGCGTGATGATATTGCTGCTGTCTTTCGTGGGGGTGTACTCGCTTCGCAATTCATTGACGGACTGCATGATTGCTGCAGGATTTGGCGTGTTGGGACTGATCCTGAAACGTCTGAATTTGCCTATAGTGCCAATCATCCTAGGCATGGTTCTTGGTGGCATTATGGAGGTCAAACTTCGCTCTTCAATGCCGCGCCTGAAAACGCCGTTTGATATGATCGACCGGCCGATATCATTCATACTGTTTGCGTTGATCCTTATCGTGCTTGCGCTTCATGTGCGTACACTAATCAAGGAATGGCGCGCCCACGAACCAGAGGCTGATCATGACCTTCATGACAGCCAAATGAGGTAAACTGTTGGACCAAAGTCAAATTGATGCTCTGCGTACGCAGCCCGTCCTACCCTTCAACCATCTAATCAACGGCAGGCATGTTGGCGCGTCGGATGGTGCACGAATGGAGGTTCTATCGCCGATTGACGGTCGTGTTTTGACAAGTGTTGCCAAAGGCACGGTTGCCGACATGGAAACCGCGATTGCATCCGCGCGCGAAGCGTTTGAAGATCGACGCTGGGCAGGACAACCACCTGCCGCCCGCAAGAACGTGCTAATGAAATGGGCGCAACTTATTGAGGAAAACGCCCTTGAACTCGCGGTTCTTGGTGTGCGCGATAACGGTACTGAAATTGGTATGGCCATCAAGGCCGAGCCGGGGTCAGCCGCCGCAACAATCCGTTATTATGCCGAGGCGCTTGATAAAATATACGGCGAAATCGCATCAACACCTACCGATGTATTGGGCCTAATCCACAAAGAACCTGTCGGCGTTGTGGGTGCAATCACCCCGTGGAACTTCCCGTTGATGATCGGCGCTTGGAAACTTGGGCCTGCCTTAGCAATGGGAAACTCGGTCGTCCTTAAACCTGCTGAAACGGCCTCGCTTTCGTTAATGCGAATGGCCGAATTGGCGCTAGAAGCTGGCTTGCCGCCCGGTGTTTTGAACGCGGTCACCGGCGAAGGCGCTGTGGTCGGTGAAACCATGGGGCTGTCTATGGACGTCGACGTTTTGGTCTTTACTGGCTCAGGTGGGACGGGTCGACGTTTGATGGAATATTCCGCCCGTTCAAACATGAAGCGCGTATATCTTGAACTCGGCGGCAAGTCCCCGAATATTGTGTTCGCTGATGCACCCAATTTGCTTGAGGCCGCAAATGTTGCTGCTGCGGGCATCTTCCGAAACTCGGGACAATTCTGCGTTGCCGGTTCTCGATTGCTGGTTGAGGCGACGATCCACGACGAGTTTGTGGCCGAAGTGGTCAAAGCGACATCGGCTATGCGTGTCGGCGATCCTTTGCGCTTGGATACGCATATCGGCGCGGTGAACTCTGAGACCCAACTTCTCGCGAATATCGGGTTTGTTGAAACAGCAATCGCTGAAGGCGGTCAGGTCGTCTACGGGGGCGAACGTATGCTGCAAGAAACCGGCGGCTATTACATGACCCCGACGATCGTGACCGACGTAAAAGCTGATGCGACCTTGACCCAGAAAGAGGTGTTTGGTCCCGTGCTGGGTGTCACCTCGTTTGAAACTGAGGACGAGGCCGTTCGCTTGGCCAATGCAACGGTTTACGGATTGGCGGGGGGTGTTTGGACCTCAAACCTCAGCCGTGCGCACCGAATGGTTCGCAATGTGCGAACCGGCGTTATGCATGTGAACACCTACGGTGGCGCTGACGGCACCGTTCCCCTTGGCGGTGTGGGTCAGTCTGGCAATGGCTCGGATAAGTCGCTGCACGCCATCGAAAAATATATCAATCTCAAGACCGCGTGGATCAAACTTTAAAGGGGCACGACATGTCTGACAAAACCATTTTGGTCATTGGCACCTATGATACCAAAGACGATGAGTTGGCTTATCTAGCAGGCGTTATTCGCGATCAGGGCGGCAAAGTCGTGACAATGGATGTCTCGGTCCTCGGCGATCCGTCACAGCCTTGCAACCATTCTAAGCACGATGTCGCGTCCGAAGGCGGCAGTTCAATCCAAGCCGCGATCGACAGTGGTGACGAGAACCACGCGATGCAAATCATGGCCAAAGGTGCCAGCTTGCTTACCGCACGGCTTTACGCTGAAGGCGATTTCGACGGCATGATTGTCCTAGGTGGTACTATGGGAACTGACCTTGCCTTGGACGTTACCTCTGCGTTGCCATTGGGGGTTCCAAAATACATCGTATCGACGGTTTCGTTCTCGCCATTGATCCCTGCCGAGCGTTTGGCGGCAGACACGCAAATGATCCTCTGGGCGGGTGGTCTTTATGGCCTCAACTCAGTCTGCAAGGCCTCACTCAGCCAAGCAGCAGGTGCGGTGTTGGGTGCAGCAAGGGCCGTTCAAATGCCCGCATCAAAACGCCCTTTGATCGGGATGATGTCGCTTGGCACTTCTGCGTTAAAATACGTCGTATCACTAAAACCAGCATTGGAAGAACGAGGGTTCGAGGTCGCGGTCTTTCATGCCACAGGCATGGGGGGGCGGGCGTTTGAAAGCCTAGCCGCACAAGGTGCGTTTGCGTGTGTTTTTGATTTCTGCACTCAGGAGTTAGGCAACCAAATCCATGGCTCTAATATCTCGGCGGGTGCAGATCGTTTGACGAACGCAGGCGCTAGCGGGACACCTCAGATCGTGGCACCTGGGTGCTACGATCTTGTCGATATCGTCGGTTGGCTGCCGCTTCCTGATAAATGGTTGAACCACATGTCCCACGCACACAACCGCCTTTTGACCTCGGTCGTATTGAACACGGAAGAAAGAATAGCCGTTGCACGCGCCCATTCCACGCAACTGGCAGACGCAAAGGCGCCGGTTGCAATGATCCTACCTCAGAACGGTCTGGGTGAATGGGATCGCGAAGGGGCTGACCTGCACAACAAAGAAGGCTTGGCAGAGTTTCTAAACGAACTGCAGGCAACATTGCCTGCCAATGTTTCACAACACCCTATCGCCTGTCACATCAACGACGCAGAATTTGCCGACAAAGCGCTTGAGATTTTTGACGCTTGGCGCGCGGATGGAACAATTTCAGTTTAGTCTGGGGCACCTGGATCAAGCTTCGTGAGAAGATCGAGTAAGGTCTCGTAATTCTGGTCGCCGAGTTTTGTTTTGAAATCGGCGACTATTTGTGCCGCCTGCCCGCCATGATCGTCGATGATTTTTTGACCGGTGGCAGTGATCTCAACAAATTGCCGCCTGCGATCTTTATCGTCGCGGGTCTGCGTGACCAACCCCTTGTCCCGCAACGTTGCACCAATCCGCGTCAGACTTGGGAACAGAAGGCTCGACCTATCTGCAAGCGTTTTGGCATCCATTCGCCCGTATTCTGACAACACACGCAAAACCCGCCACTGCTGCTCAGTTATGCCGGTCTCAGACAGCATTTCTCGGATGGGCGACATAACGCCTTCTCGCGCGCGGATTAAGGCAATCGGCAATGATCGGGCGGTCGAGGGCAGTTGTTTTGACATTTGAGCCTCAGGGTTATTAGTCGAAGCAGATGCACTATCATCCAGCTATTGACAAGCTAACCCCTATTACTTAACTTCGCAACAATTAACATGTTAAGGAAATGCCGTGCCGCACTTTCACATCGAATATTCAGCCAACCTTGAAAGGGTGATTGATGTAGCTGACCTGTGTGAAACCATCCGCGCGACTGCCGCCCAGATAGACACGTTTCCAACTGCAGGCATACGCGTACGCGCAACGCGTGTCGATCATGTTGCGATGGCTGACGGCGACGCCAAGCACGGGTTTATTGACCTATCTATTCGCCTGAGAGAAGGCCGTGATTTTGAGGCCAAGCAAGACGCAGTCACACGCATATTTGCCGCCCTCAAAAACTTTATGACCCCTGCCATGGAGACACGCTCAATCGCGCTTTCAGCAGAAATCCGAGATATCGATGCCGCGCTTTCCCCGAAATTTGGCAATATCCGCGACCATTTGGAGACCCCAGAATGAGCAAACTTGACGATAATATTGCGAAACTTGCTGGCTTTCTTGAACGGTTCCGCGAAACGGGAATTCAGAACCGTATCGGCGGTCAGGATGTTGCCGGCTCCAACGGCGTTTTCCAAAATGCGTCCCCTGTCGACAAGTCCCACATTTGTGACGTCGCGCATGGTTCTGTCGCTGATATCGACGCGGCCGCAAATGCCGCGCACGACGCATTTGCCGCGTGGCGCGATATGCCAGCACTTGAGCGCAAAAAGATCCTCATCAAAGTCGCTGAAGGCATCGAGGCCCGCGCAGAAGAAATTGCCCTTTGCGAATGCTGGGACACTGGCCAAACCATCAAGTTCATGTCAAAGGCGGCCATTCGGGGCGCTGAAAACTTCCGATATTTCGCCGATCAAGTAGTTCAGGCACGCGACGGTCAGCACCTGCAATCCCCCACGTTGATGAATGTCACGTCCCGAAAGCCCATCGGTCCTGTCGGTGTCATAACGCCTTGGAATACGCCGTTTATGCTGTCGACTTGGAAGATCGCTCCTGCATTGGCCGCAGGCTGCACGGTCGTCCATAAACCCGCCGAAGCTTCACCACTTTCTGCGCGGCTTTTGGTTGAGATCGCCGAAGAAGCGGGGTTGCCGCCTGGTGTTTTGAACACAGTGAACGGCTTTGGCGAAAGCGCTGGAAAAGCGCTTTGTGAGCACCCTAAGATCAAGGCCATCGCCTTTGTTGGCGAAAGCAGCACAGGTTCATTGATTACAAAACAAGGTGCGGACACGCTAAAGCGCAACCATCTAGAGCTTGGCGGTAAAAACCCAGTCATTGTGTTTGACGATGCGGATTTAGACCGCGCTCTCGATGCTGTGATTTTCATGATCTATTCGATCAATGGCGAGCGCTGCACCTCCTCGTCCCGTCTTTTAATCCAAGACACAGTCCGTGAAGAGTTTGAGGCCAAGCTGATTGAGCGCGTCAACAACATCCGCGTTGGACATCCGCTTGACCCGTTGACCGAAATCGGACCGCTTGTCACTGAAGAGCACTACAACAAAGTCACCAGCTACTTCGACATCGCAAAAGAAGACGGCGCAACCGTTGCCGCCGGTGGCGTCAAGGTCGGCGATGAAGGCTTTTTCATCCGCCCAACGCTATTCACCAACGCCAACAACCAAATGCGCATCGCCAAAGAGGAAATATTCGGACCTGTGCTAACCTCGATCCCATTCGCAACCGAAGAAGAGGCGCTAGAAATGGCAAACGATACGGCATACGGTCTGACCGGCTATGTTTGGTCAAACGATCTGACCCGCGCGTTGCGATTCACGGACCAGCTAGAGGCAGGCATGATCTGGGTGAATTCCGAAAACGTCCGGCACCTGCCCACGCCATTTGGTGGCGTAAAAGCCAGCGGCATAGGCCGCGACGGTGGTGATTGGTCGTTTGAGTTTTACATGGAACAAAAACACATCGGCTTTGCAACGGGGCAGCACAAAATCACCCGCCTTGGGGTCCAGTGATGAGAGTGTTCGTTATTGCCGCAAAACTTCCGCAGGTTCCGACCATATTGATGTCCAAACAGGACCCACAGATTTTAGACGTTCAACAATACAGCGACCAAACGACATTTCTTAAGACGCTGCAAGAAACCACAGAAGATTGCCGTGTGGAAAGCCCAATGCACGAAACCAATCGCGAAGACTTCGCAGGCGATTTCTTTTCCTCTGGCACCGGTCAGACCAACCTCATTTTTCCAGTTCAGTAGGAGTTTCTTATGCCAGTACCAGCCCCCAACCTGTACCCGGACTTCAACACTATACGGCTGAGCCATGCGATCTTGAACGTAAAGGATCTAGCGGCGTCAAAGACGTTCTACACGGAAATCCTCGGGCTACAGATAACCGACGAAAACGACACCCACATCTATCTTCGTGCAATGGAAGAACGTGGGCATCACTGTATTGTGCTGCAAAAATCCGACCAACCCGGCACAGTTGAAGTGATGGGCTTTAAAACCTTTGACGAAGGTGATTTGGATCGGGCTGAAGTGTATTTCCAAACCAAAGGTCGTCCAACGTCTTGGGTGGATCGTCCGTATCAAGGTCGAACATTACTGACGTCAGACAACATGGGTATCCCGCTTGAGTTCTACCATAAGATGGACCGACTGGACCCAATTCATCAGAAATACGCGCTTTACCGTGGCGTGAAACCGCTGCGGATCGATCATTTCAACTGCTTTAGCCACGATGTAGATGCCTCGGCCGCGTTTTATTCCGACTTTGGTTTCCGTGTGACCGAATACACAGAGGATGACGAAAGTAAGCGCCTGTGGGCCGCGTGGATGCACCGCAAAGGTGGCGTGCATGACATGGCCTTTACAAACGGAACAGGACCGCGCCTGCATCACGTTGCATTCTGGGTGCCTACGCCACTGAACATCATTGATTTGCTCGATTTAATGTCCACAACCGGCTACGTTAACAACATTGAACGCGGCCCCGGTCGACATGGCATTTCAAATGCATTTTTCCTCTATGTTCTGGACCCAGATGGCCACCGGATTGAAATATACTGCTCTGACTATCAAACGGTTGATCCTGACTTAGAGCCGATAAAATGGGATCTCCAAGATCCCCAGCGCCAAACATTATGGGGGGCGGCAGCACCCCGAAGTTGGTTTGAACATGGAACAACATTTGTCGGCGTTGAAACGAAAGATTCAGACATTCAAGCCAGCCCGATTATTGCACCGTAACACTAGGAATTGACTATGAATTGGGACGACTACGCTGGCTGGAGCAAGCAGATCGCCGACTGGGGCGCTGAATATCACAAGTCACTCGGCGAGCGCCCCGTGCGGGCGCAAACAAAGCTCGGAGAAATCGCTGCCCAAATGCCGGCTTCCCCGCCAGAAGCCGGTGAAGACATGGCCAATATTCTGGCCGACTTTGACAACATCGTAATGCCCGGCATGACCCACTGGCAGCACCCTCGTTTCTTCGCCTATTTCCCTGCCAACGCTACCCCCCCGTCAATGCTTGCCGAGCAACTGGTGAACACCGTCGCCGCACAATGCATGCTTTGGCAGACGTCTCCCGCAGCGACTGAAGTTGAGGGCGTCATGGTTGATTGGCTGCGCCAAGCACTGGGTTTGCCGGATGGTTTCACTGGCGTCATTCAAGACAGTGCGTCCTCTGCGACCCTATCGGCTGTTCTGACAATGCGCGAACGGGCCACAGATTACACCGGCAACAAGGACGGCATGTCAGAAAAGGGTCATCTGCGGATATATTGCTCGCAAGAAGTTCACTCATCTATCGACCGTGCCTGTTGGGTTGCGGGCATCGGTCAGGCCAATCTGGTGAAAATACCAACGTCGGGATCGCGTTTTGAAATGGACGTTGTGGCCCTCGAAACGGCAATCCAGAACGATATCGCTGCAGGACACACGCCCGCAGGCATCATCGCCATTACTGGCGGCACAGGCGTCGGCGCTTCTGATGATCTTGCCGCTGTCATGCGTGTCGCCCAAACCCACGATCTTTACACCCATCTCGACGCGGCCTGGGCTGGGTCAGCGATGATCTGCCCTGAGTTTCGCGAGGCTTTCTGGCAAGGCGTCGAAGACTACGACAGCATCGTATTCAACCCGCACAAATGGCTGGGCGCTCAGTTTGATTGTTCGGTGCAGTTTCTACGCGACGCCACCCTGCAACTCAACACGCTGAAAATCGAACCCGAGTATCTCAAAACTTCGGGCGAGGCTGTGACCAACTATTCGGAATGGACTATCCCTCTTGGCCGACGCTTTCGCGCGCTGAAGCTCTGGTTCCTGTTGCGTTCATATGGGCTTGAGGAATTGCGCAATCGCATCCGCAATCACGTCGCTTGGGCCGAAGAACTCTGTGAGAGGCTTCGTGTGATCGAAGGGTTTGAGATCACCACCGATCCGATTTTTAGCCTGTTTTCGTTTCGCTGCCCCGGTGACGATGCCGCGCAACGAAGGCTGGTGGATGCTCTCAACGACCAAGGAAAAATCTACTTGACCCAAGGCGCCCATAAAGGCCGCAAGGTGATCCGGTTTACGGTTGGGCAGTTTGACACCACTTATGACGATGTGATGATGGCCGAGACTGTCATCAAAGACGTTTGGGAGACGATCAAATGAAATTCGCAACCTACACAAGCGCTGGCACCCAGTATTACGGCGCAGTGACTGATGATGGGATGATCGCTCTCAACGGCGAATTTCCAGAGTGGCCAACGTTGTTTGATGTAATTAAAGGCGGTGGGCTGGAAAAGCTTTGCGCTGCTGCAAAAGAAGCGCCAGTCACGCATACGGACTATGTTTTCGACATGGTGCTACCCAATGCCCGTCGCATCCTTTGTGTTGGCGTTAATTTTCCGGACCGCAATTCGGAATACAAAGACGGCAGTGAAGCCCCTAAATACATGTCGTTGTTCCCACGTTTCGCCAGCGGTTTTACAGGACACAATCGCCCGCTAATTCGCCCACCTGAAAACCACACGCTGGACTATGAAGGCGAAGTTGCCATCGTGATTGGCAAAGCAGGTAGGCGCATTTCGCAAGCCGACGCATATGACCACATTGCCGCTGTCACGATCTGTAACGAAGGTACGATCCGCGACTGGGTGCGCCATGCAAAGTTTAACGTGACGCAAGGCAAAAACTGGGATCGGTCGGCAGCACTTGGTCCTTGGCTTGTGCCGTTTGACGACCCCAGTTTACTTGATGATGCACGCATCATCACAAGAGTTAACGGTGAGGAACGCCAGAACGATACGCTGAGCCGGATGGTGTTTCCGATCCGTCGCGAAATTGAATACATCTCGACGTTTATGACGTTGCAGCCCGGTGATGTTATTATTACGGGCACGCCGACCGGCGCAGGAGCAAGGTTCGAGCCGCCCCGTTACCTTGCCCCCGGTGATGTGGTCGAAGTCGAGGTCAACGGCATCGGCATTTTGCGCAACACAATCGAGGATGAGGTCGTATGACCCCTGAAGATCACGCAAACGCCGCCGCTAGATTGCTAAGCGCCGAAGAAACCGGAAGCCAAATCAGCCTTTTGTCATTGAACCATCCCGAAATGGGTATGGACGACGCATATGCGATCCAAAACGCACTTTACGATGCGAAGATTAAAGCGGGCCGTTCGGTTGTAGGCTGGAAGATTGGTCTGACGTCCAAAGCCATGCAATACGCGCTTGGTATCAAGACTCCGGATAGCGGTGTCTTGTTTGACAACATGGTGTTCGATCACGGGGCGACTGTTACGAAAGGCCGTTTTATCCAGCCACGCATCGAGGCCGAGATTGCGTTTGTCATGAAATCACCATTAGGCGCCACAAACCTCACGCGGGACGACGTGGTCGCCGCGACGGACTTCGTTGCCCCATCGATTGAAATTCTTGATACGCGTATTGAAAGGGTCGATACGGCAACCGGTAAGACACGCTCAGTTTATGATACGATAAGCGACAACGCAGCTAACGCTGGTGTTGTACTTGGGCCTCAGAGGCACGCAGTGGATGACTTTGATTTACGGTGGGTCGGCGCAATTACGTCGCGCAATGGCGAAGTCGAAGAAACAGGGCTTGGCGCAGGGGTTTTGAACGATCCGGTTGAGAGTGTCCTGTGGCTCGCGCAGCGTATGGCGCAATACGGTCAAACTATTGAGCCCGGCCAGATTATCCTTTCGGGCAGCTTTATCCGTCCGATCGAATGTCCATCGGGCGCGGAAATTAGCGCCGATTTTGGCACGTTTGGGAATGTGGATATTTCATTTTCCTAAATTATTACTCCACCATCACGATAATCCCTAAACGGACATACTGTTGTCTAAAAAGAAATCAATGGACAGCTTCCATGGACGCCATTCTTCACGCGTCCAGCGCGAAAAAATCGCTGCATGTCCATAGGAACTTTTCAGCCGTATCAGACAATTTTCTGTCCTTTTTGACCGCCAGTGTGATTGGGCTGGGGGGCGCGTTGGATACCAGTCGGCGCGTAACGAGTGCTTTTCCGTCATATGTCATTGACGAGGCTGGCTTGGTTGCAAAGAGCGCGTAGCCCAGCCCGTTTCCGACCATTCCACGCACCATCTCGAATGAGGATGATTCAAAAGCGACCACCGGCTCTTCTCCTGCTTCCACCAATATGTTCAAAAAGTAGTCTCGGCTGGGCGGCGTGTTTCGCAAGATCATCGCTTGATGAGCGAGGTCAAAAGGCGTCAATTCAGCCTTTGTTGCCAAGGGGTGGTGTTCTGCCAAAAGAACATATGGCTGTAAGTTCGTAAGGGGAACGGTTTCAAGTTCGTTAGACAGGTCGATATCATATAGAAGACCCACTTCTGCTTCGCCGGATAGTAAGCTTTCTTGAATGCGGCGCTGATCGCCCTCAATGAGATTTATCGACAAGTCCGGATTTTGACCAACCATTCGGCTGATCACCTCGGGCAGGATATAGGGTCCAAACGTATGAAAGCAGCTGACCGTTAGTTTAGTGGCCGCTGTTTGTTTGCCCATGATGATTGAGCTTGCAGATGTTATGGGCGTCGCGGCACCGTATCCTCGGTTGGCATAGATCAACGGAGAGCCGTAACTTCCGATAAAAAGGTCTTCGACCTCACCGAAAAATACATAGTGAGTGCCGACTTTTTCAGACGACACCACCCTACAATCAAATCCCACAAGCGGTTCAGCAACTCGAGGAGACCCTGTAGGCATCGCAATCCATTCCGCACAATCGAATTTATCTCCTATCTGATCCTTGAAACGACCGGCAAACGTATCCGAAATATAGCCCTGATCATCCCGCAAAACATTCACGCAAAACACACCGTTCGCCAAAATCAATTCGGCAGCGGGGCTTAGGTGATGGACACACACCAACAACGTTGGTTTTGGGGTATCGGCGGACACCGATGCCATAGCAGATACCGTAACCCCTGCGCGTCCTGATGGGCCGTCGGTCGTGACAATGTTCACTGTGCATGCAGCGCAACTCATCCCGGTCAAAAAATCTTGTCTGAGATTTGAATGGCTCATGAGGCCTGGACCTCTGCAACACTGGGTTTGAGGTGTGCGTACAAAAAGTCGCTCCCCTCCGGAATTTTCAAGGCTTCAATGTCTGAAATTAGCACAGAGTCTAAATGCTTGAGGCAGACTTCTTGGTCATTGATTATAAACAAATTATCCTGAGTAAGACAAAATACGAAAAACAGATCTTCGCGCTCACATTCCAGATACAGTTCAGATTTAACCCCACTTTGGACAATGTCCCAATGCCCCCGTCGCGCCATCACGTTTACAACGTGGACAGGACCCCCGACTGGCGTCCCAATTGGCGCTAAACCGGTATCAAAACCAACGGACTCGAACAGGTTAAGATGTTTGGAGAATGCATCAAATTGCAGCTCCAGCCCTTCGCCTTTTACAAGCGTAATGGCCCTGTCCGCCCCAATGAACGAGGAAAATACACCCCTCTCCACGATTGGTGATAACGCAAATCGCAGTTCAAAGGATGAGTGATCGCTGCCCTCGGGCAGTATCAAAATATCATGGGTTGTTCCTTTGCCATTCTTCCAAGGCTTCGTCTGATAGTCAGCACGCTTGATATGGCGAATGAGCGGAACAGCAATTTTTCTCATTCTAAGGATCGCCTGCGACACCATAGCTTGGTGCGGCCGATGGGTTGATCGCGCGATTTAGATAATCCTGCATCTGTGGTTCATAGGCGACCCATAGCGACCGTAATTTTTTGATCGGGCAATCATCGTCCCAATCAACGCGTAAATCTACCAACGGAAACGGCTGACCCCCTGCAACAACCAGTGCCGCAGAATGTACAGGTCCCTCTTCGCCACCTGCTGCCAAACCGCCTTCAATTGCTTGAATTAGGCGCTCCGCTATATGTGCATCTGGGTTCGCGCAAAAACCGTCTGAGATTCCCTTGGCGACCGCGGTGCTGGACAATAAATTTCCAGCTGCGACGCAATTAACGTCTTCGCTAATGGCATTCGTCCCGAGGATTTGCGTACCTGTAAAATGGGCCGTATTCCCATTTTTGTCTACAGCCGTAAGCTGGCGATAGTCGATGTGATCTCTGCCAGTTGTGATTTGTGCAATCGCCTTACTGGCATCCGCACCCGCTTCCATCGCATCCAGCACCAATGTCGCCAAATGTGGGTCTGTGACATTCTGGGTCGCAACGGCCCCTACTCCGGCTCGGACATGGGGACAACGTGAGCCAACTGAAATTGAGGATGTAGTGATTACCACGCCAAACATTCCTGTTCGCTCGCAGCGGCCAGCTAGTGAAAAGGTCATTCGTTTATCCCGTCGTTTGGCGCAAGCCTGCGCGCTAAATACTGTTGAAAGTCGTGAATTTCACGTTCAAGCCAGCTAAGTTTTCCCGGCGCCGCAAAGCTTGAACGCGCACCGGCATATATGCCCTCAACGACCTGGCGATCTTCTTTGTTAACGTGTTCAAAAAACGTAACCAACTCACCGATCCAAGCGCTGCGCTCGTCAGCGTAACTGAGCATTGCATCAACTTCTGGGGCTATGGCCACTCCGAACCTGATGTCGACTTCTCCGACCCCTTTAGGTCGCAGCGTCAAATACCAAAGGTGATCAGGGGCCAAAACGTACATGTGGCTGGGAAACACTGTTGGCAAAATTGAGGTGTTACGCCATTCGCCCTTCAACGACGTGTTGTCAGGATGCGCCTGTCCATAAGTCGCCGCGCCGGTTTTGACGAATGTTTGATACGTAAAACTATCAAAGGTTTCTTCAGGAAACACTGTCTCTTGTAGAGCGAACCAAGCGCCGACGGTCGCCTTATGTGCCACCGGCAAATGATAGCCTTCCATGAAATTCTCGGTCAGCAATTTCCAGTTCGTTTTCCAAACGTGGTTTTCGTTAACGACAGGTACATAGTTTTCGATCCCATAACGCGAAACGACTTTGTCGAGTGGTGCCAGCGCGTCTTTGACCGGCTCGGCGTCAGGGTTGAGCGTCACATAGATCCACCCATTCCAAATTTCGGTTCGGATTTCAGGTAGGCAAATGTCTCTCTTCTTAAATCCGTTGGATTTTTCCATATGGCCGGCGCCGATCAACTGACCATTCAGATCGTAGGTCCACGCATGATAGGGGCAAACCACCCTCGAGGTCGTGCCTGTGCCCTCAAGCAATTGCATCATACGATGTCGGCATACGTTCGAATATGTTTTGACGTCACCAGATTTGTCACGAACACAGAAAATCGGTTCACCAGCGATGGTGTAGGTCAAATAGTCCCCTTTGTTGGGGATTTCCGCGGCCAATCCAGGACAGACCCAATCTTTGCGGAAAATGTCGCGTTCTTCTGCGGCCGCTATTTCTTCGTTCCAATAAAGCTCTGGTTCTGCGCCGCTGGCGTCTGCCAATGAACCTGCTGCGATTGTACGCAACTGGGCCAGCAGATCCTGAACCGACATGACGGACTCAGCCATGTTACACCTCTAGTCAGGGATGACCGCAGTCACCTCAATTTCAACAACCCATTCTGGGCGCGCAAATGCGGACACGACTATGCCCGTTGAACAAGGGTGAACCCCCTTCAGCCATTTACCCATCTCTTGGTAAACATCATCTCGGTGGCGAATATCTGTAAGATAAACGACAATTCGACAAACATGATCCATATGGCTGCCCGCTTCTTCGAGAAGCATTTTGATATTTTCCATGGATTTGCGTGTTTGAAGCGTTGCATCCCCTACGTGCAAACTTTCCCGCGTATCGAGATCTTGGGAAACTTGCCCACGCAAAAACACTGTCGTTCCCCTGGCAACAACACCTTGGCTGAGATCATTGTCCAAGTTCTGCTCAGGATAGGTTTCTTTGGTATTAAATGGTCGAATACGTTTGTGCGTGGTCATGGTTTTTCTTTTCTTTAATACTTGGAATTGTCTGGGCGCTTAACGTTGTCGGACAGGTTTGCAGCCTTGTGGGCAAAGTCCAAAGGCCCGTTCCAGTCGAAGTTACGATAGACGGCAGCCAATTGCGCAAATGGAGGCGACTGGGCAAACAATTGAAACGTAAGTCGATGACCAGCGTAGTCTGAATTAAGCAAATCCCGCGCTAAACTAAGCAATTTACGACGGTCATCTGCGACCCATTGATCGTTGATTGTGTAAAACTTATCCATCCAAGGCTTTGTGTCTGCTGCCGCGAAAGTGGCCGCATCTGGTGTCACACAAATTTGTCCACCACAGAGTTCACGCGCCATGTGCATCATCTTTGGCAGATTAGAAAGCGCATGAACGCGCCCAGACATCAGCATGGATTGGTTCGGCATCAGCAACCCGCTTGGGCTTGTCTCGGATGTAGCAATAGATGCCGTTAGAAACGCATCGATCCCTTCCCGCCAGACAGCCAATTCGGCAAGTTTTTCTTGCACGGCCTGCTGTTTTTCTAATCCCGTTTGCTTCACATTCCAAAGCGCAGCGCCGATTATTAGGTCAGCAAACGACAGTGTTCTCTGTACAAATGGGAATGCCGAATAGCGGTGTAATGTTGCACGAATAAAGCTGGCTGCACGGGTGTGTTGGTAAAACAGAACGTCCTCCCAAGGCACCAGAACATTATCCAAGATCATCAACGTGTCAATTTCGTCCACACGATTAGAAAGGGGATAATCATCAGCCGGCGCACGCCCTGCAAAACCTGTGCGGCAAATGTGCTTCACACCGGGTGCATTCATCTTCACAATACAGCCGAGCGCATAATCTGACATTTCCGAATTGCCCCAATTGGCAATCGTTGGCTTCAAGAACGCTTGGTTGGAATACGCAGCGGCCGTTTCGTATTTTGCGCCTCGAATAATTATGCCCGCATCGGTTTCTTTCACAACATGGACAAGCATGTCGGGATCTTGATCTTGCGGCGCCTTCGACCGATCGCCCTTTGGATCGGTATTGGCAGACACATGAAATGGGTCGTTTTTCGTGCAATCCTGTATGTGCCGCTCAATGTTTTGGGCAAATCGCGGGTCGATTTCGTTTAAAATGTCTTTGCCGTCGCGCAGAGACCACATTTCGCCAATAGTTTCATCGCCAACACGAGTGACAATTCCGCCTACGTCACGCATGACCAAATCGACGGCCTTGCGTTTGTCTTGCCAATCCTTCGCCTCATGCGGCAAGCGTAGGCCAATGGCGTGGCGCTCTCCGTGTTCCTCATAGGTCATGGACGTTTGAGTGTCGGCATCGTGCTGCATGTCATAAATTCGCGCACGTACATCAATGACTGGCTTTATCTGCGGATGAACCGTCGCATCTTCTACCTTCTCTCCGTTGATCCAGACCTGCCGTCCGTCTCGAATTGATTCACGATATTCATCACCGGTACGGATCATTGCTTTGTCATCCTCGTCATATGAGTTGGGCTGTTGAGCGATCCTAGATGTCGAAATTATATAATTAAAATGAATAGTTTTTGTGCATTGAATAGTGTTTAGCTATTTATCATGCATAATTTTTCTCTTCGTCAACTTGAGTACTTAGTGGCTTGTATCGACCACGGATCGACGGCGCGGGCTGCACAGGCGTTGAACGTTTCGCAACCCACTATCTCAGCAGCCGTCGCAAAACTGGAAGACCGGTTAGGCGTACAGTTGTTACGACGCCATCATTCACAAGGCGTTACGGCCACTGCCAGCGCAATTAGTATATTACCATCCGCAAGGGCGCTTTTGGTCCAAGCCACAGACTTGCAACGACAGGTTATGACGACAGCGGAAACAGTATCTGGCGAGTTGCGACTAGGCAGTTTCTCCACCTTAGCCTCGTCGGTGTTGCCAAGGTTGGTTAGCGCAGCCAGCTCAGAATATCCCGATCTGCGCCTTCGGATCAGCGAAGGGACGCAAAATGAACTTGTCGAGGGCTTGAACTCTGGCAAATTGGAAATGGCGCTTCTCTATGATTTGGGTTTGCCAGACGACATTCGAAAAACCAAACTCGTTGAGCTTACCCCGCACGCCGTGCTTTCAGACGGGCATCCGCTTTCCCATCAAGACGAAATTGAACTTGAAGACCTTGCCAATGATCCATTCATCTTGTTGGACGTTCCTCCAAGTCGAGAATATTTCCTGGGCTTGTTTGAGGCCGAAGGACTGTCACCCAACATCGTTCACAGCTCGCCTTCGTTAGAATTGGTCCGTGGTCTGGTGGGGCATGGTTTAGGATATTCTCTACTTGTGACCCGCCCCGCCGGAGACGTCACCTATGACGGAAAACCGCTTACAATTCGACCTTTGCGTAACAAAAAAACCAAAAGCTCAATCGTTTTGGCACATCACAAAGAGCTGAGAGCGACGCAACTAATGACCCTTTTTGCCGAGCTGGCGCAAAAAACGTTGTGAAACGCATAGGGATTGCGACACACTCGGTTCATGATTGAAAGTGAAGTCCTTGACTACTTAAAAACCCATCAAGATGCGCGCGGAATTGCGCATTGGAAAAAGCATGCCGAAAAATCCGGCGGCCTATCGAACTACGGTGTTGGTCTAACGAAATTGCGTAAATTCGCTAAAACGATTGGCAAAGACGCGCAACTTGCCGAGAAGCTTTGGCAATCGTCGGTTTACGAAATGAAGACCATCGCGCTGCTCATTGACGACCCTAAGAAAATGACGATTGAGCAGGCTGAAACGCAGGTGGATCAACTGCAAGGAGGCTACCTAGCGCATGTGTTTTCATCCTGCGATGCCACGTTGGCCAAGACACCTTTTGTCGTTGAACTCGCCGACAAATGGATCGCCAGCGACGATCCCACGCGCCAGGGGTGCGGTTATGGATTGCTTTATGAGGTCGCAAAAAGCAAAAAGAAGTCTGCACCGGCAGAGGCGTATTTCCTAAATCATATAGCAATTATCCAGGCGAGTTATCGCGGTCAGTCGATCTCAGTGCTGCTGGGAATGACAGGCGCTTTGGTGGCGATCGGAAAACGCAGTAAGGTGCTGAACGCTGCGGCACTAAACCTTGCGCAATCCATTGGCCCAATTGAATTTGATCCCGACGGACGGTGCGATCCATTTGACGCCGTAAAACACCTCACCAGTGACTACGTCAGCCAGAAACTAGGTCTATAGCTTATCGCTCAGGGCTTTTAGTTGGAACTTGCTGCTTCTATTCGAGCCATCAAATATTGGGCAAAATCGTAGTTCGGTCGCTCAAGATGGCTTAAATGACCTGGCACCGCGCGCTCCGAGCTTAAGCCTTTGTAGACCTTTTCGGTGCAACCCCTGTCCTCGATATTCACGTCGTCCAACAGCGTTTTAAGGGCGGTAAAGTTTTCTTTGGCATCAGCGTCATCTGCGTAGTCGTCGGACATTCCTCCACCAAACCGAATATGAACTTGGCCGGGGCCGTTGGGATGCAACGATAAATACCAAAAGTAGCCAGGCGTTAAAGTAATCAACAGGCTTGGGTAAATCGCCAATAGGAACGTCGTTCGTCGTTCCTCGCCTTGCAATCGATCATTCGACGGATGCGCCATTGCGATACGTAAAGAGTCATCCTTCAAAATTGTATGATAATTGAACGCGGGTAAACCGGGTGGGCACACCATGTCTTCTAACTTGGACAATCCGCCAATCGTTCCAGCGTGGCAAACCGGCAGGTGGTAGCTTTCCATGAAGTTCTCGGCGAGGACCTTCCAATTGGTGTCCCAAATATGCTCTTCGTAAAACGACTCCGAGTAATTGGTCATGTCATAACCAACTATCAGGTCTTCGACTTGGCTAAGCTGAACGGACACGTCGACGGCATTCTGATCTAAACTGATGAACACCCAACCCAGCCATTCCTGACATTTGATCTGAGGTAACTGATACTGATCTTTGCAAAACCCCTCGTTCAACGTCATCGCAGGCGCCGCGCGCAGAGACCCGTCCAAGTTGTAGGTCCAAGCGTGATAGGGGCAAACTATTGATCGCGCTTTGCCCCGTCCCTGAAGCAACGTTGACATCCGGTGTAGGCAAACATTGGACATCGCCCTTAGTTCACCTTCCCGATCACGGAGAACCAAGATCGGTTGCCCCGCCAATTCGCAGGTCGTGTATTCGCCAGGCTCAGTGAGAGCATCCGCACGTCCGACACAGAACCAATCTTTTGAGAAAATCTTCTTCAGTTCCTCATCATGGAACTTATCAGACGTGTAAACCGATGGCGGCATAGCGCGCGCTTGCTCAAAGGGTAGAGCCGTATTTTGGCGAAGCTCACCGGTTGGATTTATATAGTTAGCAGGCAAAATCTAATCCCTTCGACAGTACGCTTTCGCGTTCCCACGGAAGTCTTGGCAGATTTCGAACGTCGATTCAAATGTGCCGCTGGGTCGTAATTCAACGATAAATCGATTGCCGGGTGAGCCATTTTTCAAACCCGAATGGCCCAAAGAAAAGCTGAGGCCACCAACTGCTTAGGCTTAAGTAACAATCGACTGGTTCAATTTTCGCAGCAGTGGGTCGATCCGGCCGTTTGTGAGAGAGGCTAATGTTTTATTATCCAACGATCTGAAAAACGCTTCCTGAGCGTCGTGTAGTGCCGACTTCAACTCGCATGACGGCGCCAGAATACACGTACCGCCATCTCCACGCATACACTCGGCAACGCCGTCTTGACCCTCAAGCTTTCTTACAATTTTACCCACTGTAATCGCAGAGGGGTCCCCTATGAGGTGCAGTCCACCCGAACGCCCGCGCGTTGACGAAACGTACCCCTCACGCACCAACCATTGAGTTACTTTTGCGACGTGGTTGAATTTTGCATCATGTATTTCTGATATCTGTCGGGTCGTTAGCTTCTGATCTTGCGCCGCAGTAAGATGCATGAGCACCCGCAATGTGTAGTCAGTAAACGTGGATAATTGCATGCGCCACTCCTGCCAAAAGTTATAAATCGCTTAGATATTGATCAAACTTATTCTAAGAGATTTGGAATTGCTTCATTTCGCCGGCGCGCATTATCGAGTCCCATTGACGGCCCGCGTCCAATCCGATGGGCCAAAGTTGACCATTGAATTCGCTGTGGATCAGAAAGTTTTTGGGCAAGCACCTCGTCAAACAACCTAAGCCAAATCGCGAAGTGATCGACCTCGACATTTCCGGCAGCCCTGTGAACTTGCATTGGATTGCCGCTATACGAATTCTCGTACAAAATGGCGTTTGCCCAGAAACGCGTTATCTTTTCCTCATGGAACGCCCAGTCGGTCACGTGTTTTTCAAACACAGGACCAAGCGTCGCATCTGCCCGCACCCGAGTATAGAAAGCCGAGACAACCGATCCAATTTCTTGGCGGGTCAGATGAATTCTTTCCAACATTTAGACAGCGATTATCCACACGAAAATCAAGGCAACCACAGAATAGACAAGTGTATTGATCATCCATCGGATCAACCCCGCATCGGCCGTTGGATCAACGCCAAGTCGCTCACAAACTTTCGTCCCTGGCCAAAGAAACATATCTGAAACTGACATTGTGAACTCCTACTTTCAGTCACGGCGATCACTATGGAATTTAATACGCATTGTAAATGCCTAATAAACTTTGTCGATAATACCAGTCACCCAGTTGGCGTTCTCAGACATCAATTTTGAGGAAAATTTTAATCGGGCAATTGGTAATTGGTCAAAAGTCGTTCCCAATCAGCAAACGATTGTAATTTGAAAATGGGTTCACTTTTTCGGAAAATTACCCAATACCAGCCTCACGCATCGTGTAGTCAACGCGTTCCAGAAACGCCTCGACTGTGTGTGCGTTCAGAAGCTTATTGAGGGCTGTCTTAGCCATTTTTGCCCTTGCAGCCTCATCGTGCTGTAATGGCGCACAGGCAACCTCCAAGTCAGAAAAATCCCACTTAACCGGCACGTAAGTCTCGCCCGCTACGAACATATCCGGCCAAGTTTCGACATGCGACATGTCTGGCTTTACGAGAACACTTCCGCAAAGGATGGATTCAAAATCACGCCAGCACAATTCTCCAAAGCCAAATGGACTAACGATAAACCGAGAGGCCAGCATCTCATGATAGTAGTCTTGCTGAGAAACTCGGTCCGTCGGCGCCTCGACCCGGAATTTTTTCTGCAACGCAATAAGGGCTGTTACCGCGGCATTGCGCATTCCAAAAATCCATTGCTCTGGACCCACGCTGGCACGGCACGATATGTCGGCTGTCTTAACCAAGTTAGCGCCATCTAGCGTAAGGTCGTGAGCTAAGTTGTAGATTTTTTCGTCTAATCCAATGTTCCAACCAAGAATAACCTTGTCAACTTGGTCTTTTTCAAGCGGCTTTGTTTCAACAATAATAGGGGCTGACCCAGATAACGCGAAAAAGGTGTTATCATGGGAAGCATGCGGAAGAGTCGCTTAAGTAAGTATAAACAGGGTCGCCTGGTCGAGCATTTTGTTGCCGGAACCACGGCTCGAACTGCGGCCAGTTTATGT
>JAQWQJ010000021.1 GCA_029244725.1 Paracoccaceae bacterium
CAAAGACAAAACACTCAAAACAGCAATGGGCGAAGAATTCTCAGCCGCATACCTCAAAATGAAAATGCAAGAATGGAACGCATTCACGTCCCACTTCTCAAAATGGGAAAAAGATAACACTATGGATATCTAAAGTGTGGGAACACCCGACAAAGCCGCCTCGACTTTCGTCGGGGCGTTTTTTGTTGCTCTGGTAATAGTTCCCAGTTCGCGTGTAACAATGGCAAAAATCTTAACAATAGGCCGTTCATGTCACTTGCACCCGTACCGTCCAAATTCAATTTAGACGCACAACTCAGCGCAACAATCCAAGGCGTCGTTGAGGCGGTATATGACAAAATACAATCCGGTGAATACGCCGTTGATGAACGATTGCCGTCTGAACGCACTTTGGCTGCGGACCTAAATGTTGCACGAAACACGGTTCGCGAAGCCTTGGAAGTTCTTGAGGACCACGGCATCATTCGACGGAGGGCGGGCAGCGGTAGCTTTGTAAACCCACCCAATAAGACACAGACAAACCTAACGAATAGCGAAGTTTCTGACACTTCAAGCCCGCTAGACCTTCAAGTAATGCGCGGAATAATTGAACCTGATATGGTGCGCCTTGCCGTCGTTAATATGTCGCCGAGAGATATTGAAAGCCTTGGAGAAACTCTAAGCTCGCTCGAAACGATCCGCACCGACGCAAATGCATTTGTCAGCGTTGAAGAGGAATTCTACCGCAAACTGGCCGCCGGAACTGCAAATCCCCTGATCATTGCTTGCTACGAGATTGTCCTGGATACCAGCCGCCAAAGCTTCCGGTCCGCGCATCTTCGCCGCCACTTAACGCCGTTGCGCATCGAAGAATATCAAAAGCGATTTAACAGTCTTTTCAATGCAATTGCAGCGCGTGATACAGATGCTGCGGTAGAATTTATCAAACTTCACTTAATCGAAGAGCAGCGCCAGTTATTGCAGGAATAAAGGAACGCATGATCTAGCGTTGGAACCACATTTGCCCCAAACGTTGCATCTCTTTTTTCAAAACGTCGCCGTGTTCTGACAGCCAGTCTGTGACCGATCCAAACTCAACAATCCTTGCTTTACCATCTAGGATTTGAACGACCGGCCAATCACCGACCAGCGCATTGTCCACCCCGAACAATTCTCGCCCCCACCAAGTGGCCGAACCGAATGCGTGGGTGACGTGACCGGTTTGCTTCATTGCCGCCAAGACAGAAATTGAATTCGCGGTCAGCGCCTTTTCTACTGCCTCCTTCCATATTTCCAAAATCGCAACATATTCCCAACTCACTGCACTCCACGAACCTGGGAACCGCTTGTTGTACTCAAGATAGAATTGTCTTGGATTGTGAAAGAAGAACGCCTGATCTGCCAAGGCTGGATCATCGAAATCTGGAAATTGGAACGTAAAACCTTCCATAAATTCTGCCGACGTATTTGCGATCATTTCTTGATAGCCGTCTGCCGTACATGAAAGAAGTCTGCCTTCAAATCCTGCGTCAAAAGCCGCTTTAGTCAGAGAATGAACCATAGGTTTATAACTCGTGCACCAGCACAGGACGTCAGGCGTATCTTGCATCATTTGCGATACGATAAGGGCTGCGTCTTCGCCCTCGGCTGCGTAGCGTACTTCAGAAACGACATCTACGCCCTCAACCTCAAACGCGGCGCGATAGGTTGCAAGTGATGGCAAACCCATAGCATCATCTTGGGCACATAATGCAACGGTATTGGGTTTATTACGGGCGCAAAGATGCTCGACCCCTGTGACCGCATAAACTGGATGAACCTCGCTCGGGGCAATCAGGTAAGGCGTGTCAGGCGACAAATCGCTTGGCAAAAGCGTGGATGTCAAAACCCGCTGCTGGTTGAGGTATGGCTGGATCGCATGCAAAGTCTCACCTCCGAGCGTCATTAGAAACTGAACATCCTCTTCCTCGACCAGTTTTTTGGCGCCTTGAAGCATCGCTTCGGATCCATCCGCACAATCTAACGCGACAAGGTTTACATACTGGCGTTGGGTCCCTACCCCCAGTCCGCCAGATGCGTTCACGGAATCAATCCAAATACGGCATCCATTCAGCCCCGGCAGTCCCCAACTTTTTGCGGGTCCTGATAGAGGAGCAAGGAAACCGATATTCAAAGGCTTTTCTGCGGTTTGCTCTAACCTAGGCAGGCGGCTTGCAACGGCCAGATACTGTGCAAAGTTTGTGTTTTTCATAGTTCATACACTCGGCGGAAACGTTGCCATCAATCAATCAAAAGTAAACACGTATCATACGATTATGTTTGACAAGTATTAGACCAATACACATGATTGGTTCAAACCAAAAATACCAAAACACAATTTGGTCTGAACCAATGGAGAGTAAAATGACTAAACGCGTTGCCGTCCTCGGCGCCGGACCATCTGGCCTAGCTCAATTAAGGGCCTTTCAATCCGCCAAAGCCAACGGAGAAGATATCCCCGAGATCGTCTGTTTCGAAAAGCAATCTAACTGGGGCGGTCTATGGAACTACACATGGCGCACTGGTTTGGATGAATTTGGCGAGCCTGTTCATGGTTCTATGTATCGTTACCTCTGGTCGAACGGGCCAAAAGAGGGCTTGGAATTCGCCGATTATTCGTTTGAAGAGCATTTCGGTAAGCAAATTGCCAGTTACCCTCCGCGTGCGGTTTTGTTTGACTACATACAGGGGCGGGTCGACAAAGCCGGCGTCCGCGACTGGATCCAATTCAACACAGCCGTCAGATGGGTCGAAAAGACAGAAAACGGTTTTGAAGTCACTGTGTGTGATCTTCCAAATGACCGCACCTATACCGAAGAATTTGACCATGTGATTGTCTGCACCGGTCACTTTAGCACCCCCAATGTGCCCCACTTCCCTGGCTTTGAAAGCTTCAAGGGTCGCGTACTTCATGCACATGATTTCCGTGATGCGTTGGAATTTAAGGACAAGGACATCTTAATTGTCGGCACCAGCTATTCTGCAGAAGATATTGGATCTCAGTGTTGGAAATACGGCACTAAATCCATCACAGTTAGCCATCGTACAGCAGCAATGGGATATGACTGGCCTGACAACTGGCAAGAGGTTCCACTGCTAACGCATGTCGACGGAAACACCGCTTACTTCAAAGATGGGACATCCAAAGACATCGACGCCGTAATTCTTTGCACAGGCTACCGCCACCACTTCCCCTTCCTGCCGGACGATCTACGCCTCAAAACGGCGAACCGTTTGGCAACTGCGGACCTGTATAAGGGTGTTTGCTACGTAGATGAGCCCGATTTGTTTTATGTTGGCATGCAAGATCAATGGTTCACCTTCAACATGTTTGACGCGCAGGCGTGGTGGGTTCGTGACAACATCATGGACAAGATCGCGCTGCCCTCAAAAGACGAAATGGTTGCTGATGTGGTTGATCGCATCGCACGTGAAGATGCTGGCACTGATGATTACGATGCGATCTGGTATCAGGGCGATTACATCAAAGAACTTACCGCTGAAACTGATTATCCAAGCTTCAATGTCGAAGGCGCGTGCCAAGCATTCAAAGCATGGAAAGGTCATAAGAAAGCGAACATTATGACCTTCCGCGACAATGGCTATGCTTCTGTTATTACAGGGACGATGGCACCCAAGCACCATACACCTTGGGCTGACGCATTGGATGACAGCATTGAAGAATACTTAAAGAACTGAGGTTTTTCTTTAGTAAGTTTCGGTTCAGCACGCATCTTGCTTCGCGGGCTGAACCGAACGCTTTAAACCGCTGGTGCATCGGGTTATGTGATCTAAGCTAATATTTATCGCGCTAGGCGCTACGTAAGAATATCTTCTGGATGATGAACGCAGACGCGACGCTAAAGCAAACTGCAATCAAAAGTGCCGGCGAATAACTATCCGTCACATCGAATATTTTACCGGCGAGCCACGGGGCCAACAAACCCGCGGTACCCCAAGCCGTGAATATTAGCCCATAAGCACGCGGGCCGTTTTGAGCGCCAAATATCCTCGATATCGCGATTGGATAGGTTGCAATCGTGCCACCGTACGCAAAGCCAATCAGGCCCAAAAGGACGAAAACTTGGATTGGCGCAACGGCAAGCAAGAACAATGCTAGCGCACCGACAATCGGTAATGACGTAAGAAGGAAACGGTGTGATATTCTGTCGGAAAGCCATCCCGACAACAGGCTTCCAGCTAGGTTACAAATGGCAATCACCCCAGCTGCCATCCAACCCGAAAGCCCTGCGACTGACGCAATTCCCGCTGCATGACCGATGGCCATCAATCCGGCCGCAAACCCGCCTCCGTATGCCAACCAGAGGATAGCGAGTTTGCGTCGTGAAAGTTGTGAGATCGCATTTTCAACATCACTTTCTGCATAATTTACGCCTGTTCTTCTGACGACCGACGCAGCCCAGATGCTAACTAAGAAAACTGCAGCGCCAAGCAAAACCATCGCAGCAAGGAAGCCACCAAAATTGATGGCCGCCTCAAAACCGACTGGCGCAAGAACTGCTCCAAACGCATAGGCGGCGGTGACAACGCCTATGGCAAGCCCTGCTTGGTCGGGGTTTGCACGGGCAGCGTATTGCAGACCAAACCCATACCCCAACCCATTTGCGAGCCCGAAAATCAAGCTGTAGCCCACCCAAACCTGAGCCAGTGAACCACCTAAGCCAGCGACAACGGCACCCAATCCGCCGAGGAACGCGACCCAAACATAGATCGTTGCCGGCTGCACTAGCGAGTAGACTTTTGGACCGAACAGAACGGCCATGGTCAAAAACACGAGACTGGAGGAATAGATCAAACTGATACTAGCACGCGAAGTCTCAAAAATAGTCTAAAGTGGGACCAAAAAAACCGAGAAAGCGTGTATAGAACCAAGCACCATCGATACCATTGAAGCGGCGAATAATACTTTATGGCCAGAAGAATCGAGTAGCGTCATTTATTAATCGTATCTCATGCAATCTAGTTCACAACATTGGAATTACGCTTTCGTTAGTACCATTCGTCCGGCATCTCGGCCTTTCTGCTGGCGACAAATTCCTCTAGCGAACTAAGGATTCCATCATCAATTTCCGGCTGTTTATAATCGGTCAACATTTGCTTCCACTTCGCTGTGGCCCGTTGCTCGGCGCTCAACGATCCATTTTCGGCCCATGTTTCGTACGGGCCAGCGTCAATTATTTGAGGCTCATAGTTCGCACTCGTGTAGTGACGCAGTGTGTGACTGGTGGACAAAAAGTTTTGCCCGGGACCGGTTTCAACATATGCGTCACGGCCAAAACTTTCATCGTCAACGTTAAAACCCTGCAGCAATTTCAGCATCGCGCCGCAATGATCGAGGTCCAGAACGAACTTTTCGTAAGACATGACCAGCCCGCCCTCTAGCCAACCAGCCGCGTGCCAAACCTGATGGCCGCCAGACATCAATGTCGACCACATAGCCGCTGCACTATCCTGCATTGCCTGCCCGTCTGCGGAATTGGACGCTGTTATCTGGCCCCCGCCCGAACGCACTGGAACCCCAAGCCTACGGCCCAATTGTGAAAGCGCCATTGTGGTCATGTTGGCCTCGGGCGACCCGAATGTTAACGCGCCCGACCGCAAATTCATCGTTGAGTGAAAGCTTCCGAAAACCACCGGACACCCTGGGCGCACCAATTGCGTCAAAGCAATCCCAACCATTGCCTCGGCCAGCGTTTGCGCTGCCACCGCAGCCGGTGAGAGCGGACCCATCGCGCCAGCAAAAATAGCTGGAGAGACGCACACGCATTGGTTAGCAGCGGCGTAAATACGCAAAGCCTCTGACATCGTATGATCATAGACCAGCGGTGAATTAACGTTGATATTCGCCTGCATGACCGCGTTTTGATCCATGAAGCTTTGCCCAAACACCAAACGAGACATCTCAATACTATCTTCAGCACGAATAGGAGCAGTGACCGACCCCATAAAGGGTTTCGAAGACAGGGTAAGATGCGCAAGCATCATGTCAAGATGGCGCTTGTTTACAGCAATATCCGTCGATTCAACCACAGTGCCACCCGAGTGATGAAGCCAAGGTGAGCTATACGCGAGCTTCACGAAATTGTGGAAATCTTTGAGCTTGGCATAACGTCGCCCATGATCGAGATCGCTTACGAATGGCGATCCGTAACCGGGCATCAGAACGACATTGTCACCGCCTAGGGTTACGGTGTGTTTGGGATCACGGGCGTGGAGTTTGAATATGTTTGGCGCAGTCGCACACAGTTCTCGCACCTGCCCCGGATAAAAACTCACCCGCTCGCCGTTGACTCGCGCGCCAGCCTCGCGAAACAGATCAAGCGCAACTTGATCCCCCCGAAACTCAACCCCGATTTTGTCCAGTATCCAATCCGCTTGATCTTCGATGCGCGAAAGGACCGTTTCATCCAATAAATTATAAGCAGGGATTTTACGTCCAAGAAATGGTGTCGTCTCAATCGGCATATTGTGGCGCGATAGACGTCCGCGTCTTGCCCTGTTGCGCCCGCCTGACCTCAGCTTTGCGTTCAAATTTACCAACGAACACCCCCTGTCATGACCCGCGATAAGGCATGTTGCAGTGTTTTTAGTTTTGGAAAATCTAAATTTTCTTTTCAATGCGTCTAAATTTTTTATACACAAAGCCATGGCCGTACAATTTCACAACCATGACCAACTGAGGCTATTTGTCGAGATAGCCCGCTTCAATAGTTTTTCTGACGCAGCAATTGCGTTGAACATGACCAAAGGCGCGATCAGTTATCAGATTAAAACGCTTGAGGCCGATCTGCGCGTCAATCTATTTCGCCGCTCCACACGCGGCGTAACGTTGACAGGCGAAGGCACGAAACTACTGACCGCTTGCCAAAGCCATTACGAAGAGATCGAGAACGCTATCATTGATCTCAAAGGCTTGTCTTCGAAAACGTTGACGGTCGGTGTTTCAACCTATTTCGCGGCGCGCTGGCTGTCGCCTTTGTTAATGTCGTTCATGCAGCAGCATGTGGACATTCAACTGCGCATCCAGCCGATGATTCAGTTCTCAGATTGGGAAATGCAGGATATCGACATCGCAATTAAGTGGGGCAACGGCGACTGGCCGGATGCTATCGTTACGCCCTTTATGGCGATGCCGACGTTTCCTGTTGGCAACAAACTGATGGCTGAACGGGTGAAGGCAGAAGGGATTGAGCGCGCTATTGCTAGTTTCACACTTCTACGCGACCGTGATGATAGCAACGCTTGGTCCGATTGGCTGACCAAGGCCAACCTACCTCAGCAATCCCGGCGGGATGTTTTAATTGTCCCTGACCCCAATGTGCGTGTTCAATCGGTCATAGACGGTCAAGGGATTGCCCTTATGGACAACATGGTCAGCAAGGAAATCGAGGAGCGCACTCTCTTTCGGCTTTCGAACGTTGAATTGTCGGACTACGGATATTTCCTTGTTCAATCCCGCCGCAATTTATCGTCCGATACCGCGAGCGTGTTCTCTAAATGGGTTCGGGATCAGATTTAGAAATTGATTGCGTCATGTGACGCGGCCCATTCCCAAGTTGAAATGCTCAAGAAAACCAAAGCGTTCATTCAAAGCTTCTTTTGCTCGTCCGGCGTTGGCGTGTGATTGAACACATATGCGTTGATGCAGGCATCACGCCCCCCGAGTTCTTCGATACGCCGATGTTGGTCATCAAAGCATTGCGCATTGACGGCTTCTGGGTCGCATATCTCTCTCAGGCGTTTTTCACCTTCCTGCAATGCAGTCTGAACCGCAGGTTCTGTTGACAGCTCGACAGCAAGGTTGACCAATTCGTGAGGGTCATTTGTCAAATTGAACAGTTGAGGGCCATGTCCGACGTAATAGACGTACTTCCAGTTGGCCCATCGCACCATGAAAGTTCCGGTCGTTGATCCTCCATCATGATACTCACTAAAGATTGTTCGATCAGGGTCGTTGGGTTGGTTAGCGATATCCAGCAGGGATTTACCGGGAAGTGCCTTGCTCTGCTTGTCTTTACTGACTCCAGTTGCATCAACTGCCGTAGCAGCGATGTCCAACAAGGTCGTGCCAGTTGATATCTTTTGACCAACAGGAATTCCCGGTCCGGCTGCAATCATCGGCACCCCAACGGACGCTTCATACATCACCTGCTTTGTCCAAAACCCTTGATCACCCAACATATCCCCATGGTCTGAGACATAGATCACAATCGTATTTTCAGCTTGCCCGCTTTCGTCCAACGCATTCAGAACCTGACCCACACATTCGTCCATAAAGGTCGTAAGACCGTAATATGCGACCTTGGCCTCACGCATTTTTTGTTCGTCAAAATATCGGTCATAGTCAAAAAATTCGGCGATGTTTTTGAGTTCTGCGTGCTCGGGTTCTGTGCGATTTTCGTAACTAATCGGCAAGTCGACCCGCGCAGGATCGTACATGTCGTAGAACTTTTTCGGCGCCGTCAGCGGATAATGTGGGCTTACCAATGACACAAATGCCGCCCAAGGTTTTTCCTGACGCTGCGGATTTTGCAGCCAGTCAGTTGCTGCCCGTGTGATCGACAAATCGTAGTCAGTATACGTACTTTCGCCCACTCCTACGTCCTGTGCCAATTCCGACGCGGAATCGTAGTCAGGTGGATCTTCGCGCAGTAGGCCGATTGCCCAACCTACGCCGCCGACAACATGCATGGGCAGGATTTCTTCGGAAAAACCATTGTCATCGTCAGCCGATCTAAAGTGCAATTTCCCGATCGAGGCCACTTCAACACCTTGATCACGAAGATGTCTCATCCAACTTCGATGTTTTCCGTCGTAGGGTGTCGCGCTGTCCCAGTGTCGAATATTGTGAACGTGATCACCGCAAGCAATACCAGCACGCGTGGGCACGCACATTGGCGAAGGTGTATAGGCGTTTGTAAACTGAGTACCACGGGCTGCTAGTGCATCAAGGTTGGGTGTTTTAACCAAAGGATGGCCTGCACATCCCATTGCATCTTTTCGATGTTCATCTGAGATGATGATCAGGATATTTTTGCCGTCAAAGTTGCTCACTAGTCGTATCCCTTTCTAAAGACATCATCCGTTAACTTTCAGGTGCAGCCCCGCCTTTGGCTGTCTGCTTTGCTATATACGCCTGAAGTGCTTCGAGTTTGTCGCCATCGATTTCAACGCCAGTGTCAGATGCCACGATATTTTGCCATACATCTGTAGCACGTGCATTAGCGTCCTTGGCTCCGCGCTCTGTCCATGTACCAATATTGGCATAGTCATGCACGATTGGTTCATAAAACTCAGTGTTATAACGCTCCATCGTTTGGGGGGTCGCGAAAAAATGGCCGCTAGGATCAACGTGTGACAGTGCATTATCAAACCCGATCTCGTCAGCAGTTGCTTGTTGTCCCGCGCAAAGTTCGGCAACCATATTCAGCACTTCGACATCCGTAATTAGCTTTTCCAATGACACCGTAAGTCCGCCTTCCAGCCACCCGGCTGAATGAATGACCACACTCGCGCCTGCCATCAACGAACCCCATAAGCCGAATTGATTTTCGTTCGCTGCCTGTACATCGTTCAAATTCGATGCCGACCCTGCCGCACAGCGCCAAGGCAATCCAATAAGCCGCGCCATTTGACCCGCAGCCAATGAGGCCTGGTAATGCGACGGAGTGCCAAATGCCGGCGCCCCAGACTTCATGTCGACGTTTGATGTGAATGTTCCATAGCATACCGGTGCGCCCGCTTTCACTAGCTGCGTCAGCGTGATCGCGGCCAAGGCCTCGGCGTGGCTAAGCGTGATAGCGCCTGCAACCGTGATTGGTGCCATCGCGCCCATCAGCGTGAACGGTGTAACGATGGATAACTGCCCACAACGGGCAAAGTCGATCAAACCTTGCGCCATGGGAATATCAAGAGTCCGAGGGCTGTTGGTATTGATGATCGAGTATGTATGGGGGTTTGCAGCAAACTCGGCGTCTGAAACACCGCGGAAATTTTGAATCATTTCAAACGATTCCATGACCTGCGGTGTCCCGCGTGAAAACACGAACGGGAACTTGTTGGACAATGTAAGCTGGGTTTCAGTCGTGAAATAATGACGCACATTGGTCGCGACATCCTGCGGTTCAATCGAGGGCGCCAGCATGTGCAAAACGTCGAAATTTTGGTTCACCTTTGTGAAGTCTCGATAGTGCTGGGCGGTTCCAGGTTGGCGTCCGCGCACCAAATCCGTCGCGTGCGGCGCACCTGCGCCGGGCTGGAACATTAATCGGCCCAACTCAAATGTTAGGTCTTTTTCACGAACGCCCGTCTTTCCGACAATGGTTTTCGGGGCATTGGTCAAAGCAGCGTCGATCACGTCTCGGCCAATGTAGACCATGTCGTCTTCGACGCGCGCACCAGCTTTGCGAAAAATTTCAATCGCTTCGGGCAATAAGACTTTGACGCCAAGCTCCTGCAGTATTCGAAAGGCGGTTTCATGCATGGCCGAAATTTGGTCTGCTGAAAACACATCCATGGGTGGAAACGGATTTCGCAAGTCATGATAGTTGATCTTGCGCTTAGAAGGTTCAGAGGCCGTACGGCGACGTCGACCACGTATACTCGTTTCCCCTGAACTCATTCCTAAATCCTATATTCAAGTTTAAAGGCTTCGTCGGAACCATCAGCGCGAATTGAATGAACATCAAGCTTCGATTGCCCCAAGACCTTCCAACGTGATTTAAGTTATTCACAGCAACCGACCAACGAGATTTCGCGCGTGAAACCCAATTTAAACGATCCGAAGCAATATCTTATTGATCTATTCCTTTGCGCTGTAGACGCGGCTGATCCGATGAAAGTTGTTGCAAAGTATCTGCCCGAGCGCCCCTCTGGACGATTGTTTGTCATTGGTGCGGGCAAAGGCAGCGCGCGAATGGCTCAAGCGGTTGAAGCACATTACGGGCCATGCGAAGGCTTTGTTATCACGCGATATGGCTATTCTTGTCCAACACAAGGGATACAGATCGTGGAAGCTTCTCATCCTGTTCCAGATGAAGCAGGCGAAGCCGCAACCCAGCAATTGTCCACTTTGGTTTCGAACCTATCCGCAAGCGATACTGTCATTGCGTTAATTTCAGGTGGCGGATCGGCCTTGCTGTGCGCGCCCGTCCAAGGAATTTCACTACAAGACAAAATGGATGTAAATGCGGAACTTCTGGCATCTGGCGCACCCATTTCTGAAATGAACATCGTGCGAAAAAGACTTTCACGCGTAAAGGGCGGCAAGCTGGCTGCTATGTGCTCCCCTGCCCGTCTTTTGACGCTAATGATTTCCGATGTGCCTGGTGATGATCCCTCATTGATCGCGTCAGGTCCAACGATAGCAGACAGCGGTTCTGCTGGGGACGCTTTGGCCATCATACAAAAGCGAAACCTCATTCTGCCAAATCACGTCGTCTCGGCAATTGTAAAATCCGCTGACGGACCAATAGCGTTGGAAGACAGCGATTATCATATTGTTGCCGCACCATCGATTTCACTAAACGCGGCCGCCGAATTGGCCACCGATTGTGACGTGCGCATTTTGGGCGACGCGCTTGAAGGCGAGGCAAACGATTTGGCAAAGCAACATGCGTTGCTAGCCATTGAACTTCAAAGTTCAATGGCACCTCGGGACCGTCCAATCCTGCTTTTGTCGGGTGGCGAGTGCACTGTCACACATCGTGGCCAAGGCGTTGGCGGTCCAAATGCTGAATACGTTCTATCAGCGGCAAACGTACTAGCGGGTCACAAGGGCATTCATGTTCTGTCATGCGATACAGACGGTGTTGATGGCGCAGCCGAAGTTGCGGGCGCCTACGCAGGACCAAACACAATTCACAAGACAAAAAGGCTAGATTTGGACATCAAATACGCCTTGCAACTTCATGATTCTCATACATTTTTTGAGAAATTGGGAGATCAAATAATCACCGGCCCAACACTAACCAACGTCAATGATTTTCGTGCACTACTTATCGAACATTCCGAATGAATTGATCCCCGAGTTTTCCTCGGTTCAAGTCGTTCTTTGTTTAAAGGCCAAAGCCGCAACCAAGTGGACACGTCGGGTTTCGCCCCCGTTGAGGGCAGTGTGGTATCCGCGAGTGTCTGTGAAATAGACTGACCCATCGGCCGGCAGGTGTGTCACATGGTGATTGACGATGAACAGCGACCCGGGATTAGTCTCAATCGGGATATGCAGTCTTGGCTCTGGATCTCGGTGCCATGAGTTACAATTATAAAGGCCCTTGGACAAAATTCGCGTGCGTCCAATTGGAAATCGCTGTGTCAGTTCCTGATGGACGAATTCAAAATACGTGCCCTTAAACTTTGGATTAAACTCACTAAAGTCAATTTCAGGAACAAGATCTTCACGCGGTTCCTCGATATAACGCTCATCACCACGCAGCCAATATCTTCCGCTTAAATCGTTGGATGTCCATTCAAGTTGACCCGGCCGCTGTGTCAAAGGCAACGCCGCAAAACCTTGATCTTGCATGTCCCCTTGGAATGCCTCGCGTTCCAAACACTCAGTAAGCGCTGACCTCAGTTGACCAATGTCAAATTTTAAGGCGAGCTTCTGAATTCCCGGACCCGGTACAAACCCAGCGACACTTGTCGTGTCGGGATCAGAGCGAAGTTCTTGGTCGATAAGCGCGGTATCAGCATCTTGAACGGTTGGAACAAATGGCATCGATAATTTTCCTTCTTGTTGCTTAAAACGTAAAGCTCAACTTGCTTCAAGAAAATGGATATTTGCGACAATTATTGAGGGTCGAATGGTGAAAACAGCATTTTTGATCTACGGTTTTTTTTGGTTGATACGAGAATTGACTAGCAGCAGCTTTCACACTCTAGTGGCCCTTGCAGAATTAGGGCCAAAGCACCGATCTGATTTGGTAAAGGAAACACGATGGGCGTTCGATTTTTCTCGGGTAAAAAGAGACCCTTCCACTTGGGTCCGTATCCGCTTGAAAAGCTAAAGCGTGCAAGCTCTTTGATTGATCCGGGATCTATTCCGCCAACAAAACAATTGAGTTTTAGTCGATTAAAAACACCTCATTCGCTTGTTAACGCGATGGGCGAATATCAGGCGATGATGGACGTCATTCGCGATGGCATCATTAATCCAGTGCGCGGCGAAGTCCCCGAAGACGAAACCGAGCGTGCGGATCACATGAAAGCCTTTGGATACTTTCAAGACGCGTCGTTAATGGGCATCTGCAAGCTTACATCTGACGCGATGCTGGCCGAAAAGACACTTAACCCAGATATTGATCGTCTGGCCGACGACATAAGAACCAAACAAACCAAAACTCTGGCCTCTGGCATCGATCAGATCATGGCAAGCTTGAAGGATTCAATTGAGACACCACTGGGTGCAATCGACGATCATACCCATGCCATCGTATTTCTCTTTGAAAATACACGGTCCCCAAAATCCACTGAGCCTGGTTCAGAATGGATCATGGAAGCACAGGAACATCGCGCCGCCCTTCGCGCGACCGAGGCTGCGGTCATCCTTTCCAGCTATTTGCACTTGCTTGGTTTTAGCGCCCGCGCCCACAGTGCAACGACGTCGGACGTTGATCTAAACAATCTTGCAGTTGCTTCAGGCGTTGCAACTTCTGAGGCGGGCAACCTCGCCGCTCCTTGGATTGGCGAAGATTTCGGATTGGCCGTTGTAACCACAGATTTTGAAATGTGTGTCGATGCCCCTCTCGCCCCGCTTTCTGATCAACCATGGTCAATCACTAGCGGCCCTGGGTGGTGGATCGGCAAAGACACCCAAAAGAACGCAACAAACCGCGATCTGTTTGCCAAACGAAACTACGTCGATGGTGGGCATCCGTTTGAGAAACTAAAGCGCGTAGATCAACCCACCACATACATTGACGAAGACCGCGTTGCCCGTGTGCCAAAGCGGGCAGACATGTTTGCGCGATCTCAGTTTGGTGACCTAGGGAAAAAGGCCCAGGATGCCGCGACCGGTGGGTGGTATGCCCGCAAAGCGGCGCCTGCTTTTGCGCAACGAAAAATGCTCGGCGCGTTCGTGTTGCTTCAGGATGGTGAGCCGGACAACAACGTTTCGAAACCAACCGACGCCCAAAGAAACGCAGAGAACGTCAAAGCGGCTAGCTACTTTCTAGGGGTTGATGCGGTAGGCATTTCGCGCTGCCCTGATTGGACATGGTATTCACATGATGCGACGGGGGCAGAATTGACGCCTCCGCACGATCAAGCAATCAGTATGATTATTGATCAGGGCTTTGAAACCATGGACGGTGCATCCGGTGACGATTGGATAGCCGTATCGCAATCCATGCGCGCCTATTTGCGATTTTCGCTGTTGGGTGGTGTCATTGCAAAACAGATCCGAAACCTTGGTTACTCGGCAAAAGCCCATACTGTAATGGACGGAGAGGTGCTTCAACCACCGTTGCTGTTGCTATCCGGTTTGGGTGAGGTCAGCCGAATTGGTGAGGTTATTCTTAACCCAATTCTCGGACCAAGGCTTAAGTCTGGTGTCGTTACGACTGACATGCCAATGGCGCATGACAAACCGATTGATTTTGGTCTGCAAGCATTCTGCGAAAGCTGCAATAAATGCGCCCGTGAATGCCCCGCAGGGGCGATCACAGCAGGTCCAAAACTAATGTTCAACGGTTACGAAATTTGGAAATCCGATAGCCAGAAATGCACATCCTACCGTATCACGACCGAAGGCGGGGCAATGTGCGGACGTTGCATGAAAACCTGCCCTTGGAATCTAGAAGGTATATTTGCAGAAAAGCCGTTTCGATGGTTGGCAAGCAATGTACCAGCGGCAGCACCCGCCCTGACGAAATTGGACGATAAGCTGGGCAATGGTGGGTTAAATGACGTTAAGAATTGGTGGTGGGATTTAGAGTTAAAGGACGATGGGGGCTACAAAGCGCCCGCCCAACCGGTCAACCGTCGCGAGTTGCAGACCGATTTGGACGTCAAGTATGAGGATCAAACTCTGGCGGTTTACCCCGCAAACCTAGCGCCACACCCTTGGCCCTATCCATTCCCGATGGACCGAGAGGCTGGCATCCAAGCCTATCAGGATCTGGTTTCTGCGGCCGAATACAAAAGACGTTTAGACGAGGGCGATACAGAAGGTCTTTTCCACGAATACCCAACATTTGAAGACGCACCAGTGATCACAGCGAGGATTTCGAACGTCGATGAAATGACGCCAAGCGTCACTAAATATGAGTTCGAAACCATCGACGGATCGGACCTGCCGGAATGGACGGCAGGGGCGCATTTGGACGTTGTCGTTACACCGGAATTTCTAAGACAGTACTCAATGTCAGGGGACCCACAAGATCGGTCAAAATACCAGATCGGCGTTCTGCGCGAAGACGAAGGACGCGGTGGCTCAAAGATGATGCATCGGATATTTAACGAGGGTCGCAGGGTCTTTTTGAGCAAGCCAATCAACCATTTCGAGCTTGTAGAAAATGCCAGAAAGACATTTCTCATGGGGGGCGGCATTGGCGTCACGCCGATGATTGCGTTTGCACACCGGCTACATGAACTCGGCGAGGAATTTGAATTCCATTACTGTGCGGGCCGAAAAGACGACGCTGGTTATTTGGATGATCTACTAGTTGTCCCTTGGGCTAACAAAATCGAGTACCATTTCTCGGATCAAGGTACGCGCGCTATTCTTGATGACGTATTGGCTGGCTACAAAGATGGGTGGCACGTTTACACCTGTGGGCCAGATCGTTTCATGACTGGCGTCATTGAGGCCGCCGAACGTCAGGGCTTTCCGGACGAAGCGCGCCATCTCGAATATTTCTCAGTTCCTGAAGTGCCTGATTATGTGAACTACGAGTTCACTGTAAAACTGGCTAAGTCGGGCAAAGAATTTGTCATTCCAGCGGATAAATCCATCTCGGATGTTCTTGTCGATGCTGGTGTGCAAATCGACGTGAAATGTTCAGACGGTATCTGTGGGGTTTGCAAATGTGGACATTCCGGAACAGAGGTTGAGCATCGCGATTGGGTGCTGTCCAAGCATCAAAAAGAGACCGAAATCATCACCTGTCAATCACGTGCTGCTAAAGAAAACGCGACACTGACCCTCGATTTGTAGCCAGGGGGTTACGGCAGGCATCAGCCCTCAAACTGCAACTCCGCTATTGCCAATCCGGCCTCGCCGGCCACGGCGTAGACCATGTAGACACGATCTTCTTCCACATAGAACGCGGGATCGCGAAGCTGATGCGCCGGTGCCGGTGCTATGTCGGCGCGGGAGGCCACTAGCGGCAATTCACTGCCCTCATAGTCGCGCTCAGGCTTTAGCAACTCCTGAGGGTTTTCGATCAACCATTCGTTCCAATCGCCTGAAGTATCAACCTCAGCAATCAATATCCGCTCTGGGCAATCCCCGATGGCCGTCCATGCAACCCAGATTTTATCACCCTGCTGCAAGACCGCTGGATGGCGTGTATGTTTTGGCAATCCCGAAAGCGTCGGACCCTCTTCAAACGCCGTGAGCCCGTCTTTTGACCGCCAGAGCGAACCGCCCAAGCCAATCGCATAGTGAAAGCCCGACTGCTGCCACACCCTAAAATACGGTGCACCCAAAATGGTATCTTGGGGGCGAAACGCTAAGCCATCCTTGGACGTTGCGACACAACTCGACTGGGTCGGTGCCTCCCATGGTTGGGGATCACTAACACCATGAAAATACATGCGAATTTCTTTGGTATTTTCGTCAACATGCACATCCGGAGACGCTATATGTTCATAAAGGAATGGGACCTCGGCGATGTCCAACACGCCGGGTGAATGAATGCGCCACGGTCCTTCTAAATGATCCGCATAGGCCAACCGAATATAGCTACCCAAATGATGCGCGAAGTAGAGGTGATAGGTCCCGAATCGACCGGCAAGCCAATCAGGGGTTTTAATCAGAGAGGGGCCATTTACATTGGCCCCCATCCGTTGATCGGCGAACCGTTGAATGATTGGGGCATGCCCAATTCGGTGCGCCCGCACATTTGTCATTCCGAACCGTCAACCGGCGGGAACCGATACCGCGACGCTGCAACTGTCCAATCCATGTGATTGCGAACATATTGCTGGCTTGCGTCTGAGGGAGGGTTGTAGTCCCAATCCTCGCCTGCGCCAGCCTCCATCGCTGCGTGAAGTTTTTGGCGTGATTTTTGCGTTCTGATGACGTCAGACCGCAATTGTTCACTATTCCAACGCCCCGCAACTTCCTCGGCGAAGGCTTTGGCTTCGGTGGCGAAGGCTGGATCATCCGCTAAGTTGATCTTCTCATGAGGGTCATTCGAAAGATCGTAAAGCTGCGCAAGATCAGGATCGCAGTGGATGTACTTTAGTGCGCCACGCCGGATCATAAACACAGGATAGGGAGTCATTTCCGCGCAATATTCGCCGATGGCCTCGTCTTTGTCGTCCTGTTCACCACGCGCCAAAGGCATCAAGCTGCGACCGTCAATTGGATCGCCCAACATGTCGTCAGTGCCACCAGCGATATCGAGAACCGTCGGTAGTATATCGACCAGCGAACATGCATTTGAAGCCGTGCCCTGAGCCACATTTGGACCGGCAAAGATCATGGGCACGCGTGCGGAATGCTCAAAGAAGTTCATCTTGTACCACAGGCCCCGCTCACCCAGCATGTCGCCGTGATCGGCGGTTACGATTATCACCGTGTTTTCAAGCTCTCCCATGTCCCCTAACGTTTTGACAATTTCACCAACCTTGCTGTCGAAATAGCTGACGTTGGCGAGATAGGCACGACGGGCACGGATGACTTCTTCGTCTGTAAGCGGCGTGTAGCTTGCCTCAATACCGTCCATAACTCGGCGGGAAAACGGGTCCTGCTCTTCCGGTCTCAGGTTGAACTCAGGCATATCAATGTCGTCGTCCGAATAGAGATCCCAAAACTCTGGTTTGGCGACATAGGGGTCATGGGGATGAATAAAACTGGCGACCATTGCAAAGGGTTCGCCCTTTCCTGCGGCCTTGTCCCGACCACGATCGATCAACCAACGGCGTGCGGCAAATCCCACTTCGTCGTCGTAATCCGTTTGAAATGTCGCGATCGCCACGCCGCTTTCTTTGACGGTTTGCATGTTGTGGTACCACTTATCGATACGTTCATCATGCGCCTCCCAATCGGGCGTCCAGGCAAAATCTGATGGATAAATATCCGTCGTCACACGGTCTTCAAAACCATGTTTTTGGTCAGGGCCAACGAAGTGCATTTTGCCTGACAAACAGGTCTTGTAACCAAGCGCCTTAAGGTAATGCGCAAACGTAGGGATCGTGGCCTTAAATTCACTCGCGTTGTCATAGGCCGCGATGCGCGAAATCAGCTGGCCAGACATGAATGAAAACCGAGAGGGCGCACAAAGAGGAGAGTTGCAGTAAGCCGCATCAAATCGCATTCCGCGTGCTGCAAGGGCATCTATATTGGGGGTTTTGGCTGATCTGTGTCCGTAAGCGCCACAGAAGTGCGGCGCCAATTGATCGGCCATGATGATGACGATGTTTGGCTGTGTCATAGAGTATTCCTTTGAAAAACGTAGATAGATTACGAGTTCAAAGGGCCCTTGGAGGCGGTTGGTACTGCATATGTTTCAGATGACAAGTTCGCATGCAAAACACTTGCACCGGGCCAAGGAAATCACCAAGCGTTTTTTGCGTCAAAGGTTTTCCGCATATTCATTAACTTGCCGCAGAAAATCACTTAAACTGCGAAGATGGGGTTGCGCCCCTGCCCAACGGCATGCCCTGTTCACGACCCGTTTAACATGAGCAGGCGAAACACCCACTCGGTCATTCTCAAGTGAACTTGCCGCGTTCCACCAAGGCCCATCGCCTTTGCGTCTCAATATCAGACCAAGTCGAATGATGCTGTGCAAAACCGCTTTGGTATGGAACCTAGGAACCAGTATTTCAAAATCTGTCTCGTGAGTGATGGCCAGGTGCTTTAGCAACTCGAACTCGGCCTCTGGTACATTTGGCGACCATTCGTCAGCCAACATCCAGACCAAATCATCCTCAGCAGAGCCAACTCCGCAATGCTCCCAGTCAAACCAACCAACGGTGCCTTTAGTATCAACCATCGCGTTCCCCGGGCGGGAATCCCATTTTACGAACGATGGCAATCTTACGCTGATATTCGAAGCAAGCGCTTGAGGATCGTAAGAGGGCGCAGTCACTGAAATTTGCTCGGCCAGCCTGTCTGGTGCTTTCGAAAAATCGAGATGCCAATCCTTGCGATCGCCGATTCTGGGGGCTTCGGTCAGAAGGCCATTTTCGTTCGCTTTCACTTGCAATTCAATCAAGCTTTTTCCGGCAGAAATCAGCAACTTTTTCCGCGTTTCGCGGTCTGCAAATTCCAGCCCCTCAGACAATCGTTGCCCATCAAGTTTAGATTGCAGTACAAAGTTTCCTTTGTGACCCAACAGTTCAGGGACGCTCGGGCTATCGCCTAAGGTTCGAAGAACCAGAGCCTCTAGCTGGCCGCGCGATGCGCTTGAACGTTTGGTCACGACAATCTCGCGATCACCCACGTTAGCGATGATAGTCTTGCGATCCCGACCACCAGGATACGTTATACCTGTCGGAACAGCCCCAAGAAGTTCGCTGCAAATCGCTGAGATTTCTTCATCTAATACTCTTGGTTCAGCCAAGTCGTTCCCTCGTTTTTTCTCGAAATCATGCGTCAGGAAATAGCGCAACATCAAGTGCTTATCATCGTTTATTAAAGGGTCGTTTACATTCCCAGAAGATCCAAAAGCCAATCACGAAAATGAACTGCATTTGGGTTATGTTCATCGATAGATAGGTAATACCCTTCCTGTGACGCGATTGACCCTTCGTGTGCCCTGACCAGTTCGCCTGAGCGCACAATATGCGTGGCTAGCAGTTCACTTACTAATGCCACGCCATTGCCAGTGGCAGCCAATTGCAAAGCCATGCCGAAGGAATCCGCAAATAATGAAGCATTTAGATTGCCACCAAACTGATCGCCCCATGCCGTCCAACCACCAGAGGTGCCAACGGCCTCGATCAATTGTAGATCCTCAATATTACCGTCCAATTTAGGAGACTTAAGCGCCACAAGACGATTGGGCGTTAGCAATAGCGCATTTTTCCCAACCTGCTTTTCGGACCCAAACCGAATTTCCACGTCAGCACGCGCAGTGTTAAAGTCATCGGGCCAAATTGCGCTTAAAAACCTGATTGCAATCTCAGGATGAACTTTGTGAAAGGCGCTTAACTTTGGAGCAATAATCCAATGCGAAACACTAACCGAAGTCGCCACCGTCAATAGGTTTTCACCAACTTTCGGCTCAAAGCCTTGGGTCGCATCTGCAAGCTTTTCAAGCGCTGCACCCACCTGCGGCAACAGTCTGCGGCCACTATCCGTTAATGACAATCCCCGCGCCTGTCTGGTGAACAAACTGGTCCCAAGACGGGTTTCAAGCGCCTTTACATGCTGACTAACTGCCGATTGGGTCATGCCAATTTCATCGGCCGCGGCAGTAAAACTCAGCCGGCGGGCAGCAGCCTCAAACGCGCGAAACCAAGTCAACGGTGGAAGGGATTTTGCCATAGGGTAAGCTATCCATTAGTTTTTCTAATACCCTTGCGCATAATTCCATTGTTTGTCAAAAATTCCGCGCCGAAACATACTCGGTCAGCGATGAACAGGAGAAGTTAATGCAGCCCGAAATCCGCAAGATAGTGACGTATGACGAAGAGGTCATGATCGAAGGCTTTAAGGCCACAGAAAAACCGTGGCGTATGTTCGCGGTGGCGGCAATCGTTCGCAATCCCTGGGCTGACCGATTTGTCGAAGATCTAAAGCCTGAGATTATGGCTTATGGTCCGGTCTTGGGCGAGATGATGACTGACCGTATGTTGAAGCTTGCCGGCAGTGGCGAAGCGATTGAGGCTTACGGCAAGGCAGCGGTCGTTGGTTTGAATGGAGAGGTCGAGCATGCATCAGGGTTGATCCACACGCTTCGGTTCGGCAATTTCTATCGTGAAGCGGTCGGGGCAAAATCATACCTCGCTTTTACCAACACGCGCGGTCCGGCAAATGCGCCGATTATGGTGCCGCTGATGGACAAAAACGATGCTGGCCGTCGGTCGCACTATCTAACCATTCAATTTGCCATTCCAGACGCGCCGCGAGATGACGAAATCGTTGTGGTTTTAGGTGCCGCTACCAGTGGGCGCCCCCATCATCGTATTGGAGATAGATACCAAGATTTAAAGGACCTAGGGAATGACCTGGACAATCCGGCAGCGGTCTAAGTTCGCAAATTTGGCAGCAATAGCTGAGGGCACAGGTTCTCAGGTGCTGCTGATCCACGGCGTCGGCCTACGGGCCGAGGCTTGGAACGCCCAGATTGACGCGCTTTCTAAGCGTCATCGCGTCGTTGCTGTCGATATGCCCGGACATGGCGAAAGCCCGGTACCAACAGACACACTAAAGCTTGCGCAATACACCGACGCGATTGCAGAGGGCATTTCCGAGCCAACAATCGTCGTCGGCCATTCTATGGGCGCAATGATCGCTCTTGATCTGGCTGTGCGGTATCCTGACCACATCAAAGGCGTCGCGGCGTTGAACGCCATTTTTGAACGCGAGGATGTCGCCACTAATGCTGTTCGTGCACGGGCAGATAGCCTTGACGGTATTTCTGTCTCCGACCCTGAACCAACTTTGCAGCGCTGGTTTGCAAGTTCGCCCTCAGCTGAACGTACCGCGTGCTTTAACTGGTTGTCGTCGGTAAACCCTGTTGGTTATCAAATGGCCTATCGCTCATTCGCTTACAATGATGGGCCTGTTAGGGAAAACTTAGCAAAACTCAAGTGCCCTGCCCTGTTTATGACTGGCAGTAAGGAACCAAATTCAACCCCCGAAATGTCAACGGCCATGGCAGAAATTGCCCCACAGGGCGAAGCTATAATCGCCCAAAATGCAGCCCATATGATGCCCATGACGCATGTGGATGAGGTTAACGCGGCCCTATTGTCCATTGTCGCGCGGGTGGCACCATGACCAATCTCGATCCTCGCGCCCTGAGATCGGCTTTCGGAAGTTTCATGACCGGCGTCACCGTCGTAACCGCACGCGATGAAAGCGGAACCCCCGTTGGTTTTACTGCGAATTCGTTTTCCTCGGTGTCGCTTGATCCACCGCTTTTGCTGGTATGTCCCGGCAAGTTCCTATCTTCCTACGAGGCGTTCACAAACTGCCGAGAGTTCGCAGTAAGTGTTTTGGCGGAGGGGCAAGAGGAAATATCTAACACTTTCGCCAGCTTTAAGGGCGATCGATTTTCCAAGGTATCTCACAGTATAGATGTCCACGGCGTGCCAGTTATCGACGATGCGGTTGTACAATTTTCCTGCAAAACTAATCAGGTTATGACGACAGGTGATCATTCTATCTTACTCGGCGAAGTGCGAGAATTCACCCATAACAACAACCCAGGGCTTGGGTATTCGGGTGGGCAGTACTTTAGTCTTGGTCTTGAGCGCGCGGCATCTGAAACAACATCTGGTACCGCAGTTTGTGGCGCGATTATTGCACAGGGCGACCATGTGTTGCTTGAGAGAACACCCGATGGATTTCGCCCGCTGCAAATCACACGTAACAAGCGCCAAAACATGCGCGCTGAGCTACATACAGCCTTAACTGCACAGAATCTAAGGCTAGAAATTGGACCAGCCTATTCGGTGTTTGACGATCCAGCCACCAACCACCATTTCACCTATTTTCTGGCAAGTGGATCGACCACCATGCCAAACGCCCAAATCACAGCGGTGCCAATCAACAAATTGGCCACTGTAACTTACACCACGGATGCTATCGCCGTGATGATGTCTCGCTACGCTCTTGAATCCCAAACGCGCAATTTTGCGCTTTATTTGGGGGACGCCCAGCACGGCGACGTACACGCCCTGAACGAAAGGACCTGAGAAATGGAATTTTCCCTATTTGGACACATGGAGCGAACTTCAGATGAGCATTCTCATGAACAGCTCAACCAAGAGCTCATCCAGCTGTGCAAGATGGCGGACGACGGTGGCATGCGCGCGTTCTGGACCGGCGAGCATCACGGGATGGAATTCACGATCACTCCAAACCCGCTATTGTCGTTAGTGCACATTGCTAATCATACCAAAAATCTACGCCTAGGTACTGGTACTGTCATTGCCCCTTTTTGGCATCCGATCAAATTGGCTGGGGAAACTGCCTCTGCCGATTTGCTGACTGGCGGTCGCATTGAACTTGGCATAGCGCGTGGCGCATATTCTTATGAGTACGAACGACTTATGCCCGGTATGGACGCATGGGAGGCCGGGCAAAGAATGCGCGAGATCGCGCCTCTTCTGCCAAAGCTTTGGGCTGGTGACTGCGCCCATGACGGTGAGTTCTTCAGCTTTCCTTCAACAACTGCAACGCCAAAGCCCGCGCAAAAAGACGGCCCTCCGATTTGGATAGCAGCACGCGATCCCAACAGTCACGAGTTCGGCGTTCACAATGGCTTTAACATCCAAGTTACTCCGCTTTGGCAAGGTTACGAGGAAATCGAAAGCTTGATGGATCGTTTCAACGCCGCCTGTGCGACCTATGATGGTCCGCGCCCAAAGGTCATGTTATTGCATCACACCTATGTCGGTTCAGACGCGGATGACGTGCTTTTGGCAGCAAATCAATTGTCGCGATTCTACTGTTATTTCGGCGCTTGGTTCCAAAACAAGCGGCCGGTCAATCAGGGGCTATTGCAGACGTTAACTGACGAAGAATTGGCCGCCAATAAAATGATGTCCCCAGAGAACTTGCATCGCGACCTAACGATTGGCACGGTTCAGGAAGTGATTGACCAAATAAAACGATACGAAGATCTAGGGTATGACGAATATTCGTTTTGGATCGACAGCGGCATGAACTTTGAGCGCAAGCGCGACTCTCTTTCGCGCTTCATCAATGAAGTCATGCCAGCATTCCAGTGAGGGAAATGATGCAACATTATCAACTATTTATTGACGGCGAATGGGTTGATGGCTCTGCCGGACAGGTGATGACCTCACAAAATCCAGCGACTGGTGAAGGCTGGGCGACATTCGCCTGCGCCGCACCCGAGGATGTTGAACGGGCCATAAAAGCAGCACGACGGGCGCTGAACGATCCTGCGTGGCGCGACATCACGCAAACCCAACGCGGAAAATTACTCTATCGCCTTGCCGAGCTGATCGAGGAACATGCAGCGGAAATCGGTCGCGTCGAAACCACGGACAGCGGCAAACTATTGGCCGAAACTGCAAGCCAATCGGCATATGTGGGCGACTACTATCGTTATTACGCAGGTCTAGCCGACAAAATTGAAGGCTCAGTCCTTCCTATCGATAAGCCTGACATGCACGTCTTTACGCGCCGTGAACCTATTGGCGTGGTGGCTGCCATTGTGCCGTGGAACGCCCAAATGTTCCTGACTGCGACAAAGGTTGGCCCTGCGCTTGCAGCAGGCTGCTCGGTCGTTTTGAAGGCCTCAGAGATAGCTCCGGCCCCGATGTTGGAATTTGCCAAACTGATCGAGGCCGCAGGTTTTCCAGCGGGTGTAGTTTCAGTCATCACCGGTGACGCGGACAATTGCGCAATACCGCTGACCCGTCATCCTGATATTGATCGCATTGCCTTTACCGGTGGACCAGAAACTGCGCGCCACGTTGTTCGAAACTCAGCCGAAAACTTTGCGGTCACAACGCTGGAGCTTGGTGGAAAATCGCCAATCTTAGTGTTTGATGACGCGGATTTGGATGGGGCTGCGAATGGTTTGATTGCCGGTAACTTTGGTGCTTCGGGACAAAGCTGCGTCGCGGGATCACGTGGACTGGTCCAGCGTTCAATTCTTGAAGATCTCGCTGCACGTATCGAAGAAAAAATGGCTGGTGTAGTGATAGGCGATCCACTTGCCGCCGACACGCACATTGGCCCCTTATGTACCCGTGCACAGGTTGAAAAGATCGAAGCGACTTTGGCGCAAGCAAAAGCGGACGGCGCCAAAATTCGCTTTGGCGGTGCGGCAGTAGATCGACCCGGAAACTTTATGGCGCCGACGCTAGTTGAATGCCCGCACAACGACATCGAAACTCTCAAGGTCGAGATGTTTGGCCCGATCATGTCGCTTTTACCTTTCGACACCGAAGAAGAAGCTATCGCGATTGCCAATTCAACTTCATTCGGGTTGGGCTCAGGCGTCTTTACCCAAAACGTCGCGCGTGCCCATCGTGTTTCGGCACAACTGAAGGCGGGAATATGCTGGGTGAATACCTATCGCGCAGTATCTCCAATAGCGCCATTTGGCGGCTACGATCAGTCAGGGTATGGCCGCGAGGCTGGGATGGAAGCTATCCTTGATTATACCCGCACAAAAACCACGTGGATCAGCACATCGGACCAACCGATGAGCAATCCTTTCGTAATGCGCTAACTGACGATTATAGGATTAAGTCTTCAACACTTTTCGGATGATGGGTTATTGGCTCATACCCATCATCTGTAATGATAAAACTGTCTCCGATTTGTGCGCGGAACGTATCTACCAAAACCGAACCATCCACGGCAAAAACCATACCCGGCTGCAGAATTGTAGTATCTCCTGTCACCAACTGAGGTTTTTCGAGGAAACTAAAGCCCGTCGCGCGTCCGCATCGGAATGGATATTCGTATCCAGCGTCTTGAATGACCGCAGCGTAGGCCGCGTGAACACTTTCAGCCGTCACGCCGGGGCCTAAAGCATCCAAAGCAGCTGCTTGGCTGGCAAGTGCGACCTCATAAACCTCAATCTGCGATTTATCGGCTATCTCGCCAATCCAGAACGTCCGGTCAAAACCCAGCTTAAAACGGTGGAAATTTGTCATCCCACAGAAACATAAGAACACAGGCTCTCCGCGCCGCATAATCTTAGTCGACGCCCTATGGTGGGTTTTCGTAATCTGGTCACCCGACGCCATAATTTGCAGAAAATGCGTGTTTGGGGACATATCCGCTTCGGTGTAGTGTGCTTCTAGCAGTTCCGCGGCTTTGCGTGTTCCTGCCTGAGACGTCGCAATTGCAACCTCAAACTCTGGGACTCCATCGCCGATAGCCGCCCTGCCCGCCTCCATCATCGCGCTTCCGACTTGCCCAGCGTGTCGGGCCATAATCAGTTCCTCGGGGGACTTGATCATGCGCAGATCTGCCAGCACTGGTGTGACACTCGTAATCTTATTTGCGTCGACGATGCTATCAACATAGCTCCGCACTAAGGGCGGCATGTGGTTGGGTTCAATTGCTACTCGGCCTGCATTGCGTACAGCGGCTGGAAGTTCATCGCGCCACACATTGCCCATGCCATCGTTCCACGGTGCGATCCGATTAACGTTGGCCAATTCTATCGCAGCATTGAGGTCAATCGTCGGGGTTATCAAAAGACTTTCCCCGTCTTTGGGCACCACTAGGATAGTTGGTCTGCCAAATTCCATATGAAGGTAGTCGTAATAGCCGGTCAGATAGAAGACATTGTCGTCATCAGTTATTAGTGCAACATCAAGTCCAGACTCTGCCATCCGAGATCGAAGTTGGTTCATACGGTTTTCATAGATTGTCATTCCGGCGATCCTTATTTTTTAGGCAGGCGATGACGGACAAGTTCAGTCCAAAACTTTGCCCCTATGGGCAACAACTCATCATTAAAATCATAGTCGCTAGCGTGTAGAGGTTGGCCATTTGGACCTGTTTCTCCGTTGCCCATCAGCAGAAAACACCCCGGAACGGCAGCATTGAAATGTGCAAAATCCTCAGAAAAGCTCATTGGTTGGCGGTCGGGGATCGTGTCTAGATCCAAGCTAAGGGCGACCTCGACGACAGCATCCACGGGTTCGGCCGAATTGATCGTTTCAATGAATTCCGTCCTGAAATCCACTTCGACAGTCACACCGTGGGCCGAGGCGATCCCTTGTGAAAGCTGGCGCATGAACGCTTCGACCTGAGCGCGATCTTCTGGGCTTCTAGTGCGAACGTCCCCCTTGAGTGTTGCACGACCGGGTAGAACATTGCGTTGTCCATCGGTCAGGAACTCAGTGACTGAAACCACCGCGCCAGCTCCAGGGGCTAGTTTGCGGGCCACGATGGTCTGTAGCGCCTGTACGATTTCGGACCCAATCGTAATCGCGTCTCGCCCAACCTGAGGCATCGAGGCGTGCCCCCCCTGTCCGTTGACTGCGATTTCGAACAAGCTTTCGGATGAACAAATCAAACCTGCGCGTGTCGATACCTGCCCTAGGGGTGCACCCGGAAAATTGTGGATGGCGAAAATTTCGTCAACGGGGAACTTCTGTAGCACCCCTTCCTCGATCATCGCTTTGGCACCTAAGCCATGTTCTTCATTTGGTTGAAAAATGAACACCGCAGTGCCGTCGAATTTGGGATCATCTACCAGGGTTTTTGCAGCGCCCAAAAGCATTGTCATATGCCCGTCGTGCCCACATGCATGCATCACGCCGTCGTTCTTTGACAGATAATCGTGTGTGCTGGCTTCTGTTATCGGCAATGCATCCATATCGGCCCGCAGGCCAATTGCCCTATTGCCGGTGCCTGCTTTTAAAACACCCACCACGCCGACACCTTCGTGCACTTCAAGACCGAAATCGCGTAGCAGGCCGGCGACCTTAGCTTTGGTCTGCGTTTCCTCAAACCCCAATTCAGGGTTTTGGTGAAATTCACGGCGAAGTGTTTTTAATTCATTATGGTCGAAGGTCACTGGTTTTCCTGAGGTTTTAACTCAGTCTATCTTCGTGGTTGGGTGAAACCAGTCCAAAAACGACAACTCAGAAATCAATGCAGGGCCCAATCGGAACCGGACCCTGCAAGACGTAATTAGGCACCGATAATATTGTGGCCAGGCCCATATGGGAACTTAGTTATATTCTCAACGCCATCTTCCGTGATGACCAGAATATCGTGTTCGCGATACCCGCCAGCGCCGGCAGTACCTTCTGGAACCCAAAGCATAGGCTCCATTGAAACGACCATGCCAGGCTCAAGAACCGTATCGATATCTTCACGTAGTTCCAGCCCAGCCTCGCGACCGTAATAGTGGCTGAGGATACCAAACGAGTGTCCATATCCAAACGAGCGGTACTGCAACAAGTCTTCTGCAGCGAAAAAGCGGTTGATCTCGGCTGTGATGCCAGAACAAGTAGCGCCTTGTTTGATAAGGCTAATACCCAATTCATGTGCCGCGACGTTGGCTTTCCATAAACGCATGCTTTCTGCGTCAGGTTCGCCCAAGAACAAGGTGCGCTCAAGCGCAGTGTAGTAACCCGAGATCATTGGGAACGTATTGAGCGACAAGATATCACCCTTTTGTACAGCGCGCTTAGTCACTGGGTTGTGTGCGCCGTCAGTGTTCAGACCAGCCTGGAACCAAACCCATGTGTCACGGTATTCTGCTTGTGGATAGGCGCGTGCGATTTCTTCTTCCATCGCATTACGACCGGCCATGGCGATCTCAATCTCAGTCGCGCCTTCACGGATTGCCGCGTGGATAGCAGCGCCACCGACGTCGGCCGTGTGTGCGCCACCCTTGATAAGTGCAATTTCTTCTGCCGATTTGATCATGCGGGCTAGCATTGTGTCTGGTGCGATATCGACCAACTCAGGGCTGCCGAGCATGTCCAAAGCAGTGTTCCGCGCGGCGATGGTCATGTGATCGCCCTCGATGCCAATGCGCTTTGCACCTTGGATCAGGTTCGCAACTGCACGCCAGTAGTTGTCGCGTTTCCAGTCAGTGTAAATCACGTTCTCTTCAACCGAGCGGCGCCAAGGCTGACCCGCGTCGATATTCGCGGAAACAGTCGTGCACGCGTCTTGCGTTACAACGCAAGCGTAAGGACGGCCAAACGAGCAATATAGAAAGCCCGAATAATACGCGATGTTGTGCATTGAGGTCATCACAACAGCAGGGATGTCTTTTGACGCCATTATCGAGCGTAGCTTAGTCAAGCGACGCGCGTACTCGGCCTTTGAAAAAGGCAAAGGCGCTTTGTCACCGTTATGACAGGTAAAAAATTCAGGGCGTTGGTTGAGATCATTCATGGTCTCTGATCCTTGTCACATGCCAGACGAGGAAAGGATATGTCCGGCTACACGTCCCGGCGTACAGGGCGGGCAGGTCACATCATGGACCATGACAGGGGTCTGGGCTACGACGCCATCGCAGCAGCTGTCACGACCACACCGTTAGGCAAACTTGAGAAACCGGTCAAGCAAAAGAAAATGCACAGTCATTAAACCGAGCATTTTCGTTGTATTATTCCACGTTTTTTACGCCGGAGAAACTCCGCGTAGCCGCTCAGATCGGCGGCGCAACAGCTCTACTGTGGCCAACAACAGAATCGATATGATCACAAGGATTGTCGCGACAGACAAAATGGCTGGGCTAATTTGTTCACGGATACCGTTCCACATTTGGCGTGGAATGGTCTGCTCGTCCAAGCCACCGACAAAAAGAACAACCACAACTTCGTCAAACGATGTAACGAATGCGAACAATCCTCCTGAGATGACGCCCGGAAGAATTAAGGGCATTTGAACCTTAAAGAATGTACGCGCAGGGTTCGCCCCTAGGCTTGCTGCTGCACGTGTCAGCGAATGATCAAACCCAACCAAGGTGGCCGTAACGGTAATGATGACAAACGGAATACCCAGAGTTGCGTGGGCAAGCACCACGCCCAAATAAGGAATTCCCCAGTTTTGAATGCCAACGGATGAATAAAAGAAGAACAATCCGGTTGCCGTAATGATGATCGGTACAATCATGGGCGAAATCAAAATCGCCATGATGACGCGACGCCCCGGCATTTCTGGGCGCGACAATCCCAATGCAGCAACCGTACCAAGACCAGTCGCAAGAATGGTTGAGAAAAATCCGACAATGATCGAGTTCTTCGTCGCTTGGATCCAATGAGCGTTGTTCCAAGTATCTGACCACCACGAGCTATCGCGCGGGACTTCAGGTGCCTGCATCCCGAATGTCAAAAGCAAGTCATACCAGCGGGCTGAAAATCCTGTGGGATCGAACTTCAACATCTTTTCTGTGAACGTAAAGTATGGCTCGGCGTTAAAGCTTAGCGGAATGACCACGAGGATCGGCGCGATCAGGAACAAAAAGATCAGCGTACAGATCACCAGATAGGTGTAGTGCCAAACCCGTTCGAGACGGTCTGCATGTTTAGGTAAAGCCATCTTCTTACCCCAGTTTCAAGTTGTCGATGCCAACAAGCCGGTCGTACAGCCAGTATAGCAAGAGAATGCCACCGAGCAGCAGAGAAGCCAGCGCCGCGGCAAGCGACCAGTTCAACGATTTCTGCATGTGGAAAGCAATAAGGTTTGAGATCAGCTGACCGTCTGCGCCGCCAACAAGGGCTGGCGTAATGTAGTAGCCAACAGCCAAAATAAAGACGAGCAATGCCCCTGCCCCTATCCCTGGAACCGTCTGCGGAAAGTAAATCCGTCTGAACGCAGTCCAGCTTGTTGCACCCAGACTGCGCGCTGCGCGAACATAGGACGGGTTGATCGGCCGCATCACAGAATAAAGCGGCAGTACCATAAACGGCAACAGAATATGCGTCATGGCGATTACAGTGCCCGTTTGGTTGTACATCATCTGCAATCGGCTTTCATCGGCCAGAATGCCGACGCCAACCATCGCATCGTTAACAACGCCCTGAGATTGCAATAACACCATCCAACTTGTCGTTCGCACAAGGAGCGACGTCCAGAACGGCAGTAAAACAAGGATCATTAAGATGTTCGAATGACGCAGTGGCAACGTCGCAAGCAAATGCGCAATTGGATAGGCAAGAATGAACGTCATGAAAGTTATCAGCAGTGACAAAAACAACGTTCGCACAAACAGCTTGATATAGACTTGTCGATTCTCGTTAACCTTCGTGACCGATCCATCGCCATCTCGCGTATAGTCCATAGCTGCTAGGTAGAAATCAAATGTGTAGCTGCTAGAAGCTTGTCGCATTGCGGCCCATAGCGTTGCGTCAGCCCACTCGTCATCCAAATCGTAGAACGCGTCTTGATACGGGGCTTCCATTTTATCCCATTTACGCGCGGCTTTCGTAAACAGTGAACGTGATCCGGCACGCAGATAGTTAATTCGGGTACCTGCGCTTCCGGCAGATCTTAGCTCGTCCAAAGCGCCAATGTCGTTGCGAAGCGCTGTATAGGCGGCCTCATCCGGAACGGTTCCAGACGGGTTTTGGTCAAACCAGATTGATAATTCAGTCATAATCGGCGTGCGAACGCCGGTTGTTACATCGGTGTGAACAGTGAAACCTTCGTTTTTAACCGAACGGTGCAACATCTGACCGATGGGCATAACGAACGTTAGTAGAATGAACGCCAGCAGCGGTAGAACCAGAATAAACGCACGTCTTTTTGCGAAGAACTGCGCCTTTGCAAGGGCTTCCTTCAATGGTTTGCCATCGGCCGTTGTCAGAATTTCATCACTTGCGGATGTTTCGCTCATATCGAATGCCTAGAAATACATCAGGTGAAAAAGATAGTCACCAAGGTAGCCGCCCCCGATCATTCGGGAGCGGCAGATAGTGTAGATTAGTTAGCCAACCATGCGTTGAAACGCTCGCTTAGCTCTGAGTCCATGTCTGCCCAGAACTCAAAGTCGTTCTGAAGAGCATTTGTCAGGTTCGCAGGTGCCGTAGGCATGTGCTCGCCCATATCAATGCTGTCGTCGTTATGGAAAGTTCCAACGCGAGCGATTGAAGATACACGTGCAGGACCGTAAGGAATCCAGCTAGCTTGCTCAGCCAAAGGTCCGGTGCTTGTTGCGAACTTGATGAACTCCATGGCTTCGTCTTTGTTTGGCGCACCCTTTGGTACAACAAAGAGGTCGAGGTCATAAATCTGACCGTCCCAAATCAAAGCGAATGGCTGACCTTCGGACGCGATTGCGTTGAAGATACGGCCGTTCCAAACAATGGTCATAGCAACTTCGCCGTCAGCCAACAATTGTGGAGGCTGAGCGCCCGCTTCCCACCAAACGATATCGTCTTTGATCGAATCTAGTTTCGCAAACGCTTGATCAATACCTTCTTCAGTCTCGAGCAAGTCGTAAACTTCTGAAGCTGGAACGCCGTCACCCATCAGAGCCATTTCAAGCATAGCTTTCGGGCTCTTACGCATGCCGCGCTTACCTGGGTAAGTCTCGGTGTCGAAGAAATCAGCCATGGTGGATGGTGCATTGTCAGAGAAGACGTTCGTGTCATATGCGATGAGCGTCGTCCAAACGATGTTACCAACAGAACAATCGTTGATTGCGCCATCAATGAAGTCGTCTGCAGCAGAAGTGCCGTCTGGTGCATCTGTTAGGATCGACGGATCGATCTCTTCTAGAAGGCCTTCGTCGCAAAGACGAATAGCGTCTGAGAATTCAACGTCTGCAACATCAATAGACACGTTTCCAGCTTCAACCTGAGCTTTGAGTGGTGCTGCAGGGTTGTCAGCGTCAACTGAGTTAACTTTGATACCAGTCTGAGCGGTGAACGGCTTGTGATAAGCTTCTACCTGAGACTTCGTGTACGCGCCGCCCCATGACATTACTGTCACTTCCTGAGCGTTTGCTGCGAAGGCTGCGCTTGTAAACACAGTCGCCATCAATGCGGTTCTTAGTTTCATTAGTTTCTCCCTTGCCCTTTGCTTCTGTTCGGGCGTCCCTTCGGGCAATCGGGAACGCCTTCTATAGATGCTGATCGAAGTGAGCGATCAGCATACAATCCAATTATGCGTCGAGCGCACGACAATCTTCAGGCAACCAACCGATGTCGATTTGCGTTCCAGGCTCAAGGCGCTGTTGATCAGGGGCATTCCGCGTTTTCACAACGAAATCATCCTTACCGGCCACCCGTAGACGCGTGCGGAACATGTCACCCATATAGATGAATTCCATAACTTCCGCTTTTAGCGTGTGCGCACCTGGTTGCAGACGGTCTTTGTTCATCTCAACGCGTTCAGGACGGATAGAAACCCGCGAACGTTCGCCGACCTTAGACACATTGACTGCGTTCGCATCGATGATTTCACCATCATCAAGCTTGATTTCGCAAAGATTGTTGTCTTTTATTGCCGTAACAACGCCTTCTAGCGTGTTGTTTTCACCAATAAACTGCGCAACAAAGCTATTTTCTGGTTCTTCATACAGCTTATCAGGCGGCGCAAGCTGTTGAATGCGTCCGTCTTCGAATACAGCGACGCGATCGGACATCGTCAACGCTTCGGTTTGGTCGTGGGTCACGTAAACAGTTGTAATGCCAAGATCATGCGCCAAACGAGTAATCTCAAATTGCAATTGTTCCCGCAATTGTTTGTCCAAAGCACCCAGCGGCTCATCCATTAAGACCAACTCAGGCTCAAATACCAACGCACGAGAGAGCGCGATCCGTTGCTGCTGACCACCGGACAATTGCGCGGGGCGGCGATTAATAAAGTCACCCATCTGAACCATGTCCAGCGCGCGTTTAATCTTTTCTTCACGAACTGATTTATCCATCCCACGTACTTCTAATGGGAACGAGAGGTTTTCGCCGACGGTCATATGCGGAAACAAAGCATAGTTTTGAAAGACCATGCCAATGCCACGCTTGTGCGGAGGAATGTTATTGATCGGGCTACCGTCCAACAAAATCTCACCGTGGGTCGCGGTTTCAAATCCAGCAAGCATCATGAGGCACGTCGTCTTGCCCGAACCAGAAGGTCCAAGCATTGTCAGAAATTCGCCCTTTGGTAAGGAAAGATTTAGGTCTTTAACGACTAGAACTTCGCCGTCGTAGGATTTTTGTACGCGATCAAACTTCACGAACGATTGGTCATTGGCCAAATCGGTCACAAGCATCTCCCTGATTTATTGCTGATCGGCATTTCCGATCTTTTTATTATTCCTCGTATCAATGCACTTCGGCGCCTAGCTGGCAACAGTTACCCGACGAATAATATTTCCCTTAGGAAATTTTTTATCATTGGCCAATCAAACGCTTCATGTGCCATGCCAAGGCATAGTTGCTTGAAAATACGGGTTTATTGATCATTTTTTGAATTATTGGAATCGCATCCAGCGTCTTCAAATTCGTACAACTCAGGAATACTCCCTCAACACTGTTATCGCTACCAAGCGAAATGGCAGCCGCAACAACCGAATCATTTGTGATTCGCGCAACCTTGGCCTCTTGGGCTTCGCCAAATGTGCCAAACACATCCGTCGATAAACCGGCGGCTTGAAAAGCGCTTCTTAGGGGAACATTGACCTCTTCAATGTAGGGCGACAGCAAAGCAAGCTTTGAGATGCCTTTGTGGTGTGCGAACGCAATGGCGGCCCTTAATGGATTGGTCACCGCACCGGCGTTGCAAGATTTCTGTACGAGCTGTTCGACGCGCTCCGATCCGATAATCGAACTAGCTGAGGTACAGCCATAGCCAACGACCGGATAGTACAGTGTTTTTGGCAACAAATCCGCTGACGCTGTGATGTGATCCTCCATTCCAGATAGAGATTCCGTCGTCACTTCGGCCCCACTTGGAATGCGGCTTACGTAAATCGGCGATGGATGATCTGCGAAGCTGCGTTTGAAGTCTGGCTCAAGCGTTTCATCCGTCTGCAGAGCGATCAAACCAAGCGGCGCGGGTAAATCTACATCAGGAATAAGGGTGTACGGAATATTACTCATATCACAGTCGCCTCTCACGTTGTTTTCAGGATCACTACAAAGCTTAGTCAGTCACCTCAGAAAGGAAGCAGAGAACCCTAGCTTCTTCCGTCATTCCTAGAGCTTTACGAACTTCAGGTTTCATGGCCGCTGCAATCCCCGCCCCGCCCGATGCAGTTGTTTCCAAATCGGCAGCTTTCATTTGTGGCAAATGCGCGGTGACTTCTTCGTCGGTAAGTGTCAAAAAACAATCGGCGTCACGCGCTAGGCCGTTCAATGCAATCAGCGACGGCTCTTTACAATCCAAGCGCCCCATAATGCTGTCTGGGCCATCAGCAAAAACGCATTTTCCTTCTTCTACGCTTGCTTGCAGCGCTGGTGCCGCTTCAGGTTCAACCACAATGATTTTCGGAGCGTCGCCCCATGCTTTGCGGGCATATGCAGCAACGGCGCCTGCCAACCCACCTACTCCTGCCTGTAAAAAAATGTGGCTAGGCGCAGACGGGCACTGATCAACCGCTTCGGCGACCATCTGCAGGTAGCCCTCCATTAGTATGTACGGAAGTTCTGTGTAGCCATCCCAAGAACTGTCGGAAAGAAGGATCCAGCCGTTGTCTTCTGCCGCCCGCTTTGCAGCATCCATAGACGCAGCATAGTCTGATCCAGCGCGCACCGGATCGGCACCGATATCTCTCAGCCGATCAGCGAAGCTTTCAGGTACAGTATCTGCGATATAGATCACCGCTTTTGCACCGAATACTTTTGCACCTGCTGCGACGCTCAATCCGTGATTACCCGCACTAGCGGTGACATACGTTCGTCCGACCAGCGTGTCACTTCCAGGGCGGTCATTCTGCTCAACAGCCTGACGCGCAATCACATAGGCCGCCCCCAGCGCCTTGAACGAGCCAAGGCCCATGCGTGTTCGTTCATCTTTAACCCAGAAGGCAGCAACGGGCGCCAAATCTCTTGCGTCAACTAATTGGGTTTCTGCAAATGAGGGACATTTCGACAATAACGATGAGACCCGCTCAGCATCCGTCGAGGGGTAAGGAGCGTTCTCAGCTAGTTTTCCACCACCGCGGAAAGGATTGGATACTAGGCGCATGAATGGTCCTTTCGCGCATTATTGGTTTTCTCGTATTTTTGGCATCAATCAAGACAGCTATGTCAAGATATTCCGTGAGTTCGACTATACGCGTTTACTTGCGGCATCTGATGGCGTTTTCGCGCAGGTTCACCAGGATCCCAAACTTCGATCACCAAAGGATGGCAGGAAGCCGTGTCGGACGAATGCTCACTTGAGCAATCGCCGCCGGGGCAAGCAGACAATCCAACTAAAAGATCGATCTCAGCGAAGAACTCAAGATAATCACCAGGTCGAACAGGACTTGCCTTCATAAAGTACTGACCGGTGTCGCGCGTAAAGCCTGTGCACATAAAGACGTTCAGGACGTCATGCACATGCACCTCAGCCTCGTGCAAAGGTAATCCAGTATAGCTGGCCAGTGCGCGGGTAAGGTTAGAGTGACAACAATAGTGATAATCATCCCCTGTCAGCAGCCGCCCCGTATAAGGATCGCAGCGCGTTCCAATCACGTCATGCACGGACCCGCCGAATTCATCAAAACCATACCAATCAAGTGAATCGTCAGAAATAGTCGCCATCGGGCGCATGCTGGGGATACTCGACCAGACCCGATCGCCGGTTGAGACATGCGTCCCATGTAGTGCACGAGTTTTGCCGGAATAAAACCTCTCCGTCAGATCGTGCGCGTTCCACAAGTTCAAATCACCTACCTGAGGGCCATCAACAGATAGAATGCGAAAGAACGCCCCTGCTGGCACTTCGATACAACCCGCATCCCTAGGTGCGATCGTTATATCGGCAGTCTTTACTGCAAGCTTTCGCGCCTCGGTCATTGCCAGCATATCTGGTTGTGGCAAAGTTTCGGGTGAATAACAGATAACAGGACGAATGGATTGCATTGCCTCTGCCATGTCTGGTGCCGAATGATTGGGGTTCTTTAGCTTCACGTTATCTCGATTCTATAAATCTCAAAACGAAGCTTACTTCTGAAATTGTTTTTGTGACAACTTCATACTTGAACACACCGCAAGACCACCCTCCTTTTCCCAATACAATTTTCATTGACGCAAAAGATTTCTACCGTCCAAATGAACATAAAAATCAAAGGGGATAGTCGTGCCAATCGAGAATGCACCATTTTCACAACTTGAATACGATCGCCGCATTGCTAAAACGCGCACGGCAATGTCCGTAGCTGGCATTGAGGTGTTGTTCATTACTGACCCGTCAAACCAAGCTTGGATCACAGGGTATGACGGCTGGTCGTTCTATGTGCACCAAGGTGTCATTCTAGGCTTGGAAAGTGAGCCGGTCTGGTGGGGTCGCATGATGGACAAGTTTGGTGGCGTGCGCACATGTTGGATGTCAGACGAAAACGTCATCGGCTATGGCGATCATTTCATTCAATCGACAATCTATCATCCGATGCAAGATTTAGCCGCCCAGCTTAAGGAACGTGGCTATGAAAACGCACGCATTGGTGTCGAGATGGAGAACTACTATTACTCAGCCAAAGCCCACCAAGTGCTCAGCGCCGAATTACCCAACGCCAATTTGGTTGACGCCACGGCTTTGGTAAACTGGCAGCGCCTAGTCAAATCGAACGAGGAAATCGGTTTTATTCGCAAAGCCGCCCGAATTTCAGAAAAAGTCATACATACCGCAATCGACAAAGCCGCGCCGGGTGTGCGCAAAAACGATCTTGTCGCCGACATTATGCATGCAGGCATAACTGGGATAGACGATGATTGGGGCGACTATCCAGCAATTGTGCCCCTAACCCCATCAGGTCTTGATGCAACAGCGGCCCATCTGACATGGGATGGCACGCCCATGAAAGCAGGCGAAGCAACATTCTTTGAGCTTTCAGGCTGCTATCGGCGTTACCATGCACCGCTTTGCCGAACCGTTTTTCTCGGAACCCCATCTGACGAGGTCCGCCGCGCCGAAGCTGCCCAGATAGAAGGAATTGAGGCTGGAATAAACGCAGCGCGTGCAGGAAATCGAACCTGTGACATCGCCAATGCCTTTATGGCAGTGCTCGCGAAACACGGAATTAAGCGCGAAGGGCGAATGGGTTACCCTATCGGTCTCAGCTACCCGCCTGATTGGGGCGAGCGCACTGCATCCATTCGCGCCGAAGACGAAACAATTTTGGAACCCGGAATGACATTCCACTTTATGCCAGCGCTATGGATGGACAACTGGGGGCTTGAAACAACAGAAACCCTGTTGATTACCGAAAACGGCCCTGCCGAAGCTCTTTGCAATGTAGAGCGTAAACTTTTCGTAAAGAATTAATTACCAAGCTTTGGCTGTTGTTAAACAACCGACGGGTGTTTCAATGTCAGGGGAAGAATGGTGCGGGTGGAGGGACTTGAACCCCCACGCCTCGCGGCGCTAGAACCTAAATCTAGTGCGTCTACCAATTTCGCCACACCCGCGTTCTGCGCGCTCTCTAGCAAAGGTTTTCACCAGATGCGAGAGGAAAAATGCAACAAAATAAAACTGGTTACAAACTAAGTTAAAATCGCCTAAACTACCCATAATAATTGAGCAGTTATTCATACAGGCACAGCCGATGAGACCCATACTACCGAACATCGCGCAAAGCGGGGCGGTAGGCGCAAGTGAAAACAAGCGCCCTGATTCCGTCTTCCGTGGCATTCCCGCGGGCACTTCGCTGCTAACGCAGGCAGGCGAACTACCTATCGAATTTGTCAGTGAAGGCGATAAGGCCATCACGCGCGATTTCGGGCTTTCAAAAATCACCGCGATTGAACACTTCAAAGCGACCGGACCCGCTGTCCACTTGCGCGGAGGCATTCTTGGCCACTCGCGCCCCGAAAAGGACCTCTTGCTTCCGGCAGATCAGCTCGTCCTATTACGCGACTGGCGAGCGACGGCGCTGTTTGGGCACAAAGAGGTAATGGTTCCCGTAAGTCGTCTTGTGGACGGTGAGTTCATAACTCTTCGTCACAATGTCGAATTGTCCCTGTTTCACATTGAACTTTCGGCCGGCCACATCGTCTATGCTGATGGCTTAGAGATGATCTTAAAAGACCCTGACTAAACGCCTAAGTCTCGAAATACGGCTGGCAATTGCTCGGGCAAGTCTTCGGCTATCAAGCCAGGGCCAAATTTCACCGCGCATTCTACGTGCAACCATGCACCCGTTTCGGCAGCTTGAATCGTATCAAACCCACGTGCCAACAGACCAGTGGTAAACCCAGCGAGCACATCCCCCGACCCTGCCGTCGCCAACCAAGGCGCTTCCCGTTCATACGCCGCCGAGTTTATCGAACACCGACCATCCGGCGCAGCGATCACAGTATCTGATCCCTTGAACAACACTACACAACCAGCCCGTTTGGCCGCCGCTCGCGTAGCATCCACCTTGGAATAAGCCGGCCCCTTGATCGCAGGGGCATTCAGCTTCGCAGAAAAGTCAGGAAACAAGCGCGCAAACTCACATGCATGAGGCTTCAGGACGCAACAATCGCGCCACGACAAACCCGTCGCCGCCATTATTCCACGGCCCACACAAAATAACGGCCCTGCTCATCTTGCGTCCTGAAATATCCCGGGGGAGAATGCCAGAGGCAGAGGGGGCAGCGCCCCCTTCCACGCTCGCCGCAGGCGCGCCCGCTAATGTAGCCCACTCCTCAAAGATTGCCTCAACCACACCCTGACCGGCCCGCTCCATCAGTTCCAGTCCGGTCACTTCACCAGACTCAATTGCGGCCTGTTCAATCACTCTCATTTGCGCAGCGGTCAGCAGCTTGGTCACTTGGAATTCTCCGTCGATTCACTTCTGCACATTATTTATGCAAATCGCTCATTTTTTGCGCAACATGACGCTCCACATCCTTGAATTTCACTCAAACAAAAGCAATTCGGATTGAGACAGCCCGGCGAACGTGTTCTGACCCACTCAACCAAGTTGCGAGGAATCCGTCCATGAAAAAGATCGAAGCTATAATCAAGCCTTTCAAACTCGATGAAGTCAAAGAAGCGCTTCAGGACATCGGCGTTCAAGGTCTCAGCGTTATTGAGGTCAAAGGTTTCGGCCGCCAAAAAGGTCACACAGAGCTATACCGCGGCGCTGAATATGTTGTCGATTTCCTGCCAAAAGTGAAAATCGAGGTCGTGCTTGAGACCGATCAAGTAGACGCAGCAATCGAAGCCATCGTTGACGCTGCCAAAACCGATAAAATCGGCGACGGCAAAATCTTCGTCAGCTCAGTAGAACAAGCCATTCGTATTCGTACCGGTGAATCCGGCACGGACGCTCTTTAATCACACGCATAGAATACCATAACAAAGAAGGACCATTGGAATGAGCATTAAAGATGTTCTGGACACAATCCGCGACGAAGATGTCGCTTATGTTGATATCCGTTTCACAGACACGCGCGGCAGATTGCAGCACGTTACCGTAGATGTTGATCTCGTTGACGAAGACTTCCTTGAAGAAGGCTTCATGTTTGACGGTTCGTCCATCGCGGGTTGGAAATCTATCGAGTCATCAGACATGAAACTGATGCCGGACACCGAGTGTGCCTATCTCGACCCGTTCTATGCTGAGAAAACTCTTTGCATCCATTGTTCGATCGTTGAGCCAGATACAGGCGAAGCTTATGAGCGTGATCCACGCGGAACTGCCCAAAAAGCTGAAGCTTACCTGAAATCGTCAGGTATCGGCGACGTTGCTTATATGGGTCCAGAGGCAGAATTCTTCCTATTTGACGATGTTCGCTTCTCGAACTCGATCAACAAAGTTTCTTACGAAGTCGACGCACAGGACGCTTCTTGGAACTCCGACACCGAGTATGAAATGGGCAACATGGGCCATCGCCCTGGTCTTAAAGGCGGCTATTTCCCAGTTAACCCAACTGACGCCGCACAGGACATCCGTTCCGAAATGCTTTCGACTATGAAGCGTCTTGGTATGAAGGTCGACAAACACCACCACGAAGTCGCCTCGTGCCAGCACGAACTTGGCTTGATCTTTGATAGCCTGACCAAACAGGCTGACGAACTTCAAAAGTATAAGTATGTGATCCACAATGTGGCAGACGCGTACGGCAAAACAGCTACATTCATGCCAAAGCCTGTTTACGGCGATAACGGCACTGGAATGCACGTCAACATGTCTATCTGGAAAGACGGCAAGCCGCTCTTTGCAGGCGACAAATACGCTGATCTTTCGTCGGAAGCTCTCTACTTCATCGGCGGCATCCTGAAGCACGCGAAGACGCTCAACGCTTTCACAAACCCTGCAACCAACAGCTACAAGCGTCTGGTTCCTGGTTTCGAGGCCCCAGTTCTGCGCGCTTATTCTGCAAGCAACCGTTCGGGCTGTGTGCGTATCCCTTGGACTGAATCGCCAAAAGCTAAGCGCGTTGAAGCCCGCTTCCCTGATCCAGCAGCAAACCCATACCTTTGCTTCGCTGCACTTCTTATGGCTGGTCTTGATGGTATCAAAAACAAGATCAACCCAGGCGAGGCGATGGACAAAAACCTCTATGACCTGCCTGCGGAAGAATTGGCCGACATCCCAACCGTTTGCGGTAGCTTGCGTGAAGCTTTGGACTGCCTTGCTGCAGATCATGACTTCCTTCTGGCCGGTGACGTATTCACCAAAGACCAGATTGACGGCTATATCGCGCTGAAGATGGAAGAGGTTCAACTTTATGAACACACTCCTCACCCAGTTGAGTTTGGAATGTACTATAGCTGCTAATCAGCCAGGTATTAAGAAATAGCAAAAGGCGCTCCAATTTGGGGCGCCTTTTTCGTTTAGCTATATTTTGCAGGCATGTTTGCGCAAACAATCGGCACCACTAATCCACACGCTTTGAAAAACGTTCAAACGAAAGAATCGCCGCTGATTCCCGTTCTGAGTGAGTCGCTTCAATTCATTACGCTTACGGAAACGTCAACTTGCCCTAGGGTAAGCTTTGTGTCGAAAATGGCGCGATTTGGCTTGGTTTGTGGCAATCACGGGGCAGCTTGTCGCATTTTTGAACGAATTGGCCTCCATTTTCTCTATCTTCGTCCAATTTTCTCCGCACTTCGGAATCATAGTTAATGAAACTTGAATTGCCTTGGAGGCAGAAATGATTACCACAAACGCACGTTGCGACGCTGTCCTACTTTTTGACAAGCGCAGACTGTTTGAGCCAGAAGCCATCGTTGGTATGGTTGAAAAGGCGCTCATTTCCAAAGGCTTTGAAATTGTTGCCTCGGATGAACAAACACCTCATGAAGTTGTTTTTCAAACAGACGAACTTAGCCTAACGCTTAAGTGTGACGGCTGCGATGATGATGAGCTGATGGGTCGACTGATGGTCGCAATCTCAGACATCTCGCCGAAACTTCACGCTGACGCCCCACTTGTTTTATTGGCCGAGATTTGCCGCAAGGCGATTTTGATCACAGAGGCAAACCAGATCGTTTGGCTTCGTAAAGATGTTGTCTTCTCTGCACAGCAGTTCTTGTCCGCATTCGCGCCGGTAAAGCCACGCCGCCCATCACGTGAAACTATCCGTGTCGCAACACGCCCAACACCACGTCGTGTCGCAAGCGGTCGCAGCCACCAAGAATTCGCTCAGCGACTTCCACACATCTCAAGTGAGGCCGATCGACTTGATCGTGAATTCCGCGAGATGACAGGTGAAGAACAGGCTTGGACGCATAATTTCTCGGAAGAGGAAGAAGCGGCTTTGGCCGAAGCAATAAGGATTGATGAATTTGGCCGCCACGACGAAGGCGTACAACAATTGTCTCGACCTACCCGCATCACAACTTGGATCATGACGGCAATGCTGGCATTTTTCTCATGGCCAATTGCAGCGTTCATGATTGTGTACAACGCGCTTCGTGGCGAAGACTTCCGTCTGTCAGCCCATACACTGGCTTTGGCTGGAACGTTCGGCATACTCAACGCTTCTGGGGCAACGGCAGCTACGCTTTCAATGATGATCGGCTAAACCGACCATTTATTCGGTGCCCAAACATTGGTCACCAACATAAATTTCTAAGCGGCAAACGGGCAATCGTTTGCCGTTTCTTTAATTGGTATGCGTTTCTAGTGTCTGCGGTTTTGTGCAAAAGCGACCAGCCGCACGTCGATTTCAGACACGCCAATTGGTTTTCCCATCTCCAACATGATCGCAACAGGAGAACCATATGACTGACCATTATCGCAACGTACGTAAAATCGACCCTAACAAGGGCGATCATCTGGGCGACACTTCGCCAAACGATAACGATCGCATCGAAATCGGCCCAACTCAGCTTGCATTTAAAGAATGGGAGGCTGCAGGCTTAGAACTGCCAAACCTTAAAAAAATGCGGGAATATCGTTGGAAGCGTCTTACACAGCACATAGTTGATCGTGGTTATGGCGGCTTGTTGATGTTCGATCCACTGAACATTCGGTACGCCACTGACAGCACCAATATGCAGCTTTGGAACACTCACAATCCGTTTCGTGCGTGCCTGCTTTGTGCCGACGGGTACATGGTTTTGTGGGATTATAAAAACTCTCCGTTTCTTGCAGACCACAACCCAATCGTACGCGAAGTACGTTCTGGATATGACCTGTTCTATTTTGACCGAGGCGATAAAGTCGGTTCTCAGGCCGACAAAGTCACGGTTGAAGTTGAGGATTTGATCAACGAACACGCCGGCGGCAACAAGCGGATCGCCGTGGACAAAATCATGCTTCACGGTTTGCGCGCCCTTGAGGCGCATGGTTTTGAAGTTATGGACGGTGAAGAAGTCACTGAAAAATCCCGTTCCATCAAGGGCCCCGATGAAATCAAGGCTATGCGATGTGCTTCTCATGCTTGTGAGACATCGGTTGCCATTATGGAGGATTTCGCGCGGGAAAACGTACCGAATGGCAATGTGTCAGAAGACGATATTTGGGCTGTTTTACATGCGGAAAACATAAAACGCGGCGGCGAATGGATAGAAACACGTTTGTTGAGCTCGGGACCAAGAACCAACCCTTGGTTTCAGGAATGCGGACCAAGAATCGTGCAAAACAATGAGATTGTTGCATTTGATACCGATCTCATAGGCTCTTACGGGATATGTGTCGACATCTCACGAACTTGGTGGATTGGCGACAAAAAACCCACGGATTCAATGGTCTACGCGATGCGTCACTCTCATGAGCACATCATGACAAACATGGCTTTGTTAAAACCTGGCATTACAATTCCGGAATTAACGGCCAAGGCGCACCGACTTGATGATAAGTTTCAGGCTCAAAAATACGGCTGTCTGATGCATGGCGTTGGTCTTTGTGATGAGTGGCCGCTTGTGTCGTATCCGGACAAAGCCGTTGAAGGTGCGTATGATTACGAGCTTCAGGCTGGTATGGTGCTGTGTGTTGAGGCCGCGGTAGGAGAAGTCGGCGGAGACTTCTCAATCAAACTTGAGGATCAGGTACTTGTGACAGAGGACGGCTACGAAAACCTAACAACTTATCCGTTTGATAAAGCGCTTATGGGCGAGGGCTAATTCCCACCTTAGCAACAAGACCTAGATGATCAGAGCTAAACTTGGGGCGTGTTTCAACAACACCCCCACTTGGCGCAATGACGTTGTCTATCGCGAGAGGAATCCCAGAGTATACGAAGGTCGCTTCGACACCGCCTGCCCGCCTGCCCCTTGCTGCTTCACTGATATCATTGACAGCGCCGGACCATGGCAAATTGTTGAAGTCTCCGCCGACCACGATCGGACCATCCAAGCGTTTCAGCGTTTCGACAATCTCGGGTACTTGCCAAGCTTGCTCATACGGCCATGGCCAGTGCAAATGAAGAGATACCAGCCAAAGTGGTCCACTGGCTGACTGCACCTTGATACCGGCCAACCTACCGTTGAACTGGCAAAACCCTGACCCAGAAATGGTTTGCCATTTTGAGATCACGGCAGCGCCATAACCCCACTTATTCGGGCAAAACTGCAAAGTAGCATAGCCGGTTAATGCATTTTGCCATTCTAATTGCGCTTTGTTAGTCAATTCTTGGACCGTCAAGACATCGGGGCTTACCTGTTTTATGTCCCTTAACACCCTTGGCGTGCTGTCGTTCAGATGTAACAAGTTCTTTTGATAGACAGTGACATCCCCAGCAATATTGAGGTTACGATAAGCTTGACCCACCTGCCCCAGCGCCAAAATTGAAACTACCAACAATGGCAACCTGACAACCCAGTTGTGACGGAACGCACTCAGCAAAAGCCCGAATCCAGCCAACGGAAATTGTATGACTGAAAAGCTTTCACCTATGGGATGTAGATAGCTAAAGACCGCAAGGAACAAGACGACGAACGTCAAAACCCTGAAAACCAGGACCAATCGGCGCATGAATTTTGACACCGTAGACCTTACACCTGCACCGTCTGCCAAATCTTGTCTCACATCCTGAATCTTGCCCTGATTAGGGGCTGACCCAGATAACGCGAAAAAGGTGTTATCATGGGAAGCATGCGGAAGAGTCGCTTAAGTAAGTATAAACAGGGTCGCCTGGTCGAGCATTTTGTTGCCGGAACCACGGCTCGAACTGCGGCCAGTTTATGT
>JAQWQJ010000022.1 GCA_029244725.1 Paracoccaceae bacterium
GTCGAAAACCTGAGCTATCGCAGCAACGCGGCGGAACCCAAGAATACCTCCAGTTTCGTGCAGGCCCACAGTCAGCAGGCTTACCGCACCGCTGGAGCACATCGAGTGAGCCTCCTCTAGTGTGAACACGGACTGGTCGGCGGCAATTGGGACTGAGCAGGATTGTTTCAATGCCTTCAATGCCGGAACGCCAGCAATCGCCGAGACCGGCTGTTCAACCATCTCGAGATCATACTTGGCGAGCTTATTGATCATCACCTGGGCCTCCATCAAGTCCCAGGCCTCATTCGGGTCGATGCGAAGTCGCTTGTTGCCAATTGCATTTCTAACAGCTTCGACATTGGCCATATCTTTCTCGTTGGTGTATCCGGCCTTGAGGTAAATCACTTCAAAGCCGTCCTGCGCCAACTGACCGGCATGTGCTGCAACCTCTTCCGTACTGTCTCCCTGGACAAACCCCATGAAACTCACCGTGTCATGGATCTTCCCACCCAACAAGGCATGAACTGGCAGGCCCACCGATTTGCCAAGTGCATCCCAAAGGGCCAATTCAACACCTGCAAACGCAATATTGCCTATTCTTGGATGAGATTGGCTGGCGTAGTGATGTCCAAAATTTTGCGTAAAGAGCTGCTTCATCAAATTGATGATTTGAGTGATGGGCTGCCCCAGCAGGACCGTTTTGGCGGTTAGTAAGAGCGTCTGGATCGCCTCTGGTGACGTCATCGTCGGGGCGGTTTCGCCGTAGCCGACGACACCCGCATCCGTTTCGATCTCAACCAGGATTGTTGTTTGACCAAGGTTCTTGCCCATAGCCCAGACATAGGGCGTCTTGAATTTGGAAAAGAGCGGAGTGAGACGGATAAACTTTATTTTCATGATCTTGTCTTCCGGTAGGTTTATCTTCGGTCTAGTGTGATCGAGTTACTGCATAGCTGGATGCGTCCAAGGGTGTGGGCTTGCCCATGATGAGATCAGCAAGCAACTCTGCCGACCCGGTGGCGAGGGTCCAACCCAGATGGCCGTGCCCGGTATTGACCCAAAGCCCCTTGCTGGATGTTTCGCCGATATAGGGCAGACCGTCAGCACTCATCGGGCGGAATCCAGTCCACGGCTCTCGCTTGCAGCCGTCAAGCGTCTGCGCAAGGTTGGGGTAAACGGATTTGGTCAGGCGATCGAGTTGCCGGATTATTTTGGGGCTTAGAGTGTCGTCATGCCCGGCGAATTCGGCAATTCCAACTGCGCGCAATTTGCCATTAATTGGAACAATCCCAACATGCATCCCTTCGTCGATAACGGGATGCGAAGGCAGGTCGTTGACGCCGGTTGTATCGTATGTAACCGAGTACCCTTTCACGGGGCGCACCAAGATTGATCTTGCGTCTTTTGCAACCAATTTTCTTGTATTGGCTCCAAGGGCCAGAATGGTATTCTTCGCCCGAATATTTCCGATTGTTGTACGCGCGCCGATGACCCTGTCGCCTGACATCAGCAGTTCATTGGCTTGACAACTAACATGTATTATCTGACCAGAAGCGACGAGGTCATCGCGGAGGATTTGACAGAATTTTCGCGAGTCCGCCACCACATCAGCGGAAAAACGAATTCCGCCTGCCAGCTGCGGGGCCAGCGCTTGAAGGTGCGGCTCAGCCTCAACAGTTTGATCAGGCGTCAGTGCCTCCCAATCTAGCCCGACCTCACTTAGGTGACGATTGGATCTGATCTGGGCTTCCAGACTTGGTTGGTCGCGGTAGATTTTGATGGTGCCACATTTTTTGGCTGCGAATTGGTCTGCGTATCCATTGTAGTATTCCTCAAAGACATCCATGGAGAAGAGAGCCAGTTCGAGCAATCGGCGCGTATGGAGTTCGTGCAGATGCGGCTTTGAGTTCTTGAGAAATTGCAGGCCCCATTTGAACAGGGACGGGATAGCTTTTGGCTTGATCCGCAGTGCGGAATTTTGTGTCACGATTGACCTCAAAAGCGTGGGTAATATCCCTGGCGAATTCCATGGCATGGTCTGTGAAGGCACCAGCATCGCACCGTTTGCAAAGTTGGCACCGAGACCGACATCTTCGTTGGCCTCCACCAACACGACCGAGCAGCCGCGTTTGGCCAATCGGTGGGCCGATGTGATGCCAATCAGCCCACCGCCGATTATGAGCGCGTCCGCTTTCACGGCTTGTCCGTGATATGCGCGTAGGCGACGATTTCAACTTTGGCTTCCGGTGCTAGAATTTCAGCAACGACGACCGTCGCCCAGTTTGCAGGAACAGAGTTTTGCATACCAACTTCTTTCTATTCTGGCTGGTGTTTTGGCGGCGCTAGGAGCCGAAGAACATGTTCGGCAACCAAAGAGCGATTCCAGGGATAAATGTGGTGATCAGCAAAGTTGGCAGCCAAGCAAACACGATGAAAATCAGTGTCGGCCAGATCAGTTTTCGAACCGGCACGCCTGTCACTTGCGATCCGAGATACAGAAGCGGTGCCGTTGGCGGCGTGATGTTGCCCATGCCAAGATTAACACCAAGAACTGCGGCAAAGTGGATTGGATCCATTCCAGCCCCCACGGCGATGGGCAGCAGAAGCGATGCGCTGAGGATGATTCCACTGATATCGTCCATCAGCATACCAATCAAAAGCATGACCAGATTGAGCATTAGGAAAATCATTATTTGGTTATCTGAAATGGAATAGATCAGATCCTCGGCGAGGCTGGGAATATCTTCGAAAATCAGGAAGCGACTGGCGATTAAGACTGTGAAGATCATGACCATGACCACGCCGATCGTGATCGCCGAGTGTTTCATACTTTCATAGAAGGTTTTGAGTGTCAGGCCGCGGTAGACGAAGAAGCCCACCGGAATGGCATAAATTACGGCGACGCCAGCGGCTTCGGTGGGCGTCATGATGCCACCATAAATGCCGCCCAGAATGATCAGTGGCATCAGGATCGCCGGTGTTGCGATGGCTGTCTTACCAGCAAGTGCACGGAAGAAACGGTCCGGAACTTCGGTAACCAGAATCTCGGTATCCTTCCGAAGGATCACGAAATTCACGATGATCAACAGGGTCATAAGGATCAGTCCTGGTACGACCGTTGCGAGGAAACACTCAAGAACGTTCAACTGACCGACCCAAGCATAGAGCAACTGTGCGCCGCTCGGTGGAATCAATAGGCCTAGAGGACTCGCGCTAATCACAATTGCACCAGAAATGCCTGCGGGATATCGTGCCTTGCGCAGATGCGGCATGATGATCGAGCCGATGCAGGTCAGTGTGGCGGCACCGCTGCCCGAGATTGCGCCGAACATCGCACTGGCCACGACCGAGGCAGCAGTTAGCCCGCCGCGGAGATGGCCGAACATAAGCTCTGCAATCTCGACAATCGGCTTTGCAATTTTGCCCCGCTGCATAATATCGCCAGCCATGATGAAAAGAGGAATGGCCAGCAGGATAACTGAATTCATCTTCCAGTGGCCCGTCGCGAAGAACCCAGAGACATCGTACCCTCCGGTATAGGCCAGAAGGATCAGCACACCGCCAAAGGCCAATGGAACCGAGACGCCGATTGCCAGCAGGACGCAGATAAGGATTATGGCGATGAGGATTACCATGTCACAACCTCCTCCTCATCGGGCTCTGCCCGTCGCGCATTCTCCATGGCCTCGGCATATCGATCGGGGCCCACGCGCAGCATCAGGAAGATCGACAAGGCGCTGTAGAAAGCCATAAACACGAACCCCACGAAAATTCCAAAGCGTGGAACAATAAACGGAATCTTCAGGGCGATGGTGGTTTTCCATACAGGATATGCCGCGATCTCATCCGCAATCATCAGCCAGGCCCAGTAAACAAGTACCACTGTTATGGACAGCTCGATGATCTGGATCACGAGCTTGCGAAGCCACAGCAGTGTTGAATTTTCGGTGACTGTATCAAGAAGATCGGCGTTGATCTGTTTGTCGTAATAAGTGCCAAGCGCACTGCCCAGGAAGAAGATCCAGAAGCAGATTGGCATGAGCCATTCTTCGTAGGCAAAAAGATCGCGTTCCAGAACATAGCGAAACAGCACTACGAAAAAGAATGTGATCGGCAGTATCGGGAGAGCGACGCTCACCAGGACCGACTTGATCCGAACCATCAGCCGAACGAACCGGCTCAGACCGGGTGGCAATGCATCTTCAAATAGTACCATCGAAAGTTCACTCCCCGTTAAGAGGGGGATGCCAGACAATCACGGCATCCCCAATTAATGAGCAACCAAAGAAAATCTTGGTTACTTGGCGGTCAGCTCGTCGATAAGGTCCTGCCCAACCACGTCCGCCAGTTCCGGCCAAACGTTTTCCTGGATGTGGGCAACCATCGCAGCGCGCTCTTCAGGGCTGTACTCAAGGATTTCCCAGCCGGCTTCTTTCAACTGCTCGACGAAGCCTTCATTGCGCTCCCAGGCTGTGTTGATCGCAACGCTGGCGGCTCTCTCGGCGGCGGCTCGGATAACGTCACGCTGTTCCTGGTTCAGCTTCTCCCAGGACTTGCCACTGGCATAGAATGATGACGCTTCGATAGCCGTGTTCACGGGAATAAAGTATTTCCCAACTCCGGCGGCCGCGAAGGTCGAATAGGCCCATTCCGGCGTACAGCAGATCGCTCCGTCGATGACGCCAGATTGGAGCGCTGGCAGAACCTCCGCCCAGTTCATCGTTGTCGTCCGGTACCCGAGGCTTTCGGTGGTCTTTTTGGCGACCTCTGAACTCCAGACGCGGATGTTCATGCCCTTATCACCGAAACCGGCATAATCGGTAGGTTTTTCGTTCGCTACAATACCGACCAACCCTTCGCCAGTATTGGCAAGATAGACCAGCCCCAGGTCGTCCATGATCCCGCCCAGAATCGTATTCAGCTTGGACTCCGGGTCTCCATAGACCGCTTTCAACTCGTCAAAAGTTGTCACCAACCCTGGCAGGTTCATGATTTCCAGCCGAGGATCGGCCTGAGCGTAGATGAACGCTTGTACAAGGTCGATATTGCCGCGAATTGCATCTTCGATCAGCTCTTCGCCGGACCCCAACTGTGAGGCCCCGAAAAAGGAGATTTTCACGCCTACGTCTGCGTCTTCAATCTCTTTGATCATGTTTTCGACAATCTCGTGGCCGAAGTGGTTGACTGGATAGGTCCCGGCCAATTTCAGCCTGACCGTGTCGGCAAGGGCTGTTGTTGCAAGTAGGCCTGACAACGCCAGCCCCGAGATTATACCGAATGCATATTTTTTGAGTTTCATAGTTTTCCTCCTGTTAAAACTGCGCTTCCGCTCCGGAATGCGTAAACTGCTTTCCGTCGGTGTCACTACAGGTTAATCGATTAACTTTTACAATTCAAGTTAAATCGATTAGCTTGAATTCTTCATGAGGCGGCTTGCCAAAAAACCGTTGGAAGTTCTTGCCCTACGCAATCATAACCATAGGTAAAATAACAAGAATGCAGAAGCCAACCCTTAGTCAAATCGCAAAACAGTTAGGACTTTCCACTGCAACTGTCTCTTTAGCGATGAAGGAAAACAGCCGAATATCGGACCAGACGCGTGCCAGGGTCAAAGAAGCACTGCGCGAATCAGGCTATGTCTATCAGCGTTCCGCGGCAGGATTGAGGAAGTCAAAGACCGACACGGTGGGTATCGTGCTTAACAACGTATCCGACCCGTCCTTCAGCGAGATTCTGGGAGCGATTGAAGGTGAACTTGCCAAAGAAGGAAAAACGGTCTTCTTGTGCAATACGGATGAAAAAGTGGAGAGACAATCCGAATTTATCAGGAAAATGTCTGAGTACAATGCAGATGGCATCGTCCTGGTTCCTGCGATGGGAACTCAGGCGACCGACCTGGAAGAGATGAAGAAATTCAGCCCCCCAATAGTGTGTGTCTCGCGAGAGATCAGTGGCTATCCCATCGATTCAGTCTTGGCTGATGAGACACTTGCGGGTTACACGGCGGCAAAACATCTGCTTAACCTTGGTCACAGACGCATTGCCGCTGTTGGCGGCACAGTCAATATTTCCCCATTTAACCGTCGCATGAAAGGCATCAGGCAAGCATTTGACGAAGCGGGTCAAGAGTTTGATCGTGCGCTTGTTTTCGAATGCCGCCCTGTTCGCGCTCAGGGATACGAAGCAGCGGCGAGAATTTTGGATGTCGAAAATCCGCCGACTGCTGCCATCGGATATAATGCTATCGTCACCCTTGGACTGAAAGCCGGTTTGCAGAGGTTGGGAAAAAAAATCGGAGAAGATATCTCGTTGATCGCGAACGAGGGGATCGATGAGTTGCAACACACCAATCCGCCGCTGAGTACGACAAGCATTGACCTACAAGAGATGGGGAGAGTTGTCATTCAACATCTGCTAAGACGTATCTCGGATCCGACAGCGCCAACTAAACTCACTCTCGTCCCGACAGAATTGATCCTGACTGATAGCGTTAGCCCACATCGTTAGAGCGTGTCGCGTTCTATAGGATTGATTTCGACCAAGTGCTGAGCGTTCGCCCGCCATGGGACGGGCGGACGCGTGCCCGATACCTGCGTATCGGGCGGATAAAACCGAAGGGCCTGAAACTGGTGGATTCCAGACCCGCAGAACAAAACAGCCCTGGTCAGGCAAACCGATATGCATATTCGTATCTCCAGGTGCCGTTACGCCAGTTTGACCGCTCAGAAGCGCCCGTAGGTCAAGTAGGCTTCTTTCGGATCCGTCCCGCTACGGATAGCCGAGCGGACCTTGTTCTCGGTGTTCATCACTTCCTCGACCTCAGCCACGATCTCTTCAGCGATTTCACCTGGTATAAGGATGGCCCCATCAATGTCGGCAATCAGAAAATCCCCGGGCTTAACGACAACGTCACCGATCTGCACAGAGACTTCCATTTTGTCGACCGACCATGCGCCCACCACATCGCGGGCGGTGTAGAAGCGATGGAAAACGGGGAAACCGATGTTACGAATGAAATTGCTGTCCCGACACCCGCCATTGGTCACATATCCGCGCACACCGCGCACCTGGAGCGTCTCGGCAGACAGTTCCCCCAGCATCGCGATGTCGTCGGTGTGGCCATTGCAAACTACGACATGGCCAGACGGCGCTGTTGAAAGGAAACCCGTCCAAGCCAGCAGAGCATCATCAGCACTGATCCCAGGTTTTGGTGTTCCTGAAATTGTGAAAACGGGACCAGCAAGAACATGACTATCGTCAATCGGCCGGATGTCTTTGGGCAGAACAGTATTGTCGATCCCTCTCTCGCGCAGGGCGTCATAAACTGCACCGCTGTAGCATTTTGCAAGGCGTTCGGTGAGAGCGGCTTTTTTGTCATTATCTGTCATGGTTTTCCTCCAAGTGACCTAATTTACAAGAGTTAGTAGGTGGACCGGCCGCCTGACAAATCGAACACAGCGCCCGTGGTGAACGAGTTTTCAGGTGATACCGCCCAAACCATCATCTCCGCGGCCTCTTCAACTTTCAGAAACCGACCACGGGGAATTTTGGAAAGCATGTAATCGATATGCTCTTGGGTCATTTGATCGAAAATCCGGGTCCGGGCGGCGGCGGGTGTTACGCAATTGACCGCGATGTCGTATCCAGCCAACTCCTTTCCCAAAGACTTGGTCAGAGCAATTACCGCAGCTTTGGAAGCTGAATATGCAGAGGCATTGGGATTGCCCTCCTTGCCCGCAACGGAGGCCACATTCAGAATGCGACCATAACCCTGCTCTTTCATACCTGGAACGCAGACCCGGTTCACATAGAAAGTGCCGTTGAGATTGACATCAATGACTTGTTTCCAAGCCTCAGGGTCATAAGCATCCAGGTGCGCATTCGGCCCGGAAATTCCCGCACTGTTGATTAGAATAGAAGGAACACCGAATGCCTCACAGGTGCGCGCATAGGCGGCTTCCACTGTCGCCAAATCATTGATTTTGCAGTCAACTGCCATTGCATTGCTGCCGAGGTCAGCCATGGCGTCCTTGTTGCCTGGATCTATATCCCAGCTGGCAACAAGCACACCTTTTTGGATCAGCAGCCGGGCCACAGCCAAACCAATTCCCTGCGCGCCACCGGTGACCACCGCGATCTGGTTTTCCATCGCTATGCCCCTTTGATTGCTGCCATGACGTTCTGGTGCTGCACGCCCAGACCTTCGATGCCGAGCTCCATATTGTCGCCAACCTTGAGATAAACGGGTTCGGGTTTGATCCCCATGCCGACACCAGGAGGGGTGCCAGTGGAGATAATGTCGCCTGGCTGAAGGCTCATGAATTGCGAAAGGTAGGAGACGAGGTGAGCCACGCCAAACACCATAGTGTTGGTGCTGCCGTCTTGTCGGCGCTTTCCGTTCACGTCCAGATACATTGATAGATTCTGCGGGTCCGGCACTTCGTCGCGGGTAACCAACCACGGTCCGATGGGCCCGAAGGTGTCGGCTGATTTGCCCTTAGTCCATTGACCCGCGCGCTTGTTCTGGAAATCACGTTCGGAAATGTCGTTGATCACGCAGTAGCCCGCAACATGGTCGAGAGCGTCTGCCTCATCGATGTATTTTGCCTCTTTGCCGATCACCACTCCCAGTTCAACTTCCCAGTCGGTGGCCTTCGAGCCACGGGGGATTTCAACCGTGTCGTTGGGACCGCAAATTGCCGAGGTCGCCTTTGCAAAGATCACCGGCTCCGGCGGCACCTCAAGCCCGCTCTCCTCGGCATGGTCTGAGTAGTTGAGTCCAATACAGACGAACTTGCCCACACCGCCGACGCATGGACCATATCGGTCGACTTCAACGGCAGGCAGCGACGACAGGTCAGCTTCGGCAATGCCGGCCAGGCCTTGATCCGTCAGAACGTCACCAGCAATGTCATACACCAAGCCGGACAGATCGCGCACAACGCCTTCGGCGTCAACGATACCGGGTTTTTCCTGCCCTTTCGGGCCGTAACGTAAAAGTTTCATGATAGTCTCCGTTTAGAGGGCCCAGCCGCCGTCGATGATATGGGCTTGGCCCGTGGTAAATCCGCTGGCATCCGAGGCTAGGTAAACTGCAAGCGCTGCAATTTCGTCTGCTGCGCCAACGCGTCCCATGGGCTGGCGCGCAATGAATTGCTCGTGCGCTACCTCATAGTCGCCAGTTGCGCGCAACCTGTCATGCAACGACGGGCTATCCACGGTACCAGGGCAAATTGCATTGCATCGGATGCCTTGGGTTACGTAGTCAGCAGCGATCGCTTTGGTCATGCCGATAACCGCCGCCTTGGACGCGCAATAGACAAAACGATTTGGCACGCCCTTCAATGAAGATGCCACCGAGGACATGTTAATGATCGAACCCTTGCCTTGTTCAAGCATGCCCGGCAGAACTGCTTTACACAGGCGGTACATGGCCTTGGCGTTCAGGTCGAAGGCAAAGTCCCAGTCTTCCTCGGTGCTTTCCAGGATATTGCCCGCATGGACAAATCCAGCGCAGTTGAACAACACGTCCAGCCTACCAGCTTCTGCCAATACTCGCTTGATGTCTTCTGGATTGGTGGCATCCAGTTTCCATGCTGTAATGCCGTCAAGCCCTTCAAGCTCGGCAAGAGCAGTTTCATTGATGTCGGTGGCAATGACCGAGGCACCGGCCTTGGCGAAAGCCTCAGCGCTGGCGCGCCCGATGCCCTGCCCGGCGGCGGTTATCAAGGTGGTCTTGCCCTCAAGGCTAAATTCATATGTCATGATATTGATCCCAGTTTCTAGACGTCACTTTGAAAGAAATGGTTCGAGCCGCACGAAGGCTTCTTCGAGAACATCGGCAGGTTGCGCGTAGCAGAGCCGCAGATAACCTTCCCCCTGGGGGCCGAACGCCACCCCGGGCGCCAGCCCGACTTTGGTTTGCTCAAGGATTTCACCTGCCGCGGCGAAGCTATCGGTCAGCCCGTCAACCCGAAAGAAGCAATAGAAGGCGCCATCAGGCTCAATGAACTCCACCCGCGAGAAGGTGTTGAGGCGCTCAGCAGTGATTTCATACCCTGCCTGGATTTTGCTCAACAGGCTGGCAATTTCCTCTTCGCCGCCGCGCAGGGCTGCAATACCCGCCTCCTGGACAAAGCCGGCTGTGCAGGACGTGTTGAACTCGGTCAACTGACCCAGCTTCCCCTCGAACGCGGCGGGAGCCACGATCCAGCCAAGCCGCCATCCGGTCATCGACCAGCATTTTGAAAACGAGTTCACAGAGATCAGCTGATCCTCAGGCTCTGCAATCGACAGGAATGAGGGCGCGTGACGCCCATGGCGGTAGAGCCGGGAATAAACGTCATCGGCAACGATCCAGATGCCGTGCCGGCGGCAATGCTCCAACACCAGACGCTGCTCCTCGGCCGACATGGTCCAGCCGGTGGGGTTGTTGGGCGAGTTAATCACCACCGCTTTGGTGCCCGGTGTCAGCGCCGCGATCAGCTCTTCCACGTCGAGCGCCCAATGACCGCCCTTCGGCACGATTGCCACGCTCGCAATCTCTGCACCGGTCGCCTTGAAAGCACCGATGATATTGGGCCAGCCCGGCTCCACTGCGATAACCCGGTCGCCGGGAGTCACAAGAAATTCAGCCGTCAGCATGAGGCCTTGCATTCCGGAAGGGGTGACTGTGACCTGAGCCGGTTTCAGACGGCTGCCCAGAAGTTCGTTGCTATAAGCACAAATCGCTTGCCGCAGCGCCATCGCGCCATTGTTCGGCTGGTACATATGATTGCCAGCCTTGAGCGCGGCAATTGCAGCGTCCACAATCAGTGAATTGGTCGGCCAGGCGCCTTCACCGAACCAGAGCGGCAACACGCCGTCTTGCTTCATGCCAAGCTCTGCAACCTCGCGGATCTTGGAGGCTTCCAAAGCCCGCGCACGGGACGAAATCGAGTTCAATAGTGTTGCGTTGTCCATAACGAAGATGTCAGTCAAAACGGCCCGTCCTGTCGATTGTTAAATCGATTGAAATCATAGGCAATATGCCTATACACTAGGCAATCTGCAATTTGGGACGGGCTTGGATATCAATGCGTGATAAGATCGACGAGCAAATACTTGAAGCGCTGCGCAGGGACTCGCGTGTGCCCGTCACCGATCTTTCGAGGAAGGTTGGCCGTTCGCGCACTGCGGTGCAGGCAAGGCTTTCAAGACTGGAGCAAACTCAGCAGATTCTTGGCTACACAATCAAGGAACCTTCGACCGTTGAAACAGGCGGCATAGGGGCAATTGTACTGATAAACATGGAAATCCGCAGCAAGGGGGAAGCAGCAGCACGCGAATTTGCGACCATGCCAGAGGTTGCAAGTTGTCTAAGAATCGTAGGAGACCACGACTTCGCGCTGCTCATCAATCCCATCGAAAAGCCGCGTCTGAATCTCGTGCTGGAGCAGATCTATAAAATCGATGGTGTCAAGCGTACCGAGACGATCATGGCTCTCTCCAAAGAGTTCTAAACGACTACCGGCTTCTATGGTTACTGAACCAGACCGAGTTTACCGGAGACGTTTGAGTTTGTCATTCTACGGCAATCTTAGCCGCGCAATCTGCGTTGTAGAAGTTCCTTTCTGCTGGTGCGGGTGAGATATACCCGAGCGGGCCGAAGAGGTGTTGATTTGCGTTGAGAACTGACCCGGTAGCTCAACATCGCCTCAAAATTTGTAAAACCTATACCCGCCCTTCTGATTACGTTTAACCAGACGGTCCAGCCGTATGTGTCACGCACAAAACATTGAATGGCACGGTTAACAAAGCCCTGCATAGTCTACCCCTTACTTTCAATAGGTAGACTATTCCGTCAGGTCTTAACGAATTCCAAATCTGGGCTCGAAAACAGGTACAATTTTAAAAGTCTGTTGGCGCGCCACCTTCTAACTTTCGGCGCTCAACAAACGCCGCCAGTTCTTCACGGATTGCTTCGTCCATGACCGGCGGCGTGAAGTCCTCAAGGATCGCCTTATACACGTTATGCGCACGCTCAGTGGTCCACACACCACCCGCTGCATCCCATGCCTCGTAATTGCGCCAATCACTTAGGAAAGGTTGATAAAACGCTGTCGTATAGCGATCTTGCGTGTGCTGTATGCCGAAAAAATGGCCATCATTGCCAACAGATCGAATAGCCTCAACCGCGATGTCATCTGGTGTAGTTGCAGTCAATGCAGGGTCGAAATAGCGCTGGATTTGCTGCAAAATTTCGCAATCCATGACGAATTTCTCTGGGCTAGCAATCAACCCACCTTCAAGCCATCCGGCCGCGTGATACACTAGGTTTGTCCCTGACTGTACGGACGCCCAGAGACTGTTCATCGTTTCCCAAGTTGCTTGACTGTCCGGAACATTTGCCGCGCAAACGCCACTTGAGCGCATAGGTAAACCATAGAAACGCGACAACTGACCGGTCATCTGAGTAGCGCGTATGTATTCAGGTGTGCCAAATGCAGGTGCGCCGGATTTCATGTCAACGTTTGAAGTGAACGTGCCTATCGCGCAGGCCGCGCCTGGGCGGATCCATTGCGCCAACGCTACCGCGATCAGACCCTCAGCCAATGACTGGGCAACGGCGCCTGCCATGGTCACTGGTGCCATCGCACCTGCAAGAGTAAACGGAGTCACAACCAGCCCTTGATTGCGACGTGCCAAACGCATCCAGCCGTCTAACATTGGTTCATCGTGCTTTAACGGCGAAGTCGAATTAATGTTAGTGTACATCTTCGGACCTGCCTCAAACTCCTCATGGGTATGGCCGCCTGCAATGCGCACCATTTCCATCACGTCCTCGACCCTTTCTTTCCCAAGACTATAGGTGTGCACCACCTTATCCGAGAGCGTGAGCTTGTCGTAAAGTACGTCTAAATGGCGGATCGAGGCATGGATATCTTGCGGTTCAACGGGATAGCCACCGATAAAGTGAATACAGTTAAAGTATTGACTTAGCTTAATAAAATTCTTGCACATTTCACGTGTGCCAGTTTGTTTTCCGTTTGAGTCCCTCGACCAATAGCTTGGAGGCGAGCTGACGTTACCAAACAGCATCGCCTTTCCGCCAACGGGAATAGCACGTTCTGGATTGCGCGGAGTCATTGTCCATTCCGAGGGCGCGCGTTCTAGCATTTCCATGATAAACTCACGTCCAATGCGAACGTTTTGACCATTAATCGTAGCGCCTGCTTCTCGGAATATTTCGAGTGCCTCATCGTTGAGAATTTCCATGCCGATCTCTTCTAGGATCTGCATTGCCCCTTCATGAATTGCCTGCACACCATCCTCATTCAATGGCTCGATTGGGCGATCGTTATTGATCGGGATTTGCCAAGGCATTTGCGCAATAGCAGAACCTCCACGCCGCTCGGCATTGCCTGATCTGCCGCCACTGCGTCTACGTTTCTGGGATCGTTCTGCCATGGGTCGCTCTCCGATTGGGGACACCTCATAACAAAGCTGAGAACCAGAGGCATGGGTTAGCGGAATGCGACTTATCTTGTCGCATTTTTCAGTTACCTGTTCGTTTATGTCTGTTGCTGGGCAAGCCACGCAGGAATATCGCCGATATTGTCTAAAACGACATCTGCATGCGGCTCCAGTTCTTCGCGTGTTGCAAGACCTGTCAGCACACCGACCCTTAGAAATCCGGCGGCCTTGCCCGCCATCAAATCATGCAAACTGTCGCCAACCATCGCGGCGCGCTCGGGCGCGATGCCTGTAACTTCACAGAAGCCAAACAACTGGCCCGCTGCGGGCTTGCCGCCATAGCCGGAATCACTGCCAACAATAAAATCAAAAAGCTCGACCGCACCAACCGCAGACAAATGCGCCCGTGCAGGCGCTTCTGCGTCATTCGTCGCAACCCCAAGCTTCAAACCGCTCTGCGCAAGCCCTGAAAGATACGGTACGAGGGGAACTGTCTCAACCATCGGCGCATTCTCCGCCGTTTTGTTCAGGATTTGAACGATCTCAGTCTCTGAGTATTCCGGCATCAAGTTGGCAAACTCGGCGACGATGTCTTCAGGCGTTCCAGCAATGACGATGCTTTTGGGGTCAAACTTTTGCGCTGTAAGATCAAAGCCTACAGCTTGTCCAAGCCCCTCGGCGCGCGTGCGATCATTTTTGCTTAGCGTTAGTAAAGCCTGCGACGCCCAAGGCGTCCAAGTGGCTTCAAAATCAAACAATGTGCCGTCTTTATCGAATACGATTCCGTCTATCTGGCGCAAATTATTGTCCCCTATGTCCAATTAACTTGTTCGCCGCCGGGCAACGAATATCGTGCCGGATGGATCTCGTGGTAGTCTAGCTTGTGTTGATCGCAAAAACGGACGACCCACTGATCATCCATCAAAATGAAATCGAGCACCGATCCCAAGAATGCCGGATCGCTGGCCCCGCTGCGCAGATCCTCAGACGACACGCCAGAACTGCCCATAAATACAGGTAAAAGATCCTCATCAGATACAAGAAAGGCCAGCGCTTTCAACGCGATGGCTTCGGCTCTGTCTTGTGAAACAGTCATTGGTCACCTTGAAATGGACTCCGCGACCAATCTACATTTTGCTCAGCACTTGCCAACCACCAATAGTCGAAATTTTGTCGTGAAACGCGATCTTAGTTGCGTGGTCTAGGCGGACCCCGCCGACGCTTTACACCTTCTTGAAGCCGCTCCGCGAACTCTCGCCGCTCATCTGCGCTCATGCTTTCCAATTGATCCAACAACAATCCTTCGGCAGCCAATCGACGATCAACGGCAAAGCTAGCTTGATTGGATAGGATTAGCTGCGCTGCCTCGCGATCAAAGGTATCTGCAGTCACTACTTCAATCATGCGCGCATATTCTTTGCCCAGCGCGTCTCTATCGCGTCCGTTTTTCTGAAAATACGACGCCATATTTTTACCAATCTCGCGACGATCCTTAGGACTGAGCGCAAAGGTATAAGCGCCAGATTCCTCGCCATTACGTACGAAATTGTCGCCTTTTTTGACGTTTGCAAAAGTTCCGACTGCCAATCCGGCAATCAATAAGTTCACAGATAGCGATAAGATCAGGACGATCTTGCCCCAACGTGGACCCTTTGGTGCTTTGTTTTCCGCGTCACTCATTTTCTTATCCTTCAAATGACTCGAACCCGAAACTGTCATACGGGTCAACCAAATAGAGATCGGTCGTGCCGTTAACGTAAGCGGATGTGAATTCAGAAATTGCTTCGGGTGGGCTGATGCCGACGACAATGCCAACTATGCCTGCGGTCGCCATTCCCGAAACTGCGGGCCAACCACCTATACCGTCGAGAATTCGACCTAGCAGACCTTTACCTTTTGCTACAGGTTCAGGCGCTTCGCGTTGATCGGCAACGCTGTCTATATCGTCGATAATCCGGCTCATTAACGCTGCCGAAAATTCGGGCGCATCTTTGCGTCCGGCCTCAAAAAAGGTTTCGAGATCCATCATTTTTTCACTGTCGTCAGTCATCGCTGTACCCCAGTTCATTTTTCCGTTTTGCTAACACACTGGCAAGGGCGCGCTTACCCCGCGCAATTAGGTTTTCGACGGCTCCGACCCCAACATCCATGATCTTAGCGATCTCAGGGTTCGAAAGCTCATCCAGATGACGCAACACAACCGCTTGTTTTTGGCGATCTGGCAATTGGTTCAACGCATCGCTTAGTGCGTCGGATCTTGTTTTTTGCTGCATCTGATCGGCTACGCTTGCTGCGCCATCCTCAGGTTCTGCAACTTCATCAATGCTCTTGTTGCCGCGCCGTTTCCGCAATCTGTCGGTGCATAGATTGGCGACAATCCGATAAAGCCATGTAGTCACTTTAGCTTCGTCTTGGCGCCATTCCGGAGCAATCTTCCAAAGCTTCAACATCGCTTCTTGTGCGACGTCTTCTGCCTCTGCTTTGTCACCAAGCATTCTAAACGCTTGACGAAATACTCTCGGAGTCAGTCGATGCATCAACAAACGCGCTGCGTCACGATCACCGTTGGCGTAAAGTGCCAACAAGGCTTCGTCCGGTGCGTCTGCGTATGCATCAAAGGGCATTGCCATATTCCGAGCAGTATCAGTCCAATATTAGAGTAGCAATCGGCAGGATCGGGGGTGATCCTGCCGACCGGGGCTCGGCTGAGTTATCCGCGGTCGCCGTGGCCTTTGCCACCTTTTCCGCCTTTACCGCCGCGCTTTCCACCACGCTCTTCGCGTTTCTCTTTAGCTGCCTCAAACTCATCTTCCGAAATTGACCCGTCTTCGTCCTCGTCAGCATGATCGATCAAACGTGAGTGATCGGGCGAGGGCATTTCGTCCGCGCTGATAACTCCGTCTTCGTCTTCGTCAAAACGCTCAATCATGCGTTCAACGCCTTTGGCTGCGCGCTCAGCTGCTTGGGCTTCGATCATGGCCGTGATCTCATCCACGGATAAGAAGCCGTCGCCATCTGTGTCCATCTCGTCAAAGCGTGCATCGCTTTGGCCTTCCAACTCTTCCAAGCTAATGATGCCGTCGCCGTTTGCGTCTAGCTCTTCGAATGTTGGGGCGTTCTCGCCGCCACCTGATCTGCCGAATGCGCTGGCTGTGCTTACAACACCAACAGATGCCAAGAGAATTGCGAGAGTGCCAATTTTAAGGTGCTTGTTCATTGTCAGGTTTCCTTCTGCCTTAATAACTTGTTTTCGTTTTAAACCGGCGTTTTCTGCCGTGTTCATAAATACAAACGCAGCAGCCCAAAGTTTCCGTCGAAGTTTTTTCAAAGATTTGCGACATCGGGACGCAAGGACAATTCGTGACCTTACAAATCAGGGGCTTCGAGCCCAATTTGCCAACATAACCAGTGCGAGCATTTCCATGTCTAACGACAATTCAGAAATCGATTATGCAATCGAGCCAGTGGCTTCAGCTTCCGCAACAACGGCTGATGATCGCCCTATGCGCCCAGCTATTGCGCGCGGATGGCGTCGCAAATGCCCCAATTGTGGATCAGGCCCAATGTTTTCGGGGTATCTGAAAGTTCGCAACGAGTGTCAGGTTTGCGAACAAGAGCTTCACCACCATCGCGCTGACGACGGCCCCGCTTATCTTACAATCCTCATCGTCGGTCACATCATTGCTCCCCTGATGCATTTCATCTTTGTGACTTTCCGCCCTGAGCCTCTTGTGATGTTCTCTGTATTAGCTGTTGGCTGTGTGGCCTTGTCCCTGTACCTTCTTCCAAGGTTAAAGGGCGTCGTGGTCGCGATCCAATGGTCACGACGCATGCACGGCTTTTAACACCCCAACACACGAGGGTTCACCGTGGACAAAACAGCGATCTGTGACGCATCGACGATCATCCTAGTCCGTGATCGTCAGGACAATCCCAGCGTCCTTATGGGGCAGCGCGGCGCGAAGGCGGCGTTTATGCCCAACAAATTCGTATTTCCGGGTGGGGCAATGGACGTCGCAGATTTGGACGTGCCTTTGGCATACGGCATGCCAGCACCTTGCGACCTGCGATTGGTCGAAGACACGACACGGGATCTTAGAATTGGCTTAGTTGCAGCGGCCGTCCGAGAGCTTTGGGAAGAAACCGGTTTGATCCTCGGCGAACACGGCACGTGGCCCACCCCCGCGCCCGCTGACTGGCAATCCTTTGCCGATGCGGGCTATCTGCCGTCTGGCCGCAATCTACAGTTTGTCTTTCGTGCCATCACCCCGCCCGGGCGCCCACGTCGATTTGATGCGCGTTTTTTCTTGGCCGATGCCGCACATATCCAAAACGACTTGAACGATTTTGCCCGCGCCAGTGACGAGCTTTCGCACCTTCAATGGATTCCATTGTCCCAAGCGCGTTCGTTCGATCTGCCGTTTATCACCGAGGTCGTACTGGCCGAAGTCGCCTCGAACATCGCCAACGATCAGCCGCCTGCATCGGTACCCTTCTTTCGTAACGATGATGAGGAAAGTTTGTTTCTACGACTTCGCGGTCACAGTCATACCGACTGAAGGCCAGCTATTTCACCAGAATAAGAACGACGATGGCAAGCGATAGAACTGCAATACCCGCAACCTCACGCAAGACGACCTTCTCCTTGAAGAACAGCACTGACGCAAGAAACGAGAATACCAACTCGACCTGCCCAACCGCTTTCACATAAGCCGCGTTTTCAAGCGTAAACGCGATGAACCAACACAATGATCCAGCCATTGAGGTCAACCCAACCAGGCCTGCCGTGCGCCAAACGCTAAGCACTTTGGTGATTTGCCCTTTATCGCGAAACCGCATCCATACTGCCATTCCAATGGCCTGAGCACTGGTCACACACGCCAACGTCAAAGCCGCACGCAAAAACGTGTCATCCAGCGCCAACGAATGGCTTGCGCCCCTATAACCAACGGCTGAACAGGCAAACAGTATCCCTGCCCCCAGCCCCAGTCCGGCAGCTTTGTTAAACACACGTTGGAACATCGGGCCTTTAGATTGGGGCGCATCAACCAGCAGCAAAACGCCGATTAAGCCGATCAGGATCGCCCCGAAACCGGCCCACGACACCTGATCACCAAGTATGACAAAGCCCACAAGTACTGACTGAACCGTCTCGGTCTTCTTCAGCGTGATGCCTACTGCAAAGTTACGGTGCTTGAACAACGCAACAACTGAGATCGTCGCCAGTACCTGCGCCAATCCCCCACACAGGGCGAATAGCCAAAACTTTGGCGATAAAGCTGGCAGGCTGATGCCGCTAAGGTTTGAGTAGGCCAGCACAAGCAACCAAACCAGCGGCGCCGAATAAATAAACCGAGAAAAAGTTGCGCCTGTGGCGGTCAGATTGACGGTACTCAGCACCTTTTGCAGCATAAAGCGTACATTCTGAAACGCAGCGGCGGCGATAGCGATAGGTATCCATAACTCCATCCCCATTCAATGACTGGAATTCGCTACTTCCGCCAGAGTGGATGCGGCACCGGATCTTTCGCCCGCAACAGAAACTTCTTAAAAATTTCGTTGTAATTGCGGAAACGATAACCATCGTTTCGGCTGAGATATCTCTCGGGATTTGCAAAATAGAGCTTGGGCAATCGATACCACGCGACCCTTGGGTGCATGTGATGCACAATGTGCAAATTGTTGTTCAGAAAGATCAGCGCAAGCGGTCCACGATCTTCAATTATGACCGTTCGGCCGCTGGCCCGGTCGTGCGCCTGATGCTCTAGGTAAGTTCTGATTTTCAGGATCGACAGCGATACATAGGCTGCGATCAGAAACGCCCAAACTGGCATAGCCGAGACGCTAACGATCCACCATAGGACCAACGCCAGCGCCGGAAAGTGCCAAAGCCACCCGTTTAACACGGCCCGATCACCCGATTTTATCGCGCGCCAATCACAGAACATAAAGGCGATCTGCGCGACAATTGGGCCGACAAGCATACGCCCAGCCAAAGTGTTGTTAAAGCCAAGCACCTTTTTCCACCACATCGGCAGACTGTTCCAAACCGCTGGATCCTGAAAATTCGATTCAGGATCGTCATATGGATCCGTCAAGATTGAATCTTGATGATGCGCCAAATGACTATCGCGAAATCGAATGTAGGGGATGGCCACCGTGAGCGCCGGAAAAACCATTGCCTCATTCAACCATGTTGATGTTGTGGGATGCCCGTGAAGGACTTCGTGCTGCAAAGATGAATGCTGTGCGCCTGCGATGGCTACAACGATCATTGCCACCGGCAAAGACCACTGCGCCACCCAAACTGTCGCTACACCCCAAATCAAATAGGTAAACGCCAACATCGCCACAGTTGGCCATTCAATCCGGTTGAGCTTAGACATGACGTCCCCACCGAATATTGGCCCAAATCCGCTCATACCCAAGATACATGCTGAACCCGAGGATGGTATTCGCTAGCGCGATAATTCCGCCCGTTGCGAATGACCCCGTCATGAAAAACCCAACCAGCGCCATGATGGTCAGGCCCAAGGCATTCCATATGACTGCTTTCACAAGGGATCGTTTTCGAGTTTCCATGCTGTCTCCTGAGACTTCACTTCACGACTACGTGAAACAGAACTCCAAAAACATTCAGATAGGGATTAACAGAACACCCCATTTGGTGATATAAATCATCAATGCAGAATTTATTCACAAAATCATATCGTGCAGAGTTGTTCCGCGAGCGCCTTCAGCAAGCCATGAAGGAATCGGGTAGTAACCAAAGCCACCTATCCCGTGAAGCTGGCGTTGACCGCTCGACCATCTCGCAGTTGATAAAATCCGACGGTCCCCGCCTGCCCAACGCCCATTTGATCGCGCAATGCGCCAGCGTCCTCGGGGTTTCGGCTGATTGGCTGCTAGGGATCACCGATAAAAAGGAAAGCGCCGCCGATCTTCTCGCCGCTTCGATGAGCATGACCGAGGCCTCTCGCGCCCTGATCGACGAACAAATCTTCCAATGGCATCAAGAGGCCGCAGGCTACAAAATCCGCCACGTCCCAGCGGGCTTGCCCGACATGCTGAAAACCAGCGCCATGTTGGAGTGGGAATACGCGCCAGCACTCGGGCGTTCAACAACCCAAGCAATCAAAGATTCCGAGAGCCGTCTGGAGTTGATGCGTCGATCCCGCTCGGACTATGAAATCGCTGTTCCGCTACACGACCTACGCGCCTTTGCCCACGCAGAAGGTTATTACTCGGGCCTGCCCCTTCAAACGCGGCTCGAACAAATTGACCGCATGCGAGAGATCACAACCGAACATTACCCATCCCTAAGACTATGCCTTTTCGATGCACGCCGCTTATATTCCGCACCTGTCACGATCTTCGGGCCGCTTCTGGCGGTGATTTATCTGGGACAGAATTATTTAGCTTTTCGCGACTTAAAACGCGTCGATGCTATTACCGCTCATTTCGACACATTGGTACGCGAAGCCGAAGTACCATCACGTGACCTTCCTAAATGCTTAAAAAGCCTACGCGCCGAGATTTTATAAACGTAGGGCGGGCTTCAGCCCGCCAAAGTCACCGAACCCCAATTGCCTTGCCAAGACCCTCTGGACTTGGCAAATCAGCCTGCGCTTTTTCGATCATATCCAAATTCGCGGCAATCTCGTCACTCGGCACTGACGCCCGGCGGGTCTCAAGCGACACATGAATTAACATAGCCTCAGCCGTCGCCAATAACACACCGTCCGACGTCATCTCATGCCACAGATGCATCTTCTTGCCCTGCCCGTTGATCACCCGCGTGCGCACCTCAATCGGTGCACCTGCTTTGGCTTCATCCAAATGGCGCAGATGGGTTTCGGCCGTGAAATAGCTGCCACCCGTCGCGATATAGTCCTGAGTGCACCCAACGATCTCCATCAAACGATCCGTTGCCATTGCAAAACAATCTAGATAACGGCTCTCGGTCATGTGCCCATTATAGTCGATCCAATCCAGAGGCACCGCCCGCTTGATCGTTAAAACTGGCTGCGAAGGATCGGCGATAGCTGCCGCATTCGTTTCAATCCCCGAAGCCGGCAGCCGCTCCTGATCCCCTTTAGAAATCAAAGCCCCTGCCGCATTTCCATTCCACTTCAACGCCCGCATGATCCCAACGAGGTTATCATCGCGTTCACGCTCCAACTCGCGGATTGTCTTGTGACCAGACTGCGCATCTGACTGACCCGCGATCAGGTCAACCAGCTCATCCGTGAACTCAGGCACATCCATTAGCTTGGTCCACGGCCACTTCAACGCCGGCCCGAACTGCGCCATGAAATGCTTCATTCCCGCTTCGCCACCTGCCACACGATAGGTCTCAAACAGCCCCATCTGCGCCCAGCGCAGGCCGAAGCCATATCGCATGATGTTGTCGATTTCCTCAGTGGTCGCGATCTCGTCTTTGACCATCCAAAGCGCCTCGCGCCAGACGGCCTCAAGCAAGCGATCCGCCACATGCGCGTCGATCTCTTTCTTCACATGCACCGGCTCAAGCCCGACCGAGCGCAGCATTCCCATCGCCTTGTCAGCTATTGCCTGATCATTGGCAGGTGTCGTCACCAACTCAATCACGGGCAACAAATAAACAGGATTAAACGGATGCGCGACGACCACCTGACCGGGCCGCGCCAAACCTGCCTGAAGCTCTGACGGTTTAAATCCACTTGTCGAAGACCCGATGACAGCAGCCTCATCAACGCAGTCCATCAATGCGCCATAAACCTTTTGCTTCAAATCAAGCCGTTCCGGCACGCTTTCCTGAACCCAATTCACGCCTGCAACCGCTTCGGTCATTTCCGCATGAAACGTCAGCGATCCCTCAGGCGGCAAAGCCACATCGCCCAACCCGGGCAAGGACCGCCGCGCATTAGCAAGCACTTCGCCAATCTTCCGCTCGGCCTCTGGATCAGGATCAAACACCCTGACATCCCAACCGTTCAAAAGAAATCTAGCCGCCCAACCGCCGCCAATTACGCCACCACCAATGATTGCTGCTGTGTTTGTCATCACGTCATCCGTTCCGTATATCCATCCACGGCCATTAACTGACCGCTAACTTTCCTCGCCGCGTCCGATGCTAAGAACCCGACCATCTGCACAATGTCGTCGCCCGTGACCCAAGTCCGCATCGACGTACCTGCTGCATAAAGATCACGCACCTCTTCAATGTCGCGCCCATCGGCTGCGGCTTCCATCTCCAAAACGCGCTCCATCCGAGGTCCCTCAACGGCGCCCGGCGCCACGGCGTTCACCCGAACCCCGTAAGGTCCCAACTCCATCGCCAGCGTTTTCATCAGGCCAACCAAGCCCCATTTCGCCGCCACATAAGGCGAGCGATAGGGCACACCATGAAAGCCCGAGGTCGACGTGGTGATTGAAATCACTCCCGACCCTTGTGCTTTCATCAATCTTGCTGCCCAGCGACAAGTTAGGAACGCGCCAAATAGATTAACGCCAACGCAATCTTGCCACGCCTGAAAGTCTAAATCTTCGATCCGCCCCGCAGGCCCGCCCGTTCCAGCATTGGCGCAGACCACATCTACGCCACCCCAAGCCTCCTCAACCCGCGCCAGAAAAGCCTCCATCTGCGCTTCATCACGCACATCGCAAACCTCGGCTATCGCATCCGGAAAATCGCCCTTAAACATGGCCACGGCCGCAGCATCCGCGTCACAAATCGCGATCTGCGCTTTATCTTTGCTAAAATACTCAACTATCGCGCGCCCAATCCCGGACGCGCCGCCAGTGACTAAAACGCGACGGCTCATCTAGGCGCCCGCTTCACCAGTCCCAACTTTTCACGCACTTCGGCAGCGCCAATCACGCGCGCGCCCATGCCTTCGATCACGCCACGCGCGCGCTCAACAAGCTGGTAGTTTTCAGCCAACACACCCTTCTCGAGCCAAAGATTGTCTTCAAGACCGACCCGCACATTTCCGCCAGCCAAAACTGCCGCTGCAGCGTAGGCCATCTGGTTGCGTCCCAGTGAAAACGCGCTGAACGTCCAATTGTCAGGCACGTTGTTCACCATCGCCATAAAGGTATTCAGATCATCCGGTGCCCCCCACGGGACACCCATGCAAAGCTGCACCAAAACATCCGGCTCTAGAATACCATCAGCAACCAACTGTTTTGCGTACCAAAGGTGGCCGGTATCGAATGCCTCAACTTCAGGCTTCACGCCAGACTCGGTCATCATCTTGCCCATCGCCTGCAACATGCCTGGCGTGTTGGTCATCACATAGTCAGCTTCGGCGAAGTTCATCGTACCGCAATCGAGCGTACAAATCTCGGGCTGGCACTCAAGCACATGCGCCACGCGCTCTTCTGCGCCGATCATGTCGGTACCTTCGGCCAAAGGAAACGGGCTACTTGCCCCACCAAAAATGATGTCCCCGCCCATACCCGCAGTTAGGTTCAGCACAACATCGATATCCGCGTCCCGTACCCGATCCGTTACTTCGCGGTAATACTCTAACTTGCGACTCGGCGCGCCGGTTTCAGGATCGCGCACATGGCAATGCACTATCGCTGCGCCAGCTTTCGCAGCGGCAATCGCGCTATCCGCAATCTCTTTGGGCGACCGAGGCACCTTCGGCGATCGATCCTGCGTCCCCCCTGATCCAGTGACTGCACAAGTGATAAAGACGTCTTTGTTCATAGCCAATGGCATGGGAATCTCCTCATTCAATTGCCAGAAGTTTGACTCAGTTGATTTTCTATATTTGATCTTTTACGAAGTATAATTGATGAATAACGAAGATCTTCTCTTCAAACCGCAAGGAAAACCTTTATCGGTCCTTATCCTCGTCTTTGACGAAACCAATGCGCTGTCGCTCTCTTCGGTTGTCGATCCACTGCGGGCTGCCAATCGGCGCGCTGGTCGAAAGCTATTTGATTGGACGTTCGCAACACCGTCGGGCGCACTCTCGAATCTAACTGCTGGTATCACGATCAACGCCCCCGCACTGTTTCGAAGTCCAATGGCCGATCTGCTGATTTCGGTGGCCAGTTTCAAGGTGCAGCCCCAGATCTCGCCGCGCCTGATCACACAGTTGCGCGCCCACGCCCACCGCGCCCAAGGCATTGCCGCCGTCGATGGTGGTGTTTGGGCATTGGCCCACGCAGGCCTTCTCGACAACCACGCAGCCACTTCGCACTGGGAAGATTACGAAGCATTCTCAAACGCTTTTCCCCAAATTGAAACCAGGCGCTCTCGCTATGTCATAGACCGTAACCGCATGACGACCGGTGGTGCAGCGCCTTGCCTTGATATGATGCTAGCCTTGATTTCACGCCGCCATGGCAAAGCGCTCGCCGATCGCGTTGCCGCTGCTTTTATTTATGATCCTGTGCCAGATGGCGCCGTACCTCAAACACAGCTCCCCGTCGGAGCGCTCGCCAAAAAACATCCCGAGATCGCCACGGCCCTCACCCTTATGTCAAACACACTTGACGACCCACTAAGCATCGCCGTTATCGCCAGAAAGCTGTCCCTGTCGCAAAGAACGCTGGAACTACGATTTCAAAAGGCCCTTGGTACATCGCCTAAAGCCTATTCCCTAAGCCTAAGACTTTCTGAAGCTCAACGGCTCGCCACCGATACGACGGCCCGCGTTCAAGAAATTGCACTTGCCACGGGCTTCACTTCGCAAGCGGCATTTGCCCGTGCCTTCAAAGCTACGTTCGGCCAATCAGTCCGCGACCTAAGACGCGCGAACTAGTTAACTTTATCTTGCCAAAAAATACCACGGGGGTGAATTGGTTCGCAGGACCAAGAGGGGGCAGCGCCCCCATACAACAATGAGGCGCAATCAAAATGGCATCGGATGCGCGCGATGTGTTTGATCAATATCGGCCAGAACCTCATCTCCCAAAACCACGTCCCGCCCTTCCAAAATATGGGTCAATTGCTGCAACGTCGTTGCGCCAAAAATGGCCGTCGCCACAAAAGGCCGCGATGTGCAAAATGCCAGCGCCATGTGCACTGGATCAATCCCATGCAGTTTAGCAATCTCTAGATAGGCGGCCGCTGCCGGACGCACTCGGGCGGTATTGCGCCCTCCCATTTTTTCACCGAACGTCATACGCGACGCTTCTGGCATCGCATCGCCTTGATACTTGCCGGTCAAAAAACCGGTCGCAAGCGGTGAGAATGCCATCAAGCCCACGTCCTCGTTGTGACCTAGTTCAGCAAGATCCGTGTCATAGAGACGGCAAAGCAATGAGTATTCATTCTGGATGGAAGCGACCCGCGGCAATTCGCGTTCCTCGGATATCCGCAACCACTGTGCGGTCCCCCATGCGCTTTCGTTCGAAAGACCGAACGCGCGGATTTTGCCTTGATCCACAAGCTTTTGCAGCTCTACCAGACATTCACCCATATTGGCCAAAGCCTCGTCTTTGTTTTGTTTGGTCGGGTCAAAGGTCCAATTCTGGCGGAACATGTAGGATCCGCGATTGGGCCAGTGAAACTGATAAAGGTCGATGTAGTCGGTCTTAAGGCGCCGCAGATTGCCCTCGACTGTTTCGACTATGGTGGCAGCTGAAATTGGCGCACCTTCGCGAATGCCCATATAGCCTTCGCCCGCATGCTTGGTGGCAAGAACGACTTCGTTGCGCCGTCCAGAGGTTTCAATCCAGTCGCCGATGACCTTCTCGGTGTTTCCGGCCGTGTCTTTGCTCAGCGGGTTTGTCGGATACATTTCTGCTGTATCAACAAAGTTCACCCCGTGATCGAGCGCCATATCTATCTGCCGATGCGCGTCCTCTGCAGGTGTTTGTGTGCTGAACGTCATCGTACCCAAGCACAGGTCGCTGACCATAATACCTGTTCGACCCAAAGGGTTCATCTTCATTCCTGCTCTCCTCAATAAAACGGCCCCGACAGAGATCTAACACTGCCGGGGCCGCTTGTCTCTGGACAGATATTAGGGACGTATAACGAACCAACCAGCGGCATCAAGTTCCATCAACCGAACAACACCAGCTGGAACTATATGGGCGTCAGTGATCAGAACTGGCGCTTTGCCCCCTGCTTTGCGGGTCATGCCGGCAATGGTGTTGCCACAGGCCGAAAGGGTCACATTTGGCACGCTGTTTGTGAAACCTTGAATGCGCTCTAGGACTGGCGAGGTGTCTTCGCGCAGCATATGGAGGCCAGCGTTAAAGGAAACGATTTCAATCTCGTATTCTTGGCCGGATTCCAACATGCCTTTGGCAAAGTTCGCCGCGACGTTCAGCACCTTGGTCATTGTGCCTTCGTTGTTGTCACTGACTTGAATGGCCAATCGCTTTACATCATCGCCATGGCTATCGGCGTATACTGGTGTAAATGCAAACGCGAAGAGAGTGGCGACAATCGCCACTAATGCTTTGATTTTCATTGTGTTTCCCCGTTGAGTTAAAGATTTTTTTAACCAGGCAACTCATTAACGTACTAAAAGATTACGCGCAGAAGTGTAATTTTGGCAATTTATTAGGGGCTGACCCAGATAACGCGAAAAAGGTGTTATCATGGGAAGCATGCGGAAGAGTCGCTTAAGTAAGTATAAACAGGGTCGCCTGGTCGAGCATTTTGTTGCCGGAACCACGGCTCGAACTGCGGCCAGTTTATGT
>JAQWQJ010000023.1 GCA_029244725.1 Paracoccaceae bacterium
CATAAACTGGCCGCAGTTCGAGCCGTGGTTCCGGCAACAAAATGCTCGACCAGGCGACCCTGTTTATACTTACTTAAGCGACTCTTCCGCATGCTTCCCATGATAACACCTTTTTCGCGTTATCTGGGTCAGCCCCGAAAAGTATTGTCGCTCAGCTGGCGTTTTGATGAACGGCCAGTTGCATATGTTCGACACACTTGAAGAAGCGAGACAGCTATATGACTACCAAACCAAAGGCTAAGAAGTTCCGCATCCGGCGCTCGTCTCCTTTGGTTGAGGCAGCACCTGAGACGCACTCCGAGCGCGCCCCAAGCGACGAGGATTTCCGCTCGGCCCAGCAAGCGCATATGCGTCAACAAGCGGCTACTAAAGGTGGCAATCCGGTTGGCACAGAAATTGATGCAATCCGCAAAGAAGGTCTGACCGGCCGTCAATTACGGTTGGCGCGACGCATGGCCCAAAAACACGGCCTTCCAGCTACGTCAGATTTTGATGCGGTGCGTCTGCTTCGCGCGAACGGACTTGATCCGTTCCAGCGCACTGACATGCTAGAACTAATGGTCGACAATCAATCAAAGGCTCAACCTGCTGCTGCGGCCCCTTTACCGCAAACTATGGCAACCGGCACAAACCTGCCGTCGACTCATCTCGATCCGGCCGCGAACCGCATAACCGAAGTGGCACAAATCCAGCGCGACATCGCACGTCGCCGTCGCCGCAAACTCGCCCTTTTGTGGGCTCGGTTGACGGCTTTTATTTTGGTGCCCACGCTGATCGCAGGATACTATTTCTTCAACATCGCGACGCCAATGTATGCCACGAATTCTGAGTTCGTCATTCAGCAGTCTGAAGGTCAATCCGCAGGTGGATTTGGTAGTTTCTTGCCAACCCAGTTCAATACCAACCAAGACGCGATCTCAGTGCAAAGCTATATGCAATCGCTCGAGGCTATGTTGCGCCTTGATGCAGATGTTGGTTTTAAGGATCACTATCAACAAGAATGGATCGATCCAATTCAACGCCTTGAAATGGACGCCACCAATCAGGATGCCTTCAAACTTTATAAAAAGCTGATCCAAATTGGCTATGATCCATCTGAAGGTCTGATGAAGATGGAAGTGATCGCGGCCGAACCGATGATTTCTCAGCGTTTCTCCGAGGCATTGATTGGATATGCGGAAGAACGTTTGGACAACCAAACCGTACGAAAGCGCGAAGATCAACTAAGCGAAGCCCGCAAAAACCTCACCGAAGCTGAAACCAATCGCCGCGATGCGCAAGTCGCTATGGTGACACTCCAGCAAGAGGCAACCGTTGTTGATCCACAGGCTGTATTGGCTGCATTGCGCAGTCAGATCAGCCAGCGTGAAATCGAATTGCAGGAAAAGCAACTCCAACTACAGGCGCTTTTAGACAATGCGCGACCTAATGCATCAAGAGTAGCGGGTGTGCGTTCCGACATTGGTAGACTTGAAACAGCAGTTGAGGATCTTAACAATCGAATGGTTGAACACACCGAAGGTGAAGATAGTCTAACGTCACTATCCGCCCGCGTTCGCTTGGCCGAGGCCGATCTAGCGACGCGCGATTTGATGTTGCAATCCGCCCTTCAAAACATGGAAACAGCGATGCTAGAGGCCAGCCGTCAGACGCGCTATCTGTCACGGAGTGTTGACCCGATTGCACCTGACGCGGCGACATATCCGCGCAAGTTTGAAAACACGATGCTGACATTCCTGATCTTCTCAGGCATCTATCTGATGATCTCATTGACCGCTTCTATTTTGCGCGAACAGGTCTCGTCTTAGTATTGTTTAAACTTTTTTGTCCGAGGTTATTTTAATGAAACCAACCCCAACTGTTGCTGTAAACACGTGGGAATTCCTGCGTGACCCAATGATCGCTCCGACGGGCTTTCGCGAATACGACGCGCGTTGGCAGTATCCAGAGCAGATCAACCTTCCTGGAATGACTGCCCTCGGTATGGGCATCGGCACTCAGATGCACAAACGTGGTATCGACCCCGTCATTGCCGTGGGCAATGACTATCGCGACTATTCTCTGTCTATTAAAAACGCATTGATTGTCGGCTTAATGCAGGCTGGAATAAAAGTGATGGATATCGGCCCTGCCTTGTCCCCAATGGCCTACTTCAGCCAGTTCCACCTCGATGTTCCTGCAGTTGCTATGGTCACCGCCAGCCACAATCCAAACGGTTGGACAGGCGTTAAAATGGGGTTTGACCGGCCGCTGACCCACGGTCCAGACGAAATGTCAGAGTTGCGTGACATCGTTCTTAACGGTGAAAGCGTCGCGCGACCTGGCGGCAGTTACGAATTCGTTGACGGCGTGTTTGATGCCTATATCGACGATCTAGTTGGGGATTTCAAAGTATCACGGCCCCTCAAAATCGTTTGCGCGACCGGCAACGGCACGGCTTCGGCATTTGCGCCTACCGTTTTTGAACGTATGGGCGTCGAAGTCGTCCCGCTTCACAATGAGCTTGATTACACCTTCCCAAATTACAACCCAAACCCCGAAGCCATGGAAATGCTGCACGATATGTCGGCTGCGGTAAAAGCTTCCGGCGCCGATATGGCGCTTGGTTTTGATGGGGATGGGGATCGTTGCGGTGTGGTTGATGACGAAGGCGAAGAAATTTTCGCCGATAAAGTCGGTGTTATTATGGCCCGCGATCTCAGCAAGATTTATCCCAATGCAACTTTCGTCGCTGATGTGAAATCAACCGGCCTTTTCGCATCTGATCCAGAGCTGAAGAAAAACGGCGCAACGGCAGACTATTGGAAAACTGGTCACAGCCACATGAAGCGGCGCGTTAAAGAAATTGACGCTTTGGCGGGCTTTGAAAAGTCTGGCCACTATTTCTTAGCAGAACCGATTGGCCGCGGTTACGACTGTGGCATGCGGGTTGCTGTGGAAATCTGCAAACTGATGGATCGCAATCCTGACATGTCGATGTCGGATCTGCGCAAAGCTTTGCCTAAAACATATTCTAGCCCGACAATGTCGCCCTATTGTTCTGACCTTGAAAAATACGATGTCTTGGATCGGATCGTCGCTAAACTTGAAAAGTTAGCCGAAGACGGTGGCACCCTTGCCGGACGCGCGATTTCTCAGATCGTAACGGTAAATGGTGCGCGGGTCATATTAGACAATGGCGGATGGGGCCTAGTGCGGGCATCATCGAACACACCAAATTTAGTTGTCGTCGTCGAAAGCCCTGAAAGTGACGAGGAATTGCGGGGCATTTTCGCTGACCTCGATGCGATTATTCGCACCGAGCCAGCAGTAGGTGACTACGACCAAACGCTTTAAGCGATCAATCCGCGACCTTTCAAAAGGGCGTCTGCTTCAGGTAGGCGCCCTCTGAATTTGGTATAAAGCGTTTCGCCGTCCTTGGATCCGCCAGCAGAAAGGATGTTTAGTTCGAGACTTTTTGCTAGATCAGGATCAAACGGATCGTTCACGTCTGTAAACGCTTCAAACGCATCGGCGTCCATAACCTCAGACCACATATAGCTATAGTAACCGCTCGCATATCCATCGCCGGCGAACACATGCGCAAAGTGCGGCGTGGCATGGCGCATTCCAATCGCGTGCGGCATGCCCATGTCGGCAAGTACTTCAGCTTGACGCGCCATTGCGTCTTCGGGCGCATCACCTTCATGAAAGGCCAAATCGACCATCGCTGAAGCTACAAATTCTGCCGTCTGAAAGCCGGTATCAAAATTCGCTGCGCCAAGAACTTTCTGCAGCGTTTCGCCCGGCATTGCCTCACCGGTTTCTGCATGGGTTGCATAGGTCGCAAGCACCTCTGGCACCTCTAGCCAGTGCTCATATAGCTGGCTCGGAAGTTCAACAAAGTCTCGCGCAACGTTGGTGCCTGCAATCGAGCCATACGTCACATTTGACAACATCTGATGCAGCGCATGGCCGAACTCATGGAACAATGTGCGCGCGTCGTCATAGGACAACAAAGCAGGTTCGCCATCAGCGGGCTTAGCGAAATTGCAGACATTGAAGACAATCGGCGCCTTCGCCTTCGGTCGTTTGGACTGCGTTTGCAATGCACTGCACCACGCACCTGACTTCTTTGAAGGCCGCGCGAAATAATCCGCGATAAACACCGCCAAATGCTGACCATCTCGCGTGACCTCCCACGCCAGACAATCGTCATGGTAAAGTGGCAAATCCAACTTTTTAAACCCAAGACCAAATAGCTTGGTTGAACAATCAAACGCAGCCTCGATCATCCGTTCAAGTTGGAAATAGGGTTTCAGGGCAGATTCGTCCAAATCATGTTCGGCTTGACGCCGCTTTTCTGCGTAATAGTGCCAGTCCCAACCTTCTAGTTGCCCGTTCACACCGTCGGCATGCATCATGTCTTCAAGAATTGCGGCATCCGCGTTGGCCCGTATCTTCGTCGGCTCCCACACAGTTTCCAGCAAGTTTCGCACGTTCGCGGCGGTCTTCGCCATTTCTGTTTCCAGCTTAAATGCGGCGAAATCTTTGTAACCCAGCAGTTGAGCACGCTCTTGACGAAGTTTCAAAACCTCAGTCGCGATGGCGCGGTTGTCGGTTTTACCGCCATTTGCCCCCCGTGCAGCCCAAGCTTGATAGGCAATTTCACGCAGATCGCGGCCGGTCGAATACTGCAAGAATGGCACAACGAGCGAGCGAGACAATGTCACGACCGGACCATCTTTTCCCGCAGCTTGTCCGGCCGAGGTTGCAGCACTTATGAGCCAAGCGGGTAACCCGTCGTGCATATCTTCTGGCAAGTCCATCGACCAGTCAGATTCGTCATGCAGCATATTCTGAGTGAAATCAGTTGAAAGCACCGCAAGTTGGCTTTTGATTTCAGCCATGCGATCAGCCGCATCCCCTGAAAGCCCTGCACCAGCGCGCACAAATCCCCGATGGGCAAGCATCAATACGCGGGCCTGTTCATCGTCTAGACCCAACTCATCGCGCGCATCCCAAAGCGTCACGATCCGTTGGAAAAGCGCTGTGTTGGCATAGATTGCAGAGCTGTGGGCGGATAACTTAGGCGACCATTCTTTCTGGAGTTCCTGCCGGACTGGGTTTGTGTCAGCGCCCATAAGGTTGAACAAAACCGAAAGCGCTTTGTCCAAAGCCTCACCAGCGCCCTCTAGCGCTTCAATGGTGTTTTCAAAACTCGGTGGTTCGGAATTGCCTGCAATTGCAGCGATCTCGACGTTGTTCTCAGCCATCGCGATTTCGATTGCGGGCGAGAAATGTGAGTCTTTGATCAGGTCATATGGCGCCAACCCAAACGGGCCTGTCCAATCCTGCAAAAGCGGGTTCGTCATTAGTAATCCTCCGGTATTTGGGTCAAGCTATGCGCTACAAGGCGTGGCAAACAGGACAATCTTCGCGTTTGCGCAACTTAATTTTGCGGGTGTCGGCATAGAGTGAATCGTAGAAAAACATTTCACCCTTTAGGGACTGCCCAGCGCCAGTGATCAATTTCATTGCTTCTTGGGCCATCATTGAGCCTATCACGCCCGGCAGTGCGGCCGATACACCCGCTTCGGCGCAAGATGGGGCAAGTCCGGCTGCTGGCGCTTCGGGGAACACACATTGGTAGCACGGCGTGCCGTTGGCGGGATCAAAGACGCTCAGTTGGCCTTCCCACTGGGATAACGCGCCAGAGATCAAAGGCTTTCCCGCTTTGGCGGCAGCGGCATTCGCTAGGTATCGGGTTTCAAAATTGTCGGTGCCGTCAAGAATAACGTCATAGTCTGCGAATAGGTCTTCCGCATCCGCTTCGGTCAAACGGCGATGATAGGGCCTGACGTCAACATGCGGATTTTGCGCCTCGATAGCTTCCTTTGCTGAAAACACCTTTGGCATTCCGATGCGCCCGTCTGTGTGGATCATTTGACGTTGCAGGTTCGAGTTTTCGACCACATCATCATCAATGACACCAATCGTTCCGACTCCCATCGCTCCAAGATAAGACAACGCAGGCGCGCCGAGACCACCGGCGCCAATGACCAACACTTTCGCCTGTTTCAGTGCTTTCTGACCGGGGCCGCCGATTTCGCGCAGCATGATGTGGCGGGCATAGCGATCAAGCTCAGAGTTAGAGAATAAAGGTTTGTCCATCGGGGTGTTTTCATCTGACTTAGCATTCGCTGCGGATTTCAGCCGTTGAAGGATAGATAGATACCCTGCCCCACCAAGTGCAAGGCCAAGTGCTATTAACCATCCCGCGAACGTGCCGCCCGTGATAATTAGCAGCGGGTTATGGATTGGCAAAACAAGATGAGAAAGCGCAACAGCAGCAAGCAATCCCACGACCAGAGAAAATCGGCGCGCGGTGGAATATCCTGCCAAACGGCCAAGCAAATAAATAAATACAATCAGCCCAAAAACGAACAGCATCAGCCCTGACCGGTGGACCCGAAACCATCTTCGCCCCGCACCGTTTCACTGAGGGTTTCAACAAGCTCAAACTGGGCCTGAATGACGGGTGCGATGATCATTTGGGCAATCCGATCCCCATGAGAAACTTTAAACGGCTCTTGTCCGGCATTCATCAAGATGACGCCAAGCGGCCCGCGGTAATCGCTGTCGATCGTGCCGGGCGTATTTGGCAAAGTTATCCCGTGCTTCAACGCCAAACCTGATCGCGGACGAATTTGAACTTCAAAGCCTGCAGGGATTGCCATGCGCAATCCAGTAGGGATCAACTGTCGCTCGCCAGGCATCAGCGTGATCTCTTTTGCACCACCAAAATTCGCTCGAAGGTCAGCGCCCGCCGCACCCCTGCTTTCATAAGCTGGCAAACCTAAGCTGCGATCAGCATTGTTATCCCAAATCAATTCGATCCGCGCCATCAGGTATTCTCACCCAAAGTCAGCGCAATCTGCGCTGCGAGCTTACGCGCGGTCTCGGTCTTGGACATGCGCGGCCATTCCTCGGCGCTATCGGCAGAGATCAAGGTCACGGCATTTTCAGAACCACCCATGATCCCAGTTTCGGGAGACACATCGTTGGCAACGATCCAGTCGCAGCCTTTGCGTGCGCGTTTGGCGGTGGCGTTGGCCAGTACGTCGTCAGTTTCTGCCGCAAAGCCGACCACCAACTCGGGTCGTCCTTGTTTCATCTGGGAAACACTGGCCAAAATGTCTTGGTTTTCGGCGAATTCAAGCGAGGGCAGCTTGCCATTGTCCTTTTTAATTTTACTGCCGGACGCACTTGCAACCCGCCAATCAGCGACGGCCGCAGCGAATACAGCCGCGTCTGCAGGAAGAGCCTGTTGCACTGCATTCATCATTTCGGCTGCTGTTTGAACGGGGACGACGCTAGCGCCCTCTGGCATCGGGGCATCTGCAGGGCCAGTCACAAACGTGACGCGGGCACCCAATGCCATCAGGGCATTAGCAATCGCGCTGCCCTGTGCACCTGAAGATCGGTTTGCAATATAACGAACTGGATCAATCGGCTCATGCGTTGGACCAGACGTTACAACGATATGTTTGCCCTTTAGCGGACCATCGCTGAGGGTTGCAGTGATCGCTTCAAGGATTTCGGCAGGCTCCGCCATGCGACCTGGACCAAACTCTCCGCAGGCCATGTCGCCGTCGTTCGGTCCAACAAACGTCACACCGTCCGAGCGCAATGTTTGAAGATTTCTCTGCGTCGCTGGATGCTCCCACATGCGAACATTCATCGCGGGCGCAATCATCACCGAAGTATCTGTAGCCAACAACAGTGTCGATGCCAGATCATCAGCGCGACCCTGCGCCATTTTTCCCATAATATCTGCGGTCGCAGGTGCCACGACAACAAGATCGGCAACCCGCGACAATTGGATATGCCCCATCTCGGCCTCATCCGTCAGATCGAACAAATCGGTGTATGCTTTTTCACCGGCCAGCGCCGAGACCGACAACGGTGTCACGAATTCCTGCGCTGCTTTGGTCAATACCGGCGTCACGTCCGCGCCTTGCTTTTTAAGCAAACGGATCAGTTCGAGGCTTTTGTATGCCGCAATGCCGCCTGAGATAATCAGAAGAATGCGCTTTGATGACAACATGGTCATACCTTTCAGTAACTTACCCCATATCTATTTCGCGAAGACGTTAAACTCAATGCCCGCGGTGGTTAACCAATCCGAAACCGCGAAGGCGTTATCTGAGTAGGCAGGAGGGCATCGGGATGGTGACACGGTCCTACACGGTTGCGTTTGAAGGGATTGAGGCCAGATTGGTCGAAGTTCAATGCGCTGTCACGCCCGGCCTTCCGGCATTCTCAATCGTCGGGCTGCCTGACAAAGCGGTCAGCGAGGCGAAAGAAAGAGTGCGGTCTTCACTGTCCGCAATGTGCATCGCATTGCCGTCAAAGCGTATTACAATCAACTTGTCGCCCGCCGATATGCCGAAAGAAGGCAGCCATTTCGATCTGCCAATCGCGATCGCCTTGTTGGCGGCAATTGACATCATCCCACAAGAAACGGCTGAAAGATGCGTGGCTTTGGGCGAGTTGTCTTTAGATGGAAACCTTATCGGTGTTCTTGGGGCGCTGCCTGCCGCGCTAGCTGCTTCTGAGGATGAAAGGTTTTTGCTCTGCCCGTCGACGTCAGCCGCCGAGGCCGCTTGGGTTGGGGCAACACAAGTCATTGGGGCAGCCACCCTACAAGCGGCTATCCAACATTTTACGGGTGCAAGCCCTATCCAACCTGCCGAACCGGGCGAAGTTTCGCCAGATCGCAGCGGGCTCGACTTTAAGGACGTCAAAGGACAAGAACGCGCAAAACGCGCGATGGAAATTGCAGCAGCAGGGCGACACCATTTGCTGTTAGCGGGGCCTCCGGGGTCTGGGAAATCCATGTTGGCGGCGCGCCTGCCTGGGATTATGCCAGATTTATCACCGACCGAAGCGCTAGAAACGTCAATGATCCACTCGCTGGCCGGATTACTTGATGAAGGTGGCATTTCCCGCGCGCGGCCGTTTCGTGAACCGCATCACACAGCCTCAATGGCTGCCATCATCGGCGGCGGGCGTGGTGCAAAGCCGGGCGAGGTTAGTCTGGCGCATAACGGGGTGCTCTTTTTGGACGAGTTCCCCGAATTCGCGCGCAACACACTGGAAACCCTCCGCCAGCCTATTGAAACTGGGTCGGTCGTTGTCGCGCGCGCGAATGCCCACGTTCGTTATCCTTGTCGATTTATGCTGATCGCGGCGGCCAATCCGTGCAAATGTGGGCACTTAACCGATCCAGAGCAGGCGTGCTCACGTGCGCCCATTTGCGGTGAAGATTATATGGGCCGAATTTCGGGACCGCTGTTGGACAGATTTGACCTAAGGATAGAGGTTCCACCGGTTGCCTTTACCGATTTGGACATCCCTTGCGATGGCAAAAGCTCGGCAGAAATCCGCAAAAGCGTGTGCACGGCGCGGGACATTCAAGCACATAGGTTCCGCAAATTGCCTGAGGCGCGATCCAATGCGGATGCCCAAGGTGCCATCCTTGAGGAAATTGCGACACTCGATGCCCAAGGTCGCGAATTGCTGATCGGGGTGGCTGAGCGGTTCAAACTAACAGCGCGTGGTTATCATCGCGTATTGCGCGTGGCGCGAACCATCGCCGACCTAGAGGGCACAGAGTCTATTCAAAGACATCACATAGGCGAGGCCGTTAGCTTTCGGCTTCTTTCAGCCAAAGAATTTGCCTGATACTTAGCTAGTTTTGCCTCAATAGCTTCCCAGATTTTCTCGGCCACGTTGGTTCCGTCAAATCGCTCAAGCTCTTGTATGCCGGTGGGAGAAGTCACGTTGATCTCGGTCAGGTAGTCACCAATCACGTCGATGCCGACGAATATTTGACCTTTTTCCTTCAGCAACGGTCCTATTGCCGCGCAAATCTCAAGATCGCGATCTGTTAGGCCAATCTTCTCAGGGCGTCCGCCAACATGCATATTCGAGCGTGTCTCGCCAGCGGCTGGGACACGGTTGATTGCACCTACGGGTTCTCCGTCGATAAGGATCACACGTTTGTCGCCGTTCGAAACGTCGGGCAAGAACTTTTGCACAATTAGCGGTTCACGGGAAAATCCGGTAAACAACTCATGTAGCGACGTTAGGTTCCGGTCGTTTTCATCCAAGCGAAACACACCCGCGCCGCCATTGCCATAAAGTGGCTTTAGGATGACGTCTTTGTGCTTTGCTTTGAAGGCTTTGATCGTTTCAATGTCGCGCGCGATCGTAGTGGGCGGGGTCAGATCCTGAAAATCGAGAACGAGTAGTTTTTCCGGATAGTTTCGAACCCAAAACGGATCATTCACAACCAGAGTTTGCCCAGCCAACTTGTCGAGAAGATGCGTGCTGGTGATGTAGCCCATATCAAACGGTGGGTCCTGTCGCAGCCAGACAACATCCCAATCGGCCAAGTCCACTGTTTCCTCATTGTCCAAGGTTACGTGATTGCCAACTTCGCGGCGCAAAGTCATCCGGTGGCCGCGGGCCGTCACGCGGCCTTCGTCAAAGGCCAGTTTGTCTGGGCTATAGTAAAATAATTCGTGCCCACGAAGCTGAGCCTCTAGCGCAATCCGAAAGCTACTGTCGGCGTTGATATCAACGTCGGTGATCGGGTCCATCTGAAATGCAACTTTCAACGCCATCGTGGTCTCCTGCGAATTGGTGCAAGATACATGGCGCAAGGATCGACCAAGGGCAATGGGGGCTAGTCGTGACCGATGGCATTTTCCAAAATTTTAAGGCCACCAAATTGATCGACCAACGCCACGTCGAACCGTGATTCAGTCAATTGCCCGTTGGGTAGACTGGTCAAGTATTCGGCGGCAGTCGTCATTATGCGCAATTGCTGAGCACGTGAAACGCGTGTCGCGGCACGATCATGGGTTTTGCTTTTCTTCACTTCAACGAACACAACGGCTGTGCCTTCGCCTACGATTAGGTCAATCTCGCCCCGTTTTCCGCGGTAGCGCTGACTTAAAGTTGTATAGCCATGTGACCGGTAATACCGCTCGACAATGTCTTCCGCAGCGACGCCAGCCAAATAGGCCGTACGTCCACCAGTCACTCGGTTCAGATCAGGGATTGGTTTATCCTTTGCGTTCTTTATCCAACGCTAGGGCCAATTGATAAATTTTTCGTTTCGGCTGTCCGCTCGCTTTGGACACAACATCGCTGGCATCGCGAACTGACATCGATTCGAGAGCTTTGCGTAGCTCGGCCTCAGTATCGAACTCATCGCTTGCGCCTTCAGCGCGGCGGGTAATCAGCACGACGATCTCGCCCTTAACAGAACGCTCTGAAAACTCAGCAACAAGGGTTTCAAGCGTGCCGTTCACGCATTCTTCAAACTTTTTGGTCAACTCGCGGCAAACGGCAGCCTCTCGTGTTGCCCCAAGAATATCGGCCGCATCCTGCAGCATCGCCTCTACGCGTTTGGGGGATTCGTAGAACACTAGCGTCGCAGGTATATCACCCAGTTCCGCCAACGCATTCCGGCGGGCATTTTTTGCGTTTGGCAAAAAACCGGCGAACATAAACCTGTCTGTCGGCAAGCCGGCAATAGTCATCGCGTCGATTACAGCCGACGGCCCAGGGGCGGCCGTTACTAAAACACCTTCTTCTCGTGCGATCTTGCCTAGATCGTAGCCTGGATCAGCAATCAGCGGAGTACCAGCCTCGGATGCATATGCCACCGATTTACCCTCGGCTAAATAGGCCATCAGGCGCGGACGGACCTTGTCGCCGTTGTGATCGTGATAGGCTATGACCGGCCGAGTTCCCAGCGGAACACCGTGGATTTCAAGCAGCCGTTTCATGCTGCGGGTGTCTTCTGCGGCGATCACATCGGCAGATGCCAGAATGTCCAAGGCGCGCAATGTAATGTCACGCGCCGTTCCGATTGGGGTTGCCACGAAATAAAGACCCGCCGCTAAGGGTTTAACTTCATGATTCACCACTGGACCCGCCTTTCCGCATCGCTATTATCGTCTTTTAAATCCAAATGCCTATCGCATCTATTTTCCAAGGGAAGAGTTTGTCTATGTTTGCCCGTTTCCAGTCCGCCCGCAAGTTGATTGCACCCTTAGCCTTGCTTGGAGCAGGCTTGGTTTTGACCGCATGCGAAGACACCGTATCGGACGGACCGTCGATAGACACAAGGTCTCCGATCCCAGTGGCAATGCTTTTGCCAAAGGGGTCTACTGATCCAAACGATGTACTTTTGTCCGAAAGCCTTGAAAACGCCGCCCGTTTGGCGATTGCTGATCTGCAAGGCGTTGCCGTTGATTTACGCATTTATGACACAGCAGCAAATGCTGACCTTGCCGCGCAACAGGCGCAACTGGCCGTCGATAGCGGTGCCAAAATCATCCTTGGACCGCTGTATTCAGCGTCTGCAATTGCTGCCGGTGCCGCCGTTGCGGATGAGGGTGTGAACGTTCTGTCATTCTCAAACAACACGACAATTGCTGGCGGAAACGTCTTTGTCCTTGGTCATACGTTCGACAACACAGCGGCGCGATTGGCACGCTATGCCTCGCGTCAGGGGAAAAGCCAAATTGCTGTGATGCATGCTTCAAACGAAGCTGGCGAAATTGCGGGCCGTGCCGTTGCAAGGGCCTCGCTTGAAGCTGGTACGTTTTTGGTATCCGAGGTGTCTTATCCATTGACCCAAGAAGGTGTCATCGAGGCCGTACCGCAGGTTCGCGACGCGATTGAGGAAACCAGCGCTGATGTGATTTTCCTGACATCTAACACCGCCGGTGCTTTGCCATTCCTAAGCGCTTTGCTGCCGGAAGCTGGCGTTGATCCTGAAACCGTCCAGTACATCGGTCTGACCCGATGGGATATTCCTGCCCAAACGCTTGAACTGCCCGGCGTGCAAGGCGGATGGTTTGCGTTGCCAGACCCAGACCGCACGGCTGCTTTCCAGCTTCGCTATGAAGTCGCCTATGGAACCCAACCGCACCGCTTTGGCAGCCTTGCCTATGACGGCATCGCTGCAATTGGGGCGCTTGTTGCTTCGCAAGGACGGGACGCTTTGACCATCGCGGCGTTGACACAGGGCCAAGGCTTTGAGGGTGTCGACGGAGTCTTTAGATTGAACCGCGATGGCACAATTGAACGTGGCTTGGCGGTCGCACAAGTTATCGACGAAAAGGTCGTGGTCATTGATCCTGCACCACACATCTTTAGCGTGGCGGGGCTTGAATAAAATTGCCCAACGCTCGACCACATGCCGCGCCATTGAGCGACAACCTCATTTGCGCGCATGACGAAATTTTTGACGGCGTAGCAATCAACGAGAGCATACGAGTTGAAATAGAAGTTAATGACCTTCGCGGCGTGAAGCTGCGCAAGGCAGTATCTGAAATTTTGCTCGCCGCACACAAAAACGGCCACAAGGCGATCAAACGTAGCTTTGAGCAGAACCCCTTTGCATCTCGTCGGACTGTTAGAAGTTTCGCATGGCTTACCGATTGTATCGTGCGAACCGTGTTCGACGTTGCAAGTACGCATTTACACCCCAACCCCAATCCGACCGAAGGTGAACGCATCTCGCTTCTTGCTGTTGGAGGTTACGGACGCGGTGAAATGGCCCCGCAATCTGACGTCGATTTGCTGTTTCTGATGCCCTACAAAATCACCCCATGGGCCGAAAGCTTGATTGAAGACATGCTCTACATGCTTTGGGACCTTAGACTAAAAGTCGGGCATGCCAGCCGGACCGTAAAGGACTGTCTTCGCCTCGGGGCTGAGGATTTTACGATCCGCACGGCATTGCTTGAACAACGATATATCGCGGGTGACGAAAATCTGGCGGACGAACTGAACAATCGGCTTTGGAGCGATCTGTTTCATGGTTCGGAAAGCGAATTCATCGAAGCCAAACTTGAAGAGCGCGACATTCGTCATGAAAAGCAGGGCGGCCAACGATATATGGTCGAGCCTAACGTCAAAGAAGGCAAAGGCGGCCTGCGCGACCTTCATGCTATGTTTTGGATTGCGAAATACGTTTATCGCGTGCGCGATACCGATGACTTGGCGGATACTAAGGTCTTTTCATCCGACGAATTTGACACTTTCACGCAGGCTGATCGGTTTTTGTGGGCCGTGCGATGTCACTTACATTTTCTGACCAAACGCGGCACCGATTTGTTGTCTTTCGATATGCAAGTCGAGGTCGCCAGTCGCATGGGATACAAAGATCGCACGGGGCGGCGCGCGGTTGAGCACTTCATGCAAGACTTCTTTCGCCACGCGACCGCGGTAGGTGATTTAACCCGAATTTTCCTGACCAAGCTAGAAGCCACGCAGCAAAAGAGGGAACCCTTGCTGGTTGGGTTTTTCCGGAAAAAGCGCAAGACCAAGCAGGGATATGAGGTCGTTCACAATCGGTTGGCGATCGCAGACGAAACTGCGTTTTTGTCCGATAAATTAAACCTTCTTAGACTGTTCGAAGAAGGCTTGCGCACTGGCCTATTGATCCATCCCGATGCCATGCGACTTGTGTCGGCCAACTTACACTTAATTGATGACGCCATGCGCGCTGACAAAGAGGCAACGCGCATTTTTCTCGATTTGTTGTTGAAGCATGGCAACCCAGAACGGGCGCTTCGGCGCATGAATGAACTGAATGTGCTTTCGGCGTTTATCCCTGAGTTCGAACCGATTGTCGCGATGATGCAGTTTAATATGTATCACAGCTACACAGTGGACGAGCACACGATTCAAGTGATCAAAAATCTGGCCGATATTGAGCGTGGAGATCGCACCGATGACCTGCCTCTCTCAACAGAAATCATCGATAAGAAAGAGCTGAACCGAAAAGTTTTGTATGTTGCAATGCTTTTGCACGACATCGGAAAAGGCCGCGATATGGATCACTCGATCCTTGGGGCGCAGATCTCTCGCGTGGTCGCGCCTCGACTTGGCTTGTCTAAGTCAGAATCTGAGACTGTTGAGTGGCTTGTACGGTATCACCTTGTGATGTCAGATATGGCACAAAAACGCGATATCGCTGACCCGCGCACAGTACGCGATTTTGCAAAAGTCGTAAAAACCGTCGAACGCCTTGATCTGCTGACAGTACTTACCGTGTGCGATATTCGCGGGGTTGGACCCGAGACCTGGAACAATTGGAAGGCCGTATTGCTGCGCGCACTCTATGGGCAAACTCGCACAGCGCTCGAAGACGGTATGGAGGCGCTCAATCGTGAGCAACGAGGCGCCGATGCCAAGAAAAAGTTGCGCGATGCGCTGCCTCAGTGGTCAGCGAAGGAGTTCAGGAAAGAATCGACACGCCATTATCCACCTTACTGGCAAGGCCTGCATGTAACTGCGCACGCTGTTTTTGCCGAATTGCTGATGGGTATAAGTGATGACGAAGTGCGTATTGATCTGCATCCAGATGACGACCGGGACGCAACACGCGCTTGCTTTGCGATGGCGGACCATCCCGGTATTTTCAGTCGCATGTGCGGGGCATTGTCGCTTGTGGGGGCGAACGTAGTGGATGCGCGGACTTTCACCTCAAAAGACGGCTACGCAACGGCTGCTTTTTGGGTTCAAGATGCCGAGGGAAAACCGTTTGAAAAATCTAAACTTGGGCGGCTAACGCAAATGATTCAGCGCACCCTAAAGGGTGAGGTGGTCACATCCGAAGCTATCAAAAGTCGCGACAAGATCAAAAAGCGTGAACGCGCTTTTCGCGTTCCAACAACTGTCACTTTCGACAATGACGGTTCTGAGATTTATACCATTATTGAGGTCGATACGCGTGACCGGGCAGGCTTGTTGCACGACCTTACGCGCACGCTTGCCAACGCGAACGTGTATATCGCCAGCGCAGTGATTGCGACATATGGCGAGCAGGTCGTTGATAGTTTTTACGTTAAAGACATGTTCGGATTGAAATACCGCGCCGAAAGCAAACAACGCATCCTAGAAAAAAAGCTGCGAGAAGCGATCTCGAAGGGCGCTGAAAGGGCTGTGGCATGAAGCCTGTGCGTCTTGCCAGAAATGCCATGACCGTTGGTTTTTGGACTCTGATGAGCCGCATATTAGGGTTTGCTCGTGAAATTTTGATCCTTGGATTGATTGGTCCGGGACCCCTGCTAGACGCCTTTGTAGCTGCGTTTCGCCTTCCCAACATGTTCAGACGGTTTTTTGCAGAGGGCGCTTTTAACGCCGCATTCGTTCCGATGTTTTCAAAGCGGGTCGAGGCTGGTGACGATCCCGATGGCTTTGGGTCTGACGCACTGAATGGATTGGCTTTTGTGGTCCTAATCCTTGTCGCGATCGGGATGATCTTCATGCCCGCGTTTGTTTGGGCGACGGCATCAGGCTACAGCGGAGACGAGAGGTTTGATTTGACCGTAGGCTTTGGTCGGATCGTTTTTCCTTACATATTGTTCATGTCCCTTGCCGCCTTGTTTTCAGGTGTATTGAACGCAAAGGGTCACTTCACCGCGGCGGCGGCAGCGCCGGTTCTTTTGAACATCTTTACGGTGGGATCAATGACTGTTGCCTATCTTGTGGGCGGGTCGATCGTTCATTGGCTGATCTGGACAATCCCAGTTGCAGGCGTCGCACAGTTGGCCCTTGTGTGGGTGGCAGCCGCAAAAGCAGGCGTGAACCTTAGACCCGGTCGACCGCGCTGGACGCCCCAAATGAAGCATTTGGTCAAAGTGGCTGTCCCGGCTGCGTTGGCCAGCGGAGTCATGCAGATAAACCTTTTGGTTGGTCAGCAAGCAGCATCGCAATTTGACAATGCAGTCGGCTGGCTGTTCGCGGCGGATCGTCTTTACCAGTTGCCTCTGGGGGTCGTCGGCATAGCGATAGGAATAGTTTTGCTTCCAGATCTGTCCCGCCGCTTGAAGTCGGATGACAAGGACGGCGCAAAACACGCGTTGTCCCGCGCTGGTGAAATGGCGTTGGCATTGACGATACCTGCGGCTGCGGCGATGATCGTGATCCCTCTGCCATTGGTTTCGGTGCTCTATGAACGGGGTGCAACGACCTCGGCGGATTCTATCGCGATGGCTCAAGCTGTTGCGATCTATGCAATTGGCCTACCTGCATTTGTTCTGCAAAAAATCCTTCAGCCGCTCTATTTCTCGCGTGAGGACACCAAAAGCCCATTCCGCTATGCTGTTTGGTCAATGGTCGTGAACGCAGTGATCGCGGTTGGCGGCATTCCATTCTTTGGCTGGCTTGCCCCTGCGATTGCTACCAGTGTTGCTGGCTGGGTCATGGTTATACAACTGGCCTATGGTCGTAAATCAATGGGCGACGAAGCCCGCTTTGATCCACGTTTTGTAACGCGTTTGGTGCGCATCACCGCTGCGGCAATAGCTATGGGGGCGTGCCTGTTGGGCGCATCTTGGCTACTTGCAGACATGCTTAGGACAGACACGGTCCGGTATTTGGCGTTGCTGATCTTACTGGTCGTCGCAGCCATTTCCTACTTTGGCGTCGGCACAATTTTCGGCGCTTTTACCAAGTCGGAACTGAAATCTGCATTCAAACGCGGCTGATACTTAATCGTGCCGCATCATCTGGCGCAGTCGTGCCCAGCCACCTGGGCTGACCAAAAATGACAGCAAAAAGCCAGTTGCAAACCCGCCAACATCAGCGACCCAATCAGGCTGCGAGCCGAATAAGGCGCCGAACAATAGCTGAATGCCCATCAAAGCGCCGATAAGTGAGAACGCCCGAACTTGGCTTTCGCCCATCTGCCCTAATCGCAACCACATCAAATAGGTGAATGCCCCGATTAAACCGTAAACGTGCGGGAACCCTCCAACCAACGGAAGGCTATCGTTAAGAAGCAGCCAATAGACCACCGCCCCACCAACGCCCGAGCCGATGAACACGATCAATGTTGCGACACCGCCGAAGGACTCACCTACCGATTTGCCGAGCGCCAAAAGGAAGACGCAAACAAAAATCGCTTGTGGGAACGAAAAATGAATAAACCCGTATGTAAAAAAGCGTATTAAATGTTCAGGTGGATAAGAATTGTTGCGCACCATCCAATCGGCAATTTCGCCGCTGAATGCATATTTCTGAACCGCAGAAATTCGCCAAGCAGCTCCGTCTGCACCGCCAACGATCCCTTGCGAACCTAGCCACATAACAATTTCTATGCCAGCAACCAGCACGAATAGTGCAACGACTACAGGCGGCAATGGGTTGACCGGCGAGATGTTTTCTGGACTGCTCATTTTCGTGCCTTTGCTTGACGGGGCTTTGCGCCATGGGTAATCGACCCCTGTCCATAAATCCAGACGGAGTATTAAAAATGACGGATGCGGTCCAAACGCCATCCTCTGCCGGCCAGTTCACCAAACGTGTGTTCTCGGGCATCAAGCCTTCGGGTGGTCTGACACTCGGCAATTACCTCGGGGCGATAAAACGCTTCGTGGATATGCAATCGCCAGAGTTTGAGACAGTTTACTGCGTGGTGGATTTGCACGCGATCACCGTCTGGCAAGACCCGTCTGAGCTTAAAACGGCAACCCGCGAAGTTGCAGCGGGTTATTTGGCGTCTGGCATTGATCCAACCAAATCGATTTTGTTCAATCAATCTCAGGTTAGTCAACATGCTGAGCTTGGCTGGATTTTCAACTGCGTAACGCGCGTTGGTTGGATGAACCGCATGACCCAGTTTAAAGACAAGGCTGGCGCGAACTCCGAGAACGTCTCGTTAGGGCTGTATGCCTACCCGTCACTGATGGCAGCCGACATCCTGCTCTACCACGCCACCCATGTTCCAGTGGGTGACGACCAAAAGCAGCATGTTGAATTGACCCGCGACATCGCAAGCAAGTTCAATCACGACTTCAAGGCAGATTTCTTCCCTCTGTGTGAACCAGTGATCGAAGGCCCCGCGATGCGGATCATGAACCTGCGTGACGGCACTAAGAAAATGTCGAAGTCGGGCGAAAGCGATATGGAACGCATCAACATGACGGATGATGCCGACAAGATCGCCAAGAAGTTCAAGAAAGCGAAGACTGACCCTGAGGCGCTGCCTGAAACTCTTGAAGGGTTGAAAGGTCGCCCAGAGGCCCGAAATCTTATCGATATTTACGCCGCCCTGTCTGACCAAACATCCGAGGCCGTGATCAAGGAATACGCGGGCGCTGGTTGGGGTCGGTTCAAACCTGCGCTTGCTGATTTGGCGGTCGACAAGCTAGCCCCAATTTCGACGGAAATGTCCCGCTACATGGATGACCCTGCCGAGATTGACCGCATTTTAGCTGATGGCGCAGCGCGGGCGCGTGCCATTGCAGCGCCAATCTTAGACAAAACCTACGAAATCGTGGGTCTTTTGAAATAGAAGGCACGCTAGACTAACGACAAAACGGCGCCGGTAATTCGGCGCCGTTTTCCATGGAATTGCCTACTAGACGGAATCGTCCGCAAATTCTAGCGTTGCCCCAGGGAGAATTGACATGGCAGTAGGCAAGAATATCCGTACGTTCTTTAACGGCACATGGCACGATGAAGATTTACCGGTCATGAAAGCTGCAGATCACGGATCGTGGCTTGGCACCACTGTGTTTGACGGTGCCCGCTATTTTGAAGGCATTTCGCCCGACCTTGACGCACACTGCGCGCGGGTTAACCGTTCGGCCGAGGCGCTGATGGTTCAACCCACTGTTTCAACAGCCGTTATGGTTGAAATTGTCAAAGAAGGCCTAAAGTCGTTCGCCAAAGACAGCGCGGTCTACATTCGACCAATGTATTGGGGCATTCACGGTGACGGCACAGCGATAGTTCCATCACAAGATGAAACCGGCTTTGCCATTTGCCTTGAAGAAATTCCTATGGCTCCACCCCAAGCGACCACGTCTTTGACGCAAACTAAGTTTCGTCGGCCGATATTGGAAAGCGCCGTGGTAAATGCAAAAGCTGGATGCCTTTACCCAAACAACGCCCGCATGTTGGCTGAGGCAAACTCGAAAGGTTTCGCGAATGCCTTAGTTGCAGACGCCATGGGCAACGTCGCCGAAACCGCGACTGCGAACGCATTTATGGTCAAAGACGATGAGATTTTTACTCCAATCCCCAATGGCACGTTCCTTGCCGGCATAACCCGTGCGCGCCACATCGCGAACATGCGTGCTGAAGGCATGAAAGTTCACGAAACGGTCCTGACATTTGATGATTTCCACGATGCGGACGAAGTGTTTTTGTCCGGTAACATGTCCAAAGTCTCGCCCGTCACCACATTCGATGAGACGTCATATCAGTTTGGTCCCGTCACTCGGCGCATCAGAGAGATGTATTGGGACTGGGCCCACTCTTCAGCGTAGTTTCGCAAGGTATTCCGGTTGCGCCTGTTCCAGCATTACGCCATGATCCGGCCGAATTAGGAGTTTCATTTATGCGTAAGTTTCTCGTCGTACTTGACGACAGTCAAGAATGCCTCAATGCGATGCGTTTTGCCGCAATGCGCGCAGCGCACACTCAGGGTGGTGTTGAAATCCTTTCAGTCATTCCACCGGATGAATTCAATCACTGGATTGGCGTCGGTAACGTTATGAAAGAAGAGGCCCGAGAGCGGATCGTGGCGCATTTTGAAGTTTTTGCGAAATGGATGCGCGACAAGATGGCCATCGACCCAGAATTGGTTATCCGCGAGGGCGAAGCCGTAAGTGAGATTTTGGCACAGGTGCGTGAAGACGACGAGGTCGGCGTACTTGTTCTAGGTGCGGGAACCGGCAAAGCGGGTCCTGGCCCTCTGATCAACCAACTGACGCGCAACGCAGGGGTGCTTCCGATTCCTATCACGATTGTTCCGGGTGATTTGACCAAGGAACAACTGGAAGCTATCACCTGATCGACTTAGCAATAGTCTGGATCAAACGACCATTTGCAAAAACCTAAGAGATTGACGGTAAGTCTGGAATACATATTAGAATTGTTCTAAACTTGACCTGAACCACCACCGTCCACATATGACAAGGGACGAAACGAGGTCTGATATGTTCATTCAAACAGAATCCACGCCGAATCCGGCGACACTAAAATTCCTTCCCGGCCAGACGGTTCTTGAAATCGGCACGGCTGATTTCCCAACTTCCGAAGGCGCTGCTGCGTCTCCGTTGGCAACGCGCATTTTTGCCGTGTCGGGCGTAACTGGCGTCTTTTTCGGGCAGGATTTCGTTACGGTTACCAAGGCTGACGACGTTGAGTGGGACCACATTAAACCTGCCATCCTCGGCGCGATAATGGAGCACTTCCAGTCAGGCCAGCCTGTAATGTCGGGCGAAGGTGGCGGGGCCTCGGGACACGCGGAACACACCGGCGAAGACGGTGAAATCGTCGGTCAGATTAAAGAGCTTTTGGACACACGCGTCCGTCCGGCCGTTGCGCAAGACGGTGGTGACATCACATTCCACGGCTTTGATCGCGGCATCGTTTATCTTCACATGCAGGGCGCTTGCGCCGGTTGCCCATCGTCAACACTGACATTGAAGATGGGCATCGAAAACCTGCTGCGCCACTATATCCCTGAGGTTACCGAGGTTCGTCCGGTTGCCGTCTAACGACCTTATACTGGCATTTGATACATCGGCGGCGCATTGCGCCGCCGCATTGCTTTCGGGCGACCAGATAATCGCTTCACGGGTCGATGAAATGGCCCGCGGTCAGGCCGAGCATTTGTTTATTCTTTTAGAAGACATCCTAGCCGAAGCTGGCAAAAACTGGAGTGATCTTACCCGTGTCGGCGTTGGCGTTGGCCCCGGCAACTTCACGGGCATTCGCATTTCGGTCGCGTCCGCACGTGGACTTGCGTTATCACTAGGTATCCCAGCTATTGGTGTTTCATCGCTAGAAGCGCAGTTTGACGGCAGTCCAATACTAGCCACTGTTCCAGCACCGCGGGACCAAAGCTACATTCAAGAATTTGGTAGTAAATTGAATGAGCCGCGAATTGCTACAAATGAAGAAGCAAAAGCGCTGTCTATCGATTTGGCACTGCCACTTGGCAACGCGTTGCCAGCGGACCAACTGGTGCGGCAAATCGCGAGACTAGCCGCCACGTCAGCGTCCACGTTGCCACCTGCGCCTCTCTATATATGCGCGGCAGATGCAGCGCCGCCACGCGACCCTGCCCCAATTATCCTGCCATGACGCCGGCGGGGATGGCGGAAATTCATGCGGCTGCGTTTACCACCCAGCGCCCATGGACAGAGCAGGAAATCAAAGACTTACTGAATGCCTCGACAACATTCAGCGTCGAGGTGAACGACCACAGTTTCGCAATTGGGCAGGCCGTTGCAGGCGAGGCCGAGCTTTTGACAATAGCAACGGACCCAAACTTTCAACGACAGGGTCACGGGCGAACCTGTCTTAAAAAATTCATTAGCCTCGCAAAATCAAATAATGCCGGAACTATTTTTCTAGAGGTCGACGAAAACAACGCGGTTGCAATCGCTTTGTACGAAGACGCCGGTTTTAAGGCTGTGAGCCGTCGAAAGGCCTATTACAAGCTACCAAATGGTGCCCGAAGCGATGCAATTCAGATGGTTTTAACCTGCTGAATTGCGATTATTGGCAGCAAACTTCCCCTGCGTCGGGCCACGAAATCAAAAGAATCAGTTGACCATGGCGCGTCAAAGCGCAGTATTTCTATTAGATCTTAACGATCGTTAAAAATCGTCAGCCGTGCATGAAGCGCGAGCTATGGGATTCGATAGGGAGACAACGATGAAATCAATGAAAACAATCCTCGGGGCGACTGCGACGCTTGCACTGACTGCCGGTGTAGCTGCAGCTGATCCTGCGATCATTTTCGACCTTGGCGGTAAATTCGACAAGTCATTCAACGAAGCAGGCTTTAATGGTGCTGAGCGTTGGGCAAACGAAACCGGTGGCAAATATCTGGAAATTGAACTTCAGTCAGAAGCTCAGCGCGAGCAAGCTCTGCGCCGCTTTGCCGAGACTGGCGCGAATCCGGTTATCACCATGGGCTTTGCAATGTCGACGCCACTTTCTGAAGTTGCGCCAGACTATCCTGACACAACATTCGTAACCATTGACGGCTATGCGCCACTGCCAAACGTTTTGAACGTCGGCTTTGCCGAGCACGAAGGTTCGTATCTCGTTGGAATGATGGCGGCATTGGCATCTGAATCTAACACAGTCGGATTTATCGGTGGCATGGACATTCCTCTGATCCGTAAGTTCGCTTGTGGTTATTCGGAAGGTGTTAAAGCCGTTAACGCTGACGCTATGGTTATTTCGAACATGACTGGCACAACGCCAGCTGCTTGGAACGACCCTGTAAAAGGTTCTGAGCTGACAAAAGCACAAATCGCTCAAGGCGCGGACATCGTTTACGCTGCTGCTGGCGGTACTGGCGTTGGCGTTCTGCAGACAGCTGCCGACGAAGGCATCCTGTCAATCGGCGTAGACAGCAACCAGAACTACCTGCACCCAGGAAAAGTTCTGACATCGATGATGAAGCGCGTAGACGTAGCCGTGTATGACTCGATGAAGGCTGGTGAATCTCTGGAAGCTGGCTTCCGTGCTATGGACCTTGCCCACATGGGTGTTGGCTACGCAATGGACGAGCATAACGCATCGCTCGTTTCAGCGGACATGCAAGCAGCTGTGGACGCAGCTGCAGCAGCGATCATTGCTGGCGATCTGGTTGTTCACGACTACACCAGCGACGACAGCTGCCCATCGCTGCAGTTCTAATCGCATGAATGCGACTGCAAACAAGGAGCGGCCGGAAACGGCCGCTCCAGCTATTGAGCTCCGCGGCATTTCAAAAGCCTTCGGACCCGTTCAGGCGAACAAGGATATCTCAATCCGCGTAATGCCCGGCACAATCCACGGCATCATAGGGGAAAACGGCGCGGGTAAATCCACGCTGATGTCGATCCTTTATGGCTTTTACAAAGCTGACGCCGGTGAGATATTCATCAACGGCAACAAAACTGAAATTCCCGATAGTCAGGCAGCTATTGCTTCAGGCATCGGCATGGTGTTCCAGCACTTCAAACTGGTTCCAAACTTTACGGTGTTAGAAAACGTCGTTCTCGGCGCAGAGGATGGGGCCATGCTGCGCCCGACCTTGGCCAAGGCGCGCGCTTCCCTCACCGAAATCGCACGCGAATATGAGCTTCACGTAGACCCCGACGCCATCGTCGAGGAATTGTCCGTGGGTCACCAGCAACGCGTCGAAATCCTAAAGGCCCTGTACCGTCAGGCGGATATTCTGATCCTCGATGAACCGACCGGCGTTCTGACGCCTGCTGAGGCTGACCAATTATTCCGCATCTTGGCGCGCCTTAAGGAAGAGGGTAAAACCATTATCCTGATCACGCATAAACTGCGCGAAATCATGGAAATAACCGACACCGTCAGCGTGATGCGACGCGGCGAGATGACTGCCACCGTCAAAACCTCTGAAACAAGTCCTGAACAATTGGCCGAACTTATGGTTGGTCGCAAAGTTCTGTTGCGCGTCGACAAAGAAGCTGCAAATCCTGGTGAGACTATTCTTGTGGTCAAAAACCTGCGGCAGTTCGACGACCAAGGTGTCGAACGCCTCAAAGGGATTAGCCTGAATTTGAAAGCTGGCGAGATTCTCGGAATTGCGGGTGTTGCTGGCAATGGTCAGTCTGAATTGCTGGAAGTGCTTGGCGGATATGCGAATGCGACGGGTGAGGTCACGCTTAAAGGCAACGCTCTGCCCCTTTCTGGCAGTGGCGCGAACGGGCGCATACGACGAGAATCCGGTATTGGTCACGTCCCTGAAGATCGTCAGCAAGAGGGTCTGATCATGGACTTCAAGGCGTGGGAGAACATGGCCTTTGGCTATCACCATGCCCCTGAATACCAAAACGGCATGTTGATGGACAATGCTGCCATCCAAAAGGAAGCCTTGGCCAAGATGGAGCGTTTCGACGTCCGCCCGCCAAACCCCGCGCTAAACGCCAAGAATTTTTCAGGCGGCAATCAGCAAAAGATCGTTGTGGCACGTGAAATTGAGAACAATCCCGATGTTTTGCTAATCGGCCAACCGACCCGAGGCGTCGACATCGGCGCAATCGAGTTTATTCACCAGCAAATCATCCAATTGCGCGACGAAGGCAAAGCGATCCTATTGGTCAGCGTTGAGCTTGATGAGATTTTCAGCTTGTCCGACCGCATTGCTGTGATGTTTGACGGTCAAATCATGGGTGAACGCATGCCCAATGAGACCGACGAAAAAGAGCTTGGCCTGCTAATGGCTGGCATTAATGAGAAAGCCGCCTAATGGAAAAGATGCCTCGTTGGGCCGATGTGGTCCTAATTCCACTGATTAGCCTGTTGCTGGCTGCGTTCATTTCAGCGCTGGTGATAATTGCCATTGGCGAAGACCCCATTGCCGCCGTGAAGCTAATGATAAATGGCGCCTTAGGTTCGACTTATGGCTGGGGTTATACGCTTTATTATGCCACGAATTTCATTTTCACTGGATTGGCTGTGGCCGTCGCTTTTCACGCGCGCATGTTCAATATCGGTGGTGAAGGACAGGCTATGTTGGGCGGCCTTGGAGTCGCGATTGCATGTCTCTATATTCCTTGGCCCCATTGGACGGTTGCCCTTTTGGCAGCGATCGTCATGTCTGGTCTACTCGGGGCCGCTTGGGCCGCTATTCCAGCCTATCTGCAGGCTAAACGTGGCAGTCACATCGTTATCACGACGATCATGTTCAACTTCATCGCGGCGGGTCTTCTGAACTACGTCTTGGTCAACGTCATGCGCCCTGCGGGTAGCATGGACCCGGCCTCGGCCAAGTTTCCAGAGCCCACACATCTGCCCACGCTTCATGACATGCTGACCCCTCTTGGGATCAGTTTTTCCAAAGCAGCACCTGCGAACGTCAGCCTGTTTGTCGCGCTGATTGCTTGTGTGTTGGTCTGGTTGCTGATTTGGCGCATGAAACTCGGCTATGAAATCCGCGCGCAAGGTCACTCTGAGTCTGCTGCAAAATATGCGGGTATCAACCCAACCCGGATCATTATCATCTCAATGCTGATCTCGGGTGGCTTGGCCGGTGCAATGGCCATCAACAACGTTATGGGCGAGGCCGAGCGTTTGGTCATGAACGCAACTGAAGGTGCCGGATTTATTGGCATTGCCGTTGCCCTTATGGGCAGAAACCATCCCTTCGGTGTCGTTTTAGCTGCTGTGCTGTTTGGGTTTCTCTACCAAGGTGGCGCTGAGCTTGCGCTTTGGACAGACATTCCGCGCGAACTGATCGTGGTTATCCAGGCGCTTGTCATTCTGTTTACCGGCGCTTTAGACAACATGGTGCGCATGCCGCTTGAGCGGATCTTCCTAGCCCTTCGCAAGGAGCGCAACTGATGGATTTTCTGACACTCATCCAGGTTCTTGATTCCACACTTCGCTTGGCAACGCCGCTTCTATTGGCCTGTCTTGCCGGTTTGTATTCTGAGCGCGCAGGCATTTTCGACATCGGTCTCGAAGGTAAAATGCTGGTCGCAGCGATGTTTGCTGGCGCCGTTGCGGCGGTTTCTGGCAACGTGTGGATGGGTCTTCTGGCGGGTATTGCCGCGTCGATGAGCCTTAGTGCATTACACGGCATCGCTTCGATCACTTTTCGCGGTAACCAACTGATTTCTGGCGTCGCGATAAACTTCCTCGCGGCCGGCATGACCGTTCTCGTCGCTCAAAGCTGGTTCGGTCAAGGTGGTCGCACCCCATCGCTTATGGGTGGGGGGCGCTTTGATGGGATCGAACTGCCGTTTGCCATTGGTCCCAAAGATGCTGCACTTTCCGACCTGTCAGTGACAAAACTGATCGAACAGGCGGGTCCAATTCAACAGGTCTACTCTGAACTGATTTCCGGCCACACAATCCTTGTTTATGTCGCGCTGCTTTGCGTGCCAGCAACATGGTGGTTGTTATTTAGAACGCGCTTTGGTTTGCGTCTACGCGCCGTCGGCGAAGCACCGGAAGCAGTGGACACCGCTGGCGTATCTGTGGTCGGACTGCGCTTCGCAGCCGTCGCAATTTGCGGTGTGCTTTGTGGCGTTGCGGGTGCATACCTTGCAACAGGTTTGCAGGCCGGTTTTGTTAAGGACATGACGGCGGGGCGTGGCTTTATTGCGCTGGCTGCATTGATCTTTGCTAAGTGGCGCCCATGGTACGCTCTGTCGGCAACACTATTGTTTGGACTGCTTCAAGCTATCGCTGTTCGTTTTCAAAATATTGAAATCGGCGGCTTTGTGATCCCAGTCCAATTCACCGAAAGTCTGCCGTATATTTTGACTGTGGTGATTCTTGCTGGCTTTGTAGGCAAGGCCATTCCACCACGCGCTGGTGGCGAGCCATACGTCAAAGAAAACTAATAATCGCAGAGATTCCTATTATTGCGCCGCTATGCGGCATTTGATCGCTTGCAAGTTCGTCCCTAGGGCGCGTAGGAGACTGAATGCACATCTATCTGCCCATAGCTGAAGTTTCTGTTAACGCTTTCGTCCTACTCGGTCTTGGCGGCCTAGTCGGCGTGCTTTCGGGCATGTTCGGAGTTGGTGGCGGTTTTTTAATGACCCCGTTGTTGTTCTTTATTGGAATTCCACCTGCAGTCGCCGTGGCGACCGAAGCGAACCAAATCGTAGCATCATCATTCTCGGGCGTCCTTGCGCATTTCAAACGCAAAACAGTCGACTTCAAAATGGGGTCAATTCTGTTGATTGGCGGATTGATAGGCGCTGCTTTGGGTGTCTGGCTGTTCAACTATCTAAAAAGCATGGGCCAGGTCGATCTGCTGGTTAAGCTTTGCTACGTCGTGTTCCTCGGCATAATCGGCTCTTTGATGTTCGTCGAAAGCCTAAATGCTATCCGCCGTTCCAAGAAAAGCACGGCCACAGCCTCAAAACGCCGTGATCGCACATGGATTCATGCGCTGCCATTTAAGATGCGTTTCCGTACATCGGGTCTTTATATCTCGATCATCCCACCGATTATGGTCGGACTGTTTGTAGGCGTTCTGGCTGCAATCATGGGTGTAGGCGGCGGTTTCGTTATGGTTCCGGCCATGATCTATATTCTGGGAATGCCGACAAAAGTGGTTATCGGAACTTCACTGTTCCAGATTATATTTGTGACCGGCTTTACAACCCTTTTGCACGCGACAACAAACTACACTGTTGATATGGCCTTGGCCGTTCTGCTTTTGGTCGGCGGTGTGATTGGTGCCCAGATTGGCGCACGTATTGGTGTCCATCTAAAAGCTGAACAACTTCGTATTCTTCTTGCCATCATGGTAATGGGAGTCTGCTTCAAGCTGGCCCTCGATCTGTTGCTTATGCCGAGTGAGCTTTACTCAATCGGCGCGGCGGGAGGTCACTAAATGTTCTTACGTGCAATCCTTCTACTACTGATTACCGCTCTTCCGCTAAAAGCCGAAGAAGTCGTACTTGGCATGAGCAGTGACACCATATCGATCACGACCAGCTTCGATGGTTCTGAACTGCTGGTATTCGGTGCCGTCAAACGCGAAGAACCGATTTCGTCTGAGGATAATCTTGAAGTAATCATTGCTGTGCAAGGACCAAAGGAACCTTTGACTTTGCGCCGCAAGGAAAAGAAATTTGGCATCTGGATCAACGCTGACGCCGTTGAAATCGATCTTGCCCCAAGCTTCTACGCAATTTCTACTTCTGGTCCCTTCAACGAAATCCTTAGCGAAGTAGAAGACCTTCGTCACAAGGTGTCGATCCCACGGGCCATCCGGTCTGTTGGTGCGCCAATGACCGTCACAGACTCGCAAAGTTTCACCGACGCGCTGATCCGTATTCGCACCAACAATGAGCTTTATCAGTTGAACGAAAACGCGGTCAGCTTTGACCAGCAGACGTTGTTTCGGACGTCTATCGCGTTGCCGTCGGACCTAACTGAAGGCGACTATAAAACACGCATTCTGCTTACCCGTTCGGGCAAAGTTGTATCATCGTTTGAGACAGAACTTGATGTGCGCAAAGTCGGACTTGAGAAGTTTTTATTCGACCTTTCCCGTCAGCAACCGTTGGTTTACGGCATCTTGTCGCTAACCATCGCGATCCTTGCTGGATGGGGCGCCTCGGCTATATTCCAAGTATTCAGACGCCAATAATCAGTCTTCGGCGTCCAGTGCTTCAAGGGCAAATTTAGGTGTGGGTGCACGAAGATCGTCTACACGCAGCGATTGCTCTGGCTTTGATAACCGATTGCGTACGACCCAAATCAATCGTTCTTCGGCGCGTGTGATCGCGACATATGCCAAGCGCTTCCAGAGCGGGACACCAGCTTCGCTGCGGCCCGCACGGGCTGCGGCGTAAAGATCAGGGGCAAACACCTGAACCGTATTCCATTGCGACCCCTGCGCCTTGTGGATGGTCACAGCCGCGCCGTGTAGGAACGTCGCCCCCATTCGTGCAGCAAACGGGATAAACGGCTCTTCCTCGCCCGGTTTTTCGATCTTAACGATTGAGGCCGCGCTGACCTGAGGGTCTTCGGCCCCGATAACATGGAGGCGCGAAAATCCAGGCTTTCGCCCCGCCCCGAGATAGACAACCTGCGCGCCTTTGATCAGCCCGCGCGCCTCAAGATCCAACCGCTTTTTTCGGTGCTTCATCGGCAACTCAAGGCCATCGCAGATTAGGGGCTCGCCCTCTAGCAAGGAATCCTCAGGCGCGCCGTAAACTGATCGAAACGCATTGATCAGCCGAATACGCGTTGCGTTCCGCCACACTAGGACTGGGCTGCGGGCCATCAGGTCGACTTCGACCCTTTGCCCCCAAACGACACGATCATCTTTGACTGCAATTTCCTGAACCATCTGCTCAAAGTCATCAAACCCAAGTTGAGGGTCCGCCAATGCATGCGCCAAATCTAGAATCGGATTGTCTTTTTCCTGCCGATGAATTCGGTGCAGCTCTAATTTCTGACCCTCCTTCATCGTATCAAATACCATCGACCCTGATTGGTTCACCGGCGCCAATTGTGCGGGATCGCCAAACAACAGCAAGGTCGGGAAAATCTCTTGTAGGTCTTCGTACTGTTTTTCATCCAGCATAGAGCTTTCGTCGACGAACCCGATATCCAACGGTTCGTCGCGTCGCTTCCAGCCGGTAATAAAATCCGACCCACGCAACCCAGCAGCAGCCAAAGCCCCAGGTATCGACTTGTTTTTTGCATAAAATGCAGATGCCCTCTCTAGGGCAGTCTCTGACAGGCCATCGATTTCGGGCTTTTCGCCCTGCCCCGCCAACCATTCAGCAATTTTCTCATACTCGGGGTCGTACACAGGTGTGTAGAGAATGCGGTGAATCGTGGTTGCAGGGACGCCCCTGTTACGCAGGACACTCGCTGCCTTGTTCGTTGGCGCAAGGATCGCAAGCGTGCGTCTATCCTTGCGTTTGCGACCCTCGTAATCGCCTGAAACAACCTCAACTCCGGCAGCCTCAAGTGCTTTATAAAGCTCGGCCAGCAACATCGTTTTGCCAGAGCCAGCTTTGCCCACCACGGCCATAACGCGATCTTTTCCATCATGCAGAGGGGTCAATAAACCGTCATCGAGATCGACGCCTGCGCTTCGCAGTGCTTCTGCAATCGTATCAAAGGCTTCTGCCTGATCATGCGAGAATTTTAGTGCTGGTACGGTCATGCCGAGACCCTAATGAAACCACAAAAGATGTTAAACCGATATCACGCCGTCGTGGCTGAAAACGGGTTGCATGCGACCTCACCAAATCGACATTTGAACCAATGCGTCATTGCAGCCTGCGATAACCCTGAGCGGCGTGAAACCCGTGCGCGGGCACTGTCTGAAAATCGCCAAATGCCAACGCTTATGCGATCAATCCCGTGACCTTCTGCCCCGAGAATTTCCGGCCCAGAACCAATGCGATTATATATCCTTACCATTCGCTCATCAAACACTCCTGCAAACCCGCCGAGACCAAAGCACTTTAGGATTTCTCCTCCTGCAGACATAAGCTGACCGGCCAGTCCTGCCCCGGCTTGGGGACCCAAACAAAACCTAGTGCATTCCCAAATTGCAGCGTCCGCGATCACGTGGCCATTCAGAAGATGGCCGAAATGGTCGTTGATAATTGTTCGACCCAAGGTTGGCAAAAACCGCATCGATCCTAAATGCGCGCCGTCGGGCGCGATCGCGATTACATAGAGAGGGTTTAATGCGTCATACTCGTCCGTCTCCCACCCATGCTCATTGACCTTAACTCCCCATTTCAAACGGCGCTTGAACTGATCCGCGCGGTCGCGAAACATGCTATCTTGCAGAATTGGATATTTGCGCAACTCATCTGCGCGTAAGTATTTTATCATCACGTTTCCCCCGGAGTGTTGGGGCTAGGGCATGATAGACTGAGGTTAACGAATACCTGCCAATGCGTACGCTTAGACGACGATCATCCCGCGTGACATTGCACGTGCGACAGCCTGCAACGTGTTTTGCGCACCCAATTTCAAGCGTGCAGATTCGATATACGCCCGCAGTGTATGTTCTGAGATCGACAACGTGTCTGCGACTTGGGCGCGATTATAACCCATCGCCAATAGGGTCATCGTGTCCACTTCGCGCGGGGATAAATGCGCTTGGGTCTCCTCGGCCTTTCCCGGCTCGAATTCGAGCGCCTTTTCGTTGAATGCATGGGCTAGCAGTATCAACTCACGCCGATGCATTTGGGTGAACGTGTCCCAGTCCGCGTCCTCGCGATGGTCGGATATGCTAAACAAAGCAAATTGTCCGTGCGGTCCGTGGATCGGGATCGAATACCCTTGATGTCCGACGCCGTATTGTTGTGCCTCGCGTTGAAAGCCGCGCACTTGCTTCTGGCTCCAGTCAAGGTGGCGCCAGTCAACGGGGTGGAACCGTTGGTAACAGCCGCTAATCACCGGATCTAATCGCAGATATTCTTGCTTTATGTATCGCTCAACCCATTCTGGGTCATAGGTTCCGCAACCGTATTGCGACCCTGATGAACTGACCCAATGATAAACCGCATGCGAGACCTTAAATCGATCTCGGGTTTCCACGATGACATGTTGAAGGTCCTCAAGGGCCGAAGCGTCTTCGAGGCTCTTGAATACATTGCTTAGATGTAGGTCTTGAGTCGACAATTGAGGCTCCCGTGGAATGCGACGCCAATTCAACGGAGGCCAGAATGGCCGTTTCCTCTAACTGTTTTGCCAACTCCGGCAAACCATTGCTTTTGGCAAAGCTGTTGAGGTCCGCCAGAACGTCGATAATCCAATCATTTTTCATATCCAGCCTCGTTCACGGGAGTTAATGAGAAGTTAACACAACCCTAGCACGAAACGTTTTATTCACGATATTCGCGGTATTTGTCCCCCCATTAATAGGGAGTTGCCCTGCACAAGCCTTTGATTCCGCTAAGTCAGCCCTGGAAACGCAAAAACCGCGCGATCCGATTTCGAATCGCGCGGTCCTATTCTTGAGTAAAGCGGGTTGGTTAACTGGCGTCGACAACCTCTTGCAGGGTGCTCAGTCCAAGCTTTGGTGTTTGAACCAATACGGACATGTTGCCCGGCAAGTGCTCATTGCGCAGCATCTTTGAATGCGCCGCCGGAATTTCACTCCATGGGAAAGTCTCAGACAGAAACGGATGAATGCGCTTTTCGATCATCATCTGGTTCGCCGCAGACGCCTGTTTCAAATGTGCAAAATGTGATCCTTGAAGGCGCTTTTGGTGCATCCAAGTATAGCGAACGTCAAACGTCAGATTGTAGCCCGTAGTTCCTGCACAAATTACGACCATGCCGCCTTTTTTGCAGACAAGGTTAGACACTGGGAAAGTGCTTTCGCCAGGGTGTTCAAATACGATGTCGACATTGTTGCCCTTGCCGGTGATGTCCCAAATGGCCTTACCGAAACGGCGCGCTTCTTTGAACCAAGTGTTATATTCATCTGTGTTCACCGTCGGCAGTTGCCCCCAACAGGTAAAGTCTTTGCGGTTGATCACGCCCTTAGCGCCGAGGCCCATCACGAAGTCACGTTTGCTTTCGTCTGAGATCACGCCAATCGCGTTGGCACCAGCCGCTTTGATCAGTTGGATCGCATAGGTTCCTAGACCGCCTGAAGCGCCCCAAACCAAAACGTTCATTCCTGGCTTCAATTCATGCGGAGGGTGACCGAACAGCATGCGGTAAGCAGTTGCGAGGGTCAGTGTGTAACAAGCTGACTCTTCCCATGTCAGATGCTTTGGGCGTGGCATAAGTTGCTGGGCCTGAACATTGGTGAATTGCGCAAATGATCCGTCTGGCGTCTCGTATCCCCAAATCCGTTGCGTGTCCGAGAACATCGGATCGCCACCGTTGCATTCGATATCGTCGCCGTCATCTTGGTTGCAATGAATGACAACCTCGTCGCCAACTTTCCACTTCTTCACTTTGGCACCAACGGCCCAAACGATGCCAGCAGCATCCGATCCCGCAATGTGGAACGGCTGTTTATGCACATCAAACGGTGAAATCGGGGTGCCAAGACCAGCCCACACACCGTTGTAGTTCACGCCTGCGGCCATCACCAGCACAAGAACCTCATGTGCGTCTAGCGTCGGCACATCGACCACTTCTTGCACAAAGGATTTCTCGGGTTCACCGTGCCGCTCACGGCGGATTGCCCAAGCGTACATTTGTGCGGGAACGTGGCCCATAGGGGGCATTTCGCCCACCTCATATAGATCTTTTTGTGGGGCATCATACTGGAAGGTTTCAGCTGCGGTGTCCAAAGCCATGGCGGCCTCCTGTCTTGGTGTCTGCTGCAACGCAGAATCGTTGCGTGTTAGCCTCGGAATATCGACCAACGCGCAACAATGCAACAACCCAATATGTATTTTTGTAATTTTATAACCCTGCAAGCGCAGAAAATTTGATGTGAATCACTGATCAATCGGCCCAAAGGCAGGTCATCATCCAATAAGACTGGAAATTCTTAGTAGTAAGTGAACATCGTCAGATCGCAGATATTCACATCTTCACTGACCAGTTCTTCTTCATCGTCGAAAATAACGCGGAAACTATACAGACAATAGCCAGAGCCATCTTCCATATCTATCAAGCGTTCATCAACGCCACCAATTGGATTACCAAGCAGAAGGTCTTCGCCCCACTCGGTTTCACCCTTGTGCAACCTAAAAAGCTCAACGATTTCAAAGCCAGTTTGATTAACGATACGCATTTCGCGGCCGTCCGCAAACGCGAGACCAGCCGAAAGGGACATTGCAGTGATCACACCGAGCCCTATTGCGGAAAATTTCATCATCCGTATCCCCAGATAACTTAGGGCGCAGCTTCTTTGTCCGGCCCATAGCCTTGAATTTTATGCTTATTAGCGGTTTCGGTTCCAAAGCACCACTCAAATCGTCACACTGTAATGACGTGGCGTTGCCGCAATGCAGCGAATTGACATTGGTATAAAATTCCAAGTATCAACAAGTCAACGCAAGATAATTACCCATATTGATTCATGAGGCCCTAATGTCCGAGACCCAAAAAGATCGTCCTTGGCTATTTCGCACTTACTCTGGTCACTCGACTGCAAAGGCGTCGAACGCGCTTTACCGCTCGAACCTTGAAAAGGGACAAACGGGTCTTTCCGTGGCTTTCGATCTACCGACGCAAACGGGCTACGATAGCGATCATACTTTAGCCCGTGGCGAGGTTGGCAAAGTCGGAGTCCCAATTTGTCATCTTGGGGATATGCGTACCTTGTTCAAGGATATCCCGCTTGAACAGATGAACACGTCGATGACCATTAATGCTACTGCGCCATGGTTGCTTTCGCTTTATATCGCCGTTGCAGAAGAACAGGGCGCGGACGTTTCCAAACTTCAAGGCACGGTTCAAAACGACCTGATTAAAGAATACCTTTCGCGCGGAACATACGTCTGCCCACCCAAACCATCTCTAAAAATGATCGCGGACGTGGCCGAGTATTGCTACACGAACGTCCCTAAGTGGAACCCAATGAACGTGTGTTCCTATCACTTGCAAGAAGCTGGCGCGACGCCCGAGCAGGAATTGGCATTCGCATTGGCCACCGCAACGGCCGTCCTTGATGAATTGCGCCCTCGCGTTCCGGCCGAGGATTTTCCGGCCCTTTGCGGACGCATCTCATTTTTCGTAAATGCCGGCATTCGCTTTGTCACTGAGATGTGCAAAATGCGCGCCTTCGTTGATTTGTGGGATGAGATTTTGCGTGAACGCTACGGCGTTGAAAATCCCAAATTCCGCCGTTTTCGCTATGGCGTTCAGGTCAACAGCCTTGGCCTGACCGAGCAGCAGCCAGAGAACAACGTCTACCGTATTTTAATCGAGATGCTTGCAGTGACGCTTTCTAAGAACGCGCGCGCCCGCGCAGTGCAACTGCCTGCTTGGAACGAGGCCCTCGGCCTGCCGCGCCCGTTCGATCAACAATGGTCTCTTCGCATGCAACAGATCATGGCGTACGAAACCGATCTTTTAGAATACGAAGACCTGTTTGACGGAAACCCCGCCGTAGATCGCAAAGTAGAGGCCCTAAAAGTCGGTGCGCGCCATGAGCTGGCCAATCTAGACAGTATGGGTGGTGCCGTATCCTCGATCGAATACATGAAATCCCGTTTGGTCGATTCCAACGCCGAGCGCCTGAACAAGATTGAGCGCGAAGAAACCATCGTCGTCGGCGTCAACCGCTGGCAAAATGGCGAACCTTCCCCACTGATGACCGAGGACGGCGGCATCATGACCGTCGATCCAGCCGTAGAAGCCGAGCAAACAGCCAACTTGAATGAATGGCGCAGCACACGGGACCAAGCCGCCGTAGATGTTGCCCTATCAGAACTCCGCGCCGCCGCCAGCCAAGGCCAAAACGTAATGGAGCCTTCGATCAAGGCTGCCAAAGCCGGTGCAACAACGGGCGAATGGGCGGCTCAGATGCGCAGTGTTTATGGCGAATATCGCGGTCCGACCGGCGTTTCGCGTTCTGTCTCCAACAAAACCGAGGGCCTCGATGATATCCGCAGTGCTGTGGACAACGTAAGCGACAAACTAGGACGCCGTCTGAATTTCCTCGTCGGCAAACCCGGTCTTGATGGTCACTCAAATGGCGCAGAGCAAATCGCCTTTCGTGCCCGCGATTGTGGCATGGACATCAACTACGACGGCATCCGCCTAACGCCAGAAGAATTGGTAAACTCGGCAAAAGAAACTGGAGCCCACGTCGTTGGCCTCTCGATCCTATCTGGATCCCACTTGCCGTTGGTCGAAGAAACTTTGCAGCGCATGCAAGACGCTGGATTATCGGACACTCCGGTCATTGTCGGTGGCATTATTCCTGACGAAGACGCCACCAAACTCCGCGAGATGGGTGTTTCACGGGTTTATACACCAAAAGACTTTGAGCTTAATGCGATTATGTCGGACATTATTGAATTAGCCGACCCAAATGAATTTTCCGCGGAATAGTTAAAAGGTCGGTCATTCTTCTGACTTTCTAATTTAGGGGCTGACCCAGATAACGCGAAAAAGGTGTTATCATGGGAAGCATGCGGAAGAGTCGCTTAAGTAAGTATAAACAGGGTCGCCTGGTCGAGCATTTTGTTGCCGGAACCACGGCTCGAACTGCGGCCAGTTTATGTG
>JAQWQJ010000024.1 GCA_029244725.1 Paracoccaceae bacterium
GGTGTTCCAAAGGCCCAATTTGGACTATATTTGAAGGAATGTGAGTGGCGTTTTAACAACAGTGACCCGTCAGTGCAATTATCACAGCTAAGACAATGGGTTAAGAAGTATTTGAACTAGTTATCTGGGTCAGCCCCCAAATTAATTGTAATCGTGTCTGTTGAGCTGGTACCGCCGTCCCACCCAGTAACGGTAAAGGTTATAGTCTGATCAGTTAAATCATCGAGAACCGCTGAGCGGTCCATAAAAAAGGTCCACTCGCCGGTTGTTGCATTGGTGAATACCGAGCCATAATCGGATGTACTTAACGCAGAATAAGTATAGCCACTGGGTGCATCGCCGACGGGAAATCCTAAAAATGCTTCCTCGAAATCGGCGCTGACTTCGTCGACATGGTCCCACAGATCAATTTCGTAGACCCAACTGTCTGGGCCGCCGCTGGCACTATTGCCACTGACATCTTCAATATTGAAACCCATTTAAAGAGCCTGCTTTGCCTCGGGTACTTTTTGTTTTTATGGTGCTTTTGTAGCAAATTTGGTTGAATCGCACCAGATACAATCGACACCTTAGGTTGAACGCATCTACTGAGCGTGCCCAAAGCCTTGCCTGTCAAAGAGAATCCGTATAGTTGCGCGCGTGTCGATGTACCGTGATGTCTGAGTAGGGCATGTTTCTGGGTCGGATCTTCCGGCCCATATTCTATTCGGGGCATCGTCCAAAACCAAACCCCAAGACCGGCGGAGACAACCGCGCGGCCCGCAAAAACGTTAGTAAAGGAATCTGAGACCACATGGCTCAAAACGTATCAATGGAAGACTTCGAAGCCCTTCTTCAGGAAAGCTTTGAAATGGACACTCCGAACGAAGGTTCGGTTGTCAAAGGCAAGATCATCGCTATCGAAGCTGGTCAGGCCATCATCGACGTAGGCTACAAAATGGAAGGCCGCGTTGACATTAAAGAATTCGCTAATCCTGGCGAAGCCCCAGAAATTGCTGTTGGCGACGAAGTAGAGGTTTTCCTCCGCGCCGCTGAAAACGCACGTGGCGAAGCTGTTATCTCTCGCGAGATGGCGCGCCGCGAAGAAGCATGGGACCGTCTGGAAAAAGCATATGCTGGCGACGCTCGCGTCGAAGGCGCGATCTTCGGTCGTGTCAAAGGCGGCTTCACTGTCGATCTGGGCGGCGCAGTTGCGTTCCTTCCAGGCTCGCAGGTTGACGTTCGTCCAGTACGCGATGCTGGCCCTCTGATGGGTCTTAAGCAGCCGTTCCAGATTCTGAAAATGGACCGTCGTCGTGGCAACATCGTTGTTTCACGTCGTGCAATCCTTGAAGAGTCTCGCGCTGAGCAGCGTGCAGAAGTCATCGGTAACTTGGCTGAAGGCCAAGCTGTTGAAGGCGTCGTTAAGAACATCACAGAATACGGCGCATTCGTCGATATGGGTGGTGTTGACGGTCTATTGCACGTCACTGACATGGCATGGCGCCGCGTGAACCATCCTTCGGAAATCTTGACAATTGGCCAGACCGTTCAGGTTCAGGTCGTTAAGATCAACAAAGAGACTCACCGTATCAGCCTTGGCATGAAGCAGCTGCAGGACGATCCTTGGACAACAGTTGCCAACCAGTACCCACTGGATTCTACACACACTGGTCGTGTCACCAATATCACCGACTACGGTGCGTTTGTTGAACTTGAGCCAGGCGTTGAAGGTCTTGTGCACGTTTCGGAAATGTCTTGGACGAAGAAGAACGTTCACCCAGGCAAAATCGTTTCTACTTCGCAAGAAGTCGAAGTTATGGTTCTGGAAATCGACGAAGCCAAACGCCGTGTTAGCCTTGGTCTTAAGCAGACAATGCGCAACCCATGGGACGTTTTCGCAGAAAGCAACCCAGAGGGTACGCAGGTCGAAGGCGAAGTCAAGAACATCACCGAGTTTGGTCTGTTCATCGGTCTCGAAGGCGACATCGACGGCATGGTTCACCTTTCGGACCTTTCATGGGACGAACGTGGCGAAGACGTCATCAGCAGCTACACCAAAGGCGACATCGTCCAGGCTGTTGTCTCGGAAGTCGACGTCGAGAAAGAGCGTATCTCGCTCTCGATCAAAGCTCTCGGTGGCGACAAGTTCGCTGAAGCCGTTGGCGGCGTGAAGCGTGGCTCGATCATCACTGTCGAAGTGACTGCAATCGAAGACGGCGGAATCGAAGTTGACTATGAAGGCGCCAAATCCTTCATCCGTCGCTCGGATCTGTCACGAGACCGTGCCGAGCAGCGCCCAGAGCGTTTCGGTGTTGGCGACAAGGTCGACGTTCGCGTCACCAACATCGACAACAAAACACGTCGCATGGGTCTTTCGATCAAAGCGCGTGAGATCGCAGAAGAGAAAGAAGCAGTACAGCAGTACGGTTCTTCGGACTCAGGTGCATCGTTGGGTGATATCCTCGGCGCAGCGCTTAAGCAGGACGACTAAGCTTTTCGATCCACTAAAAATTCTAGAAGGCCCCGGCATTGTCCGGGGCTTTTTTCTTTCGAATCGGTCGTGGCGAATCCTTCCAATTGGCCCAAAAATAGACTGCCCAGTTTGGAAACGATCAATCAGTCACCGACTTTCTTTCCAAGAAAGCACCTTTTGGGGGAAATTTTCCCTGTGATTTGCAACGGATAGCTGGATTTTGAATTCAAACCACAGCATGATGTCTCAAAATTAAACTCATAAGAGTTAATCAGGGAGATGGGGATGATCCGTTCGGAATTGGTCCAGAAGATTTTTGACGATAACCAAGAATTGCCAGCAGAACGGCGTCTCTCACAGCGCGATGTTGAGCGCATTGTAAACACCATCTTCGATGAAGTTTCCGAAGCCCTGTCACGCGGTGATCGGGTTGAGCTTCGCGGCTTCGGTGCATTTTCGGTGAAAAAGCGCGACGCGCGCGTTGGCCGAAATCCGCGCACTGGCGAGACGGTTGAGGTTGAAGAAAAGCACGTTCCGTTCTTTAAGACGGGCAAGCTTTTACGGGACCGTTTGAACGGAAAATAACATGCGCACTATCCGCTTTGCATTTTTGGCCATCCTCGGGTTGGCCCTCATTGCTGTTGCCTTTGGTAACCGCGAATTCGTCACTCTGAGAATTCTACCGTCAGAGCTCGATGCGATTGTCGGCTTCTCATGGACCATCGACTTACCGTTGTTCATTGTGGTGTTCGCCAGCATCATCGCTGGCCTTATCATCGGCTTCATTTGGGAATGGATCCGCGAAAGCACGCTTCGTTCCACGGCTGCTAAACACAAGTCCGAGGCGCATGAGTTGAAACGAGAAGTCCGCAAATTGAAGACCGAACCGACAGAACCCAAAGATGAAGTCTTGATGCTGTTGGAAGACGCTAAGTAGTTATGCCAAACATTGCCGTAAAAATCTGTGGTCTCACAACAAGTGAAGACTTAGCTGCGGCTGTCGAGGCCGGAACTCGCTATGTTGGATTCAACTTCTTTCCGAAGTCACCGCGCTATGTCGATATTGGACAGGCAACCCAATTGGCCAGCGAAGTGCCTTTTGGAGTCGCCAAGGTGGCTTTGGTCGTCGATGAGACGGATTTATTCCTTGATGAGCTAACATCAACCGTGGCGATAGACATGCTTCAACTACACGGTAAAGAAACGCCCGCACGCGTAGCTGAAATCAAAGCGCGTTACGGCCTGCCTGTTATCAAGGCCATTGGGATTGCCGGTCCCGAGGACGTGCGCAAAATTGATGAATACTCGCGCGTTGCAGACCAATTGTTGATCGATGCTAAGGCCCCAAAGGGCGCTGACCTTCCAGGTGGCAACGGTGTCCCTTTTGACTGGCGCTTATTGGCCGACAAGAAATACTGGACTGTTCCGTGGATGCTGGCAGGCGGTCTGACTGTAGACAACGTGGCCGAGGCTATACGCCTTACGGGCGCCAAGCAGGTCGATCTGGCCTCAGCCGTTGAATCCTCACCTGGTCGAAAAGATCCCGCGAAAATGCAGGCATTTGTAAAAGCCGCGCAAGGCTAGATCGACTGCGGATTTTTCTGTCCTCAAATATTCAAAGATCCCGCTTAGAGCCCATCGAATTCGCAGAGAATATGAACATCCATTCCCATCTTCTCTAGCAGTGCGCGCCCACCAAGCTCTGGCAAGTCGACGATAAAGGCAGACCCAATGATCTTGCCGCCCAGCCTTTCGATCAAACTGATGCCTGCCTCAGCGGTGCCACCGGTTGCCAGCAGGTCATCAACCAGCAGGATCGTTTCACCGGCCTGAATAGCGTCGTCGTGGATTTCAACGATAGCCTCGCCGTATTCAAGCTTGTAATCCTGACTAATCACCGTGCCAGGCAGTTTGCCCTTCTTTCGAATAGGCACAAACCCCGTACCCAGTTGGTGGGCAATCGCCCCGCCGATGATAAACCCCCGCGCCTCAAGCCCCACGACTTTGTCGATGCGCTGTCCGGCGTAAGGGTGCAGCATCTGATCAATGGCCATCCGAAATCCGCGCGGATCGGCGAACAGGGTCGTCACATCGCGAAACAGAATGCCTTCATGCGGAAAGTCCACAATTGTGCGTATGTAGTCTTTGACGTCTGTTTTCTTGGTCATCCCAAAACCCTTCCGGCAACCGCATCCAGTTTCCCCACAACTTCGGGGTCCCTCATATCGGGCGAGGTTAAAATCGCGTATTCCAACGCTCTGTCACATCCATGCTCACACGGGTCACGCTCTGCCCCAAGAAGATTTGGCAAGCGAGACACCAGCGCGCGGCCTTTGTCTGCGTTACCGGTGAGGGTGGCGATAATCTCGGTGATATCCACCGCGCCGTGTTCTGGATGCCAGCTGTCGAAGTCGGTGATCATGGCGACTGAGGCGTAGCAAAGCTCGGCTTCGCGGGCGAGTTTGGCTTCGGGCATGTTGGTCATGCCTATGACGTCAGCGCCCCAGCTGTCTCGGTACATTTTGCTTTCTGCCACAGTAGAGAACTGAGGACCCTCCATCGCAAGGTAGGTTCCGCCCATGTGGACGTTTATTCCGGCGTCTAAAGCAGCGGTTTGGCAGGCGGAAGATAAGCGAGGGCAGGTCGGGTGTGCGACGCTTACATGTGCAACGCAGCCTGTGCCAAAAAAGGATTTCTCACGGGCGAATGTGCGGTCAATGAACTGATCCACGATGACGAAGTCGCCGGGCGCCATTTCTTCGCGAAACGACCCGCACGCCGAGACTGAGACAACATCTGTGACACCCAGCCGTTTTAAAGCATCTATATTGGCGCGATAGGGAACCGTGGTTGGTGAATGCATGTGACCGCGTCCGTGACGCGGAAGAAACGCCATTTTGACGCCGTCTAACGTGCCCGTCAGAATCTGATCCGACGGATCGCCCCAAGGCGTTTTAACAGAAACCCACTCGGCATTTTGTAGTCCGTCGATGTCGTAAACGCCCGAACCGCCGATGATCCCGATCATAGTTTCGCTCATGTTTGCCTCCGGTTAAGTCGCGGGTACTTAGCCACAGGCGGACATGGTCTTCAATCGGTCACAGCGGCAAGATCAGGCAAAAGTGATGCCCAACGGGTCAGTTCAGAATTAAATCGCTCGGGTGGAAAAAACTGCCGTGAATACTTTGGCAGACATCAAAACGGTGTTGCTGGACAACAAAAAGGCCCGTAAATACGGTCGTCGTTTGCTGCCACGCGATCAGTTTTCTTCAAGCAGAATTGCCATCAACGCACCGAGATAACACCATGTGCAAACCAGCTTGGGACGTGCTGAATTAGGCGTTAGGTTCGTCAAAATCGAATCGGAGGCTGAGATGAAACTGATCAACGATATCTGGCACTCCTATCGCGCTCTGCCTGGTTGGGTTCAGTTCTGGGTGTTTGGCGTGCTTGTGCCTGTGAACTTTGCCAGCATCTTTTTTGTCGATCAGCCAAGTGGGTTGTGGATAGCGTTTCTGGCGATCGTTGCGATTTTGATCAACGTGCCAGTGATGATCGTTGAGCGCGGATTTTCCAAGACTATGGCCCTGTCGCATATTCCCTTGTGGACGTGGCTTGTTGTTTGGTTACTTATCAGCAGGCCCGAAGGCACACCGGCTTATGAAAGCTATTTGCTGGTCCTGCTGATTGTTGATGCAATTTCGTTGGCCTTTGACTATCCAGACACCCTTCGTTGGCTAAAAGGTGATCGCGCCGTGGCCGGATCGAAGTGATTGATCCACCTGCAGGTACACCAAAGCAAAGGCCAGTTATTACATGAGCACATTGCTTCCTATTGGCGTGGCGATTGCAGCGTCGTTCATATTTGCGCTGAATTTCTACATCCAACGACACGGGCTTAAGTCAAATGACCCGTTGATTGCGGCGTTTCTGTCTGTCTCGACAATGGCGGTCATGTTTTGGCTATTTGCCCCATTTTTCGTGTCGATTGGGTGGTTCTCGCATCCATCCATGATCTACTTTTTGTTGGTTGGTCTGACGTTTCCAGCGATCGCCCAGTTTCTGCAAATCGTGTCAGTCGGCAAAGTCGGACCAGCGCTAACGTCTGCACTAGGTTCGTTGCTGCCACTGTTCGCGGCAGTTCCTGCGGTTATGTTTTTGGGCGAGTCCTTTGGACTTACACTATTCATTGGCTTCTCTTTGATGATGGCGGGCATCGCACTTTCTGCAATGGATGGTGTGTCAATCAAGCGTAGTTTCCCGCTTTGGGCGCTACTTTTGCCGATCGCTGCGTCCGCCGCGCGCGGGCTAGTTCAGCCCCTGACTAAAATTGGCCTGAATGACATTCCGAGCCCTTTTTTTGCCACTCTGATCGCCGGAAGCGTTTCGACAGTCGTGTTGTTTGTTATTGTCGTCGCAACTGGTCGCCTAAGCTTGCTAGGGAAGTTTTCGCGCAAGTCGCTATGGTTTGTATTGGTTGGGATTATCAACGGAACTGGCATTCTGATGGTAAACTTTGCGATTTCCCTTGGCGAAATAACCCGTATTGCGCCGTTCATTGCGACCGTTCCACTATGGGTTCTTTTGCTAGGATGGTCAGTTTTCCGGGTCGAGAAGCTGAGGTTTAAACACCTCATCGTAGTCATTCTAGTTTTGGCTGGAGGCACCTTGGTTGCTGTGCGCTAGGATGGCGCGATGAATGCCGTGCAAGTTTGCCCTGTAGTGCTATGAAGTGGGCGCAAAGCAGCTTTTTGGATGGATCGCTGGCCATTTCGTGACAGGCCAGATAAACGGCCCTCGCGCACCTAGAAAACAGGACGGTTCCCCGTGAAAGAAACGACTTTGGGCAAATTCGCCCACCGCATCGCCTCGGCTGATTTAGGATTGACGACTGACGAAGGTTTTTCCGTCGGACGTCTCCGTATCGAGGTTCTCTCGGGTTTAACCGTTGCACTCGCACTGGTCCCCGAGGCCGTGGCCTTTGCTTTTGTCGCTGGTGTCCACCCGTTGGTGGGTCTCTACGCTGCCTTTATGGTCGGTTTGGTCACAGCTATCTTTGGTGGTCGCCCCGGAATGATCTCTGGTGCAACAGGTGCGCTGGCGGTTGTCATGGTGGCGCTTGTCGCAGATCACGGTGTTGAATACCTGTTCGCGACCGTGGTTCTGATGGGCATTCTGCAAGTCGTTGCCGGTGTGATGAAGTGGGGTAAGTTCATCCGCCTTGTTCCGCATCCGGTTATGCTGGGATTTGTGAATGGTCTGGCGATTGTGATTTTCCTAGCGCAGATGACGCAATTCAAAGTTTCAGGCACTGTTGAATCCACTGGGCATGGCTCTAGCGGTGGCGAATGGCTGAGCGGCGGTCCGATGATCGTTATGCTTGCGCTTGTGGGTCTGACGATGGCGATTGTCTATCTGATGCCAAAGGTCACCAAGGTCATACCAGCACCTTTGGCCGGTATTGGTATCGTGGCCGCAGTTGTTATCGGCTTTGGTCTTGATGTACCGCGCGTCGGTGACATGGCCGCGATCAAGGGCGGGTTACCGTTGTTCCATATCCCAATGGTTCCGCTGAACTGGGAAACTTTTGAGATCATCCTTCCCTACGCCGTTATCCTTGCAGCGATTGGTCTGATCGAAAGCCTGCTGACGTTGAACCTTGTTGGTGAAATGACCGGCAAACGCGGTGGAGCGTCGCAAGAATGTATTGCCCAAGGCGCCTCTAACGTCCTGACTGGATTTTTCGGTGGCATGGGTGGCTGCGCGATGATTGGTCAATCAATGATCAACGTGAAATCCGGTGGTCGCACACGGATTGCAGGCATCGCTGCTTCGTTGTTTTTGTTGAGCTTCATATTGTTTGCGTCGCCCATGATTGAGCAAATTCCGCTGGCTGCCTTGGTCGGTGTGATGTTCATGGTGGTGATCGGAACGTTCGCATGGAACTCAATCCGTATTCTAACCAAAGTTCCTTTGACCGACGCCTTTGTGATCCTGCTGGTGACCGGCGTGACCGTGTACTCAGACCTCGCCGTGGCTGTTGTTGTGGGCGTGATCGTCTCGGCGCTGGCTTACGCATGGAATAACGCTCGCCGCATTCACGCGATTGAGCGGATGTCACATACCGAAGAAGGCGCGAAGGTTTATGAAATCCAAGGACCATTGTTCTTTGGTTCAACAGACGGATTTATTGAGCTGTTCCACATCAAAGATGATCCCGACGTAGTGATCGCCGATTTTGCGGGCAGCCGTGTTGTGGATCAATCCGCACTTCAGGCGATTGAAGCTGTCGCGGGAAAGTATGTTGATGCAGGCAAGACACTGCGGTTGCGTCACCTTGGCCGCGATTGCCATAAGCTTCTGTCCAAGGCTGGTCATCTGATGATCGACAGCGATGACGACCCTGATTACGAGATCGCGGTCGATTATGATGTGCGCACCGGTATCCTCGGCGGACACTAAACTGGATAAAGGGGCACTGCCCCCCTTTGATCCGCCCTAGGGTAGTTTCTGTAAAATAAACGCCGCGCATAGATTAGCGTTGAGCGATTGCTTGACCCTAATAGTCGTTATCAGTGCCAGCGATGCTGTCGCACTCGAACGGATTATTTGGTGTGACGCGGATCAGTTTTCCGACTCTCACAAAGCCTTTGGATATCGGCGGTATGATAGACCCATTAGGCTTTGTAATTGTGACTGAATAATAAAATGGATCACCTACCCAGCGAACGCTTTCGCCTTTGCGCCAGGGGCCAGAAGTCCCGCTAAGGCGAGAATCCAACCATCACGGTCTACCTCATCGTTGGCAGCTTTTATCGGAAAGCCATCGTGAAACACGTCGTTGAAGCGGGGCTCAAAATCTTCCCAAGATACGCTTCCGGTCAGTCGTCAGGACGGGTGAGCGTGAAAGACTGATCAATCACTGCATAGTCGCGGTATCCAAGACGGGACAAGGGTTTGTACTTGGCAATATCAAGCTTGCCGTCGGTCAGGCATTCGTCGTCAATGTAGATGCCAACAACCTCGCCGAAAATGACAGTGTTGTTTTCGCCTTTGACCTTCAAAATATTGGTCAACTTGCATTCAAGGGCTGCTGGCGCTTTCGCAATACGTGGGCAGTTGATTGTTTGACATTCAGCTTTCTCAAGCCCGGCTTGATCGAATTCATCGACGTCTGCGGGAAACGCATTTGACGAGATGTTCATGGCGTCTGTTAGGGCCAATGGCACGGTGTTGACGCAAAAGACGCCGGTTTCTTCAATGATGCTGGCGCTGTCTTTCATGTCACCACGATCGGCTTTGCCGCTTGTCGTCGCGAACATGACTTGTGGCGGCTCATACGCCACACCGTTGAAAAAGCTATAAGGCGCAAGGTTATCGTGACCGGCGGCATCGCGTGTCGAAATCCAGCCGATGGGGCGTGGCACGATCAGAGCGTTGAACGGATTATGCGGCAGTCCGTGGCCATCTTTTGGTTGATAAAACACTTTGATGTTTCCTCTTGGTTTGTGACAGACCTAACGGCATGTTAGAGGCGTTTCCACCCCGTAAGAAAAAAGCGCATAGATGTTTGAACTGACACAAGAAACTCCGGAAGACTGGTGGGAGGTAGAGGCGCTCTATGATCTCTGCTTTGCGCCGGGTCGTGAGGCGTTGTCATCCTATCGTTTGCGCGATGAGGTCGAGCCCGTTGCCGAACTGTCATTAGTCGCGAGGGATGCAGAGAACATTTTGGCAGGCGCCATTCGTTTTTGGCCGGTTCGGGTTTGCGAAAAGGATGCATTGCTTCTTGGTCCAATCGCAGTGCACCCAACACGCCAGGCCGAAGGGTTGGGCGGTTTGTTGATGCGTAGCAGTCTTGAGATTGCAGCTTCGTCTGGCTGGGATCGTGTCCTGCTTGTGGGAGACGCACCGTACTATGGGCGGTTTGGTTTCAAACGGCTTGAGGGGGTCATGATGCCACCTCCTACCAACCCAGACCGCGTTTTGGGTTATGAGCTGTCCAATGATGCGTGGCGGGGCTGTATAGGCGAAGTCTTCCGTAAATCCTGACCTGGGCGTTGAATTTTCTCGGCTCAGTCCCGATTTAGAGAGGAAGGGAGCGGCTATGTCAGAAATAATTTATCCACCAGAATCGAAATTGAACGAAACAGTTGTGTTGGATCGCTTGGCCGTTCGCTATCGAGGTGCGACCGGACCGGGCATGGCGCTTATGGCTAAGCTTGGCGATCATGCCGATGGTTTAGCTGAATATATCCCCAAGAGTGCACAACATGGCATTCATGTAGCGACCGAGAAAGCGCTTCACACAGCCATACGTGCCGCGGATATGTCCCACAAGGTGTTGCCAAGCGAAGATGCACGCCTGACACGTTTGGTTGCCGCCGCTATGGGCGCAGTCGGCGGAGTCGGTGGCATAGGAACCGCCCTTGCAGAATTGCCACTGACGACCACGTTGTTTTTGCGATCAATTCAAGCTGCTGCACGGCAAGAAGGCTTTGATCCAAAGGCTGACAATGTGCGATTTGATTCCGTACGGATATTTGCCTCAAACGGACCACTGACGAGTGATGAAACCGATTTAGCGTTTATGGCGGCGCGCATGGCCGTTGGTGGGCCGACATTGCAGGCTTTGGCTACTCAGGTCGCGCCAAGGCTGGCGTTGGTATTTGGCAAAAAGGTCGCTGCACAAGCATTGCCCGTTCTAGGGGCTGCGGCGGGGGCTTCGATCAACACGATTTACGCGAATTATTATCGTGAAATGGCACATGTGCATTTCGGGCTGCGACGGTTGGCGATTGAGACGGATCAGCCGATTGAACAGCTGACCAAAAAGCTTGAGGCAAGGGTCGCTTAGCCTTGTGTGCGCAGGAACTCCATTACCGCAGGGCGCACGGATTGTTCGCCGCGGTCACGTTCATCCCAAATCACCTTGCGAAGGGCGGAAAGGTCCGTGCGGCGGATCAGGCTTTTGACAGGTCCAATACTGGCCGGGCGCATTGATAACGCTCTAAATCCGATCGCAGCAAGGCACAGGGCCTCAATCGGGCGGCCCGCATCCTCGCCGCAAAAGCTGAGCCTTGTGTCAGTATCTTCACATCGCTCAACGATGCTTTCCAGAAAGCTGAGGAACGAGACATTAAGCGTGTCGTAGCGTCGACGCACCATTTCGTTTTCACGGTCCGCAGCAAAGAAGAACTGCTTTAGGTCGTTCCCCCCGATCGACAAAAATTGTACGTCTTTAAAGAACTTCTTAGATGCGAATGCCAACGAAGGCGTTTCCAGCATCGCGCCAACGTCCAAAGATGAGGGCAGGGGGTGACCAAGTTTGCGCTCGCGGTCCATCGCTTTGTCGACCTCGGCGCGGGCGGCGGTGAATTCCGACATCTGCGCTACAAAGGGGAACATCACAGTAAGCGGCCCACCGTTCGTGGCGCGTATCAGCGCTTGAAGCTGCATGCGTAAAACGCCCGGCTTATCAAGGCCGACACGGATCGCGCGCCAGCCCAATGCGGGATTAGGCTCTTCGACGGTTTTCATATACGGCAGGACCTTGTCCGAACCGATATCGAGCGTCCGAAACACCACGGGCATATCGCCAGCCGCATTTAGGACGCGTGTGTATTGCGCGCTGAGTTCGGCACGCTGAGGCATTTTGTTTTGTACGAGGAACTGAAGCTCTGTGCGAAACAACCCCACGCCCTCGGCGCCAGAACTGACGAGGCTAGGCAGATCAGCCAACAGGCCAGCGTTCATCATCATCGAAACGGTTTGACCGTCAGTCGATGTCGCAGGTTTGTCGCGGATTGAGGTGTAGCGTTCTTGCGCCTGGGCCTGCATCGCAATCTTATCGCGGAAGGCGGACACGATTGAATCGTCAGGGCGCAAATGCACCAGGCCTTGGTCTCCATCCACTAGAATAGGATCGCCGTTCAAAGCTTCGGTCGTTATTTTCTTCGCATGGATCACAAGCGGAATGGCCAGTGCGCGGGCAACAATGGCAGCATGACTGCCGACCGACCCTTCCTCTAGGACGATTCCGCGCAGGCGATTGCCATAGTCTAGCAGTTCTGCAGGCCCAATATTGCGCGCGATTAAGATCGGATCATGGGGCATTTCCGCGCCAGTTTCCTGTCCTTGACCAGTTAAAATGCGCAAAAGCCGATTAGACAGATCGTCGAGATCATGCAGACGGTCGCGAAGATAAGGATCGGTAACCTTGGACATTCGGGCGCGGGCCGTCGATTGTTCCTTTTCGACTGCTGCTTCTGCCGAAAGGCCGCGGTCGATGTCTTCTTCGATACGACGCATCCAGCCTTTTGAGTTCGCGAACATACGGTACGCTTCAAGAACCTGCAGGTGCTCGTTGTCGCCAGTCGATGCCGCAACGTCCAACATCTCGTCCACGGATACACGCAATGTGTCGACCGCCTCTTTAAGGCGCTCCAACTCGCGTTTCGGATCGTCAGCAATCGGGTTTGTCACCACAACGCGGGGTTCGTGCAGCCACACATGTCCCTGAGCGGCCCCTTCTTGGCCGGTGGTGCAGTGGAATTCGACCTGCTGTTGGTGGCGTGCCGATAGGGCTTCGCCTTCGCCAACGAATTTGCCGAGTTCGGTCATTTCAGCAATGACCATTGCCACAACCTCAATCCCATAGATTTCGTCAGCCGAAAATTCACGGGCGGTCTTTGATTGAACGACCAAGACACCAAGCACGTCACCCAAACGCTGGATCGGGACGCCTAGGAACGACGAATAAATCTCTTCGCCGGTTTCTGGCATGTAGCGAAAACCAGGGGCCGAGGGGGCGTCAGCGGTGTTGATTGTTGTGCCACGTTTTGCGACGCGTCCGACAAGGCCTTCGCCAAGACGCATTCGGGTTTGGTGAACCGATTCTGGGTTAAGACCTTCAGTCGCGCAAAGCTCAAGCGTGTCACCGTCGCGGAATAGATAGATCGAGCACACCTCAGACCCCATCGAATCCGCAATGATATGCGTGATGTGATCGAGACGTTCCTGTCCAGCCGCTTCAGTTGCCATCGTATCCCGAAGGCGTCCAAGCAGTTTTCGACTCTCTGTTTCGAAACCGTCAGCCATAACGTCAAATTCTCCCTAAGCGAATCTATACGTGAGATATTTGGAGTTGGGGAGTGGGAAAGGAGTTTAGGTAAGGAAACGCGTGCTTTTGCCTAGTATTATGCCGCGTTTTTAAGCACCTCGGGTTCAGGCATGATGCAGATGGCCTCGGACGATTTGGCAATACTCATTGCCGGCATTTGCGCGCCTTCATTCGTTTCTGGATGTGTTTCCAGATATTCACCCAGATCACATCGTGCATCGACACTAAGGCTGCGCAACGCTTCGTCTCCGATCAGCATGCTTTCGCTTTCGACCCCGTTTGACAGAACGATGTCGTGGTGATCCAGCAGCAAGTGATAATAGTCGACGCCATTTTCCCATCGTGACGAAGGCGCGTTGGGTTCGTCCACTATGTGTTTGGCCGCGACCAAAACTTCGGGTTCCCCGAGCGCTAATTCTACGTTCCAGCCCTTTAAGACGACCCGATGTTGTGGCGAAACCCAAAGGTCACTGTGCGGTCTGTTCGGACCGAGACTGCCTTTGCGAATGCAAACGGGACTAACGCGGCGGTTCATCAAAATTTCAGGAAGGCTAAAGTGGCTATTGGCGATCCACTCCAACGCGATACTTGCACCTGAGGCCGTTAGGATCAAATCCCCTGCCGTCAAATCTTCGACGGGAACTTCGCCGTTTGGCGTCGCAATAAGCGTACCCTGGGCAAAACAAACAGGCGTTGCGGGCGGGGTTGTGTCCAAGGCCTGCACGTCGATGGCGCCTTTGCCAAAGTCGTTCATGTCGGCTTCTGTGGCGTTGTAATCCGGCAGGAACGCAAGGCGTGTATCTTCACCGAGCGAAGGGTAATCATGTAGCGTTATAAGGTAAACGTTTTCGTCTTCGAGATGGTCAGGAACTTGTTTTGCGCCGTTCTTATTAAGCGTAGGAAGCTTGCCTGTGTACTGAAAGGTGAAGCTGTATTCTATGCCACCGACTGAGACCATCGACGTGTCGTCGGGATTGCCTCCGTTAGCTTCAAGAATAACGTCGCCGCTGTTGCCCGTTGGGCTTGACCAGACAAACGTTATTTCAACCGCCGCGTCACCGTTGAGGTTAAGCGCGGGGTTATTAGCGTTGTTGCTATCAGTTCTTGCCCAGAAACTGGTATTCATTCTACTGCCTTAAGCGCGTTCTATTTGGTCCCATAAACAATTGGGAAACGTCACTCACACACCGCTTCTTAGAATTGAAATAAGGCAGAAAGAAGGCAAATAGCCCCTCGGAAGGACCGGTTGGCTACTTGACGCTCACGTAAGGCTTTGATTTTAAGCCTTTTCTAGTTCAAACGCGTCATGGAGCGCTTGAACGGCGAGCTCCATGTATTTGCGATCTACCAGAACCGAGATTTTGATCTCGGATGTCGCGATGACCTTGATGTTGACGCCTTCGTCGGACAGCGTTTTGAACATTTTGGCAGCAACGCCCGACTGCGAGCGCATGCCGATGCCAACTGCTGAAATCTTGGCAACCTCGGTGTCGGCGACCAAATCGTGGTAGTTGATGTCGCCGGCTTCTTTGGCGCCGTTCAGGGCTTGCTCGGCGCGCTTTACTTGATCAATCGGGCACGAGAACGTCATGTCCGTGCGGCCTTCTTCGGCGATGTTTTGAATGATCATATCTACATTCACACCAGCGTCAGACAATGGACCGAATATCGCAGCAGCGATGCCCGGGCGATCAGCGACCGACACCAACGTCATTTTCGATTCGTCGCGGCTGAAGGCGATTCCTGATACAGGGCGGTTTTCCATGACTTCCTCCTCTTCGCAAACGAGCGTTCCTGCTTCGTCCGACTGTTCTTCAAAACTTGATAGGACGCGCAGTTTGACTTTGTAGCGCATTGCCAGCTCAACCGAGCGGGTCTGCAGGACCTTGGCACCCAGTGACGCGAGTTCTAGCATTTCCTCAAAGCTGATTTTGTCCAGCTTGCGGGCTTTGTCGGTGATGCGTGGGTCTGTGGTATAGACACCGTCGACGTCGGTATAGATATCACAGCGCTCGGCACCAAAAGCAGCCGCAAAGGCAACAGCTGTTGTGTCAGAGCCACCACGACCCAACGTGGTGATACGACCATCAGGACCGATACCCTGGAACCCTGCAACGATGGCAACTTTCATGCCTTCGCCGAACTTGCCGTTGATATTGTCGGTCGGGATTTCTTCGATCCGCGCGGCTGCGTGGGCGTCATTGGTTCTGACTGGCACTTGCCAGCCCTGCCAACTGCGTGCCGGCACGTCCATTTCCTGAAGCGTCAGCGCCATGAGACCAGCCGTAACGTTCTCGCCCGAAGATACAATCGCATCATATTCGCGCGCGTCATAAAGCGGGGAGGTCTCGTTGACGTATCCCACCAGCTTGTTGGTTTCGCCCGACATAGCCGAAACGATGACGATCACGTCATAGCCTTTGGACACCTCAACGCCGACACGCTTTGCGGCGCGACGGATGCGATCTAGGGTGGCGACGGATGTGCCGCCAAATTTCATCACCAGCGTAGGCATGGTTTCTTCCCGTGGTTCGTGTTGCGCGGCGGTTTACGCGTGTCGCCACGTAAGGGCAAGGGTGGCACGTAACGCAAGGCTTGATTTCGCACGCAAAAACCACAGTTATTCGGGAATGGGTTTTTGGTGGGTAATGTAATGCGTAGATACGAGCTCGACTGGTTGCGGCTTTTCCTTTTCGGGCTTCTTGTGCCTTACCATGCTGCGCTTGGGTTTGTGTCCTACGGTCCTGATGTCTATGGCATTGCGAACGATGTGTTCGCCGGTCTCTGGTTAGAACTCCTGCTGGATTGGAGCCATAGCTGGCGGATCTTTGCGTTGTTCATGATTTCCGGTGTCGGGACGTGGTTTGCGTCGCGCAAGGGGGCAGGGATTAGGTTTGCCGGGTCGCGGTTGCATCGCCTTGGTTTGCCTTTAATCGGTTGGGGCGGTTTTGCCCTTGTTGCCATTTGGACAGGGCTTTGGCCGGCCGATGCATTCTTTTGGGTTGCAGAAGGCGAAACCGGTTGGCGGTCGATTGAGTTTGTTGATTTTTGGCACCTGTGGTTTCTCAAAAACCTGCTGATATACACACTGATCTGCATTCCATTGCTGAGGCGGCCCGATCTGCTGACCCATCGGGGCAAATCGATGCGGTGGACGGTGATCGTCATTTCGGCGGTGATGTTCATTGTGAACGCCTTGTTAGAACCCATTTCAGAGGCGGTAATCGGTCTACACGGCGATGATTTTTATAACTTCATAGGCTTTGTGTTGGGCATTTGGATCGGGGCGAACGCCGCCAAAACTTTGGATTGGATGGCGCGTTGGTGGTGGGTTTTGTTGCTGTATGGGACAGCAAGCTACCCGCTGACCCTGACGTTTCAACTGGCCTACTATGAGATCATCGAAAGCTACGATACGGTTTGGTCGCTCTATGGTGAGTTCAAATATATGATGTGGCATGCGCTCCGTCCCGTGAACGGGTTGCTGTGGGGCATGGGCTTGTTCGGCTTTGCATCGCGTTTTCTAAGTAAACCGGGCCGTCACTTGAAACGCCTGAACAGCCTTGTATTTCCGCTCTATGTTTTTCACATGCCTATCACGATCGCTGGGATCGCGATTGCCGCTGATTTGCGTATTGCGTGGCAGATTGAAATGCTGACGATCATTGCCGTGACGTTCGTGGTTTCTATTTTGTTGGCGTTTGCTTCTGAACGGCTCGGTTGGTTTGCATACTTCTTTGGGGCGACGCCCAAGCGGCGTTAAAGAACCAAACGTGCGAAGAAAATCGCGGTCATCGTGAACCCAACAAGCGAGATGAATTGCTTGACGCGATGGATAGGCAATGAACGCGCGAGTGGCGCCCCGAGATAGCCGCCGATAGTACCCGCGACCATCATTATCAGTGCTTTTTCCCAGTCAAGAAGCCCGCTATTGGCGAACACAAAGAACGAGATGATGGCGATGGTTCCACTTGCCCAAAGCTTTAAGCCGTTCATCAAGTGGATATTGCTCATGCCCCACATAGTGAACAGCGCGAGGAATACGATCCCGAGCCCCCCATTGAAATAGCCACCGTAAAGAGCGACGAGGAATATTCCGAACGCCCCTTCAGGTTTGACATCGCGACTGTATGAGGCCGCCCAAGCACGAATGCGGTCGCCATAGGTAAAGATCAGCGTCGCTGCCAGCAAAAGGAACGGTACAAAGGTTGAAAATGCTTCGTTAGACGAAATGCTTAGCAAGATTGCACCTGATCCACCGCCAATGGCAGCAACGATCGTCAGACGGATCATTGACCGCTTGCCCCAAGCCTTCATCTCACCGCGAAAGCCTGCCGCCCCAGCTAGATATCCGGGCAACGCCATGAATGTCGCCGTGGCATTAGCCATCACCGGCGGAACACCGACGAAGACCAGCGCAGGGAACGTAAGGAATGTACCCCCGCCCGCGATGGTGTTCAGGATGCCACCCACAAAGGCCGCTACAATAAGGATAATGAGATCAGTCACAAAAGCGGCTCGTTGACAAAGAAGGGATCAGTACGGGTGATCTTCGCCAGAATAAGTGCGAAAGCAACCGGTAGTTTCTAGCGACAACTCATCAAAGCGTTGCACAAGTCCTGTGATGGCCTCGCTCACACCAATGTCCGCCTCTTGGCCGCCCATGTCAGTGCTGACCCATCCGGGGTGATAAATGCCGACGGCGATGCCGTCCGGCAAAAGGTCGGCAGACAGGTTCCGGCCCAAGCTGAGCGAGGCCGCCTTTGAGGCGCGGTAGATATAGGACCCGCCCGGTGCTTTCGTTTGGCTGGCCATCTGTGATGAGATAATTGCAATTTTGCCGTTCGCCGCTTTGACGTTCGAAATCAACGCCTCAACCGTCAGGAACACGCCGGTAACGTTGACCGCGAAAGTCTGCGCCCAGTTAGCGGGTGCATAGCCGTTGCCTAGCGAATGCCCTTTATCAAGGTAAACACCCGCGTTGCAGATCAACAGGTCAATTGGCGTATCACCAATTTCATCTGACAATGCTTGGAACGATGCCGGGTCTGCTACGTCCAGCTTTAGATAACCGTCAGCGTTGCGGGCCGTTGCCAATACTTCGTGGCCAGTGCTGCGATAAGCGTTTGCCAATTCGTGTCCTATGCCTCGGTTTGCTCCGGTGATTAGGACACGCATGTTAGCCTCAATTCGTTTTTCTGTTGGTCATGAATGGCAGCGGCACAACGGGAATGCCATCCTCGACCAGCTTCTTAGCTTCGGTCGTGTTTGCTTCGCCGTGGATCTGACGCTCGGGCGCTTCGCCTTCGTGCATCGCGCGGGCCTCGGCAGCGAAATCATTGCCCACATAGGTCGAGTTCTTCTCAACCTGTTTGCGCATGTCTGCGATGGCTTTCTCGGCAGGGCTAGATGGTTCTGACAGTGACGGCGTTGGCGCTGGCGTTGGTTCATCAGTCTTTGGCGCGGCTTTGCCGCGAGATGTCGTGACACGAGGGGCCATGATGGATTTCTTGATGTTCGACGATCCGCACATCGCACAGGTGACCATTCCCGCAGAATGCAGCTTTTCAAACGCAGCAGCGGATTGGAACCAGCTGTCAAAGCTGTGGTCTTTATCGCATTTCAAAGAATACTGGATCATCACTAGGCCAAGTTATCAGATGAGATTGAGATAAAGTAAGCACTACGCTGTTTCAAGCGAAGGTCGATTATTTGCGCTGTCTTTTATTTACATTGACCGGTGAATGGGAGAGCGTCCGACATCGCACACTTATTCTAGATGGAACTACGACAATGCCTGATCTGCCGAAGAACAAATTCAAAGCGGCACTTCTTGCCGGTAAGCGGCAAATCGGTATTTGGGTGACCTCTCGCGATCCGATGTTGACTGAAATGCTGGCCCATACCGGCTTTGACGCCGTGACTATAGATTGCGAACACACAACGCATGACGTGGACTCGGTCGTGCATGCTTTGCAGGCGATGAAAGGGTCTGATGTGACGCCAATCGTGCGGCCGCCGTCAAATGATCCGGTGTTCGTGAAACGGCTTTTGGATGCAGGTGTCCAAACATTCGTCATCCCATACGTTCAAAACGCTGAAGAAGCTGAGATTGCCGCCCGCTCGGTTGCCTATGCGCCAAATGGAATGCGCGGCGTTGCAGGTGTTACGCGCGCAACCATGTTTGGTGCGGTGCAGAACTATTTCACCAGAGCCCGTGATGAAATTTGCCTAATCGTTCAAGTCGAGTCGCAAGAGGCGTTGGACAATATTGAAGCTATCGCCGCCGTCGATGGCGTTGACGGCATTTTTATCGGCCCGTCCGATCTGGCCATGAGCTTGGGTTATCCCGGTCAGGCCACTGCTCCCGCGGTGCTTGAAGCTATCGCCGACGGTATTCGCAGGATTGTCGCGGCGGGCGTGCCGGCTGGATTTTTGTCACTAGACCAACGGTCAATTGATATCGCTGCCGAGGCAGGGGCGCAGTACCTTGTTCCAGCAATCGACATGGCGATGTTCAGAGAAGTCGCTCTCGGGAAAGTCGATAAGTTCAAGTACCTTAAAGACTGATCAGATAGCGATCTCGGCCATAGCGTCTAGGAAACGGGTGACCTCGTCCTGCGTGTTGTAGTGGCAGAGCGAGACCCGTATGCAGTCTGATTGCCCGAGAGGGATTAAAATTCCGCCCGAATAGTGATCGTCTTTGCGGACGTGCACGCGGATACCACGTTCGCGCAGCGCAGTTACCAAGTTGGTCGAGGGCATTCCGTCGATCCAACAAGACACCAACCCTTCGCGCGCTGGGTTGTCGGTGCCGCCTATGATTTCGACCTTTTCAATGTCCTTCAGGCCCGTGTGGTTGCCAATGCCATGGATCATCGTGTCGGTCAGTTCTTTCTCATGATCGTGGATTGCCTTGGCAGCAGCCTCGATTTTTTCACGCCTGTCAGATGCGTCAGAAAATTCACCTCCGAGCCACTCTAAATAGCCGACCACATCCGAGAGGGTCGCATAGGCGCCGGTGTCTCTTGTACCTAGCTCCCATGCTTTTTCGGGGCCACCGTCTAGATTTTCATGTGGCAAAGCGGTTAACCGATCCGAGGCCCAAGCCATGCCATATCCGTGACGCGAGAACATTTTGTAAGGTGAAATGGCGTAACCATCGATGCCGTAGCTTTGGATGTCGATATGCCCATGCGCGGCGTGCTGAATGCCATCAACTATGATCAAACATTCGGGCGCGACGGCACGTATTTCTGCAGCAATTCCGGCTACATCAACGCTCATCCCGGAAACCGGAGAGGTATGAATGATCGTAGCCACACGCAGGTCGGGGCGCAGCTCTGCCCGGTAAGCCTCAACAGATACAGTGCCAGTTTCGTTGTTGTGTGGCACCAGAATATGTTCGCGCCCAGTTTGCGCGGCCCAATGCGCACCGGCACTTTTTGAGGCTGGATGTTCAAGAGTGCTGCCAAGAATTGCACCGCCCCCAGCGGTTCCAGTCGCTGCGTTCCGGATCAATCGAAAAAGCATTTCAGTGCCGCTTTCGCCGAAGAATATTTCACCATCTTGGGCATTTAGCAGAATGCGAGCATCCGCACGGCTTTGGGCGATTACGCGGACTAGTTCATGCGACATGGGATTGTCGCGGCCTTGGTTGTCTGGGATCGCTGCAAATTTCGCGGTGGTCTCAACAACTGATTTCAGGGTCAGTGCGCCACCTGCGTTTTCAAAGAAAATGCGATCACCAGCGAATGGACAAGAATCGACATGCGCGAATTTTGAACGCACGTTTTGCAGAAAATCGTTCGATGACAGCATTTGAACCTCTTGGGATGTATTCGTTTAGTTTGACCGCTCACTTATCCTACGTCTGTACGTTTGCGACAGATCATTGTCGATTTTTGCAACCTGCGTTTACTTGCTAAGATCAAAGATGAAATTTGATCAAATAGGCTGGTCGAATCGGATAGACTTTTGTTTGCGAGAGCATATGGTCGATTGGAATCCTTGGCGTGATTGCCATAAAAGTTCGGGGAACACTCATGAAATATCACCAACCTTCTAGCTTTGCGGATGCTTCGGCGATCGCGGCTGGTGCCTCAGGGGTCACACGTTATTTAGCTGGTGGCACTGATGTTTTGGTCCAATTGCGCGCGGATTTAGTGACGCCAGACGACCTTATCGATGTTAAAAAAATTGACGGTGTGCATGACATTGTCCGCAATAGCGACGACAGCTGGACAATCGGCGTGGCCGTCACTGGCGCCGAGATGTCTGAGCATCCCGCGTTGTGTCAGGATTGGCCCGGCGTGGTTGAGGCTATGGATTTGATTGGCTCAACCCAAGTTCAAGGACGCGCGACATTGGTGGGCAATCTATGCAATGGCTCCCCCGCTGCGGACAGCGTACCGGCGATGGTTGCGGCGGATATTTCGGTCACTGTGATTGGTCCTAAAGGGGAGCGCACAATCAAGGTCGAGGACATGCCAACTGGTCCGGGGCGCACCGTGCTCGAAAAAGGTGATATCGTTACTGCCGTGCATGTCCCTTCGCGTGGTGACAACGCTGGTGACGCGTATCTTCGCTTTATCCCGCGGACCGAAATGGACATTGCGGTTGTTGGCTGTGCTGTGAACCTTCGTCTCGACGGCGATACAATAACTGAGGCGCGCGTCTCGCTCGGGGCCGTCGCGCCCACAGTTTTGCTAGTGCAAGAAGCTGCGGATGCGATCATCGGCACTACCCTTGACGATAAGGCTCTTGAGGCGCTTTCAAAAGCGGCCGAAGCAGCCTGTAACCCGATTAACGACAAGCGTGGAACAATTGAGTTCCGCGTTGAAGTTGCTGGCGTGTTGGCAAAACGCGCTGCAAAAATCGCCTACGCCCGTGCGAAAGGGAAAGCGGTATGAGCAAGATCCACGTAACCACCAAAGTAAACGGCGACGAGGTCGAGTTCCTCTGCGATCCGCGCGAAACCATGCTGGATGTCCTGCGGGATCACCTAAACCTGACAGGCGCAAAAGAAGGCTGCGGCACCGGTGATTGCGGTGCCTGTTCTGTTACCGTTGATGGCCGTTTGGTCTGTTCCTGCTTGATGCTGGGTGCCGAGGCCGAGGGCAAAGAGATTGCGACAGTTGAAGGCATCGCGAACGGCGAAGCACTGCATCCGTTGCAGACGAAATTCATTGAATACGCAGCGCTTCAATGCGGCATCTGCACTCCGGGTATCCTTGTCGCGGCGAAGAACCTTTTGGAACGCGAACCGGACCCCACCGAAGAACAGGTGCGTTATTGGCTGGCAGGCAACCTCTGCCGTTGTACAGGTTACGATAAGATCATTCGCGCCGTGATGGATACGGCGGCTGATATGCGGGAGGCGTCATAATGGCTTTGGATAAACCAGGCGAAGACTATGAGGGACGCACGTCCTACACCCACGTCGGAACACGCGTTGATCGCCCCGATGGGCTAGACAAGGTCACGGGCCGCGCTAAATTTGGCGCGGATGCACATGCCCCCGGCATGTTGCACGGCGCGATTGTTCGTTCGCCGCACGCTCATGCGAAAATTTTGAAAATCGATACCTCAAAGGCCGAGGCGCTTGCGGGTGTCAAAGCAGTCGTCACACGGGCCGATTTCGCGACCGGCCTAGAAGGCGAGGAATGGAATGTCCTTGAAAATGTCATGGCCAGCGATACGGCGCTTTATGACGGGCATGCCTTGGCAGCGATTGCAGCGACATCATCTTTGATTGCACGGGATGCGGTGAAGCTGGTCGAGGTTGAGTATGAACTTCTGCCCCATGTGACTGACGTGGACGAGGCGATGAAGCCAGACGCGCCAGTGATCCGTGCGGGTCAGCAATCAAAGCTCGTGCCCGAAGGCATGCATCCAAATGTGGTGAACTACTACGAAGGTGGACACGGCGACATGGACGCTGGATTTGCCGAGGCTGACTTGGTGATTGAACGCCACTTCACCACCGAAGCTGCCCATCAGGGTTACATCGAACCTCATGCGGCGTTGGCGACTTTGGGAGCAGACGGCAAGGGCGAGCTTTGGTGTTGTACGCAAGGCCACTTTATCGTGCAAAAAACCTGCGCAGCTTTGGTTGGGATTGATACCAGCCAGCTCCGCGTGACGGCCTCGGAAATCGGGGGCGGTTTTGGCGGTAAGACGACGGTATTCCTTGAGCCTTTGGCCCTAGCGCTTTCGCGCAAATCCAATCGTCCGGTGAAAATGGTCATGAGCAGGTCTGAGATATTACGGGCTACGGGCCCGACATCCTCGGCATCTATGGATATCAAAATCGGCATGACCAAAGACGGACGGATCACTGCTGGCAAGGGCGTATTTCGTCTGCAGGGCGGTGCGTTCCCTGATGCGCCTGCCGGTATGGCGGCTGAATGTTCTTTTGCGCCCTATAACCTCAACGCGGTTTCGATTGAGGGCTATGAGGTCATGGCCAACCGTCCGAAACAGGCTGCGTACCGCGCACCCGGGTCGCCGATGGCGGCGTTTGCGGTTGAGTCTGTTGTGGACGAGCTTTGCAAGGCACTGGAGCTTGACCCAATTGAGACGCGCCTAAAAAACGCTTCTCGTGAAGGCACAAAGGCAGCGTATGGCCCAACTTGGGACCGTATCGGACTGGTCGAATGCCTTGAGGCAGCGCAAGCACACCCCCATATGCAAGCGCCTCTGCGCGAAAGCGAAGGCCGCGGTGTGGCTGCCGGTTTCTGGTTCAACCACGGAGGGGAAACCTCGGTTTCTTTGGCGTTGTCCGAGGATGGAACCGCTCAGATATCTGTTGGCACGCCTGACATTGGCGGATCGCGTGCATCCATGGCGTTGATGGCAGCAGAGATTTTGGGCATCGAATACGAGAATATTCGTGTGACCGTCGCGGACACAGCAACCCTTGGCTACAACGACGTAAGCCATGGCAGTCGTGTGACCTATGCGTCTGGATTGGCGACGATCAACGCGGCGAAAGATGCGGTTGGCAAGCTATGTGATCGGGCGGCGCAGCGGTGGGGTATCGACCCCGAAGCTGTGATTTGGGAGGACGGTTGCGCTAAGCCAGCAGGTCCAAATGCAGGCCAGTTCGACCCTATGCCGCTCAAGGAAATCACGCAGCGAATGGGACGCACGGGTGGACCGATTTCGGGTCACTTCGAGGCAACACCTGAAGGTGCTGGTGTGTCTTTCGGAGTTCATATCGTTGACGCGCATGTGGATCGGGAAACCGGCAAAACCTCGATAGATCGCTACACGGTTATTCAGGACGCCGGTAAGGCGGTGCATCCAACTTATGTTGAAGGCCAATTTCAGGGCGGCGCGGCGCAAGGTATCGGCTGGGCGCTAAACGAAGAATATGTGTACGGTGAAGATGGCCGTCTTCAAAACACTGTATTCCTCGACTATCGCATTCCCGTCGCGTCGGACTTACCGATGATCGACACGGTGATCGTCGAAGTGCCAAATCCGGGTCATCCGTTTGGTGTGCGCGGCGTAGGCGAGACGGGCATTTGCCCACCTCTTGCAGCCATAGCCAACGCGGTTTCAGGGGCTGTAGGGGTGCGTATGACATCGCTTCCGATGTCGCCGCCGAAGATCCTGAAAGCTTTGAAAGAGCAATAATATGGTCGAAGTTAATCTCTGGTCTGGACTGCGCCATTTTACAGATGGCGCAGTTACGGTCGAGGTTGAGGCCAAAAATGTTGGCGAAGTCTTAGAGGGTCTCGTGAAGCTCCACCCCGAGTTGGGGGACATAATTGATGCAGGCGTATCTGTGGCCGTGGACGGCAAAGTTATCGCGAGCGGTCTAACTGAGAAAGTTAGGCCTGAAAGTGAAGTTTTTATAATTCAACAGCTTAAGGGTGGATAGTTGAGGCTTGCAACGCACGAGCCTTTGATTTTGCCTCAAAAGGACGCCACGGAAGAAATTGAATAAGTGCTTGATTGTTACACTTTCAGGCGCATGAATAGAGTTTCGCGCCGGAAGAAATTTCGGTGGTTAGGTCTCTGGGAGGAACATCATGACTCAACGTAGAACAATTCTTGGTTTGCTAGGCGCAAGTGCCATTGCGATTGCTGCTGCCGGACCATCACTGGCCGCAGACTATAACTTGAAAATGCATGGCTTCCTGCCATTGCCTGCAACAATTCCCGGCAAAATCATCCAACCTTGGATCGACCAAGTCGAAGCAAACTCGAACGGTCGCATCGAGATTGATCACTTTGGCACAATGGCGCTGGGTGGCACCCCGCCTGAGCTTTTTGACCAAGCCGTTGATGGCATCACAGACATCTCGTGGACGGTGATTGGTTATACACCGGGCCGGTTCCCCTCGACCGAGGTGATGGAACTGCCGTTCATGGTTGACGATGCTCGTGCCGCTTCAAGCGCGTTGTGGAACCTAACCGAAAGCCAGTTGATGGACACCGAGTTTAAGGACGTCAAAGTGCTGGGCACGTGGGTTCACGGCCCGGGCATGTTCCACACAGCTGATCCGGTTGAGGTGCCGTCAGATCTTGAAGGCATGAAAATCCGCGGCGGATCGCGCATGGTAAACCAACTGCTTGAAGCAACGGGTGCTACTGGCGTCGGCATGCCGGTACCTGCGTTACCAGAGGCATTGTCAAAAGGTGTGGTCGACGGCGCGACAATCCCGTGGGAGGTCACAGGCACCTTGAAAGTGCCTGAGCTTGTTGAAAACCACACCGAATTCGACGGCTCGGCGCTATACGTTCTATCGTTTGTCATGTCGATGAACCTTGATGTTTGGAACAGCTTAGACGCAGAGGCTCAGGCGGTAATCGACGCGGCCTCAGGCCACGATTTCTCGGTTTTTGCTGGTGGCACTCAGGAAGATGCAGACGCGCCAGCGCGTGCAATGGCCGAAGAGTTGGGCAACAACATTATTACTGTTTCCGAGGAAGACGCTGTTAAATGGCGTGAAGTCGTCAACCCGATCATCGACGGTTGGGTTGCTGAAATGGACGGTAAAGGCATTGATGGCCAAGGCTTGATCGATCAAGTCCAAGCGTCGATGGCAGCTTACGGCCAATAAAAAAACTGATAAAGCGATGAAAAGGCCGCGGTGCGCAGGCGCCGCGGCCTCATTATTTAAAAGCAAGCGTGGTCTGAAATGCATCGCATATTTATGAACGTGTCTCGGTTTATGGCTGTTATCGGGGGCATCGTTTTGTCTGCCTTGATCGTCATGATTTGCTTGTCCATTTTTGGGCGGACGCTGAACGGGATATTTCATTCAGACTTTATGCAGACTGCACTGCCGGCGTTCTCTGAAATGGCGCTTGCGGCCGGTGTTGGCCCGATAAAAGGTGATTTTGAACTGGTGGAAGCAGGGATAGCTTTTGCGATCTTCATGTTCTTGCCTTTGACGCAGATGACGGGCGGCCATGCCTTTGTCGACGTATTCACCAATTGGCTGCCTGCACGCGGGCAAAGGTTGCTGCGCGCGGTTGCCGAGGCGCTCTTTGCCGTCGCTTTAGTGATCATCGCTGTGCAATTGTTCCAAGGCACGCTTAGCAAGCACAAAAGCGGTACCACCACGTTCTTACTAGAGTTCCCGATTTGGTGGGCTTATGCGCTAAGTTTGGTCGGCGCGGTGTCAGCGGCGGTCGTGGGTGTATATGTAGCGCTGATGCGGATCTATCAGTTGTTCACAGGCATTGGCGTGCTTCAAGATGAGGGCGCGGAATAATGACCGATCTAATGATAGGCGTGCTGTCCTTTCCCGCGCTGCTTTTGCTGATATTCCTGAGAATACCGATTGGGCTGGCCATGTTCATGACCGGATTTTGCGGTTTGTGGATGGTGCTAGGCAGTCCTGATGTTCCACTCGCGCGGTTAAAAAGCGAAGGCTTCACGACATTTTCAAACTACTCGCTGTCCATTGTGCCGATGTTCCTGTTGATGGGCCATTTTGCGACCTTGGGCGGGATGAGCCAAGCTTTGTTCAAAGCCGCCGAGGGCTGGCTCGGGCATCGCAAGGGTGGGGTGGCCATGGCTGCCGTGGGCGCCTGCGCAGGTTTTGGCGCGATCTGCGGGTCGTCGTTGGCGACAGCCGCCACCATGAGCCGCGTCGCGTTGCCTGAGATGAAACGCTACGGTTATGCAGGTGGATTTTCGACCGCGACTTTGGCGGCTGGCGGGACATTGGGCATTCTAATCCCGCCTTCCGTAGTGCTGGTGATATACGCCATCATAACTGAACAAAACATCGCCAAACTGTTCCTCGCGGCGTTTGTGCCGGGCATTCTGGCGGCGCTTGGCTATGTGATCGTTATTTCCATCTACGTGCGGCTCTATCCGGAATCCGCCGGCACGCGAGAGCGCATCCCTTATAGAGAACGCATCAAGGACTTTATCGCTGTTTGGCCTGTATTGCTTGTCTTCGTGTACGTAGTCGGAGGCATCTACGGTGGCATTTTCACCCCAACTGAGGGCGCAGCTGTTGGCGCTTTGGGGACCGGGTTGATCGCATTTTTCAACGGCGGATTAAGTTTCAAAACTCTGGGCGAAAGCTTTCATGTCACGGCCAAGTCCACCGCGATGATCTTCTTTATTGTTTTGGGCGCGGGCTTTTACAATGGCTTCCTCGCGTTGACACAGGTGCCGCAAACGATAGCTGAGTGGGTTGTCAGCCAAGGGCTGAATGCATGGATCGTCTTGATATTGATCTTGATTTTCTACTTATTGCTTGGCTGCTTGATGGATTCTTTGTCGATGATCCTATTGACGATTCCGATCTTCTTTCCGGTTGTCACTGCGTTGGATTTCAACCTGACCTCGCTTGCGGAGCTACAGGCGATGAAGGCGATGGCGGTGATCGACGGGGGAATATTGCCTGAGGCCGTGACCGGCGACATGCTGGCCAATATCAAAGCCGCGATTGCCAATGGGGCAGAGCTGACCCGCGAGCAATTGCGCGCGTTGGATGTTCGCATGTCCAAAGGCATGGCCAACCGGATCGAGACCGAGCAAGTCGCGATCTGGTTTGGCATTATCGTGCTGATCGTGGTCGAGGTGGGGCTGATCACGCCGCCCGTCGGGATGAACCTGTTCATCATCAACGCAATGGATCGGAAGACGCCGATGGTTGAGACATATAAGGCCGTCATTCTATTCGTCGGATCCGATATTGTGCGCGTGGGTATCCTTGTCGCGTTTCCAGCGATTACCTTGTTTTTGCTGCCGATATAGAAGTGGTTTGGCGCGAAGCGTGTCTGTCGAGTGGTTCAACCCTAGACAATTCACCCCCCTTATGAGAAGGCTCCCCGCAACAGGAGACTCTCATGACGACCACCCGTTTTGCCCCTTCGCCTACTGGCTATATCCACGTTGGAAACCTGCGGACTGCGCTGTTTAATTACCTGATCACGCGTAAAGCTGGCGGGACATTTATTCTGCGCATCGACGATACCGATCCTGAACGTAGCAAAGAAGAATACGTTGATGCGATCAAGCAAGATTTGTCTTGGTTGGGTCTGGAGTGGGACAAGGTAGAGCGTCAGTCCGAGCGTCTGGATCGCTATGTCGATGCGGCCGACAAGCTGCGTGAGATGGGGCGGTTTTATGAGTGTTTCGAGACGCCGGTAGAGCTTGATTTAAAGCGCAAGAAGCAACTGAACATGGGTAAGCCTCCGGTCTATGACCGTGGCATGCTGGCGCTGTCGGATGATGAAAAGGCCAAACTGCGCGCTGAACGTGGCAACGGACATTGGCGGTTCAAGCTCGATCAAGAACGGATTGAGTGGACGGATGGTATTCTTGGGGACATTTCGATTGATGCGGCCTCGGTTTCCGATCCTGTTCTGATCCGTGGTGACGGGCAGTTCCTATATACGCTGGCGTCTGTTGTGGATGACACGGATATGGGTGTTACCAATGTTGTGCGTGGCTCTGACCACGTGACAAACACAGCGACACAGATCCAAATGATCCGCGCGCTGGGTTTTGAACCCCCTGCGTTTGCGCATCACTCACTGCTGACGGGCCCACAAGGCGAGGCTTTGTCGAAGCGATTGGGCACTTTGGCGTTACGAGACTTACGTGAGGCGGGCGTGCAACCGATGGCGTTGCTGAGCCACATGGCACGGCTTGGGTCGTCTGATCCGTTTGAGATGCGCAGCACGATGGATGAGCTTGTTGAAGGTTTTGACGTAACGCGCTTTGGCTCGGCCCCGACGAAGTTTGACGTCGAGGACCTTTACCCGCTGACAGCGCGGTATTTGAATGGGCTTGAGTTGTCGGCGGTTAAGGACACGATTGCAGAAATCGGTGTGCCCGCGGAGTTGGCCGAGACGTTTTGGAGCGTCACGCGTGAAAATATCACGACTTTGAAGGACCTTGCCGGTTGGTGGGAACTGTTTCGCGACGGCGCCGAGCCGTTGATCGATGACGAGGACCGCGAGTTTATTGCGCAGGCCGTGGCGATGTTGCCTGAAGGACCATATTCCAAGGAAACTTGGAAGGCTTGGACCGCGGACGTGAAAGAGGCGACAGGTCGAAAGGGCAAAGGTTTGTTCATGCCGCTGCGCAAAGCGTTGACAGGCCAAGAACGCGGGCCGGACATGTCGGACGTGATGCCACTGCTGCAAGTTATTCGCGCCAAGGGTTAAGAAATTCGCCCGGCTATCGCCGGTCGATCAAGGGGGCGCTGCCCCCTTTTGCCCCATTCGGGTCAATTCACCCCCGGGAATATTTACGGACAAAAGAAATTGGATGTAGCTTGGCCCCGCGCGGATGGTGCCGGGCGGGGTGCGCTGTATTTTGTGGTTAAAGTGGCGGGCCCGCCGATTGTTGGGGTTTCTGCCAATATCCCGGTTTTCACCGGTCACCTGTCGATATCTGTGGTGGTTGGTTGACCTTCGGCATCCTTGCTTTCGCTAGCTTGTCAGTCGTTGAAACCACGTTTGTGCATGCGAGGAATGTTTTGGGCCAGTCTTGTTAACAAGCCCTTGGCAGTGCGTACGGCTATGGGGCGATGAGGTGGCAGTCTAGGCGCTGCATTTGGTCTTCTAGAAGGGCGTTTTCACGCCGGGTCAGGATTTGAGTTCGCGGGTAGATCGGGTTTCGGCTGTCGTCGAGAATAGGGGCGTCCCATCCGCTTGTGGTGTCGAAAAACGCTTTCACGCCGTCTTCGCCGAATTCGTTTAGGTAGCCCTGAACCACAGTGCCGAGATAGCTGAGAAGGATCGGGTGATCTTTTGTCGGGGCGTGGTGTTGGGTCGGGGCAATGGCGTAGATTGAGACCTCATGTGGTAGATTGTAATTGTGATCGACATGGCTAGAGGCTGGGACGCGATCATAGGCGTATTCACGTTCGTCAAGCGCCAGCCAGTCGCCGTTTGGGACTTCGGCCATCAAGCCATCGATCCGGCTGTCTGGGCAGGGAACAGCCGTTAAAAATGCGACTTGGCGGTGGCTTGTGTAGCGCCATGCACGGCGCCAGCCAACAGCAGTAGCATGGTGTGCGTTATCGTATTCATGCGTCGCGCGGTTAACCAAACTGCCGTAGCCGAAGAAAAATGGGGTCATTGGCGGCCTCTTAGGGTGCGAGAGGGGCTGACGTTCAGACTGCGAGAGGCGAAGATGAGACCAGCTATGAGGGTTGAGCCGACGCCACCGATAACGATACCAAGCGCAGAAGGCCAATTGATTGCGTAGTTTAGATCGAAGACGAACGTACATACTCCCCAGCCTGCGGCGATGCCAAAGCCAAGTGCCACAAGTCCTGCGGATAGTCCCGTTATTGCGGATCGTTGGGCAAAGCTCGATAGGATTTGACGGCGGCTTGCACCGAGAGTTTTTAGAATGGCAGCTTCGTAACTGCGTGCGCGTTCGCCAGCGGCTATTGCACCGATTAGGACCAATAAACCGGTGAAGAGCGTAATGCCTGCACCGTAGCTGGTGGCCGCGGCGATGTTTTTCAGAATGCCGCCTGCGAGATCAATGGCATCGCGCACGCGGATCGCTGTGATGTTCGGGAAAGCGTTAGCGAGGTCGCGAAGGATGCGGGCCTCTTGGTTCTCGGCCGCATAGACAGTGGCGATATGGCTGTGTGGTGCGCCCTGAAGGGCCGTTGGGTTCATGCTTAGGATGAAGCCCATGCCAGCCGAGCGGAAATCAACGCTTCGGAAACTGGTGATCGTTGCTGTTACGTCGCGGCCCAATACGTTGATGGTCAATGTGTCGCCAAGCGTGAGGCCCATTTCCTCGGCTTCTTGCGCACTAAAGCTGACCAGAGGCGCGCCTTTGTAATCCTCGGGCCACCATTCTCCGGCGGTCAGCGTCGCGTTGGTCGGTTTGTTGGCAGAATAGGTAAGACCGCGATCGCCTTGGATAACCCAGTGTTCGCCAGCAACTTCAGATGCAGGGCGATCGTTGATTTGGGTTATGATGCCGCGCAGCATCGGGGCGGATTCGATTTTGGTGATCGCGTCGTCACCGTTCACGCGTTCTAGGAACTCAGGCATTTGTGAGGATTGGATATCGACGAAAAAGTAGCTTGGCGCGATGTCTGGAAGCTGATCAGCGATTGCGCTGCGCATGTTACCGTCAACCTGCCCGATGGCAGCAAGAACAGACAGGCCAAGACCAATTGAGACCATCACGGACGTGGTTTCAGAGCCACCGCGATAGGTTGCGTTTAGGGCAGATCTAAGGGCGAGACGGCCTCGGGCAAGGTGGGAAAGGCGCTTGGCGAGTTGGCGGATGAACCATGCGGCGAGCGATAGGACAATCAGCGCGGCCAGTACGCCAGCAGCAGTCCAAAGCGTAAGGAAGATGTTGCCCGCGTAGAAAGCCGCCGTTGCGATGAGCAGCGCGATGAGGATTAGAATAGCGAATGAGAACCGCCACGGTGGCAAAAAGCGGCCCGCCGCAAGGGCATCGCGAAACAAGGCAGCGGCGCGGATGTCTCCGGTTTTTGCTAGCGGCCAGAGGGTGAAGATCAGCGCGGTGAGGGTGCCGTAGAGCGCGGCCTCGATCAGTGGGGCGGCGTGGATCGTGAACACAGCGGGGATCGGCAGGACGTTTTCAAGCAGTGGAGCGATGGCCAGTGGCATGGCGGTACCAATGATCAGGCCCAGCGTGATACCAATCAAGCTGAGAGCCGCAATTTGCAGGAAATAGGTTTGAAAGATCGTCTTTTGATCTGCGCCGAGTGTGCGAAGGGTTGCGATGACGTCGGTTTTTCCTGCGAGGTAAGTCCGAACTGCGGCTGAGACACCGACACCTCCGACCGCTAATCCAGAAAGCCCGACAAGGATAAGGAACGCGCCAAGGCGTTCGACGAAGTAGGCAACACCCGGCGCACCTGCACGGGCGTCCTGCCAGCGAAGTCCGCTTTTGTAGAACGCGTCGAGGGCTTCGGTTTTGACCGCTTCAAGATCTGTGCCATCAGGGAAAGTTAGGCGGTATTTTGAGGAAAACAACGTGCCGGGCAGCAGCAGGCCAGAGCCTTCAAGAGCGTCTTTGTAGACGATAGTTCGTGGGCCTAGACCAAAACTGCCGCCGCCATTGTCAGGTTCACGCAAAAGGAATGCTGAAAAGCGGAAAGTCTTATCGCCAAGGCGGATTTCGTCGCCGGGAGAAAGGCCAAGCCGATCCGCCAACACGCGCTCCATGACTGTTCCGGGGATACCGCCGGATGTGGCAAGTGCTTGGGCCAGCGGAATGTCAGGGGACAGTTCAACCGATCCGACCAGCGGATAGGCCGTGTCTATGGCTTTGATCTGGGTGAGGCCGCGCTCAAGCTCTCCGTCGCGGTAGACGACGACCAAAGAGCGGAAATCGGCGATCTCAGAGATATTGGTGGCTGTGTCCTGCATCCACGCCATTTCACGGTCGAACGCGAAGCGGTAAGTAAATTCGATTTCTGCATCACCGCCTAACAAAGCGGCACCTTCGTTTTGCAGGCCGGTTTCAATGGAACTACGGACCGTTCCAATGGCGGCTATGGCCGCGACACCGAAGGTTAGGCAAGCAAGGAAGACGCGAAAGCCCTTTAGACCCCCGCGCAATTCGCGGCGCGCGAACTTGGCGGCGGTATGTAGGCTCATTTGGTTGTGTCCTCTACCAAATGACCGTCTTCAAGTCGGATAAGGCGATCGCAACGGGCGACCAAATCTTCGGCGTGAGTGACAAGGATTAGTGTGCTTCCATGACGCTCTTGAAGTCCAAATAGTAAGTCCATGATTGCGGCGCCGTTGACTCCGTCGAGGTTACCTGTCGGTTCGTCGGCAAGCACAATGTTGGGCTGAGGCGCAGCGGCGCGGGCAAGGGCGACCCGCTGTTGTTCGCCCCCAGACATTTGGTTGGGGTAATGATCTAAGCGATGGCCAAGGCCTACTGCCTCAAGCTCAGCCGCGGCGCGGTCAAAAGCGTCTTTGCGCCCAGCGAGTTCCAGTGGCGTTGCGACGTTTTCCAACGCGGTCATCGTTGGGATTAGATGAAAAGATTGAAAGACGACGCCCATGTTCTGGCGTCGAAATCGGGCGAGGGCGTCTTCGGACATGTCTGATAGGTTATGCCCCAACGCCTCAACCGTACCCCCGCTTGCACGCTCAAGCCCGCCAAGTAACATAAGCAGGGACGATTTGCCGGACCCTGAGGGGCCGATCAGGCCGACGCTACTACCAGCAGCGACTGTCATCGTTATATTGTGAAGTATTTCTACGCGTCCGGCATTGCCATCAAGCGAAAGCGAGGCATTATCGAGACGAAAGGCTGGAGGTGTCATGCGGTTTTCCAAAATCATTCACTCAATGACATATGGGTTGAGGCAGTGGTGCGGCAAGGCTGCCGTTGCGGTTATTTTATCTGCTACGTCTGTGCAGGCTGTGCAGATCAATATTGTAGCCCTAGGGGACAGTTTGACCCAAGGATATGGGTTAGGTACCCACGAGGGGTTCGTGCCGGTTCTTGAAGGTTGGCTGCGGGATCAAAACATTGACGCGCGAATTACTAACGCCGGTGTCTCGGGTGACACAACGTCTGGTGGGTTGGAGCGCGCCGACTGGGCGTTAAGCGGTGACGTGCATGGGGTGATCCTCGCGATGGGTGGCAACGATATGCTGCGTGGATTTCCACCCGAGTTGGTGCGAGCCAACCTTGCCAAGATCATAGAGGTCGCAATTGCAAAGGACATTGATGTGCTGTTGGTAGGGATGAAAGCCACCAACAATTTCGGGCAAGGGTATAAGGACGCGTTTGATGGGCTATACCCCTCGCTTGCTGAAGAATACGGCGTGGCTTTCTACGCAGACTTTATAGGCGCGATTTCACGGGATCGATCCATGGCTGAGGTGCAAAACTATATGCAGGGCGACGGTTTGCATCCAAGCGCCGAAGGCGTTCAGATGATTGTGGATGAGATTGGGTTTCCGGTTATGGGGCTGATTGATCGGATGGATCATTGGTAGGGCTTCCAGTTTCGGGAATCCTTCCTATATATTCCGTTAACTTTATATGAATAGGAGGCCGTCATGGCAGACCTGAAGAAGATGACCTGTTTTGAATGCGGTCAGGTGAACCGAGCGCCGGCAGATAGGATTGCAGGGGCCAAGTGCGGGACATGCGGTGCTAAGCTGTCTTCGACCAAGCCAATTGATGTGGATTTAGCAACGCTGCAAAAGGCGGCCCGCAATGATGAGGTGCCTCTGGTCGTGGATTTTTGGGCGCCTTGGTGCGGACCATGCCGGACGATGGCGCCTGAGTTTTCGAAAGCCGCGCAATCCGTCAGTGGTGATGCGCGCTTGGTGAAGCTGAACACCGAAGAATACCCAGCGGCGAGCCAAAAATACGGGATACGAGGCATCCCAACGATGATTGGGTTCAAGAAGGGTAAAGAGGTAAAGCGCCAAGCTGGGGCAATGCCGGGCAGTCAGATAGTGTCATGGATTAAGGGCGTGTGATGAGCGCTCAGTTGAGAATAATTCGCAACTAGCTTGACTTTTGCGAGCGACTCGCAAATAGAGGAGTGAACCAATCCAAAAGGCTCTAGAAATGCGTTTATTGATTTCTCTCGTTGCTGTTTTTGCGCTGACTGGTCCCGTGATGGCCGATAAAATGAAGGTCGTGACGACATTCACTGTGCTAGCGGACATGGCCGCAAACATAGCAGGAGACGCGGCCGAGGTTGTCTCGGTTACCAAGCCGGGCGCAGAAATCCACGGATACCAGCCGACCCCACGCGATATTGTACGGGCATCGGACGCGGATTTGATCCTTTGGAATGGCATGAACCTCGAATTGTGGTTTGAGCAGTTTTTGACCAATTTGCGGGACGTGCCGTCCGTCACCTTGACCGATGGCATCATCCCAATTCCGATTTCTGAGGGCGCATATCTTGGCAAACCCAACCCGCACGCGTGGATGGGTCTTGAAAACGCATTGATCTATGTGGCGAATATCGAGGCTGCGTTTGTCGCCCATGATCCTGATAACGCCGAGATATATCAGGCAAACGCAATGGCATACGCTGAGGTTCTGCGTGAAACCGTTGAGCCTTTGCAGGCCCGTATCGCGCAAATTCCCGAGGCACAGCGTTGGTTGGTCAGTTGCGAAGGGGCGTTTAGCTATCTGGCGCGCGATTTCGGCATGAAGGAGCTGTTTCTTTGGCCGATGAATGCGGATCAGGTTGGCACACCCAAGCAGGTGAAAAAGGTGATCGACACGGTGCGTGAACACGACATCAAAGCAGTGTTCTGTGAAAGCACGGTTTCAGATCGCCCCGCCAAGCAGGTTGCCCGTGAAACAGATGCGGATTTCGAAGGCGTGCTTTACGTCGACTCTCTCAGCAAGGCCAATGGGCCGGTGCCGACGTATGTTGACCTCTTGCGCGTAACGGCGTCGACGTTGGCGGAGGGACTGGAAAATGGTCTCAAATAGTCAAGCAGCCGGCATCAAAGTTGAGAACGTCACTGTAACATATCGCAATGGTCACACGGCGTTGCGGGACGCTAGTTTTGAGATCCCAGCTGGGACTGTGACGGCATTGGTCGGTGTGAATGGTGCAGGGAAGTCTACATTGTTCAAGGCGATTATGGGATTTGTCCCTGCATCGCGTGGCAAAATCGCGTTGATGGGTCGGACCGTCAAAGAGGCTTTGCGCGATAATATGGTCGCCTATGTCCCTCAGGCCGAGGAGGTCGATTGGACCTTTCCGGTCTTGGTCGAACACGTCGTGATGATGGGTCGCTACGGTCACATGGGTTTTCTACGGCGTCCTTCGGCAATAGATCACGCAGCCGTCGAACAGGCACTTCAACGCGTGAATATGCAAGATTTTCGGCAGCGCCAGATTGGTGAGTTGTCAGGTGGGCAACGCAAACGTGTTTTCCTAGCGCGGGCATTGGCGCAGGATGGCAAAGTCATTTTGTTGGACGAACCGTTTACAGGTGTTGACGTTAAGACCGAAGATCAGATCATCAACCTGTTGCGTGAACTGCGTGACGAAGGACGGGTGATGTTGGTATCGACGCATAACCTCGGGTCTGTGCCAGAGTTTTGCGATCGGACCGTTTTGGTGAAGGGCACAGTCCTGAACTACGGCCCGACAGAAACGACGTTCACGCCTGAGAACCTTAAAGAGGCGTTTGGAGGGGTGCTCCGGCACTTTACCTTGGGCGGTGCAGATCTTCACGACGACGGTGACACCCGTACGGTTACGATCTTGACCGACGATGAGCGCCCATTCGTGCAATACGGCGATAAAACGAAGACCAAGGAAGCCGAGGAATGATCTCACTTCTGCTTGAGCCATTTGCTTACAACTACATGACAAACGCGATGTGGGTTTCGGCACTGGTCGGTGGGGTATGTGCGTTTCTTTCTTCTTACTTGATGCTTAAAGGCTGGTCGTTGATCGGCGATGCGCTGTCCCATTCAGTCGTTCCGGGTGTGGCTGGGGCATATCTGTTGGGCCTGCCCTTTGCTTTGGGCGCATTCTTTGCTGGTGGTTTGGCGGCAGGGGCCATGTTGTTTCTGTCCGAACGCGCAGGGTTAAAGATCGACGTTATCATCGGTTTGATCTTCACCAGTTTCTTCGGGCTTGGTCTATTTATGGTGTCCGTCAATCCAATGGCAGTTAGCATCCAGACCATCACGATGGGCAATATCCTCGCAATCTCACCCGAGGATACGCTGCAACTGGCGATTATCGGATTTGTATCGCTGGCTGTTTTGGTCGCCAAATGGAAAGACCTGATGGTGACGTTTTTTGACGAAAACCACGCCAGAAGCATTGGTCTTAAACCCGAGGTGCTAAAGGTCGTGTTCTTTGCGTTGCTGTCTGCATCCGTCGTTGCGGCTATGCAGACCGTGGGGGCGTTTCTTGTGATCGCTATGGTCGTGACGCCGGGTGCGACGGCCTATCTGCTGTGCGACCGGTTCCCTAGGCTGATCGTGACGTCGATTTTGATTGGCACGATCACCAGTTTCCTAGGGGCATATGCAAGTTATTTCCTCGACGGGGCAACGGGTGGGATCATCGTTGTTCTTCAAACGCTGATCTTCCTGACGGCGTTTCTGTTTGCCCCCAAGCACGGGTTGTTTGCGTCAAAACGCAAAGCAGCAAGAGCGTTGGAGGCTGAAGCATGATCGACACGCTGTTGATGCCGTTCCAGTTTGGCTTCATGCAAAACGCTTTCTTGATCGGGATTATCGTTTCAGTACCTGCAGCTTTGTTGTCGGGGTTTCTTGTCCTCAAAGGTTGGGCACTTATGGGCGATGCGGTTAGCCATGCCGTTTTGCCCGGTATCGTGCTGGCCTATATTGTTGGCTTTCCGTACCTGATCGGTGCATTTGCGGCGGGGATGTTTTGCGCTGTTGCGACAGGATACATCGCCGCGAATAGTCGGGTTAAGCAGGACACCGTGATGGGTGTGATCTTCTCGGGCATGTTTGGCGTAGGGATCGTGATGTTCGTGTCGGTTGAGACGGATGTGCACCTAGACCACGTGCTGTTCGGGAATATGCTGGGTGTTGGGTCGGTTGATTTTTGGACCGCGACCGTTGTTGCCGTACTTGTTGGGCTCGCGATTACGTTAAAGCGGCACGACCTATTGCTTCACGCATTCGATCCTGCCCAAGCGCAGGCCTCTGGCCTACGTGTGAATTGGCTGCACTACGGCTTGCTTGGGGCGCTGTCCCTGACGGTTGTGGCTCTGCTTTCCTCGGTCGGGCTGATATTGGCTATCGGTTTGTTGATTGCCCCTGGTGCAATCGCTTTTCTGATCACTCGGAGGTTTGGGGCTATGTTGCTGGCCTCGGTCATTATCTGTGAGATTGCGATGATGGGAGGAACCTATCTAAGCTTCTTCCTCGACTCGGCGCCAGCGCCGACGATTGTTCTGGTTCTAACGGCGATGTTCATCGTCGCCTTTGTGCGAAAGCTGATACTGAACCGCCGCATGTCACAATTGGAGGCGTGAGGCTCAAGTTTTCGCTGGAAAACCTAAGCCTACCGCCATATCACAGCTTGAAACCAGCAGGGATGGATGGCGCGATGTCCGATGATCTTTTCAACAGCTTCATGAACGGCCCCGATGAAAAGGGCCGGTTTGGTAAATTTGGCGGTCGGTTTGTGTCTGAGACACTGATGCCGCTGATCCTCGATCTGGAAGCCGAGTACGAAAAAGCGAAGACCGATGACGATTTTTGGGCCGAGATGAATAATCTTTGGACACATTATGTTGGTCGTCCATCGCCCCTATACTTTGCTGAACGCATGACCGAAACATTGGGTGGTGCGAAGATCTATCTGAAGCGCGACGAGCTGAACCACACTGGTGCGCATAAGATCAACAATGTGTTGGGTCAGATCATTCTGGCGCGTCGCATGGGCAAAACCCGTATTATCGCTGAAACTGGCGCTGGTCAGCACGGTGTTGCGACGGCGACGGTCTGTGCAAAATTCGGTTTGAAATGCGTCGTCTATATGGGCGCACATGACGTCCAACGTCAGGCCCCGAATGTATTCCGTATGCGTCTGTTGGGTGCTGAAGTCGTGCCTGTTACTTCTGGTCGAGGAACGCTGAAAGACGCGATGAACGACGCGCTGCGTGACTGGGTGACCAACGTGCGCGATACGTTCTACTGCATCGGTACAGTGGCCGGTCCGCATCCCTACCCAGCGATGGTTCGTGATTTTCAGTCGATCATCGGCAAAGAAGTCCGACAGCAATTGCCCGAGTATGAGGGCGAGGATGCGTTGCCTGATACCGTGATTGCCGCCATTGGTGGTGGGTCCAACGCGATGGGCCTGTTCTACCCGTTCCTTGACGACAAATCGGTCAACATCATTGGCGTCGAAGCTGGCGGTAAGGGCGTGAACGAAAAGATGGAGCATTGCGCCTCGCTGACGGGCGGCCGCCCGGGCGTGTTGCATGGTAACCGGACCTATCTGCTTCAAGACGATGATGGGCAGATCCTTGAGGGCTATTCGATTTCGGCAGGCCTCGACTATCCGGGTATCGGACCCGAGCATAGCTGGTTGAATGATACCGGTCGTGCGCAATATGTCTCGATCACCGACAAAGAAGCGCTTGAGGCGTTTCAGTTCTCTTGTTCGCAAGAGGGCATCATTCCGGCGCTAGAACCCTGTCATGCACTTGCGCATGTGATGAAACTGGCCCCAACTCTGCCAAAGGATCACGTACTGGTCATGAACATGTGTGGACGTGGCGACAAAGACGTTCAGACCGTCGCCCGCTATCTGGGATTCGACATGAGTGACACCGAAGGGCGCCCAGCCGAGTAAGTTAAAATACATTTGGGGCTGACCCAGATAACGCGAAAAAGGTGTTATCATGGGAAGCATGCGGAAGAGTCGCTTAAGTAAGTATAAACAGGGTCGCCTGGTCGAGCATTTTGTTGCCGGAACCACGGCTCGAACTGCGGCCAGTTTATGT
>JAQWQJ010000025.1 GCA_029244725.1 Paracoccaceae bacterium
ACATAAACTGGCCGCAGTTCGAGCCGTGGTTCCGGCAACAAAATGCTCGACCAGGCGACCCTGTTTATACTTACTTAAGCGACTCTTCCGCATGCTTCCCATGATAACACCTTTTTCGCGTTATCTGGGTCAGCCCCAAAGAAAGGATTAAGTGCGTTGACCCAAAGACCTGTGGCTTCAAGACACTACTTTTAGCTGTCTACGCGGCGCCGAGTGCCCCGATTTCAGAACATCATAAGGGTCTTCGGCCGTCAAAAGCATGTCCGTTAAGTGCCGTAGCAACTGTCGTCTACCGAGCGAGGAATAATATCCGCCGGGCACTTGGCTGGTCTCAAGTAAGAAACGTCGGTAGTCTTTATACGCGCGCATATCGGGGCGCTTGGGACTTGCGAAAAAGTCTTTAAGCGGTTGGTCTGAAACCAGTTCTGGTTTGTCATATACCGAATTTCCAAAGGCTTTTAGCGGAATTCCACGCCATAGAACCTGCTGACCAGACGTCGAGTTGATCGTGACCGCGCTGCGTGCATCGTTCAACGTTTTGGCAAGTTTGCCGCCCCGAACATAGTGAACTCTGTCTGCCAACCCATATTGAATTGCCAGCTCCCTTACCATTTTGCGCAAAGGTCGGCGGCCGGTTTCAAGCGGGTGGGCCTTGATTACAAGGTGATGATGGCTTGGTGCGCCTTGCGCAAAGCCTTCAACGACAAGCGCTAGAAACTCCTCCATCCGATCAAACGGGGAATGCTTGCGAAAGCTCTCGTCATGTTCAAGCTGTAAAAGAGCCAGATGGTACGGATATCCACCAAATCGAATACGCCACGTCGACAATATCCTGTCGATGGCGTGGATTGGCATAAAGAACAAGCGACCAAGATATAAACGAAGCTCGGTTGAAACTGGAAGCTCGCGGTGGCGCTGTACTTTGCCGTAAGCACGGTTCGCGAACATGACAAACCAGTGATAAAGCGCCCCGTAGAAAATATGCTGACGCATATCACCCCAATGACTGCCCGAAGGCATCGGGGCGTCGGGATCGCACATCTCAAGTGCGACACGCATTTCATCAATGCTCATAGAAGTCAGGCGGGAATGCCCGTTGGAACCATCTCGCTCATACGTTGCCCAATAAGGGCGAAGGTATCCTTCTTCTAGAACATGGACACGAATGCCTTTTGCTTTAGCTTGCACAACAGCCTCGGCGTGGATCGGGCGCGTGTCGCCATAAAGCAAGATATCGGTGATCCCACGCTGATCCATAAGGCTGGCGAGCGTGTTGGGCCATTGTTCAAGCGTGTCAGTAAAGGCCACGTAAGATGGCTTGTCCCGCCAAAAGAAACGATCTCCGGCGTTGAAGCCCACCCGCGTCACGTCCGCTCCAGCGCCTCTCAGCATCTTGCCAAGCCGGTTTAGGAACGGTCCATGCGGTCCCTGTAAGAACAGGAAGTGTTTGGGTTTACTCACGTGACTGCTTCGTTTTCTTGTTTTTGTTGCCCGCATCATAGCGCCAGACTTGGCCAATAATAAGACAAAAATCACCGTATTGGGGTTATTGCGTCAGCGCGGCCCTTGGCGTACCTCTGGCAAGCAACAAGGAGAGACGCATGTTTACCGGCATCATCACTGATTTGGGCGAAGTCATCAGCACTGAACAACGCGGCGATCTTAAGGCGCGGATAAAGACCGCCTATGACACGGCCGGCATTGATATCGGCGCATCAATTGCACATGACGGCGTGTGTTTGACGGTCATCGCTCTTGGGGATGATTGGTACGACGTGGAAATCAGCGCCGAGTCGATTGCAGTTACCAACATTGGCCGCAACATGTGGAACGTGGGTAAACGGTTGAACTTAGAGCGCGCGCTGAAAGTGGGCGATGAACTGGGTGGACATATCGTTTCGGGGCATGTGGACGGCGTGGCCGAGATCGTCGGTATGCGCGACGAAGGCGACAGCACCCGTTTTACATTTCGCGCACCAGAAGCCTTGGCTAAATTCATAGCCTCCAAAGGCTCGGTGGCTTTGAATGGAACTTCGCTGACCGTGAACGAAGTTGACGGTTGTGAATTCGGCGTGAACATCATTCCGCATACGAAGACAGTCACGACGTGGGGCACTGCGAAAGTCGGTGATCCGATCAATCTGGAAATAGACACGCTGGCGCGCTATGTGGCCAGACTTCAGGACTGGGCGTAATCGTCTGATTTGAGTATTTGGGCAAAGATAAAATCAGTTCATCTTTAATTCGCTCAAAATGCCGTGCGAAAGTCTAGAGATGGTAAGGGGCCGCGCCTCCACGCTTAAATCTCAATCACGCCCATCACTTCTGGCTCAATCACTTCAACGTCAGGCAAAGCATGGATCAATACTTGCGCCGATTGTTCAAGGATTGGGAATGTTTTGTAGTGGCATGGGATCACAGTCTTAAAGTCAAAAAACTCATTCGCGGCATAGGCAGCGCGGTGCATGTCCATGGTGAAATGGCCGCCTGCACAAAGAATACCGATGTCAGGATGATGCAGGTCGTTGAACACTTTCATATCTGCCATCACATCTGTGTCACCGGTTATATAAATCGTGTGGCCTTCGCCTTCGATCATGAAGCCCGCCTCGGTTCCAGCCCATACCGGACCATCATCGGTTCCAAAACTTGAGGAATGCGTGGCGTTGACCATCGTCACTTTAACGTTTCCCAAGCCGACGGTGCCACCCTTGTTAAAGCCGACCGTGCTGACATTTTTGCTGGCGGCCCAGTAACCCATGAGATCGTATTGTCCGACGATAGGAATGTCCAATTCAGACGCCAATCGCAATGCATCCGAAGAATGATCCCCGTGCGCGTGGGTTAACAGCAAATGAGTTCCACCTTGCACTGCCGCTTGATGTTGATCCTTGGGCAAAACCGGATTGTCGGTGAGCCATGGGTCAACGAGCAGAACCTGATCTTCAATTTCTATGCGGAACGATCCATGTCCTAGCCAAATAATTTTCATGTCTTTCTCCCAAGCGATGTTGAAGGCATGCTAGCAGGTGAACCATCTGAGGGAAGGGTGAATGGACTGGACCGCCCAAATTGACGGATATTGCGAGCGTGTTGATTTCACATTCTGGGCCGAGCCTGTGAATGCACTAACCAACTTTGCGTTTTTGATTGCTGCGTTCGTAATGTGGTATCGAACCAAAGGGCAGGGGATGCCCGTGGCAACGGGACTTGTTGGTATAATGGCAGTGATCGGGCTTGGAAGCTTTTTGTTTCACACGTTCGCCACGCAATGGGCTTCGGCTTTGGATGTCTTGCCGATCCTCGTGTTCATACTGGTTTATATTTGGGGCTGACCCAGATAACGCGAAAAAGGTGTTATCATGGGAAGCATGCGGAAGAGTCGCTTAAGTAAGTATAAACAGGGTCGCCTGGTCGAGCATTTTGTTGCCGGAACCACGGCTCGAACTGCGGCCAGTTTATGT
>JAQWQJ010000026.1 GCA_029244725.1 Paracoccaceae bacterium
ACATAAACTGGCCGCAGTTCGAGCCGTGGTTCCGGCAACAAAATGCTCGACCAGGCGACCCTGTTTATACTTACTTAAGCGACTCTTCCGCATGCTTCCCATGATAACACCTTTTTCGCGTTATCTGGGTCAGCCCCAAAGTGAATTCACATTGGTGCCAGAAAACGTATGAATCGTCGCACGTTTTGGACCTAGCCCCGTTCCCGCATCTCGGCGAGCGTTAAAAAAGTCGGTTGCCGCCATTACGGTCTCCTGAAAACGTTGAACAATTCGTTCATCTCACCCAATGGTTGCAATCCAAATGGGGCCGAACTAGGGCGAGTATCTGATTTTTCGTTGACCTTACGTCACCCACTTGCAAATTACGGCCACAAGTGTACAAGGCCACTTCCTTCCACAAGTATGGAACTGCGCAGTCTCTCGTGGACGGGGGTGGAAGGATGAAAACCCCGTGCTTTGAAATGCGCCATAAAACGAACTGGAGTGCACATGCCGCTGTATGAGCATGTACTTATCTCGCGTCAGGACTTGTCCAACACGCAAGCTGAAAGCCTCATCGAACATTTTGGCACCGTCCTCGCGGACAACGGCGGAAAAGTCGTTGAGAGCGAGTATTGGGGCGTCAAAACGATGGCCTACAAAATTAACAAAAACCGTAAAGGCCACTATGCCCTGCTACGCACTGACGCTCCGTCGGTTGCCGTTCAGGAAATGGAACGCCTGATGCGCCTGCATGACGATGTCATGCGTGTTCTGACCATCAAGGTCGATGAGCACCAAGAAGGCCCATCGGTTCAGATGCAAAAACGTGACGAGCGCGACGGACGTCGTGAGCGTCGTCACTAATCGCTTGAGAAAAGGACACTAAACCATGGCTGCAAAACCATTTTTCCGCCGTCGTAAAGTTTGCCCGTTCTCTGGTGAGAACGCGCCAAAAATCGACTATAAAGACACGAAGCTTCTTCAGCGCTACATTTCTGAGCGTGGCAAGATTGTTCCTTCGCGTATCACTGCCGTATCTGCAAAAAAACAGCGTGAGCTGGCCCGTGCTATCAAGCGCGCCCGCTTCCTGGCTCTTTTGCCTTACGCCGTTAAGTAAGGGGATCTGATCAATGCAAGTAATCCTTCTTGAACGCGTAGCAAAGCTTGGCCAAATGGGCGACGTTGTAGACGTCAAATCAGGTTACGCTCGTAACTTCCTGCTGCCACAAGGCAAAGCTTTGACAGCTTCGTCAGCAAACGTTGCTTCCTTCGAAGCGCGCAAAGCACAGCTTGAAGCTACCAACCTTGAAACTAAGAAAGAAGCACAAGACTTCGCAGATCGTTTGAACGGTCAGCAGTTTGTTGTGATTCGCTCAGCCTCGGACGCTGGTTCGCTTTACGGTTCGGTTTCGACCCGTGATGCAGCAGAAGCAGCAACTGCCGGTGGTTTCACTGTTGATCGTAAGCAGGTCGTTTTGGCCCGCCCAATCAAAGAGCTTGGTCTGCACGACGTGCACATCATCCTGCACCCAGAAGTCGACGCGACCATTCAGTTGAACGTTGCACGTTCAGCCGAAGAAGCTGAACTTCAGGCTTCAGGTAAATCGATCCAAGAGCTGGCAGCAGAAGAAGAAGCTGCTGCAGAATTCGAAATCGCCGAGTTGTTCGACGATCTCGGTTCAGCTGCTTCAGACGATGACGATATGGCGCCAGTCGCAGAAGAAAACTCGGACGAAGAAGCTTAAGTTTCTTTTACACCCGATAGAAAGCCGCGCAGCCCACCTGCGCGGCTTTTTTATTGACCATCACTAGAAGATCGTGCCTGTTTTCGAGATGGATCACAAAACCGTTTTGGACCGGCTTTCATCAGCTGACAAAGTCAACCTCACCCTAAAATCTGATGCCAAGGGTCTGCGCCATCTTGCTGCCTATGGCCTGTTGGTTCTGGCGAGTTCCATTTGGATCGCCCTAGAAGCTCCGCTTTGGCCGTTGATGATGATCGTGCAGGGCGTTCTGTTGGTGTTCTTGTTTACACTTTGCCACGAATGCACACACCAATCGCCGTACAAGTCCGCCTGGCTAAACGAATGGGTCGGGCACGCGACAGGCGGCATGATGTTTTTACCGTTCCTATGGTTTCGCTATTTCCACTTGGCGCATCACAGGCACACCAATGATCCGGAAAACGACCCGGAATTAGCGGGGCCAAAGCCGGAATGCTGGGCAGACTACATCGTCCATGTCTCAGGTTTCCCATACTGGAAATCTCAGGTCACGACCATCTTCCGAAATGCCTTTGGTGACGCTACTGCCCCCTACCTGCCTCAACGCGCCCACCAGCGCATACAACGTGAGGCACGTGTTCTGTTGGCAATCTACGCCATCCTGTTTGCTAGCCTGGTCGTCTCGCCTTTGGCACTAACGCTTTGGATCATCCCTCTGCTTCTCGGACAACCGTTTCTTCGGCTGTATCTACTTGCAGAGCACGGACGCTGCCCGCCAGTCGCCAACATGTTGGAAAACACCCGAACAACATTCACAAATCGGATTGTGCGTTTTTTGGCGTGGAACATGCCCTACCACATCGAGCATCATAGCTTTCCAGCCGTGCCCTTTCACGCGCTGCCAAAATTGCACGAGCATATGAAACAAGAGCTTATCACCACCTCATCCGGTTATCTGGCGTTCACTAGCGATTACGTGCAGGATTTGGGGATGACCAACGCAAAATAAGGCCACCCTAAGGATGACCCCTTTTCGTGAGTGGTATTTCTTAACGCTTAAACGTCTCGAGCGATAAAACAGCATCGCAGAGCACGCCGTTGTGGGTGCCCACCCAGACGTCCAGCCATCCGTTTGAAGGGCGGGTCAAAACAATCTTGGCGTCATAGTTACCGTTGTCATCGTCATCATAATACCAGTTTACCGAACCGGTATTAATCAACAGGATTGAATCACAGTCTGAAACAACTGAAATTGCGAGTGAATAGTATTGCATGTCTGACATGTTGAGCGAAAAGTCAGGCTCAACCGTGACATATCCAGACCCGCGATCTGATCCGAACTTGATCCCACACCCAGTGATCTGTTGATCACCACCGGCAGTCAATTCGACCGATTGTGGGTTATAAAGATCAGAGCCGCTAAGCTCATATGTATCGCCGTATAGATTTGTGTCTGGGCAAGCGATCGCAGCTGATGTCATTGCTCCGAGAGATAGAAAAACGAGAATTGCACGAAGAAGTGGCATGAAACCTCCATCTGTTCATGTAGAATTTGGAATATGTCCAAGCTAGCGGAATAACGGCACAAATCAAGACCGACGCAAGGTCAAAAAAATAGGGCCGCCCGAAGGCGACCCAAAATCTATAAAAGAAGAAAGAGTGTTTACTCTTCGTCCAGAGCCTCGACAGCTTTCTGGAGATCGTCTTTGGAAACTTCGGTTTCAGCAACTGTTGCCAGTTCGAAAACGTAATCAACGACTTTGTCTTCGTAGATAGGAGCGCGAAGCTGCTGCTGCATTTCTGCATTTTGCTGAATGAACTCAAAGAACTGACGTTCCTGACCTGGGTACTGACGTGCCTGGTTCATAATCGCCTGAGTCATTTCTGCGTCGGTCACTTCGACCTCTGCGCGCTGACCAAGTTCTGCAAGCAGAAGTCCAAGACGAACGCGGCGAATAGCAAGTTTGTTGTGCTCTTCAGTCGCTTCAACTTCATCGTGGTTGTGATCGTGAACCTCTGGGTTCTCGTCGTGCCATAGCTGATGTGCAATCTGCTTAGCTTCTGCTTCGACCAACGAAGGAGGAAGGTCAAACTTAACCAAATCATCCAATGCGTCGAGCAACTTGCGCTTTGTAACAGCGCGTGCCGCACCAACATATTCAGCTTCAAGGCGCTCGGAAACTTGACCCTTAAGGGCTTCAAGATCTTCTGCGCCGAATTTCTTTGCAAGCTCATCGTTCAGCTCAGCCGCTTTAGGCTCTTTCACTGCTTTGATGGTGCAAGAGAAGACCGCTTCTTTGCCAGCAAGGTTTTCGGCTTGGTAATCGTCTGGGAAAGTAACAATTACGTCTTTTTCCTCTTCGACTTTCACACCAACCAGTTGCTCTTCAAAGCCAGGGATGAAGCTATTTGATCCAAGAACCAACGGGTAATCTTCTGCAGCGCCGCCGTCGAATGCTTCGCCGTCAACTTTACCAAGGAAGTCCAGAACCACCTGATCGCCATCTTTAGCCTTTGAGCCTTTGCGACGGTCTTTAAAGTCCTGAGCAGTTTCGGCCAAGTTAGCCATAGCTTCGTTGATCGAGTCGTCGTCAGCTTTAACGACCATGCGCTCAAGCGAGATAGACTTAAGATCGACGTCTGGAATTGTTGGAAGTGCTTCGTAGCTCATCTCAACGTTGACGTCGTCGCCTTCTTTCCAGTCCTCATTGGTCATTTTGACCTGAGGCTGAATGGCTGGGCGGTCGCCAGATGCTTCGAAGTGGTCGTTCATTGCGCCGTCGATGGATTCTTGCATCGCTTCGCCAAGAACACGCTGGCCGTACTGCTTTTTCAGCAGAGCCATAGGAACTTTGCCTTTGCGAAAGCCCTTCATTTCGATGTCTGGTGCTGCATCAACCAGCTTTTCGTTGACTTTAGCGTCAAGCTCAGCGGCGGTAACGGTGATCGAATAACCGCGCTTGAGGCCGTCGTTCAGGGTCTCGGTGACTTGCATGTGCTTCCTCGTATAGGCTGACTGGCCACCCGTCAGGTCGCCTCATAAAATCTGCGTCTTACTAATTTGCATGGCACATGGGATCAAGCGGGAAATGAAGGCCGATCCACGCAATTCACGATATTTTGGCCACTAAGCCCAAAGCGCCCTGTCAAAGTGCTACTTAAGCCCTCGAAGTTGGCGGCTTCGTTTCAAATCGCGAGAGGCATCCGAAAGCCAAATTCCCAATACTTTTGGGGCAATGTTTTCATAATCTATTTCGCAAACCTGTTCAGAGTTCAGCTTGAATCGCAAGCGGTTTGGATTGTCTGCAATCGCCAGATAAACGTCGCCTTTTTGGACCGATTTGAAACATTCGCCAAGGATTGGGTGCAGCTCTGAATGATCCTCGTCGGGTACGCCCATTCGCACCACCTCGTGCAGGGTGGCGGATACCAACATCTCGCCCGAAAAACTCCGCATATAGCCGAGCTCCAACGCCAAAGGGTACTGCCATGAAAAGCTGTCCTCGGTGGAATATAGGCTGGCTTGGTAGAATCTGACACCCAATACTTTATACATTGCAGTGCCCTTTTTGGTTATGTCACGGACAAGAAGATCGTCCGAGCCATCAAGCACGCCTTGCGCCTGCGCGCCCGAACATCCCAATAGGAAAAAGCAGAAAGCGGCTATTTTTTGCAACATGGTCATTACTCACCAGAACTACATTTCACGATATCGAACTGGGCGCCCTGCCCGCCTGATCCAGCAATCCTTTTGGATGCATAACGCGCCATAGCCACCAGATGGCGAACAGCTTTAAGACGGCAGGCAAAAGCGCGTAGGACAGTCCAAGTACAAACAACTCTTGCGAACCGTTGATCCCGTTTGGGTCAAAACCGGCAAAGGACAACAACGGCAGCACGACACCCGCTGCGATCGCCAAGGACGCCTTGTTGGCAAAGCTCCAAAGGCCAAATCCGATTGCGGGGTTTTGATTACTGCGGGCCTGAAAACTCGAGAACATCGCAGGCAACAATATCATGTCCGCGCCAAGCGATGCCCCCGACAGGATACAGACCAGAAAGAATAAAACTGACGTCCCTTGAGACAGCATAAAGGCCCAGCAAAAACTTAGGATTGCGAGCATCATGCCGATCAGCAGCGTTTTTGATGCGCCGAGTTTTAGCGCCAAAGGCTTCCACACAAAAACTGATAGGGCTGCGGCCCCAAAGAAAGACATCAAAAACGGACCCGTAAGCGTCTGTGCGCCCAATCGGAGATCCACAAAGAAAACAAAAAGGGTCGACGTCACGGCGACCGGTAGAGAATTCAGAAATGCCAAGACCATGAAGCTGCGCAAGGCGTCGTTGGCCAAAAGAACACGAAAACGCGGCAAATCCAGAGGTGTGCTGTGCCAGCGACCACGCATTCCGAGATAGGCAAGCACAAGAGCGGCCGCGAAAACCATCGCAAAGCCTGCATAGCCGTTTCCTGGCAAGACAAAGGGCAGTATGCAAGCCAAAAGAATGCCGGTCAGCGCGCCCCCTTCCCTTGCGGTTGCAAGCGAGACATGACCATGGCCGTGTGCCCGAGTGACCCCATCTGAATATAGCAAAATTGTAAGTGCCGAATAGCCCGTAAAGGCCAAAGCAAGGCACACTGAAATCCAAACCAAAGGGGAGAACGGGGCAGCAATCACAAAGATGCCGCTCATCCCTATTGCCAAAGCCCCCACAGACAGCAAGGCTGTGATACTTTGGCTACGCCTGCTTTTACCGACGATCGCGCCAAGCAGTGGGTCTTGAATGAAATCAAGGCATCGCAGAATGATCAAAACGCCACCAAGCGCCGCCAACCCGATGCCATAGGTTTCAGACAGGAATGCAGGCAGATGGATGTATAGCGGAATGCCAGCTGAAGCCAAAACGGCAGAAAATGCAGAATAGCGAAGAATATTGTTTGATGAATCTGGCATGGCACTTTTCTTAGGTTCATAATCTTTACGTAGGACTTAAGAGGTTGGATTATTTTAAGGGGTTCTGCGGTTTCGACAGACTAATTCACCTGATCTCCCGTGTACAATTTTACGGCAATATTTCCCCCTTAAATTTCTCGCCTTCACGACAATATGTGGTGACAAGAACAATTTTCTCGGACGTAATGAAACATCTTGTAAGTTCTCGAAATACAATTCTGTTTTGACGATCGTTGAATTGCACTCCCACGCGGGTTGAGCCCATTCGAGTTGGGCATTGGCGGAGTTGCTGTGCTGTAGGTCATAAACAATATATCCAGTCAGCTCGGGCTCAGTCTAATGGGTCAAAACTATGCCGAACTAGGTTTGGACGCTGACGTTGATCTGGACCTTGAGCTAGATTTCAACGCCGACGCGGCCGTCGATTGGACATCGATGGCGATATCAAGGTTTCAGACCTTATCCGATCTAGAACTCGGTGGGAATAAAATCCGCACAGAAGCCAACAAGCTCGACAAACTGGCAGAAGCTGAAGGTACACGCGCGTTGGTTGACGCCGACAATGAAAATTCGGAAGAGATCGTTGCGATGAAAATCCAACTTGCCCGTCTGCAAGCGTTACCTGAGATTGTCGCCCAAAATGGTCAAACCTGCTGAAGAGATCGAGTCGATCAAGATCCATCAGGTCTCGGGACTTGGCGGAAACATAGGCGGATCAGGGGATTCTGCACAGGTTGGTGTGGGCACACCCGTCACACAAGCGGTGGACGCTATCGGCAGCATGGCCTTTCAATTGCCCGCCCTAAAGAAGCTTGGTGAGGAAGTTGGCATTAGTTTGGACAGTGGTCTGGCAGGGATTATGTCAGACGACGTCCCTCAGGTGGATACACCCGCTGCTCTGACATCACCCAATGCGACCGGATCGGAAGCGGCTTCTGTTCAAAACGGTAGTACTTCGAAGTAAGTATCTCAAACAAAGAAGGCGCCAATAATGTTGGTGCCTTCATCAATTACTTCATCTTTTTAGTTGCTTACGACTCTTTGCAGTCAAAAATTACTGGCCCAAGTGGCCTGAATCTATTTTGCCGTACAGTGATGTTTGCAACAGTTTGATTTTCACGAAATACAACCTCATAGACGACATTGTGTTTCTTACCATTTGTGTCTTCTGTCTTGTAACTCGCTCTGATTTTTCGGGTCGTGTAGCTGTCAATTTCGATCGATGCTTTTTCGAGAAAAGAAATTTCGTCATCCCCAATAAATACTGTTTCGGTAATCCAAGATTTAATGACGAGCAGTTTTTCACTCCGACTTCCACGTGCGGCCGTAAGACCTGGTGCGTAGGTACGCGCTTCGCAACTAAACGCCGCAAATACCGGTTGAGATACAAACATGGCACTTCCGGCCAATGCAGCAAAAATAATTTTTTTCATAAGAATACTCGCCTTAAAGGTTGATGAGTATTCGTTTGCCGTGAAGAATGCGCAAACTCAACTCCTGATTGCATTCCTTTGTGGAAGGTAAGGAAATCCAGAAGTTAAGTGGTACCCAAGGCCGGACTCGAACCGGCACGATGTCTCCATCGGGGGATTTTGAATCCCCTGCGTCTACCATTCCGCCACTTGGGCCCATTGATTTTATTGGTTTATTTGACTTGTTGCCATCGAAACCATGCGTGTTAAGCTAGTTTAACGCCTACTAAACGTCTACTAACTTTCGCAAGGGATCATTGGTGCAAGAACGAATAACACAACGAACCTTAGCCAGACTCGACCCTGAAGGAACTGGTAAGCGATACTTCGTGTATGGCTCGAATCCTGTGGGATTTGGTATTGAGGTTTCTGCGAAAGGTAAAGCCAGTTATTTCATAGAAACGAGAATAAAAGGCCGCAGAAGTGCAACCCGAAAAAAATTAGGTTCCGTAGACCTGATGTCATTGTCCGAAGCACAAGCACTAGCCAAGGCTCTGCTAGGTGATGCAGCCAAGGGAGTAGACTTTAGATACGCCCCTAATGACAAAGAGTTTATTCCCGATACAGTCGGATATGCGCTTGAGCAGCACCTAAAAGAGAAGAGGCATTCTCTTAGGGAAAATACTATTCGTGACTACCAAAAGACCTTTAACAATTGCTTCTCTGACTGGCGCACCCTGCCCTTGCAGCAGCTAACCAAACAGCGCGTCAAAGATCGTTATCTTGAGCTCAGGGACGCAGGAAAAAGCTCAGACTACATCAACAAAGCCTTCAGAAACCTCAGTTCAACTCTCAGCTATCACGATATTGAGCCTAATCCTACGCGAGTGCTGAAGCAGAAGGACCTTAGAGAGGCTGGCAAAGTACGGGACAGGTTCCTAAGCCAAGATGAGGTTGTCGAGATAATGCAGCGCCACTCTATTAGTTCAAGGCATTTACCTGATGGCTCCACAAGAGTTCCAAAGATTACACGGGTCTTTCTGTTCTTCATGCTGACTGGTCTTCGTAAAGAAGAAGTACTTAGGATGCGCTGGATAAATATTAGCGATGGTTACCTTACGATTACTGGTGATCTGACAAAGAATAAGAAACCTCATAAAATGCCTCTTGTCGGGAGCCTGAAGACACTTGTTGGTGAGCGTGGTGCAGATGATGATAGGGTCTTTGTCAACGGCAGAGTAAAATTGGACCAAAGGGCAGCGCAAAATGTTACCACATTGAAGGTGGCGTGATGAGGGTGCAGCCGTAGGCCAGCATCCGGGCGGCCGCGCTTGTCATATAGCTGGCGGTTGCCCGGATGCTGTGGCCCGTCAGGGCCAATCTGTGCTGATTGTGGTTTAGGTTTTGGGTTTT
>JAQWQJ010000117.1 GCA_029244725.1 Paracoccaceae bacterium
TGCCCGCTGCGGCCTCAAGGCTATCGCGATTGGCAGACATGTCTTTCACCATGCCCTCCATCGCGGCCAGTGCCAGCATCCAGTTGTCGGCTGCGTCAAAGACCTGCTCTTTGTCTTCCTGCATGTCCTTGGAATAGGCCAGTGGAAGCCCTTTCATTACCGTCATCAGGGCAACATTTGCCCCGAAGATGCGGCCGATTTTGGCGCGGATCAATTCAGCGGCGTCTGGGTTTTTCTTTTGAGGCATGATCGACGAACCCGTTGAAAACCGATCCGACAAAGTCACAAACCGGAACTGGGCCGAGGACCAGATCACCAATTCCTCCGCAAAACGGCTGAGGTGCATGGCGCAGATTGATGCTGTGCTGAGGAACTCTAACGCGAAATCGCGATCTGAAACTGCGTCCAGCGAATTCGCGGCAGGACGATCAAAGCCCAAAGCCTCGGCCGTTGCATGGCGATCGATTGGAAAAGACGTTCCTGCCAACGCCGCAGCACCAAGCGGCGATTCGTTCATCCGCACCCGCGCATCACGGACCCGCGAAAGATCGCGGCCAAACATTTCGCCATATGCCATCATGTGATGGCCCCAAGTCACTGGCTGCGCGGTTTGTAGATGGGTAAAGCCGGGCATAACCCACCCAGCACCGTCCTCGGCCTGAACCAGCAATGCATTGATCAAAGCGATCAGCGCGCCCTCGGCGGCGTCGAGTTGATCGCGCACCCAGAGTTTAAAGTCGGTCGCCACCTGATCGTTGCGCGAACGCCCTGTGTGAAGACGCCCTGCCGGTTCGCCGATCACCTCTTTCAGGCGGGCCTCTACGTTCATGTGGATGTCTTCCAACGCGGTCGAAAACTGGAACTCACCGTTCTCAATCTCTGACAACACCGTGAGCAACCCTTCACGGATCGCATTTGCATCATTATCCGTAATGATACCCTGTGCGGCCAACATGGCTGCGTGGGCGCGCGACCCTGCGATATCTTGGCGGGCCAAACGCTTGTCGAATCCGATTGATGCGTTAATAGCTTCCATGATCGCGTCAGGTCCGGCGGCAAAGCGTCCGCCCCACATCGCGTTTGAAGATTTGTCAGTCATCTGGCTGCCCTTAGGAGGTAATATGAAGTTCAGTTTCAAGACGCTCCTTTATACCGCGATTGCGGCAGGTGCAATTTTCGTCGGGCTAACTTTCTTTGATAATGAGCCGCGGGCGGATTTTTCTGCACTTGAGGCGATGCGTGCCGGTGACATGAAAAAGCTGAACTTCTCGGCACCCAAGCCGTTTGTTGACACGGCCTTCGTGGGTGAGGACGGCCAGCCGATGAACTTTGATGCTTTTAAGGCTCAGTTCACGGTGGTGAATTTTTGGGCCACATGGTGCGCGCCCTGCCGCAAAGAGATGCCGACGCTGGACGCATTGGACAAGGCGTTTGAGGGCAAGGGGCTGGACGTGGTGACCATCGCCACAGGCCGCAACCCGCAGCCCGCAATAGATAAGTTCTTTGCTGATATTGACGTTCAGAACCTGCCCAAACACCTCGATCCGAAACAGGCATTGGCGCGGGATATGGCGGTTCTAGGCTTGCCGGTGACAGTGGTGCTGGATCGTGATGCGAGAGAGATCGCACGGTTGACCGGGGATGCGCATTGGGACTCGCCTGAGGCCGTGGCGATTTTGACGGCGTTGATTGAGCGTGAGTGACGGGAGAAATGCGCGGGGATGGCATTGGAGCAACGAACACCGGGCTGAAGCCCGGCCTACGATCTGTACGTAGGTTGGGTTTTTAACCCCCCAACCCCGTCGCAGGATCAACACCCATCATCAGGTTGAGGTTCTGAACCGCTGCCCCCGACGCGCCTTTGCCGAGGTTATCGAGAACCGCCACCAGAACCGCCTGCCCTTTGTCCGCGTTGCCGCAAACCTGCAATTGCAGCGTGTTGGTACCATTCATCGCCTCAGCCTCGATCCGGCCTTGGTCAGCGTCAAACGGCAGGACTTGGACGAATCCGTTAGAGGCGTAGTGATTGGTCAGTGCTTCGTGGACGTTTTCAAGCGTCGGGGCGCCCGCAATCGTATTCAAATGCAGAGGCACCTGCACCACCATGCCTTGGGCAAAATTACCGACCGAGGGCACAAAGATCGGCTGATTTTCAAGCATCCCGTATTTCGCCATCTCGGGCAGGTGTTTGTGGCCTTGAGACGTGCCGTAGACGAAGCCGCCCGTTGACGCGTCGCTTTCGTACTCGGCGATCATCGCCTTGCCGCCGCCAGTGTAGCCGCTTACCGCGTTCACGCTGATCGCTGCGGTCGAGGGCAACATTTGCGCCTCACGCAAGGGCCGCAACAGGCCGATGGCGCCCGTGGGATAACATCCGGGGTTTGAGACATATTTTGCCACGGCGATCGCGTGATCCTGACCGGCGGTCATTTCAGCAAAGCCGTAGACCCAGTCGTCATTCACCCGAAACGCGGTTGAGGCATCCAGCAAGCGTGTGCTTTCGCCTTGGGCCATTTCATAGGCCTCAATCGACGCGGCATCTGGCAGGCAGAGGATCGCGATGTCCGCTGCCAACAAGGCGTCTTTGCGGGCCTTCGGATCCTTACGCTGAGAATCATCCAGACGGATCAACGAGATATCCTCGCGCTTATCAAGCCGCTCTGCGATCTGAAGTCCGGTGGTGCCGGCCTCGCCGTCGATGAAAACCTTGCTGGTCATGGTGCAATCCTTTTGTCTGGGCGCGTCGATAGCCAATGCGATCAGCTTTGGCCAGCCCCCGAGGGCGTCACCGCCAAACAAGCATCGCGTGACGGACAGCCGACAAGGTGGTCGTTGATCATGCCCGTGGCCTGCATAAACGCATAGACGATCGTCGGGCCACAGAATTTGAAACCCTCTTTTTTAAGGTCTTTGGACACCTGTTTGCTTAGGTCCGTTTCGGCTGGGATCTGATCCATCGAGGTCCAGTGGTTCACTAGCGGCTTACCATCGAGATACTTCCAAAGGAAATTGTCAAAGCCCTCGCGGGCCTCGATCACTTGCCATGCCTTGGCGTTGCCAATCGTGGCTTGGATTTTACCGCGATGGCGGATGATGCCCTTATCCTGAACCAGACGTTCAATCTCAGGCTCTCCCCATGTTGCGATCACGTACGGGTCAAAACCCTCAAAAGCTTGCCTAAAATTATCACGTTTTTTTAGGATCGTGATCCAGCTTAAACCCGCCTGAAACCCATCCAAAATCAGCTTCTCCCACAGGGCGCGGCTATCGTATTCAGCCATACCCCATTCACTATCGTGGTAATCTATGTAGATCTGTTCTGACCCCGGCCAACCGCAACTTTCACCCATTTCACACCTCGCTGAATTTCATCACCTGTTTACCGACCGTTATCGCTTGTGGCCATAGACTTAGCCCGCAAGTGGAAAGGTTTGATCATGGCGGGGAAAAGCAAATTCGTGTTGGAACGTGGCTTAAAAAGCCCCCTCGGTCACGTGGAAGAGGCTATTTATAGCGCCTCGGTCGAAACGGTTGAGGCTGCAGTACGCAATGGTCGTAGCGCCTTGGCCTTTCAGCCGGTTGTCTTGGCGTCCAATCCAAAACAACCCGCTTTTTACGAAGGGTTAATTCGGCTGTTTGATCCTTCGCAACGGGTCATTCCCGCCAGAGATTTTATTTCACGTGTCGAAAACACTGAAACCGGCCGCCTTATTGATTGCGAAACGCTTAAAAAAACTATCCACACTTTGGACAAGGTCAAAGGGCTACATCTATCCATGAACGTGTCGGCGCGGTCGATAGGTTACGCCCCTTGGACGGACAAGTTGCACTCAACCATACGAAAACGTCCCGACCTCGCAAAGCGAATGACGATCGAAATATCCGAAAACTCTGTGATGCAACTGCCGGAAATTGCGTCCCGGTTTGTGAACGACCTCAGCGGCAAGGGCGTGCGCTTTTTGCTGGACGACTTTGGGGCTGGGCTTTCATCATTTCAAAACCTTCGCGACATTGGGTTCAGTATGATCAAGATCGATGGGCGCTACAGTACCAACATCGCAACGCATCAAAAGAATCAATCGGTCGTGCGGTCTATGGTGGCAATGGGGCGCTTCATGAAGATGCGAGTGATTGCCACACGTGTCGAGCAAGAAAGCGATATGCAATGGTTGCAGACGGCAGGGTTAGATGCCTTTCAAGGGTATCTTTTTGGCATTCCAACGTTGAATCCCGATTGGGCCAGTGGCGACCATTCCGCGCAACCTAAAAAATGAGGGGCAAAAAAGTTGCCGCAATGCAGAAATTGACGTAGGAACACCACCATGCGGGGACTTGGGGCCTCAGAATTTGATGCCCGAGGGCTCTCGCCACGTTGACTGGTAGAGGACCTATAAATGACCAATGTCGTAATCGCATCAGCCGCACGAACTGCAGTAGGCAGCTTCGGTGGTTCATTTGCTAACACCGCCGCCCACGATCTCGGCGCTTCCGTGCTGGAGGCTCTGGTTGAGCGTGCTGGCATCGACAAAGCTGACGTATCGGAAACAATTCTTGGTCAAGTATTGACCGCAGCACAGGGCCAAAACCCAGCGCGTCAAGCTCACATCAATGCAGGCCTTCCACAGGAAAGCGCCGCATGGAGCATCAACCAAGTCTGTGGTTCGGGACTTCGCGCTGTCGCACTTGGTGCTCAGCACATTCAGCTTGGTGACGCGAACATCATCGCTGCAGGCGGACAAGAGAACATGACCCTTAGCCCACACGCTGCACATCTACGTGCTGGCCACAAAATGGGCGACGTGAAATACATCGACACGATGATCCGCGATGGCCTTTGGGATGCCTTTAACGGATACCACATGGGCCAAACGGCCGAGAACGTGGCGAACCAGTGGGGCATTACCCGCGATATGCAGGATGAATTCGCTGTGGCCTCGCAAAACAAGGCTGAAGCGGCTCAGAAAGCTGGCAAGTTCATTGACGAAATCATCCCATTTATCGTCAAAAATCGTAAAGGTGACATCACCGTAGACGCCGACGAATACATCCGTCACGGCGCGACAATGGCGGCAATGCAAAAGCTTCGGCCTGCTTTCGTTCGCGATGGTGGTTCGGTTACAGCTGCCAACGCATCTGGCCTTAATGACGGTGCTGCTGGTGCGTTGCTAATGTCTGCTGACGAAGCTGAAAAACGCGGGATCGAGCCTTTGGCCCGCATCGCATCTTATGCAACCGCCGGCCTTGATCCTTCGATCATGGGCGTTGGCCCAATCTACGCTTCACGCAAAGCTTTGGGCAAAGCAGGTTGGAAAGCAGAAGACCTCGATCTCGTGGAAGCCAACGAAGCTTTCGCGGCTCAGGCTTGCGCAGTGAACAAAGACATGGGCTGGGATCCAGCAGTCGTAAACGTCAACGGCGGTGCTATCGCAATTGGTCACCCTATTGGTGCCTCAGGCGCGCGTATCCTCAACACGTTGTTGTTTGAAATGAAACGCCGTGATGCAAAGAAAGGTCTCGCGACCCTTTGTATCGGTGGCGGAATGGGCGTGGCCATGTGCCTCGAACGTCCATAACGATTCGCTAATCGGGGCGCTTCGGCGCCCCTTTTTGTTTGAAATCGCCAAAAACCTTCTGCATTGCGGCAAAATGGCCGCGCAATTATATTGCGGAAATTCCAATCCAAAGGTAACAGAGTTACCAAGAAACTAGATTCATCGGAGACTACAATGGCAAGAGTTGCACTCGTCACTGGTGGTTCGCGCGGTATCGGCGCAGCCATCTCAAAAGAACTGAAATCCAAGGGCTACAACGTCGCCGCCACTTACGCTGGCAACGACGAAGCTGCTGCAGCGTTCACCGCTGAAACTGGAATCAAGACATATAAATGGAACGTCGCAAACTACGAAGAAAGCGCTGCTGGCATCGCACAAGTCGAAGCCGAAGTTGGCCCGATTGACGTTGTTGTTGCTAACGCTGGCATCACTCGTGACGCACCGTTCCACAAAATGACACCTGATCAGTGGAACCAAGTCATCGACACCAACCTGACTGGCGTGTTCAACACTGTTCACCCGATTTGGCCTGGCATGCGCGAACGTAAGTTCGGCCGCGTTATCGTGATCTCATCGATCAACGGTCAAAAAGGTCAATTCGCTCAGGTGAACTATGCTGCGACCAAAGCTGGCGATCTTGGCATCGTTAAGTCATTGGCACAGGAAGGTGCACGCGCAGGCATCACAGCCAACGCAATTTGCCCGGGCTACATTGCAACCGAAATGGTTATGGCTGTTCCTGAAAAGGTTCGCGAATCAATCATCGGTCAGATCCCAGCAGGTCGTTTGGGTGAGCCAGAAGAGATCGCTCGTTGCGTTGCATTCCTTGCATCCGACGACGCGGGCTTTGTAAACGGTTCGACAATCTCAGCGAACGGTGCCCAGTTCTTCGTGTAAGAACGCGCTCAATGATTTTAAGGGGCCGATCAACGCGATCTGCCCCTTTTTTTGGCACCGTTTGCATCTTGTAATAATCGGTGTTTTTGCGTCAGGTGATTTCTACATATCTGTAGGCACGAGATCATCATGGCGGAATCCAACAAACAAGCCACACTCATAGGGTTCATAGCGATATTGCTGTGGTCCCTCTTGGCGTTGTTTACCGTTGGGTCTGCCCCGACGCCTCCTTTTTTGATGAACGCGATCTGCTTTTCGATTGGTGGGGCGTTGGGTCTAGTTTGGACATTGCGAAACGGCTCTATCGCAGTTCTAAAAGCAATAAGCCCAAAAATTTACATGTTCGGCACAATCGGATTGATGGGATATCACGCGCTCTATTTCAGCGCGTTAAGGCTAGCTCCCGCGGCAGAAGCAGGTTTGATCGCTTACCTCTGGCCGTTGCTTATTGTTCTATTTTCCGGCCTTCTACCAGGGGAACACCTGAAACTTGGACATCTGATTGGCGGATTGCTCGGTTTTGGCGGGGCTGCTCTTATTATCACCGGCGGCGCACAGGGTTTTCAAATGCAATACATCCCTGGTTACGCATTGGCATTGGCTTGTTCGTTCACTTGGGCTGGGTATTCCGTCCTCAGCCGCAAACTTGGCAAAACGCCAACCGAAGCTGTCACAGTGTTTTGCATCGTAACTGCGGTTCTATCAACCGGTGCTCATTTCGCGTTTGAGGACACCGCATTACCAAGCTCGGCCATTGGCTGGTTGTCTCTGCTAGCCCTAGGCCTAGGGCCAGTGGGACTGGCGTTTTATGTCTGGGATTTCGGTGTGAAAAAGGGCGACATCCAACTGTTGGGCGTCTTATCCTACGCAGCACCACTGCTGTCTACATTGGTGCTGGTGGTATTTGGTATCGCAGACCTTAGCTGGGCGCTTGGATCTGCTGCGTTGCTTATCACAGGCGGCGCAGTCATTGCCGCGCGCGCCAGCTTAAAGAAATCAGCCCGCTGATAATCGTTCAATTTCTTCTTTTAATCGGAGTTTTTGTTTCTTGAGATCTGCGATTTCCGCATCACTGGTGCTAGGCAATCGTTGGACATTTTCTACTTTGTCCGAGAGAGTGTGGTGTCTTTTTTTCAGCTCATCCAAGTGCGAACTCAAGCTCATATGTCATCTCCTCTTTTCAACATAGCCCCCCGATTGCACCACAGATTTTCGTTTCTGTCACGTCTCGGTTGTGAAAAATGTGAACGATCGGCGTAAACCTGCGTGATCATTCGGGAAAGGGAAGCGCCCACCCGTCTTTCAAGACACGGTTCATCGCGTCGGAATAGTCTTTCGCGTCGCTTTCATGGCGCTCACGAAGGTGCATCAGAAAAGAATCATGTAGCCTTAACGGTGCCCGACCGCCTTTTTTGGCACGTAGAATAATTAACCGTGCATCCCGTTCACGGCGCGGCACCAACGGCAAAACTTGAATCGATCCCAAGCGCCCCGTCATCGATGCAAGCAAATCGCCCAAACGTTCAGCTCGGTGGATGAATGTTGCCGTCCCTTTGGAGGCAAGTCTTTTCGCTGCAGCTTTGACCCAATCATCCAGAGGCGTGTCCTCGCCCATCGCGGTTTCACGACCCTCGTTGGCCGCGGTCACGCTTCTGTCCCGCAAAAAATACGGAGGATTGGCGATCACATGGTCAAAACTGGACTGGCGCAGATCCATCGGCATTTCAGCCAGATCCCCTACTACAATGTTCATATTCATGTTGTTAGCTTCAGCATTTCGCCTAGCCAATTCTGCATAATCAGCCTGTATTTCAAGGCCTGTCAGGCCTAAGCCAGCAATCCGTGCTGACAAGCACAAGCTGGCAACACCCACTCCGCAACCCAGCTCAAGAACGCTCTGACCTGATTTTGCCGGAACGCTTGCAGCTAGTAAAACTGGATCAACCCCAGCGCGGTAACCAATCTTCGGTTGAAGAACTTTAAGTTTGCCACCCAAGTACTCGTCCAGTGTCAGGTCTTCTGGCCCCATCACAGGGGTTCAATCCCAATGTCGGTCAATATTGTCTTTGCCTCTGCAATATCAGCATCCCGAACCATTAGGCGTCGCGGCAATATGCCAATTGACCCTTCAAGGATGCTCATATTTACGTCCATTTCAAAGCAGTCTATACCCTCGCCTCGTAGCAATGCTGTGGCGTGGGATAGGGTTACCGGGTCTGTTGTGCGTAAGATTTCCTGCATAGCTTAGAAATAGTGCCTGTCTTCTCGACAGTCGAGGGGGGGGATAACGGAGACATGAACAAAGTGCGTGATTTTGTGATCAAGCCTCATGAGGCCTTGGCTGAGCATCTGTCTGATGACATGGAGGCTGTGAACGCCTTGATCGCGGAACGCATGGCATCAAAACATGCGCCACGCATTCCGGAAGTGACCCGCCACTTGGTTGACGCTGGCGGCAAACGTCTGCGCCCTATGCTAACTTTGGCCGCAGCGCGCCTCTGTGGATATGATGGGCCGTATCACCACCATTTGGCCGCGACAGTTGAATTTATTCATACGGCCACTTTGCTTCACGACGACGTTGTTGACGAAAGCGGTCAACGCCGTGGACGTCCAACGGCCAATCTGTTGTGGGACAACAAATCGAGCGTTCTCGTTGGGGACTACTTATTCTCACGTAGTTTCCAGTTGATGGTTGAAACTGGAAACCTGCGGGTTCTCGACATTCTGGCCAACGCATCCGCGACAATTGCCGAGGGCGAAGTTCTTCAATTGACCGCCGCGCAGGACCTAAAAACCGACGAAGCTATCTATCTGCAAGTCGTACGCGGAAAAACTGCTGCTCTGTTTTCGGCAGCGACCGAAGTTGGCGGCGTGATCGCCGGGGCTGACGAAGACGTCGTTAAGGCGTTGTTCGACTACGGCGACAAGCTGGGCATTGCATTCCAGATCGTCGATGACTTGCTGGACTATGAAGGCGACGCGAAAGCGACCGGCAAAAACGTGGGCGATGATTTCCGCGAGCGAAAGCTGACCCTGCCTGTGATTAAAGCCATTGCAAAGGCTGACCACGAAGAGCGCGCCTTTTGGAAGCGAACAATCGAAAAAGGCAGGCAAGAAGACGGCGATCTTGAACATGCCCTCGATCTGCTAGCCAAGCATGATGCGCTGATCGACACGCGCAAAGACGCGATTGCCTATATTGATCAGGCAAAGTCTGCGATGGCGCGCGTACCAGCGCATCCGCTTCGCGACATGCTAATTAATCTGACAGATTACGTGGTCGCGCGGATCAACTGACCGATTTTATCTTTGTTGAAACCGTCCACCACTCAGGGTGCGAGGCAGTGATCCGTTCAGCCGCTTGCTGAGCCTGTGTTTTGTCCCCGAACAACCCCCAGCAAGTCGCACCAGAGCCGGACATGCGAGCGATCAAACAACCGCTTTCATCGCCGACTGCATCAAGAACATCCCCAATGATAGGCTCTAAAGCGATCGCCGCAGACTGCAGGTCATTGCGCGTCTCGTGTAACCAATCTGCTAGGTCGTTCGCAGTTTTAAACGACGGAATTTCTGTGCCCATCCACGGGTTTTCTTTTTGCACCAGCTTACGAAACACCTCGGGCGTTGAAACGCTGACCCCAGGATTAACCAGCACCAGCCACGCGTTGGGCAAGTCGGGCACTTCGCTCAAAAGCTCGCCGATGCCTTGCATTCTGGTCGTTCGGGCACGCATGCAGACCGGCACGTCTGCTCCCAAAATTTCAGGGTTTACTGGTAGCGTCGCGTCCCATAGCTGACACAACGCTTTAACCGTAGCCGCCGCATCAGACGAACCGCCCCCGATACCAGCGGCCGCAGGAAGGTTTTTGGTCAAAGTGATTTCTGCTCCTTTTGAAGGATCAACCAATCGGGCAGCCCGCAGCACAAGGTTGCTGTCACCAATAGGTATGCCCTGCGCCTTTGGTCCGAGTATGTTCAATTTCAGCTCAGTAGATTGGCGAAACTGAAGTTGGTCACCGACGTCCACAAACACCACAAGCGAGTCCAACAAATGGAAGCCATCTTCCCGTTTTCCCGTGACATGCAACGTTAGATTAATTTTTGCTGGGGCAAACGCCTCATTCATTGGTTTGCTCGTCTTGCAAAACGACATCTAGGCCTACGTCTAGTTTGCGCCGAATGCGGTCAGCTTCTTGTGGCTCGGGATCAAAGGACAAAGCGCGTTGCCACTGGAAACGCGCTTCATAATCACGTCCAACTTTCCAGTAAACATCACCTAAATGGTCATTAACAATCGGGTCCGTGGCCAACAATTCAACCGCCAACTCCATAGGCACAACTGCATCTTCGAAACGACCAAGACGATAATAGACCCACCCAAGGCTATCGACGATATATCCGCTGTCAGGGCGCAGACTGACGGCCTCCTCTATCATGTCCAAAGCCTCGTCCAAGTTTTCGCGCCGCTCCATCAGTGAGTAACCCAAATAATTGAGAACCTGAGGATGGGCGGGCTGCAACTCTAGAGATTTTCGAAAATCAGCCTCGGCGCGATCCCATTCGCCCAAACGCTCATAAGAAATTCCGCGAACATAGTAGACGTACCAATCCTGATAGCCATTTTTGATGCCACTCTCCAAACGCTCCGTATAGGCGTCTACAGCCTCATCGTAGCGCTTTAATTGGCGATTTATGTCGCCAAGTGTAACCAAAACATAGGGACCATTGCCTATATCGGCGATTACGCCCTCAAGATGAGCGGCCGCCTCTTCTACCATACCTTCGGTCCGCAATGTCTCAGCCACACCCATCGCGGCCGAGAAAAAAGCAGGATCGCTAGCCTGAACATTCAGATATGCGTCGCGCGCCAAGCTTGTTCGCCCAAACTGTTCGAATATATCGGCAACCAGCAATATTGCCTGGCTGTCGTTCACGCGGATCGCAGCGGCCATTTGCGCATAGTAAAGGTTCAGCAGGCTAGGTACTTCGGTGTTCAGCGCGTCGGCAAATGAAAAGAACATCTCGGCCATACCGTCTTCGGCTGAGGTGATAAGATCGAATTCCACCTGCGCACCCGATTCAATGCGACCAAGTAATTCGGCAACATCAGGATTTGCACCAAATGTCTCTCGCAGTTTTCTGGCGGCTTCTGTGCGGCGTTCAAGATGGGCCAAGACCTGAGCCTCGGCCACAATGGTTCTTGCTGATTGAAAATTTCCGACTGAGATTTCTGAAAATGTGTCTAGCGCGCCTTCGTGATCCCCAATGAACGCTTTGGCAAACCCGAGATGGCTGAGACCGATCGCTTTGTATCGATCATCTTGAACCACACGATCAAAGGCCGAATAACCCGCATCCATATTGCCAGCGCCAACATTGGCCCAACCCAAAACCAAACTGTCCATAAGAGCGTTGGTTTGGACATCTTCACTATCCAACATCGTTAGGATACGCTGAAAATCTCGTTCAATCGCGGCATCGGCAATCAGGGCCAAGTAGGTTTTCGTGTCAGCTTGATCCGTCCCCAGAAGGCCTTCGGCTATTTCTGCGGCCATTTCAAAATCCGCAAACGCCATCAGAGCATCAATGGCCCCCCGCGCTAGAACCGGGTTTTCAGGATCAAAAAACAATGCATCCAGATAATACTCGGCAGCAATTTCAAAGTCATTCTGGCGATCAGCTTGACGCGCAATTAGGTACGAGGACGCGGCAGGATCGGCGTAAGCCGCAGAGGTCCAAAATTGCCCTAGCCCAAGAGTAAGAACACAGATGTGTAACAGTGATTTATGCAAAGCGTTTCCAATATATGCTTATAGAGAAACTAGGCTTGGTGCCCGTCCAAAGCAATGAGGGGTGACAAAAAATGCCACCCCTTTCTTGGGGATAGAGACCGCACTAAAATACCACTCACGAAACTGTTTCTCCGAAAATGACGGAGAAGAAAAAAGATCTCTGTTGGTTCGCCTATATTACACAGGGTCAATTCGCAGTTTTGTATGCGTAAACCCGTTGGTAATTTCGCGAAATTGTCGTAAAAACAATTCGCGATGCGTGAAATGAACTTAAAACAAGGGGCTGACCCAGATAACGCGAAAAAGGTGTTATCATGGGAAGCATGCGGAAGAGTCGCTTAAGTAAGTATAAACAGGGTCGCCTGGTCGAGCATTTTGTTGCCGGAACCACGGCTCGAACTGCGGCCAGTTTATG
>JAQWQJ010000050.1 GCA_029244725.1 Paracoccaceae bacterium
TAAACTGGCCGCAGTTCGAGCCGTGGTTCCGGCAACAAAATGCTCGACCAGGCGACCCTGTTTATACTTACTTAAGCGACTCTTCCGCATGCTTCCCATGATAACACCTTTTTCGCGTTATCTGGGTCAGCCCCGGTTTTAGTTGTGAGTATTGATCCATGACGATGTTTGATGCCGAAAGCATTCGCTTAGAAGAGCCTGCCGCCAAGACGACGGGCGGCACTCTGGATGCACATAAGAATTCCCCGAAAATATTTTAGGCGCTTGTGAAACGTTTCGGCGATTTCGCGTCGTGCCTTTTGCTCGCGCCCTTCGTGGTTTGTTTCGGGTTGATCCTTTTGGTACTGAACCCGTTCCTTAACAAGGGGCCCCTACTCTATCGCCAATCGCGTATGGGCAAAGACTGCGAGCCCTTTACAGCTTTTAAGTTTCGCAGCATGTCGACAGAAAAGACTGTGAAACGTGGCGCATTTGACGACCTCGAAGAGCACCGAATTACGAAGCTTGGCGGCATAATACGCAAAGCCCGCATCGATGAGTTGCCCCAAATCATCAACATAATAAAAGGCGATATGAGCCTAATTGGACCACGACCAGATTTTATCGATCACGCTCGCGAATATATTTCAAGCATTCCTGGATATCGCGAGCGTCATGCCATACGACCTGGTGTGACAGGGCTTGCGCAAGTTGACGTTGGGTATGTGAGTGACGAAGCCGGGTTTCGCGAAAAGGTGGAAGCAGATTTAATCTACATTCGAAAAATGGGCTTTGCAGTCGACTTAAGGATAATGTTTCGAACGATGCAAACCGTCTTCGGTCGTTGCGGGCGATAGAAGAACACCGATCTGCAAATCTCTGTTGATCTATAAATGCGCCAAAAGCTCTGAAGCGCGAACACATGGTGATACCGAAGATCGAATTCTTACTCCAAATCAATCCAAATTTATTAGGAATATCAACCGCCACTACCTGCAAAGACCGACAATCATCTGCCCACATCAGAAAATGTAAATTCACGTGACCATTTTACACTGAAGAATAGGGCTGCCGGTTTTGAGGGAGCATTGATGTCGGTATTGGGCTTTAAACGATCTACAAATTTAGGGCGTGGCCCGAGGTCTTGCGTGCGCTGATTTTTCCAGCACAGCGCACGCCGAACACATAGGAACCCACAAAAAGCAAACCAAAAACTAAAACCGAAGCCTTAGCTGCGGTGTCGTTTGTTATGAACATTACGCCAAAAATCTGGGGCACGATGGCGCATGGAAGGACGACCAAAGTCGCAAGTGGATTCACGATACGACGACGCTTTCGCCCAATGAAACGGATTTCTAAAAACCGCAATACCAATTGATGGAAGTGTAGCCTGTCTGGCTGATCAGCCCGCCTACCGCTAACCCGGCGACGCCAGATAGAAAGCATGGTATCCGCGACTGGCCAAAAGAAGACGAGTAATATGGCAAACGCACTGATATCGGGAGCTCTATTGAGTATCGCAATTGCAATCCAGACGAGCGTATGGCCCAGAGTATATGCCCCTCCATCACCCAAAAATATTTTTCCAAACGGAAAATTAAAGAATAAGAAGCCCGCAACGGCGCAGAAGAAAACCATCAGGGCAGCTTCTAGGTTATATACTTCAAATTGATTTGCGATAGCCGCAAGAGCAATCACAGTTGAAAGCGCATAAAAACCAGTAAGGCCATTCAAGCCATCCATAAGATTAAAGGCGTTGGTGACGCCCGCCGCGCCAAGAACCGTAAGTGCAATCGCAAGCGGAGCGAAAGTCAAAGCGACATCAATAACTGGAATATTAATGGATTTGACCCAAATTCCCCACGCGAGAGAAGTCATAAGACTTGCCAGAATTGCTGCAATTAACCGACTTCGTGGCGAGATACGCATGCCAAAATCTTCAAATACACCAGCAATGAGAATTGGGCTTAGTGTAACCAGATAAACAAGTGTGCCAAAACGTTCTTGCGGCGTCCATACGGTGATAAATAAAGTAGAAACAATCGCTAGCACTACAGCAACACCCCCAATACGCGGCGTGGGTGCGGTGTGCGTTGATTGAACTGAGTTTAGGTCTTTTCTCGAGGTGATCCTCAAGACATTTTTTCGAAATGCAAGAATGAGAGTGCACAACACCACGGATAAAAAGAACACTGACCCAAACGTAATTAAGAGGTGTTCTGAGAATTCGGCCTGCCACATACGAGCTTCTTCACGAAAATGTTATTGTTGGCGGGCACACCTACCCCATAAAATTCGTTAAGTGAACAAACTTTTAAAAAAATGCAGCTAAAATACACCTTAAATAAAGTGTCCACTCTATGAGATAATTCTAGCGTTCCGTTCAGGCCCGCAAGAAAATGCACTCGAACCATGCTAGCCCGAGAACTAAAGCGGCAGCGATCCATTGGAATTGCGGGTATTGCCTAAAGTAAGTTCCCAACGAAGCGCACCATCAAGGCGTCTACCGTAGCATTCTCATTCTCGCACAAAGCGTCAACCTTCCGTATGCCCCACGCCTTCAGCCGAAGCGTGCAAATAGCCCCACAGGCCGCGCCCACCGCGAGACAGACAGGTAATCCCCCCTAGAGCAATTTGAATCATTAGAACACTTTGCCTGATACTTGGGTGCTAGTTCGAATATTCCACAAAACGGGGCTTTCTATTGCCCAGCAGTCGCGGATCCTCTAGCATGGAGCTTATTGTATCATCGCTCTGTGTTAAGTGAGTTTCATAAATGGATCAGTTACTTAGAGGAATTTCCACTCTTAGTCGGGCCAAAAAGACCGGCATTCAAATCATAACCGACTCGATGCTATTATCTTTGGCATTTGTTTTCTCTGGTTACTTCAGATTGGAGAACTTTAGTCTACTGGGAAACATGCAAGCGCTTTGGGCATTTGTGGTGTCCATGATAACAACATTATGCGCATTTTATTTCCTTGGAATCTATTCTACTTTTATTAGGTTCCTTACCGGAAAAATCTTATTTTCTGTCATCAAAGGCCTTATGGTTGGAGCGCTTTCTATGTATGCGGCAAGTTGGCTACTTGAAGCCAGTATCCCGCGTTCAATTCCAATTATCTTTGCATTAGTTGCCTTCTTAGCCTTAGGGGGAGTGCGATTTGCTGCAAGAACACTTCTCCGAAACCCAGAAAAGTCTCACAAACGGCACGTGATTATATACGGAGCGGGAGTGACAGGCCTACAAACTCTAAATTCCCTGTTTCATGGACGAGAGTACCTTCCAGTCGCCATGGTAGATGACGATCCAAAATTGCATAGCATGGTGATCGGCGGCTTAACTGTAGACTCATCGAGTCAGATGAAGCGCTTATTGGATGAAACTGGTGCAAGGATTGTCTTGTTGGCGATGCCAAGTGCATCTCGTGAACGCAGGCGTGAGATAGTAAACGATCTCCAACACTTTCCAATCGAAATTAAAACTATCCCGGGAATGTCCGATATTATTAGTGGTAAAGCCAATATATCGGAATTAAGACATGTTTCGCCGGAAGATCTGCTCGGTCGTGATCCTGTTGAACCCGACAGCGACCTAATGGAGAAGAATATCCAAGGGCGAGTGGTCATGGTCTCTGGAGCCGGAGGCTCGATTGGCAGCGAGCTGTGTAGACAGATTTTATTGCAAAATCCTGCAAAACTTGTCCTCTACGAGACGTCAGAGTTTTCATTATATTCAATCGACGCGGAGCTTTGCGAAACTGCTAAAAGGCTTACATCCAGCACCGAAGTGATTTCGGTACTGGGGTCAGTACAGCACGAGCGCCGCTTGGCGGCCACGTTACGGGCGTTTAAAGTGGATACCATCTATCATGCGGCGGCTTACAAGCATGTTCCGCTCGTAGAAGAGAACGTTGTGCAAGGAATTCGAAACAATGTGTTTGGTACGCGCGCAATCGTATCAGCCGCTCGTAAAACAGGCGTCGAGAATTTCATTTTGGTTTCTACGGACAAAGCCGTACGACCCACGAATATAATGGGGGCGACTAAAAGATTGGCGGAGTTGATTTGTCAGGCACAACCGCATGATGGCAGCTCCACTAAATTCTCGATGGTGCGTTTTGGAAATGTGTTGGGTTCATCGGGCTCCGTTATCCCACTGTTCAAAAAGCAAATAGAGGCTGGGGGTCCAATCACAGTTACCCACAGAGAAATCAACCGCTACTTCATGACGATCCCGGAGGCCTCACAACTTGTCATTCAGTCAGGTGCCATGGCTGAGGGCGGTGACGTATTCGTTTTGGATATGGGGGAACCTGTTAAAATACTGGAACTGGCACAAAGTATGGTGAAGCTCCATGGTCTAATACCTTACATAATCGACGAGCCTGGTCAGATTAACTCTGGTAATGGAGATGTTCCGATTTGCATCACAGGCCTCAGAAAGGGTGAGAAGCTGTTTGAAGAGCTGTTAATTGGAAATAATCCAGCGCCAACACAGCATCCGCGTATAATGACCGCCTCCGAAGTTTCGTTGGACGCACGTGACCTTGAACGAGAACTTGAACGGCTTTTGACTGCTTGCGAAGCTTATGACCTTGAAGGCGTTATAAAGATATTAAGCAATTTACCGTTGGGATATATTCCTACGGACGATGCGATTTTTGATAACGTGTGGACCGCTCTGCAAGAAGCTACAGCTAAATCAGATGCACCAAACCGAGAAACAATGGCCGGTTGATGACTTCAGAAAACGAAAATAGAAGTTTGTTTCAGCGGGCTTTCGGCCGGCTACTACATACTTATTTTCTTCTGACACGCGGTTTAACCTTGGGCGTGAGAGCAATCGTAAGATCTGAAGACGGGAAGTTCCTACTGGTGCGTCACACATATACACCCGGCTGGCACTTTCCCGGCGGTGGTGTAGAGCGTGGCGAAACCTCAGAAGTCGCACTTAGTAAAGAACTATACCAGGAAACCGGGCTTGAAGTGATTGATAGGCCTCTCTTGCACGGCGCATTTTATAATAAGCGTGTCAGTAAGCGCGACCACGTTCTAGTCTATCGCTGCTCTGTTAGAGACGAGAGTTCGCTTCAGAAAAACAGTAGAGAGATTGCAGACGTCGGTTTCTTTGACGCATCAGACCTGCCTGATGGAACTGACCCTGGAACGATGCGCCGCATCGAAGAAATTCTTACCAAGTCGGATTTGAAACTGCACTGGTGACGACGGGTGTTATCGGGGGTTTGAGTCGGAGGGTGAGCTAAAACTGTTGCGCATTCTTAGCCGTCTGGCCTTACCGTGATTTATCTGACCTGCCCCCCGAAACTTCCCTCACTTTAATGTAGAGTTTGCTCAACCTTTGAAGGAGCAAACAAATGCGACAGAGTCGTTTTACCGAGGCCCAAATAATCGGGATGATTAAAGAGCAAGGGTAATCCCCCCTAAAATTAATGGTGTTCACGAGTAGAATTTTCTCGGCAAGATATCTGAGGAGATTTTGAATGAAGAACGGACGATACAGCGACGCGCAGATCATGACGATCCTGAAGCAAGCAGAAGGCGGCGTGTCA
>JAQWQJ010000078.1 GCA_029244725.1 Paracoccaceae bacterium
TAAACTGGCCGCAGTTCGAGCCGTGGTTCCGGCAACAAAATGCTCGACCAGGCGACCCTGTTTATACTTACTTAAGCGACTCTTCCGCATGCTTCCCATGATAACACCTTTTTCGCGTTATCTGGGTCAGCCCCTAAAAAAAGTGCGCCTGCAAAGCCATTCGTGGGCACAATCTCCCAGGTGTTTGATTGTGCGGTTGCCGTAAATGTTGTCTTCATTTGAGTTTTTCTTACTACCTACGCTTGTATTTATGGATACTTACTCCCCTCATTAGGCGAAGAGCAACCCAAAAGAATTGCTTACGTTGTTATGGCTCAGACAAGTTTACATCTACGCCCCTAGACCCCCGCAACGATCCCCCTTACTCTCGCGCTGACCACTCTCAGCGAACGGCCCCTTATGTCTGACGATCAAGCCCCAAAGTATCAGGTTCTCGCCCGTAAATACCGGCCCGAGACGTTTGCCGATCTTGTCGGGCAAGAGGCGATGGTGCGCACGCTGAAAAACGCGTTTGAGGCGGACCGAATTGCGCAGGCATTCGTGATGACCGGCATTCGGGGCGTCGGCAAAACCACCACGGCGCGGATTATCGCTAAGGGCATGAACTGTATCGGACCGGATGGTCAGGGTGGCCCAACGACCGAGCCTTGTGGCGAATGCGAACACTGCGTTGCGATCATGGAAGGGCGCCATGTCGACGTGATGGAGATGGACGCAGCGTCGCGAACAGGTGTCGGCGACATCCGCGAAATCATCGAAAGCGTCCACTACCGCGCGGCCTCTGCCCGCTACAAGATATACATCATCGACGAAGTTCACATGCTGTCGACCAGTGCGTTCAACGCGCTGCTCAAAACGCTTGAGGAACCCCCAGCCCACGTGAAATTCGTCTTTGCCACCACCGAAATTCGCAAAGTCCCCGTGACGGTTCTGTCTCGCTGTCAGCGCTTCGATCTCCGCCGGATTGAGCCTGAGGATATGATCTCAATGCTGCGGCGGATTGCAGTCAACGAAGGCGCTCAGATCACCGACGATGCCCTCGCGTTGATCACCCGCGCCGCCGAAGGATCGGCCCGCGATGCGCAATCCTTGCTGGATCAAGCAATCAGCCATGGTGCCGGTGAAACGACCGCCGATCAAGTCCGTGCGATGTTGGGCCTTGCTGACCGGGGTCGTGTCCTCGACCTGTTCAACATGGTGATGAAGGGCGACGCAGCAGCCGCCTTGACCGAGCTTTCATCCCAATACGCCGATGGCGCGGACCCGCTAGCGGTTTTGCGCGATCTCGCCGAAGTGACGCACTGGATTAGCGTCGTCAAAATCACACCCGAAGCGGCCGAGGACCCCACGGTCAACCCCGATGAGCGCGCCCGCGGTCAGGCCCTTTCCGAGGACCTACCCATGCGTGTCCTGACCCGCATGTGGCAGATGTTGCTGAAGGCTTTGGACGAAGTTTCAAGCGCTCCTAACGCAATGATGGCCGCTGAAATGGCTGTGATCCGGTTGACCCACGTCGCCGATCTGCCCTCACCCGAAGAATTGATCCGCAAACTTCAGGCCCAGCCAACTCCGCCAGGCCCTCCGCCAAGCGGTGGTGGCCGCCCTGCCCCTGCGCCCCAAGGTGGCGGCACAAATGCAATGGGCAGCACGATGGTCTCATCAGGCCCAACTCACGGCGCACCCTCGGCAGCATTAGCGCAAGAAACTGTCGCGGTTTTGGCGCAATATCCAACGTTCGAACATGTTATTGACCTGATCCGCCATCATCGCGACGCCAAGCTTTTGATCGACGTCGAAGGCGGTGTGCGGCTGGCGAACTATCAGCCCGGTCGGGTCGAATTCGTACCAGCGCGCAACGCCCCGAGCGACCTTGCCCAGCGCCTTGGGGCAAAGCTACAGGCATGGACCGGTGCCCGCTGGGCCGTAATCCTAGTCAATGACGGCGGTAAAGAAACAATCGCCGAAACTCGCGACGCCGCCGAACTCGCGATAAAGGCAGAGGCGCAAGAGCACCCGCTGGTGCAAGCGGTCCTGACGGCCTTTCCCAAGGCCACGATCACCAAAATCAAATCGGCCAAAGAGCTTGAGGCCGAAGCCCAGCAAGACGCCTTGCAAGAAGTCGAAGACGAATGGGATCCATTCGAGGAAGAGTGATTTCGTCGCAAACGGGCGCGATTGCCTTTACGAGCTGCTTAGCCTGAACTTCAAAGAAAAGGTCTCAGCCATGCAAACATCACCGCTCCACCCCGACTTTGGTTTGACTATTGAAGACATCGACCTAAGAGATGTCACTGCCGATCACCTCTGGCCTGAACTCCGTCACGCGTTTGAAACCCACTCGGCACTGCTGTTTCGCAACCAAGATTTCGACGACGCCACGCATCTGAAAATCGCCAAATTGTTTGGCCCATTGGAAAACCGCAAGGCAATGGCAGCAGGAAAAGAATTGCCATTCGCGATCTCTCCCGTATCCAACGAAACCAAAAGCGGCGTGACAGATGCCAAAGCGCTCCACACCCAAAATCTGCAGGCAAACATGCTGTGGCACACCGACAGCACCTTTCTGCCTATCCCCGCGTTGGTAAATATTCTGACTGCGCGTGTTGTGCCCAAAAGCGGTGGCGGCCAAACCGAGCTTGCCTCGACCCGTAATGGTTGGGCTACGATGCCAAAACACCTAAAAGACGTGCTGCAAGACGCGATCATTTGGCATCGTCTGTCCAATTCCCGCGACCGCATTTCACCTGAGCTTGGCGCTTTGCCTGAAATGCGCCAATGGCCTGATCGTCCGTGGCGCGCTCTGTGGCCAAATCCCGTAACTGGCGAGGATTCACTGCTAATCGCGTCCCATAGTTTCGCAATCGAAGGCATCGGCCTGAAAGAAGGCCAGGCCATCATCGACGAGGCCATCGCCCATTGCACGAAGCCCCAAGATGTCTACAGCCATGAATGGCAGGTCGGCGATATACTGATGTGGGATGAACGCGCCATGCTGCATCGCGGGCAGCCATGGAACTACGACGAACCGCGCACTCTGTCCTCAATCTGCTGCTCGGTCACTGAAGCGGATGGTCTCTCATCTGTACGGATTGTTTGATCCCCTTGTAACGCCCGTGCGGGACTGCGATATATTCTACAACCACGCAAATGCGTTGCAGAACATTCAAGGAGACCGAAATGCTTAAAGGACTTGGCCAGCTTGGCGATATGGCCGGCATGATGAAAAAAGCCCAAGAAATGCAGACAAAAATGGCCGAGATGCAGGACGAGCTTAGCAGCATCTCAGTGACAGGCGAAAGCGGCGCTGGCCTTGTGACGGCCACAGCGACCGCCAAAGGCGATTTGACCGCGCTCGACATCAACCCGTCCATCTTCCACCCCGACGAAAAAGAGGTCGTCGAAGACCTCATACTAGCCGCGATCAAAGACGCCCAAGTCAAAGCCGCCGAACGCAGCCAAAGCGAAATGTCTAAACTGACCGAAGGCATGGGATTGCCCGCCGGAATGAAATTTCCCTTCTGATTTATCTTGCCCAAAATACCTCGGGGAGCGCGAGGGGCTGGCCCCTCGCCCTATTGAGCCAAAAATGAATTCAACGCGTGACATAGACCACTTGATCGAATTGATGGCCAAGCTTCCTGGCCTAGGCCCCCGTTCGGCGCGTCGTGCAGTATTGCACTTGATCCGCAAACGCGAATTGCTGCTAACCCCGCTGGCCGACATGATGCAAACTGTTGCCGTAACGGCGCGTGAATGCCTTAACTGCGGCAACGTTGGCACGACGGATATCTGCGATATTTGCCAATCCGAAAAACGCGCCAACGGAGAGCTTTGCGTCGTCGAAGACGTTGCCGATCTCTGGGCAATGGAGCGCGCTGGCGTTTTCAAAGGACGCTACCATGTGCTGGGCGGTACGCTGTCCGCGCTTGATGCAATCGGCCCCGATGATCTTCGCATTCCGCAATTGGTGAACCGACTAGATGCTGAAAACATCACCGAGGTCATTCTGGCCCTCAACGCAACAATCGACGGACAAACCACCGCGCATTACATCGCCGACCAAATCGAAGATCGCGTGACACTGACCTCTTTGGCCCAAGGCGTACCGATTGGCGGCGAGCTTGATTATCTCGACGACGGCACGATCACTGCAGCCTTAAACGCACGGAAACGGATTTGATCCGTTTAAGCAAAATTGTCGCTGCAATTGCTGGTTTGCTGTCACTTACAGCCTGCGAACATGAGGACGAGCATCCGACCGTAGTCCCTCCAGTTGAGATCGCGAAAACGGTCGCACCTTACGCCGTAAACCGTACCAAACTGCCCGGTCAGATCATACACATAGCCTTTGATGGCAGCAGCAGTTTACCGGTCTGGCAAGACACGCTCGACTTTGCGCTTGAACAGGATGTGAAGTTCACATTCTTCATCGTTGGCACGCATCTTCTCAACGATGATTTGGCCACGCTCTATGATCCTCCACGTCGCAAGCCTGGGCGTTCTGATGTCGGGTTTGGTGGCACCAAGGAAGAGGTTGAGCAACGTCTAAATATGCTCCGACGTGCTTACCGCGAAGGGCATGAGATCGCAGGCCATGCAAACGGCCATTGGGATGGCACCAACTTCAGCTATGCGGAATGGACCGATGAGTTGGCGCAGTTTCACACTTTCCTAACGCAAGCCTACACCCTTAACGAAATCGACAATCCCAACTCGGCTGAATGGCGTCGTCTGGTCGACAGTATCATCGGCTTTCGCGCCCCTCTGTTGGCCCATAATCCGGCGATGTATCAAGCCCTCGCTGATGCAGGCTACAAATACGATACCTCGCAAGTTCTCAAGCTGACCACGACGCCGGATTATCAGGAAAGCGGCGTTGTAATTTATCCACTGCATTCGCTATCGACCGCGAGAGGTCGAACCATCACCATGGATTACAATTTCTACGTTCTTGATGATGGCCGCGTCGAAGGCTCGGGCGCTAACATGCTGAACGCCTATCAAAACCACCTGCGGATTGCGCAAGATTTAGGCCAAGCACCGATCCAGATCGGGCATCATTTCTCACGTTGGAACAGGGGAAATTACTGGTGGGCGGTGAAAGAGTTTATCAAGACGAATTGCGGCAATGACAATATCCGCTGCATGACCTTTTCTGAGCGTTACAAGCTGGAAACACGTTAAAGTTTAGACAACCGGTTGGCCCACCAACGCCTCAGCGCCAAGCCGCCCGAGTTCATCACTGTTCTTCGCGCCCTTGCCATTTCCACCCACGGCAACTGCAACGCGCCCAGTCAGAGCGCGGATGACTGGCAACTCGTCCTCGGTAAAGCTGGTCACGCAAGGGGCAATCCGTGTCTCAATAATCCTAAGGTTCGGCATTTTCTCACGAATGCTATGCTCAAGAAACTGCCCAACAGATTGCGACCCACCGCTGCGGAACCAGTCCTTGACGTCCTGAGTGTTCTCCAAAACATTGTCCTCGGGATCGCCACCAAGTTTCAGGCAGACACTTCCATCTGGGTATAGGATCGGAGGCAGTAAATACGGGTCTCGACCATCCTCTAGCAGGGAAATATGTGAGGGCATGCCGGCAAGGCGGCATTGCTCATCGGCGTCTATCGAAAACAACGCGACGGTTCGGGCGTAGATATTCAGTGGCACTTCATCGCCGAGCAGTGACTGCGTGAACCCGCCGGTTGCCAACAAGACGCGATCAAAGTTAAGATTTGCGCCACCAACGTCAACGCTGATACCGTTGGCGGCTTCATTCAAGCCACCCGCAACACCGTCGACGAAATGAGCGCCGGCATTCTTTGCAGCAATCAACTGCGCTTGCACCATGCGCCTTGGATTGATGTAGCCCGCATTGGTGGTCTCAAAGACGCCCAAAGTGTCTTGTGGGAAATGGAAATACGGGAAGCGTTGCGCCAATTGTTCGGCATCCAATTGGTCGTGATCGATATTTGTGGATTGGGCCACTGATAACACAGCATCAATCAGGCTACGCCCTTGCGGTCCTGCCATCAGAACCCCGACCTCTTCATAAAACCGCGTTCCTGTCGCGGCTTCTAGTTTCCGATACCGTGCGATTGACGCGCGGCTTACGTCTGACCAAAACCGATTCTGGTCTAGCCCACGGGTAATGCGGCCTTCGTCGTAATGGCTGGCAAATACTCCGTCATGGGTTGCGTATGCTTCAGGTTCACGCGTGCCGATCAGGGTGACGTTGTAACCAGCCTCGGCAAGATGCCGAGTGGCCGCCGAGCCGATCATACCACGTCCGATAACTGCTAGTTTCATAGGGTCACCCTGCCTTGACCAATTCCTTCAGGCAATAAAAAAGCCCGGCACCTTACGGTCCGGGCTTTCCAAAACTTTGGTGTGACGGTCTTACGCGTCGTCGTCATCTTTGCTGTCACCTGGAAGGTTGAAGAAGCTGTCAGCGTCTGGAACTTTATCTTCTTCCTTGTCCGGCATGTCTGTCGACAGGCTGAAGCTCTCCAAGCCTTCGATTGCGCTTGGGATCTTCGGCTCGGCAACCATACCAAGGCTCTGCTCAGTCGATACCAATTTACGACGCTCATCATCACTCATGACGGTGCCTTCAGCGGCTTTACGGGCGTTTGCCTTTTGCACAGCTTCATCCAGCTCAGACTGCTTACACAGACCCAAGGCAACCGGATCAATCGGCTGAATGTTTGAGATGTTCCAATGCGTGCGCTCACGGATTGCTTGAATGGTTGGCTTGGTTGTGCCGACAAGCTTTGAGATTTGGCCGTCAGTTAGCTCTGGGTGGAACTTCACAAGCCAAAGGATCGACGCTGGACGGTCCTGACGCTTGGACAAAGGCGTATAGCGAGGGCCACGGCGCTTTTCTTCACCAGACGCAGCCGAGTTCGGCTTGATCTTCAGCTTGTACATCGGGTTCTTCTCAGCCGAGGTGATTTCCGACTGTTCCAACTGGTTGTTGGTGACCGGGTCAAAACCTTTAACCCCTGTTGCCACGTCACCATCAGCGATGCCCTGAACTTCCAGTTCGTGCATGTCAACAAAGTCAGCAATCTGCTTGAAGCTCATGGTGGTGTTATCAACCAGCCAGACAGCGGTCGCTTTTGGGTGTAGAAGTTTTGCCATCTCAACGTCTCCTAAAAACATATCTTCCCCGCTGCCCCAATCAGGGCTGACCTCATTCGGTCGGGTTCACATTGTCGGGGAACTTGTGGCGGCGTATACCCGAGCAAGGCCAAAAGGGAAAGATGAAAATGCGTCGCTGGATTTTGGGCTTGATCTTGTCGCTGGTCGCCGACACTTCGGCCGGGGATGACCGCACCGGAATGTTTGACTATTACGTCTTATCCCTAAGCTGGTCCCCGAATTGGTGTGCGCGAACAGGCATTGCCCGAGGGTCAGACCAATGCGCGCCAGATCGAGGGCTGGGATGGAGCCTTCATGGGCTTTGGCCCCAGTATGAAACGGGTTGGCCAAGCTATTGTGACACGTCTTTTACATCACCGACCACGCTTGAGGCAGGGGAAATGGCCGACATCATGGGATCGGCGGGCTTGGCGCGGCATGAATGGACGAAACATGGCACGTGTTCGGGGCTTGGTGCTGCTGGGTACTTCAAGGCATCTCGAACTGCTTACAACGGCATAGCACGGCCGTTTGAGATGCTTAGCGGCAACGTTGCAGGTCAAATTTCAGCCGCCGAAGTTGAGGATGAATTCATCAAAATGAACCCTCATCTAAAGGCGGAACAAGTCACCGTCACGTGCAAATCAGACCAAATTCAGGAGGTCAGAATTTGCCTGACCAAAGATTTACGGCCCCGCGATTGCGGGGCCGATGTGATGCGTGATTGCACATTAAAGGAAGCGATATTTCACCCGATTCCCTAGCAATTTTAGCCAAGTTCTTCTTGGCACATGATCGCTGCTTCTAGACCGACATAGCTGCCTTCTAGATCGATCGCCATGACCTCGCCTTCGGTATTATAAAGCGTCATTGTGTATTTTTTGGCGATGTCGAACATGAAATCAGGATTATCAAAATAGATGTCTGCACCCGGTACGTCACCTAGCCAAATTCCAGTCGCATAGCCTTCGTAAGTTTCGCCATCTAGTGCGAAGAGGATGTCATATTCCCCGCCTTCTTCGATATCGCCCCAGTTCATGTTGAACGCAGTGACGTACCCCATACCTTGGTTGCGATCAAAACCGATCCGAACGAGCGATCCGTCTGAATACTCAGCTTGAATTAGACAGCCATCGCCAAGGGAGGGATCAATCATGACGTCCCAACCACCTGCGGTTCCCCATTGCTCGAGAGATTGCGCTAAGGCACCGGTCGCACTTAAGGCCACCGCGATTGCAGTCATCGTAAATTTCTTAAACATATCTTCGCTCCCTAGGGCAGGGCGCCAATTCTGCACGGGCACAATTTAAAAAACGCCCTGCTCGCTGCAAGAAGCTTAGCACAAAATGAAAAGGGGCTGACCCAGATAACTAGTTCAAATACTTCTTAACCCATTGTCTTAGCTGTGATAATTGCACTGACGGGTCACTGTTGTTAAAACGCCACTCACATTCCTTCAAATATAGTCCAAATTGGGCCTTTGGAACACC
>JAQWQJ010000079.1 GCA_029244725.1 Paracoccaceae bacterium
GTGTTCCAAAGGCCCAATTTGGACTATATTTGAAGGAATGTGAGTGGCGTTTTAACAACAGTGACCCGTCAGTGCAATTATCACAGCTAAGACAATGGGTTAAGAAGTATTTGAACTAGTTATCTGGGTCAGCCCCTAAAACAAATATTTAAGACTGGTGTTTGGCTAACGCTTGGCGCCATTCTTGTATTTGCGCTCATGGGCCCTTTTGGAACCTTCTATTCATACCCACTCGCTGATCGTGTAATATTCTGGGCGCTTGCAATCATTGCGGGAACCGCCTGCATTGGTACCTCAGTCGTTCTAACCCTTCGGTTTTTTGAAGATACGCTTAAGGCCAGGTTCATTTCTGCGGCAATTGGAACGGCCTTGGGATCCGCACCCGCAACATTCATCATTATGATAATTTCGGATCAAATGGATGACGTGTCTGTTCCGCTCAACACGTTCTCATCCCTTTGGGCAAGCGTCGTGTTAATTGGACTTCTCATTTCATGTGTTCACGTAGTCACCGATTACGTTTTCAACCTTGGTGCCTTTGGAAAAGCTTCGAAGCGGCCACCCAATGCAATTCAAACCGTCGCCTCTGAACAGGTAAAGCTAGAGAACGTGCCGCTTTTGAAATTGCTGCCTAACGGCACAAGGCCATGCCAGATTATGTCGTTCTCGATGCAGGATCACTATGTCGAAATAGTCACAATGAATGGGTCAACATTGCATCTAATGCGGTTCAACGATGTTATGGACAAGTTGGGCGATTTGCGAGGCGAGCGGGTGCATAGATCGCATTGGGTGTCACTTCGCCATCTGATCGATATTAAAAAAGACGGCCGAAGGCATTTGGCGATCTTAACCGGCGACCAAACAGTTCCCATCAGCAGTTCATATTTGGACAAGGCCCAAAACCTGTTGAACGAAAAAAACGCGGCCCAATGAGCCGCGTTTTGATATCTTACATATTCGGATAGTTCGGACCGTCGCCGCCTTGCGGTGTGACCCACGTGATATTCTGGCTTGGGTCTTTGATATCGCAGGTTTTGCAGTGAACACAGTTTTGGAAGTTTACGACAAATGCACCATCGACAACTTCGTAAACACCTGCCGGACAATAACGCTGCGCGGGCTCTGCAAATTGCGGCATGTTCACCGACATTGGAATACTATCGTCGGTAAGCTGCAAATGTGCTGGCTGGCTTTCTTCATGGTTGGTCATCGCAAAGCTGACGTTGGTCAAGCGGTCGAAGCTAAGTTTTCCATCCGGCTTTGGATATTCAAGAACCGGATAGTCGGCCGCTTTGCCCGTAGCCTCAGCATCGGTCTTTCCGTGCTTAATCGTACCAAACAGTGAGAAGCCAAGCGTATTGGTCCACATATCAAACCCACCGAACGCGAGAGACGCTGAAAGCCCCCATTTCGACCACATCGGCTTAACATTGCGGACTTTCTTCAGGTCTTTGCCAATAGCACCGTCGCGAACTTCGGTTTCGTAATCGCTTAATTCATCGCCAGAACGGTCCGCTTGGATCGCGGCATAGGCAGCCTCAGCAGCCGCTTTTCCTGAAAGCATAGCGTTATGGTTGCCTTTGATACGTGGCACGTTGACCATGCCAACCGAACATCCAAGCATCGCAACACCGGGCGCAACCATCTTGGGCATTGATTGATAACCACCCTCTGAGATCGCGCGGGCGCCATATGCAACGCGCTTGCCGCCTTCGAGAAGATTGGCCACCATCGGATGATGCTTGAAGCGCTGAAATTCCATGTAAGGATAAAGATGTGGATTTTTGTAGTTCAAGTGAACCACGAAACCGACGTAAACCTGATTGTTATCAAGGTGGTAGATAAACGACCCACCGCCTGCATTTTTGTTTAGGGGCCAGCCCATCGTATGGGTAACAGTGCCCTCTTTATGTTTGGCTGGGTCAATTTCCCAGATTTCTTTCATGCCGAGACCGAATTTCTGAGGCTCTTTACCGGCGCTTAGGTCATATTTCGCAATGACTTCTTTCGCCAGCGATCCGCGAACACCTTCGGACAAAAAGACGTACTTGCCGTGCAATTCCATGCCGGGCTCATACGATGGACCAGGTGTGCCGTCGGCGTTTTTACCGAACTCGCCAGCAACCACACCTTTGACTTCACCGTTTTCGCCGTAGACCAGCTCAGAGCAGGCCATACCTGGGAAAATCTCAACACCCATTTCTTCGGCTTGCTCTGCCATCCAGCGGCAAACATTGCCCATCGAAACGATGTAGTTGTGATGGTTGTTCATCAAGGGCGGCATAGGGAAGTTTGGCACACGGATCTGACCAGCTTCGCCAAGCATGTAGAAGTTGTCTTCTTTGACGGGCGTGTTCAATGGGGCGCCCTTGGCTTTCCAATCTGGGATCAACGCATCAAGACCACATGGATCCAAGACCGCACCAGATAGAATATGCGCACCGACCTCAGAGCCCTTTTCTAAAACAACCACATCTAGATCTGCGTTTAGTTGTTTCAGACGTATTGCAGCTGATAGGCCGGCAGGCCCTGCACCAACAACAACAACGTCATATTCCATTGCTTCGCGTTCAACTTCCGACATGACATGCCCTCCCTTAAACCGACTCGACTTCGGTTTATAATTCTTGCTCTCAATTTGATGGGATAAAGACCATAACTGCATCGCGTCAATTGGCACTTGGCGTCAAAATGTCTCAGAAATGCACTAAAACAAAGAAAACGCATAATTATGAGGGAAAGTAGTCTTTCTCTTGCATTCACCCCTGCGATTTTGTCTGCTATCCGAAGTGCAATTGAATGAAAATCGGCAAAAAGAATAAGACGGACAAACTATGGAAAAGATCCCTATGACACGCGCTGGCCACACCTCTCATGAGGCAGAGCTAAAGGTGCTTAAATCCGAAGAACGTCCGACCATTATTCAGGCCATTGCTGAAGCGCGCGAACTTGGTGATCTAAAAGAAAACGCCGAGTATCATTCCGCCCGCGAAAAGCAGGGTTTCATCGAAGGACGCATCAAAGAGCTTGAGGCCATTCTTAGCCGCGCAGAGATCATTGATCCGACTGGTCTAAGCGGTGCCATCAAATTTGGCGCAACCGTCACTTTGGTCGATGAGGACACCGACGAAGAAAAGACATGGCAAATCGTCGGAGAGCATGAGGCAAACATTGATAAAGGGTTGTTGAACCTGAAGTCTCCGATTGCTCGTGCTTTGATTGGCAAAGAAGAAGAAGACAGCGTAGAGGTTCGCACCCCGGGCGGTGTGCGTTCTTACGAGGTTCTGAAGATCGAATACATTTGATCCGTTTGAGCCTGTACCGTTAAGATCGGGGTAACCCCCAAGGAAATCTCAGGCATGAGCACCGACCAAGCCCAGTATACCCAAACCGTCGGATTGACGCGCGAGGAGACCATTCTGATGGTCGTCGGTGCTTTTTGGGCTTTTGGTATATTGGCGTTCGCATTCTTCAATCTGTCCGAGGATCAATCGTGGAGAAATCTCGATCTGGTTTACGTTGTGATTGCCTTCATTCCGATCTTACTGATTTGGATCGTAACGCGTGGGGCTGTTCAAAAACGCGAGCTTGAAGATGAAATCGACGGCCTGACCGAGCGGCTTGTTTCGCTGCGCAAGCATGTGGACACCATCGAAGACGGTCTGAACCCACAGAACGAAAGCGGCCAGCTGATCGAAAAGATCAACCGGATCGCGCAGGCTCAGGAAAAAACCGACACGACTCTCGCCGTGTTCATGTCATCCAGAAGCCCCGAAGCTATCGCCTTGGCCGCTGAGACCGATAAACCTGCACCACACGTTAAAACCACTGCACAGCCAAGTTTGCTTCCGCTCAATATGGTAAACCCGCAAGCTCCTCTGTCGCATGAGGACTTTATTCGCGCAGCCAACTTTCCCCGAAATGCAGAAGACAGGGTTGGTTTCGCCGTTCTTAGACTTGCGCTCGCGAATGACAAAACCAGCCCGTTTGTTCAGGCTTCACAGGATATCCTAACCCTTCTTTCACAAGACGGGATTTACATGGATGACTTGTCGCCCGAAAGGACCCGCGCCGAAACTTGGAGACATTTTGGGCATGGGAAACGTGGAAAAGACATTGCTCTTCTTGGGGGCATTCGGGATCGAGAACTTCTTGAAAAAGTATCGTCGCGCATGCGCGGAGATGTGGTCTTTAGGGATGCAGTCCACCACTTCCTGCGGAAATTCGACCTCGTGTTCACTGAGTTCTGCGAAGATGCCTCGGATGATGATCTTGGCCAATTCAGCGAAACCCGTTCTGGCCGCGCCTTCATGCTTCTGGGCCGCATAGCAGGCACTTTCGACTAAACGAAAGAACGCGATTGCAGCCACGCGACCTCGGGTTTACGACTTTGCTATGGCCAGCAATAACTCTCCATTCAGATTAGGCATGAAACGGGGCTACCCTTTCTTTCTGGTGGTCTTGCCATTCGCCCTTTTGTTCGGCGTTGTGGGTACCGAAGCAGGACTGAACTTGTTTGATGTCTTGGCGTTCAGTGTCGTTGTGGTCGCTGGTGCCGCTCAGTTTACGGCTGTGCAATTGCTAAGCGAAAATATCCCGACGGTCATCGCGTTATTGTCTTCGCTTGCCGTGAACTTACGGTTTGCAATGTATTCCGCTTCACTTACGCCCTATCTTGGTGATGCGCCGCTTTGGAAACGGGCCGCCGTTGCCTATTTGCTGATTGATCAAGCGTTCGCCGTTTCAGCCACCGAGTTTGAAAAACAAACCGAGTGGACAACCAACGATAGGCTGGCGTTTTTCTTTGGTGCGGTTCTCGTGATCGTTCCGTTTTGGTTCGTCGGCACGTTGGTCGGTGCCTTGGTCGGATCGGCCATTCCGCCAGAGTTCGCTTTAGATTTTGCCCTGCCGATTTGCGTTTTGGCCATGATCGGCCCTGCCTTGCGCACGCTTGCCCATATAGGCGCTGCCCTCACAGCCTCGGTGATGTCGATTGTGTTGGTGGGCATGCCCCACAGTCTAGGGATTCTGAGCGCTGGCATTCTCGCAATGATCGTAGGAGCTGAGATTGAGCGCCGCATGAAACGGGGGCAGGCATGATAGACAGCGTCAGTCTGTGGATCGTGATTATTGGCCTTGGCATTGGCAGCTTTAGTTTGCGCTTTGTGTTCCTCGGGTTGATCGGCGACCGCCCGATACCCGAGTGGATATTGCGCCACCTGCGCTATACCGCTGTCGCAATTATTCCTGCGCTTGTCGCACCGCTTGTGATGATGCCTACAGCAACAGATGGCGAATTTGATATCCCACGATTTTTAGCAGCAGCCGTCGCGTTACTGGTCGGCTACTTCACGAAAAATGTAATTTGGTCAATGGTAGCAGGCGGCCTGACGCTGTACCCGTTGCTCTATCTACTCGGTTGACGTTTCATCGCGATAGCGTTGCAAGGCGTCGTTAAACTCACCCAAAACAATTTCTTTATCGTCATCGTCCCAGTCATAAACGCTGCGCTCGGTGACACCGTCCATCGTTGCGATCGCTTCGCGGAGGCGTTCTGGGTACATTGAGTTTTCGATATGTTCAAAACCGGGTATTTCGCTAAGGATGTCGGTCACCGCCACCGTGCACATCATTTTGCTGACGGCCCCGTAAGCCTCGACTTTTTGAATAGCCAGATTGGCAATCTCAGGCGATACGAGAACTTCTTGAGCAACGGTGTGATAGCTTTCGCGTGCATGGAACAGTTCGTAAAAGCCGCGTATCTGTTCAGTGATGCCGTAGTGAACATCATTACGCTCTGGCACCACATTTACGCTAAACGTACCAGCCGGATCAAACAGCACTCGCTGGTGACCATTGATCAAAAGGCCGCTATGCGCGCCTTTTCCAGTCGAATTTTTGACGATTGTATAAACCGTAATCGAGCTAGGCCCGTCATGCTGGTAAGCCGCTTGGGCTACAGCATCATCCGGGGCCCAGATCGGTTCTGCGCTACATCCTGCCAAGGCAAGTGTTGCAACAAGTATCAGGGCAAATCGGTTCAAAACTGCCCTGCCCGCGAACTTAGCTGTTGAAAACGGCCATGAAGACCAATGCGCCAATGCTGACCATCGCAACGCGGGCTGACATTTTGAGAAAGCCATCAAACGTGCGCTGTTGGTCTGAAGTGTCCATTGAGCCATGCTTATGTTCAGCCATGATCTTATCCTTCTTACGAATTCGTAGTTTGAGGCCCAGTTAACTGATTCCATTGCCTCTGTCATTAGGTCACTAACGCGCAGGGGCGTTTTCGTCCAAGTCTTCTGCAAGGCGAAAGCCGATACGCGTTGGCTCTTCATCGACAACAGCCAGCGCTACCGCACGCAAAATTACATTCAACTGCGTAACATGTTGAACCAACTGCGTTTTATTGCCTTCTGGGTCCGTTCCATAAAACGTCACAATGTCAGGGTCGAAATACCCCATCCCTTCGATCCGCAACACGCCCGCGTCCGAGCCCGCGAAACCCATTGCAACTTCGTGTTCGTTATCAAGCTGCTCTTCGAAGTTTTTGATGTAGAGAATTAGTCGCTCATAAGCCCAACGCGCTGCGCTCTTGACCTCAACCGGTTGATCCGAAACGACTTTTGCAAGTTCTTGATCCGAAGCTTTAGGTTTGCCTGGGTCTGTGTGGCACTCATGCATTGCTGGCTTTAATGCGCTGTTTGAGATCGGATTTTCAGATTTTTGTGTCATCACCTATCAGTGTGCCACAACCAAGCCCCATCGTCACGTCGCGTTCGCGTGATGTCACCTTGTTGATAGAGGTGGTTCAAATGGGCCAGCGATTCAACCAACGCCAACCCATAAGTACCTTCGTCGATCGTACGCTTGAACAATGGGGCGAAACATTCGGCGGCGGTTTTGGGCGTATCGAGATGATCGACCAGCCGAACCAGTGCTCCGTGATGGTTGTCGATCAATTGACGCATCCGCACAGGCAGCCCCGTGAACGGAAGTTTATGTCCACCCAACACAAGGTGGTCTTCGCGGGCGTAATGCTTCAGCCGTTCGCACGCCTCAAGCCAGTCGCCAACGGGATCTGCATCAGGCTCGGTCGCATAAACCCCGATGTTTGAGCTGATTGAGGGCAGGATCTGATCGCCCGCCAAAACTAGGCTGCAATCCTTACTCCAAAACGTCGAGTGTTCGGGCGCGTGGCCATTGCCAATGTGAATGTCCCATTCTCGGCCGCCAATTGTGATTTGGTCGCCCTCTTTGATCCGTTTAAACCCAAGCGGCATTGGATAGACGATGTCAGCAAAGTTGAACGGTCGCTCTGCCGCACGTTTCGCAAGGATTTCGGCGTCCATGCCAGCGGCTCTCCAATGAGCAACGGTTTCATCCGTCGGCAGCGATTGGTCATCAAGCGTCAACATGCGCGAAAACAGCCAAGCCGTTCTGGTCGCCACCAACTCAGCGCCATGCTCTTTCTGGAACCAGCCAGCCAAGCCCACATGGTCGGGGTGATGATGCGTGACGATCACACGACCAATAGGTTTGCCATTCAATGGACCACTGAGTAACTTTTCCCAGATCGCACGAGACCTGCGAGAGTTAAAACCAGTGTCAACGATCGTCCAGCTATCACCATCATCAAGCGCGTAGCAATTCACATGATCCAACACCATCGGCAAAGGCATGCGAATCCAAAGCACGCCTTCTGCGACTTCAATAGCCTCACCTTCAAGTGGAGGCGTTTCCATCGGATATCGGATGGGTTCGTATATCTGGTTCATGAATTGCCAAGTTCTTCTATGTCGAACGCATAAAGATCATCTGCACCCTGTATGGCATGGGCAAACAATCCAACGTGCTCGGGCAATAATCGGTTTATGTAAAAACGCGCAAGCTTAGTGCGTGACCCATTTCCGGTTTCTGCTTCGGCTGCAAGCATGTGGTAATACCCTCCCAACACCCGCGCAAATCCAGTTAGATATGGCACCGCGCCGGCAAAGCGATCGTTCATCGTGCCGCTGGTCGCTAGCTTTTCGGTTGTGGCACGCAGTGCAACTGCCGCATGTCCAACCTGACTGGCCAGAACTCTGTTAGGTGCAGCCTCGACGTCAGCCTTTATTTCATCAATCAACGCGAATGTAGCAGCGCCGCCGTCCATCATTTTACGACCGACAAGATCCATCGCCTGTATGCCGTTGGTTCCTTCGTAGATCGCCGTCACACGAACATCGCGGCAGTACTGCGCCGCGCCAGTTTCCTCGATGAACCCCATGCCGCCGTGCACTTGCAGACCCATTTCAGACACTCGGATACCTGTATCTGTGCCAAAAGCCTTGTTAATCGGTGTAAGAAGTGCCGCGCGGTTTTTCCAATGCGCGTCACCCTTTGCATTGGCAAGATCTATAGCCATCGCGCAGCTAAGCGCGATTGCGCGTGATGCAAACACATCTGCCTTCATCGACAACAACATCCGGCGAACGTCGGCGTGATCGACGATGGTGCCACTGCCGCCCTCAATGGGGCTACGTCCTTGCTTGCGTTCCAGCGCAAAATTCAACGCGTGCTGATAGGCTCCTTCGGCACTTGAAAGACCCTGAACGCCGACTCCTAGCCGCGCATTGTTCATCATTGTAAACATGGTCGCCATACCTTTGTGCGGCTCCCCGACCAACCAACCCGTGGCGTTGTCATATTCCATCACCGCAGTCGGGCTACCGTGCAGACCCATCTTATGTTCAAGCGACACGACCCTGAGCGAGTTTGCAATGCCAGGCTCACCGCTGTCGTCTGGGATAAACTTTGGAACCATGAACAGGCTAATGCCCTTGGTGCCAGCGACCCCGTCGGGAAGTCGCGCCAAAACTAGGTGGCAAACGTTTGCGGTGAAATCATTGTCACCCCAACTGATAAATATCTTTTGACCCGAAACGGCATAACTGCCGTCATCATTCGGCACAGCGCGAGAGGACAGAGCACCTACATCAGAACCGGCCTGCGGCTCTGTCAGGTTCATTGTTCCGTTCCACTCGCCGCTGATTAGTTTTGGCAGATAGATGGCCTTAAGTTGATCGCTCGCATGATGTTCAAGCGCTTCGATTTGACCTTGGCTCATCAACGGGTTCAGCTCTAACGACAGACACGCGCTGCCCATCATTTCATTCACCGCCGTAGTAACGGTCATCGGCAATCCCATGCCGCCATTTTCTGGCAAAGCTGCCATTCCAACCCAACCGCCATCGGCGATCTGCTGATATCCTTCAGCGTAACCCGGGGATGTTCGTACAACTCCGTTTTCCAGAACTGCAGGCTCTAAGTCGCCCGAACGCTGCAATGGGGCCAAGACCTGTTCACACAATTTTGCGGCTTCATTCAGGATGGCATCCGTCAGTTCCAGCGAAATGTCTTCAAACTTTTCGGTCTCAGAAAGTCGCTCAAGACCAACAACATGCTCAAACAAAAAGTTAAAATCATTAACTGGGGCACGGTAGGTCATATGTTCTCCTGCGCTGATCGCTTGGCATTGTTCGCATCGGGCGGTATCACCATCCCATTCGCGGCGAACCTAACTTGCCTTCCAACAGCATCAACGAAAACCCTACGTCATCAGCAAAATGTCAAAAATTGAAACCCAAGTTCTGCCAGAAACCGACACGGGCCTTTCGACCGCAGTTGATGTGCTCGCTCAAGGTGGCTTGGTTTCGTTCGCAACCGAGACTGTGTACGGGCTGGGCGCTGATGCCACGAACGACAAAGCGGTTGCACGTATCTTCGAGGCAAAAGGACGTCCGCAGTTTAATCCGCTGATCGCGCATGTCGCGGATATTGGAATGGCCAAAGAGTTTGTCGAGTGGTCCGATGAAGCAGATAAACTGGCCGAGGCTTTTTGGCCCGGCCCCCTGTCTTTGGTTCTCCCTTTGAAGGAAAACTCAGGTATTTCACCGCTTGTGACGGCGGGTCTTTCCAGTCTTGCGGTTCGATTGCCAGCACATCCACTTGCGCGTCAGATGCTGGCAAAACTGAGCAAGCCGGTCGCTGCACCATCTGCCAATATCTCAGGCAAGATAAGCCCGACGAGTGTGGTCCATGTCCTTGCCGGATTGGATGGCAAAATCGAAGCCCTACTAGACGGTGGAAACTGTAATGTCGGTTTGGAATCTACGATCATTGGCTTGATCGACGCACCTGCACTGTTTCGACCTGGTGGCGTGCCGGTTGAGGCGATAGAAAGCGTACTTGGCGTCCGGCTTGCGGTCGATACGTCACCTGAAACGTTGATCGCACCTGGGCAGATGACGTCGCACTACGCCCCGGGCGCGTCGGTTCGTTTGAACGCAACTAAGTGGCACGCCGGCGAGCTTCGGCTTGGGTTCGGGCCTATAGAGTGTGATCTCAACTTGTCAGAAACGGGCGATATGGTCGAAGCTGCTGCAAATCTGTTTCACCATCTCCACGCACTGGATTCACGCGATGGCAAATCAATTGCCGTATCGCCCATTCCGCAATCAGGTCTTGGAGCAGCCATAAACGATAGATTGGAAAGGGCCGCAGCCCCGAGGTCTTAGGCACGCCCACCTGAACCGGACAGGTGCATGGCGCTGATGCCCATATTCTTTAGCGCGCCATTCCATTTAGCGTCATTATCGCTCGAGAACACCAATTCGCTGTCCGCCTCTGACGCCAACCAGCCATTATTTTGCAGCTCGCCCTCTAACTGACCTGGCCCCCAGCCGGCGTACCCCAGTGCCATAAGCGACTGGCTAGGCCCGTCTCCTTGGGCCAAAGCCTCAAGTATTCCGACTGTGGCCGTCACACGATACCCACCGGGTATTTCCATGCTCGCCTCGTCTTCGTCGAAATCATCACTGTGCAAGACAAATCCGCGCCCTGTTTCAACTGGTCCGCCAAAATGAACTGGCGTGTCTTTGACTTGCCCTGTTGTGTGGACCTTCAGTTGGTCAAGTAATTCGGGGAATTTCACCTCATCCGCGCATTTATTGACGATCAAGCCCATAGAGCCTTCGGACGAGTGAGAGCAAACCAAAATAACCGACTTTTCAAACCTCGGATCGCCCATATCGGGCATTGCGATGAGTAGTTTTCCGGTTAGGTCGGTGATTTCGTTTAACATGGGCATGCTTTGAAACTAACGACTAGCTAGGTAACTTCAAGATCACAATCAGATGAACGGCTGAAAAATGCCCTCGCTCTTTGTCGCAGTAATTGCCATCTAAAGGGAAAGGAGCTTTTAACTTGTTCATCCACACCCTGAAATCGTGCATAGCTGCCGCGTTTATTGGTCTGCCCTCTTTGGCAGTTGCCATGGATAGCCCAGTGGAGCTGACGGTTTTGGACGGCTGGAGACAATCTGATGGAACCCACATCGCGGCGATAAAGCTAGAGCTTGAGGAAGGGTGGAAAACCTATTGGCGTAAACCCGGCGACGCTGGCATCCCACCACGTTTTGACTTTTTGGGATCAAGCAACTTAGTCGATTTTTCGATTAATTGGCCTGCCCCAGTTGTTTTTGACCAAAGCGGAATGACTTCGGTTGGTTACAAAGATGTTGTGATTTTGCCGATCAAGTTATTTCCCAAAAATCCCAATCGCGATGTGCGCTTAAGGGGCACAATCGACATCGGCGTATGCAAAGATATCTGCTTACCGATCACCTTAGATATCAACGCCAAACTAGAATCTGACGAAACCAAAAAGTCGCCGGTAATAGGTGCGGCGCTCGCGTCTATTCCCTTCACCGAGGAAGAAGCGGGCGTACAAAGCGCGGTCTGCAAACTGTCTACGGATGGCGGAAGCTTGATTGTTTCAACGACGGTGGAAATGCCTTCGGCCGGCGGTGAAGAATACGTAATCATCGAAAGCGTGAATGACGATCACTGGCTTTCTGAAGCGAAAACAAGCCGCAAGGGCAACGCGCTTACGTCTCAAAGTGCACTTGTTTCGCTCTCAGGTGGCGCTGTCGCGATCAATCGGTCTGACATACGCATCACCATTCTTGGGCGCGACCACGCAGTTGACGTGCAAGGCTGCACAGGTGGTTAACCCAGACCGCGCTTCTTGCTCGGTCTGAACAAGAACTGGCCTACCAACCACGCGACTATCGCAACAATCAAAGATCCAGAAACAAACAGCGCGAACGCTATCGGCGTTGTTGTGACCGAGCCGAAAAACGGCACAAGCGAAACCATAGTGTCGGGCATCGCACCGCTAAACAAAACGCTTCCCAATGTCACCAAACCCCATGCAAGGGATACAAGTGTTGCAATCTGTACCAACATCTTTGGCATTCGCGCCTTTGTGCCGGTTGCCATCATGCGCCGGTAGGCAACAAATTCAGTCAAAACGTCCCGTTGGATGGCAATCAGCGATGGGACAACAACCAGAACTAAGACCATGCCAAACCCAAGTCCAAAGACCAGTGTTATGACGGTGGGCTTAAGGAACTGTGCCTGCGCGGATGCTTCAAACAACAACGGAGTAAGGCCGAGAATAGTCGTCAATGTTGTTAGCAGGACCGGTCGCAAGCGATCCGATGCACCATCGATGATGGACGGTATCAAGCCGCGATCCTCGGCGTATTCGTCAATTGTGGTCACCAACACGATCGAGTCGTTGATAATGATCCCCGTCATCCCAAGCAATCCAACGACCGAGAACAATGACAGCGGCACACCCATTGCACCATGGCCATAGATCGCGCCAATCAGTCCGAATGGAATGACTGACATGACCACGATAGGTCTCGTCCAGCTTGAGAACACCCATGACAACACAAGATATATTCCAAGAAGGCACAAAATTAGGCCTGTAAGTGCATCATTCAAAAAGCTCTGCTCCTGCTCGGCCAAACCAGACATGCGCCAATCAACTTGGTACTTCGCTGCGATCTCAGGCAGGGTTGTCGTCTCTAGTGCCTCGGTGATTTCGTTGGCCATTTCGGCGTTTTCTTCATCGATATCGCCTGTAACCGATATCAACCTGACCCCGTTTTCACGCAACACGGTTGAAAACCCTGTCCGCGTTTCAACGGTTACAATATCGGCCAATGGCACATATCCACCCTGAGGTTTTCGCATGTGCGTGCGGTCCAGAAAGTCGGCTGTCAACTCATCGGCCGGCAGCTCAACGACGATTGAGGCGCTGCGTCCTTGAACTGGGTAGGTTGCAGCCTCCACCCCGCCCAAGCGGTTGCGCAATGATTTGCCAAGGGCGTCAATTGTAAAGCCAAGCGCCTGACCCTTTGGTGTCAGCTCTAGGACCAACTCGTCTTTATCGTACGCTAGATTATCCTCAACCGCTGAGACCTCGGGATATTGAAGCAATGCTTCTTGTAGCGCGTTTGAAGCAGCCTTCAGAACGGTCGCGTCTACCCCAAGCAGTTGAACATCAAGCGCGTCGCCACCCGGTCCAGCGCGGCCACCGCGAAAGGTCACTGTTTCTGTCCGAGGGACTTGTTGTACCTCGGCTTGAAGCTGCGATACAAATGTGAAGCTGGAATAAGGGCGGCGGTCTGGATCGATCAACTCAATCGTAATAGCCCCAAGAAGATCGGCGTCTTTATCGCTTGCGCCTGCCAATCCTCGACCCGCGTTTCCACCAATCTGGGAAACGACGTAATGGACTGGATTGACGCCATGTTCAGCCTCAAGGGCCTCGCCAACAGCATCAACAGCGCGCTGCATTTCCTGCATCATCGCAAAGGCGTCAGCACGATCAGCACCGTTGGCCATTGAGAAGTTGCCCGTCACAGAGCCCTGTTCTGGCGCATTGAAGAACCGCCACTGCACTTTACCCGTGAAGATGCCACTGACCTGCATAACCAACAACAAAATCACGCCAGCCATGACCGGATAACGCAAGAAAATAACGGCCGCCATAAAGCGGCGGAAAATCACTTCTCGAAACCATCTGAACCCGCGATTAACGACCCGCGATGGCAGATCGTACCAATGTTCCTTAGCCGTGTGTTTCAACGCATGTGCCATGTGGTTTGGCAAAATAAGGAAGCATTCGATCAACGACGCGGCTAATACGGCGATAACGGTGAACGGAATGTCATCAATTAGATCGCCAAAGCGCCCACCGACAGACGTCAGGGCAAAAAAGGCAATGATTGTTGTTAGCGTCGCCGCGAATACCGGAAGCGCCATGCGTTTGGCGGCACGTTCAGCCGCTTGCACGGGATGTTCTCCCAATCGGCGCGCGCGAAAATCTGCGTGCTCACCCACAACAATCGCGTCATCAACCACAATTCCCAGCGTTATAATAAGCGCAAAAATCGAGATCACATTGAAGGTCAAACCGGCGAAATACATAATTGAGATCGTCGCAAACATCGCGACGGGAATACCCGCAGCCACCCAAAGGGCGGTTCGCGCGTTGAGGAACAAAAACAGCAACAACAGAACAAGCCCGAGACCCATCAGCCCGTTCTCAAGAAGAATGTTAAGGCGGTCCGAGATCGCCTCGGCCCGCGTGTTTATCAGCTCAATTCGCCCTCCAGCGGGCAAAAGACCCTCCATCTCGGCGGCCAGTTTTTCAACCTGTTCCTGAATGGCGATAGAGTCGCCAGCAGCCGAGCGTTGAACGTTCACAAAGACGGCTGCATCTTCGCCGACGTAATAGCTGACATTGCGATCAATGCCCTCGGTTCGGACGGCAGCGACATCCCCGACTGTCAGTTTGGTGCCATCAGCGGCAAGACGAAGCACAACTTCTTCGATCTGATCTGCGCTGCGTTTTTCGACACCAGTTCGCACGCGTGCATTTGCGCCTGTCACATCGCCAGCAGGGTCAGCATCGACCTCTTCGGCGATAGCGCTTGCGATTTGGCTTAGTGTAATATCGTGGCGTATTAGGTTTGCCGAGGTCACCTCGACAACGGTTTTGGGGGCCACAACGCCCCGCACTGTCGTACGTGTAACACCTTGGGCGAACAGCTTAATAACCATTTCGTCCGCGAAGCGCGCAAGTTGTTCAACGGCGATGGGTCCCGTTATCACAACATCTGTCACAGGATCACGCCAGTTGCCGCGTTGAACCCTTGCGTCGTCTGCCTCTGACGGAAGGTTATTGAGTGCGTCTACCGTGCCCTGAACATCATCCGCAGCGCGCGCCATATCCCAACCCGGCTCAAATTCCAGCCGAATGGACGCACTGCCCTCTCTTGAAGTCGCAGAGCTAGATTCAACCCCCTCAACCGCAAGCAAAGCAGGTTCAACGATTTGGACAATGGCTGAATCCACGTCCTCGGCACCGGCACCGTCCCATGCATAGGAAACGGATACAGTGTCCAAAACCACGTCAGGGAAAAATTGCGATCGCATCTTCGGAAGCGTCGTCAATCCGGCCGCAAGCAGAACCACCAGCAATAGGTTCGCAATGGTTCCGTGGCGCGTGAAATAAGCCAACACACCTTTTGAATCGTTGTGGACTCTAGCCATTGCTTAGTTCCCCATACGACTTTCCAGCCGCTCAACAGCTGCCTTGGGAACCAACGGTTCTGCCAGCATGCCTAACATCCGCTCTTTTGCAGTGGCAGGCATCGAGCTGTTTGAATTGATTGCGTCAATCAACTTTTGACGACGCTCATCACTGATCTCAATCATTTCGCCGCCATCTTGTCCGCGCCCCTGCCCCTGCGCCAGCCCCTGGCCGTTGCGAGGCCGATCGACCTGCCCCTGAGACGCCTCAGCCGTCGGCTGCTGCCTTTCCGCACTGGCGGCTATTTCTTCAACTTCGCTTTGCTCGAGAACTCGCACGCCAATTCCCGCACCAAGCAAGGGCGTTCTTTCAGCAACTATCTGTTGGCCTTCCAAGCCTTCAGACTTGACCAAAACATCATCACCCTGACGCCGGACAAGTTCAACGCTTACCGATGCCAAGCGGCCCTCTTCACCGACCGACAAAACGGCGCCGTCGCTGCCATAAGCCGAGGCTGGCAATCGCGTTACGTTTTCAACAGGAGGTTCCTGTACATTCACAGTCACAAAATCACCCGGCTTAAGGCCAATTGCCGTTTCCACAAATGCGTATACCAAACGGCCAGTTTGCCCCTCGCCTACGGCGGCGCTATCGCGGTCAATGCGGCCCTTGCTGACCAGTTCCACGCCTCCGACATCCAATTTCACGTCAACGGGCGCCCGACGTATATTGCCATCTGCGCCCAGCAAGCGCGCATATTGCGCCGTGGAAATTCGGAACGAAACTTCGAGGCTATCCGGATCAATCAACTCACCCAGTTTTTCGTTCGTCGAGACCAATCGACCCTCAACAACATTCACGGCACTCAAGCTGCCAGAAAACCCTGCAGTAACCTCTGTGTCGGCCAACGCACGTTCAGCATCAGCAAGTGTAATATTTTGACGGGCCATTCGGGTTTGCGCCTGATCCACGCGTGCCGCGGCATTGGCCAAGGATTGGCGCTTGCCAAGAACAGCCGCTCGCGCCGTCGATGCCGTTAATTCGGCGGACTCAACTGCGGCCTCGGTCACTACTCCACGCTCACGCAAATCGTTTTGCCGCGTTAACGCCCTATCGCGAAGGGTTGCCTGCTCTTTGGCCGCGTCCAGTTCATCAGTGGCCAATCCCAATGCGCGATTTGCATCGCGGACTTCTGCTTCGGCATCCAGAATGTCGGCCTTAACCCTCGCCAATTGCGCTTGGGCATCCAGTTGGTCGACCCGCGCCAATAATTGGCCGGCAGTGACGGATCCACCATCCTGAAATTCAGGGGACAAATACACCAATCGTCCACCACTCGCAGCTCTAATTTCCAAAGTTCTGGTACTGCTTACCTCGCCAAAGGCAGTCAGGATCGGGGCGATGGTTTCGGCTTCTGCGGTCACAACATTGACGGCAAAAACACGCTCGCGTGCCGGTGGTCGAAAACGTTCTTGCGATTGCGCCTTTTGTACGGCCCCAATCATGGTTTGTCCCGCGACGGCTAACAATCCAAGCGTCACTGCAAGTAAAAACAAACCGGTCAGGCTTTGGCGCAAAAACTTCATCGATATACTTTCTCTACGACAGGCTGTTGGCGCCAAAAAGACGAACCTGTCAGAATAACTTACGCATTATACGTTAGTCAGGATCATTTCCGTCGCAATTTTTCTTCGAGTCGTGGAAAAATCTCAACAAAGTTACAAGGCAGATGCCGATAATCGAGTTGGTGCACCAGAATTTCGTCCCACGCATCCTTACAAGCACCCGGGCTACCTGGCAGGGCAAAAAGATACGTGCCTTGGGCAACGCCACCAGTTGCGCGACTTTGAACTGCACTGGTTCCGATTTTTTTCATGGAAACTATGGTGAATACGGTTGAAAAGGCTTCAATCTCTTTCTCGTAAACATCTCGATGGGCTTCCACGCTGACGTCACGGCCGGTCAATCCCGTGCCGCCGGTAGTTATGACGACATCAACATCCTTGTCTGCGCACCAAACGCGCAGCTTTTCTGCAATGTCATTTCTTTCGTCGGGCATGATATCGTGATGGGCGACCACGTGTCCGGCAGCTTCAATTCGATCAACCAAAACTTGCCCCGAGCGATCATCGGCTAGCGATCGACTGTCCGAGACTGTCAAAACTGCAATGCGAACGGGCACAAATGGTTTGGTTTCATCAAATTTCGGCATTGGTACCTCAGGATAGAGTTTTCAGACGAGCTTGAAGCGCCAGAAGATCGGCCCAAGCCTCTCTTTTTGCGTGGGGATTGCGCAGCAAATAATCTGGATGAAACATCGGAAGGGCGGGAATACCCAAAACCTCTTTCCAATTGCCGCGCAGTCTTGTGATACCGCGCTGCCCCAACAGAGTCTGACATGGGATATTACCCATCAACAAAATCAAATCAGGCTTTGCCAATTCAATATGGCGCTCAACGAAGGGTCGCATCATAGCGATCTCTTCAGGTTTTGGTTCACGGTTTTGCGGCGGTCGCCAAGGCAAAACATCTGTGATGTAGATGCCAGCCGCGCCCTCAGCCGAGCGCGCCATTGCAATGGCAGCAAACATCTTGTCTAGCAAATCACCGATCCGTCCAACGAAGGGAAGACCTTGCAGATCCTCCTCGCGACCCGGTGCCTCGCCGATGATCATCACGCGCGCTGACGGCGATCCGTCGGCAAACACCAGATTATGCGCGCCTCGTTCAAGTTCACAGTGCTGGAAATTCGAGAGTGCAGCTTTAAGCTCATCCAAGCTGCTCGCTTTTGCTGCAGCTGCCCTAGCGATTTCTGCAACATCGATATCGGATGTTGTCACAACTTTCGCCGGTGCCGTCTTGGCCTGCTTCTTTGCGGGTGGTTTTGCGGCCAACTCAAACCGGTTAATCGGTGTTTCGGATGTCGCATCAGTCACGCCTAGTTCGACCTGCCATTCCAGCAGGGCACGAGCGCTCCAATATTCAGTCTGCGAATCCATGCGGTAAATCTATCGCGCATCCCAAGCAGGGAAAAGCAAAAGCGCCTTTCGCATCAGTTCTTTGCCAATTTCCATTGGTCTATCGAACCCCTCAGGCCATTATTCGCGCTAATTCAGACAGGATTACTTGCCCCGACGCGCCTTGGTTCCTATAAGCGTCCGAAATCCGAGGAGACGCCATGACATTCCGGCAAAAACACCTCTTGGGCATTGAACCCCTCCATCCGACAGAAATAACTGCCATTTTGGATTTGGCCGACAAATACGCCGATCTTAATCGTCAGAGCATAAAGCATTCGGATGCGCTTACCGGTCTTACCCAAATTAACATGTTCTTCGAGAATTCCACACGCACACAGGCAAGCTTTGAGATAGCCGGCAAGCGTCTAGGTGCGGATGTGATGAATATGGCGATGCAGGCCAGCTCAATCAAAAAGGGGGAAACCCTGATTGATACCGCGCTGACCCTAAACGCGATGCACCCCGATCTTTTGGTGGTTCGGCACCCCCATTCAGGCGCCGTCGATCTGCTGTCGCAAAAGGTGAATTGCGCGGTTCTAAATGCTGGGGATGGTCGCCATGAACATCCGACCCAAGCTTTACTCGACGCGCTGACTATTCGCCGTCGCAAGGGGCGCTTACATCGCCTAAACATCGCGATCTGCGGGGACATTGCCCACAGCCGCGTTGCGCGTTCAAACATCATCCTTCTTGGGAAGATGGAAAACCGCATCAGGCTGATCGGACCGCCGACCCTTCTGCCCAGTCAGTTCCGCGAATTTGGCTGCGAGGTTTATGACGATATGAACGAGGGCCTAAAAGACGTCGACGTTGTCATGATGCTCCGACTGCAGAGGGAACGCATGGACGGCGGATTTATTCCGTCCGAACGCGAATACTATCACCGCTTCGGCTTAGACGCCGAAAAGCTGGCCAATGCCAAGGACGACGCCATCGTTATGCACCCGGGCCCAATGAACCGTGGGGTCGAAATCGACGGAGACATCGCCGACGACATCAACCGCTCGGTTATTCAAGAACAGGTTGAGATGGGCGTTGCGGTACGTATGGCAGCCATGGACCTTCTGGCCCAAAACCAGCGTGAAGCACGCATGCAGGGGGTCTAACTTGGAAGATTCCTATCAGCTAACCCCTTCGACCGAATTGCTGACCAACGAACGCGTTGAGCAAAGCTTTCAGGCTGATCGTTCGGTCTATATTCGCGATCACGCTTGGATGGCGGCGGGTGCGATGGCGGTGGGCATGTTGATCCTCTGGGCAATCGGAAATCCCCATATCTGGACTGGTGGCGTAGGTGGTTTGGCGGCTATTGCCATTCGCGGCTTCTACGTCGCATCAGACGAGTTGAACGTTCGCTGGGATCTAACAAACCTTCGTCTATTAGGCCCCCAAACCCGGGTCGTTTTATTAGGTGACATAGAAAACGTCCGCATTTTGGCAAGTGCGATACAAGTCATATCAAAGACCGGTGACAAGCATCTACTGAAGTACCAAGGTGATCGAAATTCTACAAAGGCCGCCATAATGGCCGCTGCAGCAAACACTTAGTGAAAGGGGTTCGCATGTCGACACTATTTGAGAACGCCCGCTTGATCGACCCTGAGGCGCTGATTGAATTCAACGGCGCGATACTTGTCGAAAACGGCAATATTTCTCAGGTTTTGGATCAAAATGCCGATCTTGCAACTTTCAAGGCGTCGGCGGAAAATATCGTTGATTGCGCCGGCCAAGCACTGGCCCCCGGCATTGTTGATATCGGTGTTAAGATTTGCGAACCGGGTGAGCGTCACAAAGAAAGTTTCCGCTCTGCCGGTCTGGCCGCAGCCGCCGGAGGGGTCACAACAATCGTCACCCGTCCCGACACCTTGCCAGCCATCGACACCCCCGAAACGCTAGAGTTTGTGACGCGTCGCGCGCAAGAAGCGGCGCCCGTAAATGTCCGCACCATGGCCGCTTTGACCAAGGGCCGCAAAGGTCGCGAAATGACCGAGATCGGCTTTTTGCTAGATGCAGGCGCCGTTGCATTCACCGATGGTGACAGCGTCATTGAGCATACCAAAGTTCTCAGCCGCGCGATGAGTTATGTCAAAAGCCTAGATGCGCTGATTGTCTCACACCCGCAAGAACCTGGCTTGTCTGATGGTGCTGCTACGACGTCGGGCAAGTTTGCGACGCTGAAGGGTTTGCCGTCGGTCAGTCCAATGGCCGAACGCATGGGCCTAGACCGCGATATCGCTTTGATCGAAATGACAGGCGTCAAATACCACGCCGACCAGATCACCACATCCCGCGCATTGCCTGCGCTAGAACGGGCTAAGGCAAACGGTTTTGATGTCACTGCCGGTATTTCGATCCATCACCTTACGCTTAACGAACTTGATGTCGCTGATTATCGAACGTTCTTTAAAGTGAAGCCACCACTTCGCTCTGAAGAGGATCGTCAGGCCTGTATCCAAGCCGTCGCTGATGGATTGATCGACATCGTATGCTCAATGCACACACCGCAAGACGAAGAAAGCAAACGTCTTCCATTTGAAGAGGCCGCCAGTGGTGCTGTAGGGCTTGAGACCTTGCTGCCTGCCGCATTGCGTCTTTACCACAACGAACAATTGACCCTGCCCCAACTATTCCGTGCTATGGCATTAAATCCTGCTAAGCGGTTTGGCTTAGACGGCGGACGTCTCTGCGTCGGTAGCCCTGCAGATTTCGTTTTGTTTGACCCCGACACGCCGTTTATTTTGGATAGAACGAAGCTGAATTCAAAATCCAAGAATACTCCCTTTGACGGTGCTAGACTTCAGGGCAAAGTTCTAGGGACTTGGGTAAACGGCAAACGCGTATTTGGAGAATAACCGATGGAATGGCTAATCACGGCAATCGCCGCATACATCCTAGGATCAATCCCTTTCGGTTTGGCCATCGCGTCGGCTTTTGGTTTAGGCGACATCCGCCAGATTGGTTCGGGCAACATAGGCGCAACGAATGTCTTGCGCACGGGAAACAAATTCGCTGCCTTCCTGACGCTTGTGCTAGACGCAGGCAAAGGTGCCGTTGCAGTACTTGTCGCGCGCGCCGTGTTTGGCGAAGGTGCGGCCGGGTTTGCTGCACTGTTCGCGGTTCTTGGACATCTTTTCCCGCTATTTCTTAAGTTTAAAGGCGGCAAAGGTGTCGCGACATTCCTTGGTACGATACTGGCACTTAGCTTTCCCGCAGGCATAGCCGCTTGCGCTACATGGTTGATTGCAGCGGCCCTGTTCAGAATGTCGTCTCTTGCAGCGATCATCTCCGTTGCACTAGCGCCGCTGTTCACGTTCTATTTCTACCACATGCACGGCGCAATCTTGGTTGCCGTACTGTCAGTGATCGTTATCGCAAAGCACCACGCCAATATCAGGCGGTTGCTAAAGGGCGAAGAACCTAAGATCGGGAAGAAGTAAGGCGTAGCCGTTAGTACGAATACGCCCCGTAAATCCGGTCCAAGTCGCCCTGCCATTCGCCGTTATAGCAATCCAACAGCTCGTCCGCTGGCACCTTACCGCTATCAAGGCTTTCTTTCAGAGCGTTAAGGAAATGCGTTTCGTCTGGCACTAGTCCCCCTGCCCCTGGCATGGCGCGGGCGGCGAGGCCCTGTTCAGCGATGGAAACGACTTCGCGCGCGAGATCGTGCATTTTTATTCCACCAACTTCGGCTTGAAGGCCCTGTTCTGATGCCGCAATACGAAACGCCTCGCGCGTTTCTGCATCCCAGTTCTTGAATAGATCGGTCGCCGCATCAAGGGCGCCTTGATCATAGCACAACCCAACCCAAAAGGCCGGCAGCGCACAAAGGCGTCGCCAAGGACCCCCGTCAGCTCCGCGCATTTCAAGGAACTGTTTAATCCGTGCCTCAGGGAAAATTGTTGTTAGGTGATCGGCCCAATCCGACAGCGTCGGCAATTCGCCGGGAAGTGCAGGCAGATTGCCCTTCAAGAAATCGCGGAACGATTGGCCCAGCGCATTGATGTAAACGCCGTCGCGGTAGACAAAGTACATCGGCACATCGAGCGCGTATTCGACCCAAGCTTCAAACCCAAAACCGTCTTCGAAAACAAACGGCAGCATGCCGGTCCTATCCGCATCAAGATCACGCCAAACCCGTGCGCGCCAGCTTTTGTGGCCATTGGGCTTACCTTCAAGAAACGGTGAATTTGCAAACAGCGCCGTAGCTACCGGCTGCAATGCCAAGGCGGTGCGCATCTTTTGCACCATGTCTGCTTCGGACGCAAAATCGAGGTTCACCTGCACAGTGCAGGTTCGATACATCATGGTTTTACCCATTGTGCCAACGCGATCCATGTAATCCGTCATTAGTTTGTAACGGCCCTTAGGCATCACGTGCATCTCTTCGTGCTTCCAAATAGGCGCAGCCCCAAGACCAATAAAGCCAACACCAAGCTCATCAGCGATATGCTTTACGTCGCGCAGATGGACATTCACCTCATCGCAAGTCTGGTGGATCGTTTCCAAGGGCGCACCCGAAAGCTCTAATTGACCACCCGGCTCAAGCGATACGTTCGCACCATCTTTGGTTAGGCCAATCAGTTTTCCTGCTTCGGTAAGGGGGTCCCAACCGTGACGATCACGCAGACCTTCAAGCATCGCCAAAATTGAGCGTTCGCCTTCGTATGGCAAAGGCTTGTGATTATCTTTGCAGTAACCGAACTTTTCATGCTCAGTGCCAATGCGCCAATCCGCTTTAGGTTTACAGCCCGAAGATAGATATTCGGCAAGCTGGTCATAGCTTTCGATCGGTCCGCCACCGCTTTGAGGAATCGACATTGGCTGCTCCTGAGTCGTGTTTTCTAAATTCACTGGTGAGCGGAAACTATTCCGGTGTCAATGCAGCCTGACAACGTTTTCTGGCGCTTTATCGCGTTGCCAGATCACTATTGAGTGTCCGCTGTTTTCCTCAAGCGCCGAAAGCATTTCTCCGGTCTGTAGACCTGGCAATGCAGCGAAGACATCAAACAACTTGCTCGTTCCCTCGGCGTTTAGCGGAATATGCACATCTGCCTGCCCAAGCTGTTTTAGTACCCAACGCGGCGGAGTCTGCGCGTAGTCGAGTATCAGGACATCCAAATCGGATAGCGCGACCACACCGCCATCAAATGGCGCAAGGTAGGTTATCTGTCCCTCTTTTACCGTGACAACACCAATGCCACCTGCCTCAGTTTTGAAGCGAAGACGCTGAATACCCGAGGCTGCAAAGGCTGCAGCCACAATAACAAGCAACCAGCCAACCCAAACCATCAAACCAAAAGTTGTAAGCGCCCAATATAGGCCAACAGCTCCTACCAACGCAGCAATGATAAGATCGCGATAGCGACTCAGTTGGCGCTGGGCTTCAGGTCTTAGAAAACTATTCATTTACGCGTTGCTTTCCATCAAACAAACAGAGGGTCCACTGTCCGATATAAGTGAAACCAATCGCCTGATAAGCCCTTGACGCAAATTCATTGGCAGAAAAAAGCGTTGCGCGTTTGACGCCCTCGGATTTGGCCTGCTGAAGATGGAGAGCGACCGCACGTTTTGCGTGCGCTCTATTGCGTAGTTTGGGAGGGGTATAGACACCGCCGATTTGCACAATTTCAGGCAGTCGAGCGTTGAAACCCGTGGTGCACAGAGCCGTGTCGCCGTCCATTAATGTGACGTGGCTATTTTCGGCGCAATAGCTTTCATATTCATTTGGTGCTCTGACTGATGCTTCTTCAAAATCACTATTCAGAGTCTCAATATCGTAGTCCCGCCGCCAACGGATCATCTCCTCTTTGTTCGCACTGGCCAATTGGAAGATGTCTCCGCGACCTTTTGGAATTATGAGATCACTCAGATCGAGTGAATACTGAGGTTCATCGTGATCGAGTGTTGTTTTGACATTGTTGAGGTCAAGACTGTCCAGCAAAGACCGAGACTGATCAGACGGTCCAATGATGCCAATCAAATCCAGCCCTCGCAGAGCCTCCGACATGCCCGCCCAATCCATGTCCGGACTTTGAGGCATCAACATGCCCTCTTTGGTAACACTAAGAGCACCAGCTAGCTTACCATTCTTGCGTGTCAGCCAGAAACGAGGCGAACGGGGGTGATTGCCGTCTAACCCATGATTTTGAAGATTGGCCAAAGGAAACATAGATTGGACAGCAAGAGGCGACAGGAAATTGACGACATCGTCTAAATCAGCCTCAGTCGCCCACATTTCACCAATCCCCCAACGTCTGCTGCCAAACTGTCATCGCTGCAACGGCGGCCGTGTCTGCACGCAGAACACGCGGTCCAAGGCTAACGGCGTGGGTGAACGGAAAGTCATTCAGCCGTTTACGTTCGGCTAGCGAAAATCCGCCTTCGGGTCCGATTAAAATCGCCCAAGGGCCAGAACCGGCTGAGCTGAGGGTTTCACCCGCGCCAACTAACGCCTCATCACAAAACATGAGCTTTCGATCCGCGGGCCAAGCATCGAGGAGCTTTGACAGCTTTTGAAAATCCACAACTTCGGGCACGTATGTCCCGCCACATTGCTCAGCGGCCTCAACGGCATGTGCTTGTAAACGGTCCTGCCGGACACGCTCGGAATTCGTGTACTCGGTTCCCACCGGCAAAATACGGCTCGCGCCCATCTCGGCCGCTTTTTCGACGATGAAATCGGTTCGCGCCTTTTTAATTGGTGCGAAGATCAGCCACAGGTCGGGGGGAAGTTGCAATGGTTTGGATTGAACCAAACAGGTCAACTCACCCGCACGTTTGCCTGCATGGGTTATCTCTGACGTCCACTCGCCATCCCGCCCGTTAAACAGTGCGATTTTCCCACCAGCTTTCTGCCGCATCACCCCAAACAAATAGTGCGCTTGGTCGCGATCCAGAGGAACCGTTTGCCCCCGACCCAGTGGGTGATCTACATAGAGCCTGATTTTTGCTGCTTCCATGAGGGCACCATATGACCGACGCCTCAAACACGCCAGAGCCTGAGGGCCAAGTTTCAGACGCAGTGCGTGGAAATTGGGTGGACCATATCGCCCCTGAATGGACACGCCCGTATCTTCGACTTAGCCGTGCAGATCGCCCCATCGGAACGTGGTTGCTGCTGCTGCCTTGCTGGTGGGGGTTGTTCCTGTCTGCTTTGTCGGAAAACCGTTTCGGCTGGGACGGCGTTTGGATATTTGTTGGTTGTGCTGGAGGTAGTTGGCTTATGCGCGGGGCTGGCTGCACTTGGAATGACATCACCGACCGAAAATTTGACGCGCAGGTCGAACGCACCCGTTCGCGCCCTATCCCCTCTGGTCAAGTCTCAACAAAACAAGCTGCCGCATGGATGGTCCTGCAGGCGCTACTAGCGCTGATGTTCCTGCTAACATTGAACGTGAATGCCATTCTACTTGGCTTCTTGTCGCTGATCCCTGTCGCGATTTACCCCTTTGCCAAGCGTTTCACACATTGGCCTCAGGCGTTTCTTGGTATTGCATTTAATTGGGGCGCATTGCTGGCATGGACGGCGCATAGCGGTTCACTTGGGTGGCCTGCAGTGCTGCTTTATCTGTCTGGTCTGGCTTGGACACTGTTTTACGATACGATTTACGCGCATCAAGACAAAGAAGACGACGTTATGATCGGGGTTAAATCCACCGCTTTGTTGTTCGGCGCCGAAACACCCAAATGGATGAAACGCTTCTTGGTTTTTTCGCTTTTGTTGATGCTTGCCGCAATTTTGCTTGCTGCAACCGACAGAAACCTTTTGTCAGTGGTCGTCGCCGTTGGCGGGCCGTGGGCCTTTGGTTGGCATATGGTATGGCAATTGCGAAAACTAGACATCGATAATCCTGACGGTCTTTTGGCATTATTTCGCGCAAATAGGGATGCCGGCCTGATCCCTGTCTTGTTTTTCCTTGTCGCGTTGTTCATTTGATTGATCCGTTTGAAAAGACAGCCTAATAAAGACGAACACTCGGAGAATTTCACCTTAATGAGGCTACCTGCCGCCATTCTCGTTCTGCTAATTATGCTGGCTGGCGCTGGCCTAAGTTACGTTGGCGCCATCGCTTCGGTTAACATAGTCGAAGACAGCTCTGAGGTCGGCGTACGGACCGCTTTGGATGGCAACGATCTTAGTTGGGCCGAGGTTCAGGCAAATGGTTTGCAAGTTCTGCTAACCGGCACTGCGCCAAGCGAAGCTTTGCGCTTCAAAGCACTTTCGACTGCTGGTGGTGTGGTTGATGCCGCGCGCGTGGTGGACGGTCTTGGTGTCGCCAAGGCCGAAGCGTTGAAAGCGCCGAAATTCTCGATCGAAATACTGCGCAACGACAGTGGAATTTCGTTGATCGGCCTAATACCACGCGCTGTAAACAAAGACGTCCTTGTAGCAGATTTTTCCGATGCGGCTGATGGTGCAAGGGTGACGGATTTATTGGAAAGCTCAGATTTCCCCGCCCCAGACGGTTGGGATCAGGCGCTTGAATTTGCCATCCTTTCGGCTGGATTGCTTAAACGCTCAAAGATATCTATGTCGGCAGATCTAGTCGGCGTCACGGCCGTCGCGGACAGCGCCGAAGAAAAAGCCGGTGCCGAAGCTGAGTTGTTTCAGTTTCTGCCGACGGGCTTGGGCGTGGACCTTCAAATTTCTGCACCACGCCCCGTTATCACTCCCTTTACGCTTCGCTTCCTTATTGATGAAGATGGTGTGCGATTTGATGCGTGCTCGGCCGATGATTTAGCCGCTGTTGAGCTGATCACAGAAGCTGCGAAGTCCGCTGGACACGCGGATGAGGTCAACTGCACAATCGGCCTTGGCGTTCCTTCACCAAGTTGGGGTGAAGCGGCGGCACAAGCGATCTCGGCTTTAGATGAAATCGGAACTGGATTTGTTACATTGTCCGATGTCGACATAGATTTAATCGCGTCAGAGCGCACGTCGCAGGACGTTTTTGACAAGGTCGTTGGCGAACTGGAAAATGGTCTTCCGGACCTATTTTCGCTGCACGCCAAGTTACTACAGAAAGAAGAAGCGCAGGACTTGGGTCCGCCAGAATTCATCGCGACGCTAAGCCCTGAGGGGCAAGTGCAGCTGCGCGGTAGATTGCCCGACGAATTGGCACGCAATGCTGTGGCAGGATACGCAAAAGCGCATTTTGCGGGCGGGCAGACCTATATGGCGGCGCGTATCGACCCCAATTTACCTTCTGGGTGGCCAATCCGGACGATGATCGCGCTAGAAGCTTTGGCTATGCTGAACAGTGGCTCGGTTGTCGTAGAGCCTAACGCAATTTCGCTGCGTGGCAGGACTGGTGACAAAGACGCAAAGTTCAATATATCCAAACTTCTGTCCGAGCAGTTGGGTCAAGGGCAACGCATCGATTTGGATGTAAGCTATATTGAGACCCTAGATCCAAGTACGTTTATTCCCACACCGGAAGAGTGTCTTGCAGACATTCGCACTGCTGCTGCAGAAGTTCAGATTAAATTCGAACCTAGCTCGGCGACGATCACACAACAGGCCCAGCCGACTATGGACCGTCTTGCCGAAATTCTTTTGAAATGCGGCCCTATTCGGCTTGAGGTTCAAGGTCATACAGACAGCCAGGGCCGCGAGTCGATGAACTTGACCTTGTCGCAATCACGCGCCGAGGCTGTGATAGAAGAACTTATGAACCGCCGTATTCTTGTGTCGAACGTAATCGCGAATGGCTATGGCGAAGCCAAACCAATTGCAGACAACGACACCGAAGAAGGCCGCGAAGCTAACCGTCGGATTGAATTCCATTTGTTCGACCCGTCAGCCATCGTATCAGCAGAAGAACCAGAGGGAGAAAGCAATGAGTAGATCGGAATTTATCATTGCCACCGCCATCGTCCTATTCGCGGCATTTCTTGTCGGTTGGTTCGCGCATTGGCTGGTGCATCGATTCACGCGTGTGAACCAAGGCGACTTTGGCGAGTTGGACAAAATGGCCAAAGAGCTTCACGAGGCCGAGGAAGAGCGCGACCAAACGGTTGCTGCCTACGGCGAAAAAGAGTCAGAGTTAATAACCCAGCTCAATCAGTCTCAGGCTGAATTGGGGGCTGCGATGGAAGGTTTGCGCGCGGCGCGCGGCGAGGCTGAGGAGCTTCGCGAGTATATCGAACGCATGAACGCAGTCGACTAAACGGATTACTCCCAGCGCGTTAAACTGTCTTCATCTTCTTGTTTCGCATCCACCCACTCAGCGCCATCTTTTAGGAATTCTTTTTTCCAGAACGGCGCACGGGATTTCAGGTAATCCATCAAATACTCAGCCGCTTCAAAAGCGTTTTTGCGATGGCGCGATGCGGTGGCGACCATCATGATCATTTCACCCGGCGCAAGATCGCCGTAACGATGGATCACCAATGCATCGCCAAGCGACCAACGTTCAACCGCCTGAGCTGCAATTTCGGATAGTGCCTTTTCAGTCATGCCTGGATAATGCTCAATCGTCATCTTTTGAAGCGTACCTTCGGGATTGTCCCGAACGATGCCAGTAAACGTAACGATTGCGCCTTGGTCTTGATGTCCTTGCGCGAAGGCAGTGGATTCTGCGCCCAGATCAAACGCCTCTGATTGAACGGAAATCTTCATGGTCAGCCACCTGTCATCGGTGGAAAGAACGCCACTTCGCGCGCGCCTTTGATGCTGGCGTCAAACTCCGTTAGTTCTTGGTCGACAGCCACTCGGAGCGCCGAAATATCCGCAAAAGCAGCCGCGTACCGTTCTTCTCGGGCGCTTAGTTCAGTGACCAAATCAGCTACAGTCGAGGCTGATGTTTCAACAGATTCTTTCGGAACACCAATACGCTCACGAACCCATGCGAAGTACAGAACATCTACCATTTTATTCTTTCAAATGCGGGCGCGCTTTTCGGAAGTAGTCCCAACCTGTGATGGCTGTCAGGATCATTGCCAACCACAACAGAATAAGCCCGATATTCGCGTTCAACTTGAACGCGGTAAACTTCCATTGAAGACCAAGTACATCTTCGATTTCGCCAGCAATTATCGCATCAAAGGTTTTGCCATCCATACCAAAGGACGACATGCCAACCATATGCTCAAAAATGCCATGTGCGAATAAAACCGAAATCGCAACCATTTGAACCGTGGTCTTCCACTTTGCCAATTTAGTGACTTTTAGGGTGCCTGCCGTATCGCCAAGATACTCACGTAGTCCGGAAACGAATGTCTCACGGAACAGAATCACTACGGTTGGGACCAATATCCAGAACGACAAACCTGTTAGGGCAACCAAAGCCAATAACGCTGTAACAACCATCGCCTTGTCAGCGATCGGATCCAGCATCGTGCCCAATTTTGTCGTCTGTTTCCAAGTGCGTGCTAGATACCCGTCAAACCAGTCTGTGATCGAAGCGCTGGCGAATAAGATCAAGGCGATCCAATCGGCATAGGGCCGGATGACAAACAAAAATACCAGCCCGACCACCGGGGCTGCTAGCAGGCGAAAAATAGTAAGGATATTTGGCAAATTCAGCGTCATACTGTTTTCCTATCTATTGCCACGTCTTCATGGAAGACCAGAAAAGACCGCGACACTGTAAATGTCGCAAAATTACTAGGCTCAAATACGCGTTGATGTCTAAGCTAACGTTATGCGCATTAAAACCGAGTTACCCCGCCCGATAAACGTGATCGAAGATCAGCGTATCCTCATGCCAGACGGATGTGAACTATCCGCACGAATATGGCTTCCTAAGGATGCGGATAGCAATCCTGTTCCGATGATTTTGGAACACTTACCCTATCGAAAACGTGATGGCACCATCGCGCGTGATGAGGTTTCGCATCCTTGGATGGCGGGCCATGGATATGCCTGTGTGCGCGTCGACATGCGCGGGAATGGCGATAGCCACGGACTACACGAAGACGAATACACGCAACAGGAATGGGAGGACGCTATCAGTGTCATGGACTGGGCGCGTGAACAGCCTTGGTGCGACGGTAATTTCGGCATGCAGGGAATTAGCTGGGGAGGCTTCAATTGCCTGCAAGTTGCCGCGCTGAAACCTAAGGGGCTAAAGGCGATCATATCCATATGCTCGACCGTTGATCGATACAACGACGACATCCACTATAAGGGTGGCTCGTTGCTTAATGAAAACCTCGGGTGGTCTGCACAAATGCTGGCTTATTCGTCGCGATCGCCCGACCCAGCGCTTGCCCCAAATTCTTGGCGGGAAATGTGGTTGGAGCGGCTTGATGCACAACCGTTCATCCTTGAGACTTGGCTGGACCACCAAACACGCGATGACTTTTGGAAACACGGATCAATCTGCGAGGATTATTCAGCTATCGATGCCGCTGTCCTGTCCATCGGCGGCTGGCATGACGGATATCGCAACACCATCAATCATCTCGTCAGCAATATCTCAGCACCTGTAAAAGGAATTATCGGACCGTGGATACACAAATATCCACATATCGCCGGCCCAAAGCCTGCCATAGGGTTTTTGCAGGAAGCAAAACGATGGTGGGATCATTGGCTAAAGGATGAGGATACCGGCGTTCAAGATGATCCCGATATGCGGATTTACGTCATGGATTCCGTAAAGCCCAAAGCTTGGCTGCCCGAACGCCCAGGGCGCTGGATTGCTGAGACCCAGTGGCCTTCGGACAATATCGCGCATGAAACGATGCATTTAACCAACGGGGGCCTTTCAGGTCTGTCCGGGGATTGTGGCGTATCTGTATGCTCGCCATCGGACTGCGGTGCAACTGGCGGTGAGTATTTCCCATTTGCTTATGGTCCCGAATTCCCAATCGACCAACGGGCTGATGATGCGGTATCTGCTTGCTTTGACGGGCCTGTTCTTGAAACATCTATCGACCTCCTGGGGGCTGCCTCGGTATCCTTGAAGCTCAGTGTTGATAAACCTGCAGCCCAAATCGCCGTGCGTCTTTGTGATGTCTTTCCAGACGGTACCTCTGCGATGATCGCGCACGGTATGCTGAACCTTCAGCACAGAAACTCGCATGAGTTCCCTGAACCGATTGAACCTGACGAGCAATTTGAAGTGCAATTTGCCCTTGATGACTGCGGCTATCGTGTTCCCGAGGGCCACAAACTTAGGGTCTCAGTTCAAACAAACTATTGGCCGTTTCTTTGGCCTGCGCCCGAATTGGCAACGGTGACCATACACAGTGGATCAATCGAACTTCCTAAACGACCACTTGCCCATGGCGCTGAGTGGGAGTTCGAGCCAGCCGAGGGCAGTCTGCCTTGGGAAATTGAGACCCACCGCGCAAGTCGCTGCACCCGCACGAAGGAGTGTGATCTCGAAACGGGTGACACTGTGATGCGAATTTCCAATGGCGATGGTCATGTAACTGATCTGAAGCATGGATTGTCGACATCTTCCGTCACACATGAAGAGTGGCGAATCAATGGGGACAATCCCCTTAGTGCCAAGGCCGATATTCACTGGTTCACCACTATGGGTCGCGATGATTGGCAGACAAGCACAGAAGCCAAGGCGTCAATGACAGCCGATGCCAGCACCTTTCATATCAAAGCGGAATTGCGCGCGTGGGAAGGTGATGAGCTGCTGTTCGAACGATCTTACCAGCGAAGTATCCCGCGCAACGGAATGTAACCCAAATAAAAACGGCGCCCTGAGGCGCCGTTTCTTTATGCTTTGGTCTCGTAATTTACGAGTTGAACCACCAGCGCTCAGCTGAGTGAGAACCGTCAAGCTCCCAGTTAGACGCAACATCATCCGCATGGCCGATATTGTTCGACAGACCCATGATGTAGTTGGCGAACATTGGAACAATCGCTCCGCCGTCATCACTGATAAGTGCCTGACACTCTGCATACATTGCTGTACGCTTCGTGTTGTCCAGCTCAGAGCGGGCCGCAACGACGATGTCGTTGAACTTGGCTGAGGCGTCTGTGCCTTTCCAAGCTGTATCGTTCCACTCAGTGTCGTTGGTGTAAGCAGCCGAGTACATCCAGTCTTGGGTTGGACGACCACCCCAATAACAAGCTGACCAGCCTTTTTTGTTCCAAACGTTTGACCAGTAGCCATCCGAAGGTTCACGCACAACTTCGATTTCAATGCCTGCTGCACCGGCCGAAGCCTGGATAAGCTGAGCCGCATCAACCGCACCAGCAAACGCTGCATCAGATGCAGACAACTGGATCGCGCCGCTGTGGCCCGACTTTTTGTAGTGGTGTGCCGCTTTGTCAGCATCATACTCACGCTGAGGCATGTCGCCGGCGTGGAATGGAACCGCTGGTGAAATTGGGTGGTCATTACCCAAAGCACCGTGGCCGAGAAGGATTTTGTCAACCATTTCTTGACGGTTGATCGAATACTTCAGCGCCATGCGCAGATCGTAGTTGTCAAACGGTGCTACATCCAAACGCATTGGGAATGTGTAGTGAAGGTAACCCGTCGTTTCGAGGATATTGACCGCTGGCGAACGCGCCAACAGACCAACAGTCTTTGGATCGAGGCGGTCGATTACGTCAACTTGACCTGACAGCAATGCGTTTTGACGCGCCGTGATGTCGATGATCGACAGTAGTGTGAACTCATCAAAGTATGTCTCTTTGAAGTAGTTTGCGTTGCGTGTCATCTCGGCACGAACACCTGGCTCATAGTTCTGCAAGGAATAGCCACCGGTACCGATACCAGCAACTGGGTCAACCATGCCATCTGTCGAAGGCATAATTGCCAAGTGATAGTCGCCAATCACGAATGGGAAGTCGGCGTTTGGAGCGTCGAGATCAATAACAACGCGGTTTGCGCCGTCAGTGCGAATGTCTGTGACCGAAGTCAAAAGACCCTTCGCAGCTGATTTTGAGTCGTCGCCACGGTGGTAGTTAATCGAAGCAACTACGTCGTCTGCGTGCAGCGATTTACCGTTGTGGAATTCAACACCAGTACGAAGGTTGAAAATCCAGCTTGCACCGCCATTTGCAGCGTCCCAGCTTTCTGCCAGATCACCGCGAAGCGATCCATCAGGTGCGATTTCAGTCAGATGGTTGAAGACAGTGTTAACAAGGTTGCTTGAGAACCCGTTTTCGTATGTCGCCGGATCGAGGCTATCAGTCGTCGAACCGTGTCCAACACCAAGACGGTAGTGGCCACCTTTACTAGGGGTTGCTGCCATAACCTGAGTGGCCATACCGAGAGCAGATGGTACAGCAACACCAGCGGCAACCATCGAACGCACGAATGTACGGCGATTGATATGTCCGGCAGCGAATTTGGTTTTTTGCTCTGTCATAAACAGAGATTTACGATCTTTCATTTGGCTTATGCCTTCCTGTTGTGAACGTCGTTTTTTAGCCTTTTTGATACTTCTCTCCCGATCCACTCAAAAAGACATACCCATGTTGGTACAGACGGATCGTAACAACAGTTTGGGCCATAAAGCAAATTTCTTTAACAAAGCCAGTTTACTTTTTTACAAGGTTCCGCCTACCCTTGTCGCTCAGGGAGTATCGCAAGGTCAAAAAACGACACGCACTACAAATAGGTGCAACTTTGCTTTACCAAAATCAAAAGGGGGACGGTGACCGTGCATCCGGTTATCAGGACGGTTCTACAACGCCTAGCATTGGGCTTAATGACCCTGTTCTTCGTTTCAATCGTTATCTTTAGTGGCGTCGAGATGCTGCCAGGTGACTTCACTCAGGCAGTCCTTGGACAAGCAGCAACAGAAGAAACCGTTGCAGCGTTTAGACGCGAGCTTGGCCTCGATCAGCCTTCATACGTTCGGTATATCGACTGGATAGGCGGCGTTTTGCGCGGCGACTTCGGTACTTCGTTCTCAGGACGCGCCGCATCTGGTATCGACAGATCCCGCGATGTGGTCGATCTTATCGGCCCACGTCTGTGGAACACGATGTTCCTAGCGTCGATGACGGCAATTGTCGCTGTACCGCTGGCCCTGTTCTTGGGAATCACCGCTGCACTTTATCGCAACTCGATATACGACCGCGTGGTCAACGCAACGACACTGGCAACGATCTCCACTCCGGAATTCTTCGTAGCTTACATCCTGATTCTATTCCTCGCAGCGCTGAACCCAGTGTTCCCATCCTTGGCAAACGTGTCCCCAGACACCGTATTGAGCGAGCGAATCTATAGAAGCGCCCTACCTTCAATGACGCTCGCGCTTGTTATTATCGCCCACATGATGCGCATGACTCGCGCCGCGATTATTAACCTGCTTGCCAGCCCCTACATCGAAATGGCGCGCCTAAAGGGATTGTCGTCTTCGCGCGTTATTCTTTTTCACGCATTGCCAAACGCATGGGCCCCAATCGTCAACGTTATCGCATTCAACCTAGCCTATCTGGTTGTGGGCGTGGTCGTTGTTGAAGTGGTCTTTGTTTATCCTGGTGTCGGCCAACTGATGGTTGATGCTGTGACAACCCGTGACATTCCGGTGGTTCAGGCCTGTGCCTTGATCTTCGCCGCGACATATATCGTGCTGAACCTTTCAGCCGACATTATTTCGATTGTCACCAACCCGAGGCTTCTGCACCCAAGATGAGTACATCCGAAGGTTATTCCGCAAAGGACGAAGTTGGACAGGTCCGCACACGCCGTACATGGCTGCAGCGCACTTGGATTGAGCTGAAAAAGGCCCCGCCTACAGCTTGGATGGGCATGATTGTAATCTCAGTCTATCTTCTCGTCGCTTTATTCGCCCCCATCATCGCCCCGTATGGAGAAGCTGAAATCACGCCGATTCCATACGCGCCGTGGGGCGGGGATCATTTCTTTGGCACCGACCAAATTGGACGAGACATCCTTTCCCGTCTTATATTCGGTGCCCGAAACACAATTGGCATCGCGCTTGCGACGACATTCCTCGCCTTTCTAATTGGCGGTGGCTTTGCACTCATGGCGGCAATCAGCCGTGGATGGGTCGACCAAGTTCTGTCTCGCTTTGTTGATATCTTGATGGCAATTCCGAGCCTGATTTTTGCTCTGATGCTTCTTTCAATCTTTGGGTCAAACGTCATCTCGCTGATCTGCATCATCGCAGTCCTAGATTCGACGCGTGTCTTCCGACTAACCCGCGCGGTCGCAATGAACGTCGTGGTCATGGAATACGTTGAAGCAGCAAAACTTCGCGGCGAGGGCCTTGGATGGATCATGCGACGTGAAATTCTACCAAATATTATGCCGCCATTGGTTGCCGAGTTTGGCCTGCGTTTCTGTTTCGTCTTCCTGACGATTGCGGCGTTGTCGTTCCTAGGTGTCGGCATCCAACCACCGACCGCTGACTGGGGCTCAATGGTTCGTGAAAACGCGTCACTGATCCAGTTCGCACAGTTCGACCTGAAAGCCGGTATCACACCTCTGCTACCTGCTGCGGCGATTGCAATCCTTACGATCGCGGTCAACTTCGTGGTGGATTGGTTCCTTATGAAAACGAGCGGTCTTCGCGATGAGCACTGATAACAAAGAAGTCCTTTTAGACATCAAGAACATGGTGATCGACGGTTTCTCTGACGAGAAATGGCACGAGATCATCAAAGGCGTCGACCTGACACTGCACAAAGGCGAGGTTCTTGGCCTGATCGGTGAATCTGGGGCCGGAAAGTCTACGCTAGGATTGGCAGCTATGGCGTTCGCACGCCCGGGCTGCCGCCTAACAAGCGGGGAAATCTGGTTCGACGGTGTCGATCTTATGAAGCAATCCGAAGCCGAAAAGCAAAAGCTTCGCGGCGCTCGCATTGCCTATGTTGCCCAATCTGCAGCCGCTGCGTTCAACCCGGCGCATACTTTGATGGAACAAACCATCGAAGCTGGTGTTCGTCACGGTCTTGTGTCCGCAGAAGAAGCCCGCGAGGACGCCAAAAAGCTGTTTGCGTCAATGGATTTGCCTGACCCAAACAACATCGGCGACCGCTTCCCTCACCAAGTTTCCGGCGGGCAATTGCAACGCGCAATGACCGCAATGGCGATGGCTTCTCGTCCCGATCTAATTATCTTTGACGAGCCGACAACGGCGCTGGATGTGACAACACAGGTCAACGTTTTGGCGGCTATGCGAAGTGCAGTCGAACAATTCGGAACTGCTGCGATCTACATTACGCACGACTTGGCAGTTGTGGCGCAGATGGCTGACCGGATCAAAGTTCTCCGCTACGGAAACGAAGTCGAAGAAGCCGATACACAAACGATGCTGACCAGCCCCAAGGAAGAGTACACAAAATCCCTCTGGTCGGTCCGTTCGATTGAAAAAGAAGGCAAAACCGCTGACGATAAAATCCTTGAAATCAAGGGAATTACGGCCGCTTACGGCAAGGTGCCCGTCCTAAAGGATGTGAGCATCGCCGTTTCACGAGGAAAAACCGTGTCCATCGTTGGCGAGTCCGGCTCTGGCAAATCGACCACGGCCCGCGTTATCACTGGCCTTCTTCCCCAACTTGAGGGCGAAGTTCTGTTTAACGGTGAGCCGTTGCCGCCCAAACTAAAAGACCGCTCTCGCGATCAATTGCAGCGCGTTCAAATGATCTATCAATCGGCTGATACGGCAATGAACCCGCGCCAAACCGTGGGCGAGATCATCGGCCGTCCTGTCGAATTTTACACCGGCAAACGCGGCAAGGCTGCACATCAGCGTGTAAAAGAGCTGCTTGAGATGATTGAGCTTGATGAAAGCTTCCTCGATCGTCTTCCGGGCGAGCTTTCTGGCGGACAAAAGCAACGTATTTGTATTGCCCGCGCTTTGGCCGCAGATCCAGAGTTGATAATTTGCGACGAAGTCACTTCGGCGCTCGACCAGATCGTTCAAGAGGGCATTCTGAAGCTGTTGATGAACCTTCAGGAAGAACTGGGCGTCTCATACGTCTTCATCACCCACGACATTGCTACCGTTCGCGCAATCAGCGACGAGGTGGTGGTGATGTATCAGGGTGAAGTCGTTGAACAGGGTCCGAAAGAGGCGATCTTTCAGCCGCCGCATCCAGCTTACACTGAGCTTCTGTTGGCGTCGGTGCCTGAGATGGAGATCGGCTGGCTTGAGAAAACGCTCTCAACCTTGGGTGAAAAACGCGCAGCCATGGGTTAAGTCCTTGGCGAGGAAATGTTCGCCTTTCAAGTAGACAAGAATGTAGGCCGGGCTTCAGCCCGGCTTCTTTTTTGTTGGTCCGAAAGAGCGCGACGGTAGAAAACCAAAGCGCGAAGCGGTGAGATTACGAATGCCAACACTAGCCCGGAAAGGAAGAGTGAGTTGATCTCGTAAAAATAGGCGACTCCAGTAGCTGCCAAGGCTAACTCGACCTCTTTCGCAAGATTTGGCAGTATGGCCTGTATCTCAAGTTTCTGTGTTAATTTTACAATCACGTACTCATATCGTCACTTCTTTTTCGATACTGACAACCCAGCCGCAATCGCGACACCTATCGCGATGCCAATACCGATACCGACACCGATATTCCCAATCGCAACGCCAATCGCTGACCCTACGCCAGCGCCTAAGGCCACTCCGGCGCCAATCGTAATGCTTTGTTCAGATTCCTTCTTCTCGTCGTCAGGCATGGGGTCGTCTTCCTATCCGTTTTCGTGAAAGAATGCGTAAATCGTTTCGGCCAGCGCGCTAGAAACACCGTCGACGGCTTTTAAGTCTGCAAGGTTAGCGCGCGACACCGCCTTGGCCGAGCCGAAATGCGCCAACAACGCCCGCTTGCGGGTTGCTCCTACACCTGGCACGTCATCAAGCGGCGTGGCGCCAATTGCCTTGGACCGTTTTGCCCGGTGTGTGCCGATCGCAAACCGGTGTGCCTCGTCGCGCATGCGTTGGATGAAATAGAGAACGGGGTCATTGTGCCGTAGGGCAAAGGGGCGTTCACCCGGGCGGTAGAATTCTTCTTTGCCAGCATCTCGGTCCACGCCTTTTGCAACGCCCACCATCGGGATATCGCTAACACCCATTTCGTTCATGATACCCGCCACGACGCTCACCTGCCCTGCCCCGCCATCAATCAGCAACAGGTCCGGCCAAATGCCGTTCTGGCGATCTGGGTCCTCTTTCAGCAGCCGAGAAAACCGGCGCGTCAGCACCTCTTTCATCATGCCAAAGTCATCGCCCGGTGTGATGCTGTGGCCTTTGATGTTGAACTTGCGATACTGGTTCTTGAGAAAACCTTTTGGTCCAGAACAAATCATTGCGCCAACGGCATTGGTGCCTTGAATGTGCGAGTTGTCGTAAACCTCAATTCGTTGCGGCGGAGCCTCAAGTCCGAATGCCGTCGCCAAATCACGAAGAAGCTTGGCCTGTGTCGCGCTCTCAGCCATTTTACGAGCGAGGCTTTCACGTGCATTCCTTAGCGCGCCATCGACTAGTTCGGCCTTTTCGCCACGTTGAGGCACGATCAATTCAATTTTTCGGCCTGCCTTTTCTGACAATGCCAGTGACAACAATTCAGGCTCATCAACCGGATTGGATAAAATGATCTGCTTGGGCGGCTCTTTAGTCTGGTAAAACTGTCCAAGAAAAGCCTGTAGGATTTCAGGCTCTTCGACGTCAGCAGACAAACGAGGGTAATAATCGTGGTTTCCCCAGTTCTGATTTGCACGAATAAAGAACACCTGAACGCAGGCCTGTCCTTTCTCAACGTGCAAGGCCACGATGTCGGCCTCTTGAACTGTTTTGGGATTGATCCCTTGAGATGTCTGAACCTGCGTCAGGGCCTTTATACGGTCCCTCAGGGCCGCTGCCCGCTCAAACTCCATCTCTGCCGAGGCTGCCTGCATATCGCTTGCCAGGCGCTCTTGTATCTCGGTTGAGCGTCCAGACAGAAACCTTTCCGCGTCTTTGACCGATACCGCATATTCCTGCTCTGAGATGCGATTCACACATGGCCCCGAGCACCGCTTGATTTGGAACAACAGACACGGGCGTGTTCTGCTTTCAAACGTAGAATCCGTACAGTTGCGAAGCAGAAAAACGCGCTGCAACTGGTTCAGCGTTCTATTCACTGCCCCAGCGCTGGCAAATGGTCCGTAGTAAGCACCCTTTTCTTTACGCGCACCGCGATGCTTCTTGATCTGGGGAAAGGCATGCTCGGTCGTGACATGGATATTGGGAAAGCTTTTATCATCGCGCAGCAAAACGTTGTAGCGCGGTTTAAGTTGCTTAATCAGGTTTTGCTCTAGCAGCAGCGCCTCGGTTTCGGTTTTTGTCGTCAGAAACATCATCGACGAAGTTTCTGAAATCATCCGAGAGATACGGGATGAATGCCCGGTTGGTCGCGAATAGCTCGACACACGCGCTTTTAGGTTTCGTGCCTTACCAACGTAAAGGACCCGCGCTTGGGCATCCAGCATGCGGTAAACACCCGGGGATCCGTCAAGCGAACGGACATAATCCTTGATGACATCAAATCCCGTCAAATCTGGTGCTGGCGTGTCGGTCAATTCTTCAACTCACTGATTCCCTGTTTGCTGCACAGTTTGAGATTCAAATACAAGAGTAAACCTTTCCACGGTTTCTGTGGATAACTTTGGGGGCAACTTTCGCCAGACGCTGATTTTCCGTTGTTTTTTATCAACTTCGCTGATCTGCCTAATTTTTAGGCAGTATTGCAAGTAACTGTTTTTAAACGATATATTTATTTTGACACAGCCAAATTATTGAAAACACACGATTTTTGTAACGGATTGTTAATAAAGAAGGCAAAGGTGCACAACTTTGGCGGACTGGGCGCAATAATTTCACCAAAAGCGATTCTGCAAGTCACAGATTGCATTCCAATTCGAGCCCAATTTAGCTGCGCATTAGCGTCAAATTGTTAACGATTGCTTAATCCTTTGATCTTGCAAGGATTCATCGGGGCTTTCCCCTACCCAAGCTAAAAACCGCCGCTTTACGTTAACTGACAACGGCAACCAAATAGGCGACGTACAGGGTACAGAACAACACCCCAACCCGTCTTCCAATGTCTTTGCGCATATAGACGAACGGCAACAACATCAAAGACGCGCCGAGCATAATCCAGATATCAAAGGTTAGGATCGATTGGTTAACCGGCAATGGCCCGATAAGCGCCGTAAGACCTATAATGGCGAGCAAGTTGAACATATTCGAACCAATCACGTTCCCAATCGCAACTTCGGCCTGACGGCGCAGTGCTGCCATAACTGTCGTTGCCAATTCGGGAAGAGACGTGCCCACGGCGACAAGCGTTAGGCCAATGATCGTATCGCTGACATGGAACATGCGCGCTATTTCAGTGGCACTATCAACCAACAAATTCGCGCCGAGCGGCAATCCGATTATGCCCAAAACCATGTAAAACCCGATCAACATCCAAGACATGTCAGGATCCGCTTCATCCAGCTCTTTGGCCTCGGTAGCGACAGTTTCAATTTTCTGGCGACGCTGGTGCTTTGCCAGCTTTGCGGAATGCAAAAGAGTATAAATAAAAGCAGCCAGAAGGATCAGACTACCGACCCAGTTTATGGGCTCTAATAATGCGACACCGATGAACAATACAGATCCGGCGATCATAAGCTGGTAGCTTTTTCTAGTGTCAAACTGTCCAGTTTGCAGCGGCACAATCAGCGCCGGCACGCCCAACACCAATAATACATTGGCAGTGTTTGATCCGACCACGTTACCAATCGCAATTCCAGGGGCATCTTCTAATACGGCACTGATTGCGATCAGCAATTCAGGGGCCGACGTCCCAAACGCCACAATCGTCAAGCTGACGATCATTGCAGGGACGCCCAAACGAAGGCTTAGGTTCACAGCGCCTTTCACAAGGGCATCGCCGGCCAGCAATAAAATTACCAAGCCAAGTGCAGCAAGCAGCCAAAGCATTGTTAGCCTTTCTTAGACCCGCATTTGCATGGATAGTTGCCCAAAACGAAGCGGCCACATTTCTTGCATCGTGCCGAGCGCAAGCGTTCGCGCCCAGGGTATTTGAGCTTGCCAAACATCCCCAAGATCACAATTCCGATCAGAAAAAAGGTGACGATCTTGATTATCAAGTCAAAGCCCGTAGCGGGCAAATATCGCCCGTTCCTCAACGCTATCCAAAACATCGCCAGCGACGTTGGCACCAATGCGTTGTAACCAAGATTTGCGTTCGCCATACGTGGTGAACTTAACCTTCTCGCCGAAGATCTCTTTCATTTTGGGGACCAAGTGCCCGATGCCATCGGCCAGCCCAAGCTTGACCGAGCGATCTCCGAGCCAGAATTCACCTGTGAACACGTCGCTATCGGGATCAAGTCGGTCACCCCTGCGGGATTTCACATGATTGATGAAATTGGTGTGAATATCTTCAAGCAGAACCTTAAGGCGGGTCACATCTTCGGGATTTTCGGGCTGGAAAGGGTCCAGCTGACTTTTGCTTTTTCCAGCGGTGTAAACGCGGCGTTCAACACCATGCTTAGCAAGCAGCTCAGAGGCGCCGAAACTTGACGATATCACCCCGATTGAGCCAAGGATCGACGAGTTGTCCGCCCAAATTTCATCAGCCGCCACTGCCAGCCAGTATCCACCCGAGGCCGCAACGTCTTCGACAAACGCGTAAACGGGAATGTCTTTTTCATCGGCAAGGCGACGAATACGGGCGGCTATCAGCGATGACTGCACCGGCGATCCACCGGGCGAGTTAATCAATAGAGCGACCGCAGCAGGTTTTCCGCGCTTAAATGCGCGTTCAACAAGAGGGGCCAAAGATTGATCGTTAAGAGAACCGCGCCCGCTTGTGCCAATCGCACCAGACAAACGAAGCACAGACACGACCGGGTCGGCCTGTAAAAATGGTATCCAGCGTTTCATATCACCGATTTAGAGACGCACAGAACGACAAACAAGGGCCGCCTACAGGAATTTCAGCTCCTGTAGGCATTTTCGCATTTACTTGCGGATGCGCCACCCAGTTTTGAAGATCCATCCAATAAAGCCGAGACATGCAATCAAGAATGCAAAGATCGCAAACATGCTAACTGCGATCGGAACATCAGCCGTTCCAAAAAAGGCCCAACGGAAACCGGAAATCAAATAGACCACCGGATTAAACATCGAAATCGTTTGCCAAATTTGCGGCAGCATAGAGATCGAATAAAACGACCCGCCCAAGAAGATCAGTGGGGTCACAATCAACAACGGTACCAACTGCAACTGTTCAAAATTCTGCGCCCAAATTCCAAGAATGAAGCCCATCAAACTGAAGGTGATGGTGGTCAACACAAGGAACATGACCATCGCAAGTGGATGAGCGATTGTGATATCAACAAAGAAGTTCGCCGTGGCCAAGATGACGACACCAATGAACAGCGCTTTGGTTGCCGCAGCCCCAACATAGCCGATCACGATCTCCAGAAAGTTGATCGGGGCCGAAAGCAATTCGTAGATCGTTCCAATGAATTTCGGAAAATAAATCCCGAAAGACCCGTTTGAGATCGATTGAGTAATGACCGAAAGCATGATCAGGCCCGGCACAATGAACGTACCGTAGCTGACGCCCTCAACCTCTTGAATACGCGATCCGATAGCTGCCCCAAACACGACGAAATAGAGAGATGTTGATATTACAGGCGAAATGAAGCTTTGCGTTAGAGTCCGAAAGAACCGCGCCATTTCAAATCGGTAAATTGCGGCTATTGCTGGAAAATTCATGCTGCGTCCTCGTGTACCAAATCTACGAAAATATCTTCGAGGGTGCTCTCAACCGTCTGAATATCCTTCAGAGCGAGACCAGCCGCCGCAATATCAGCCAAAAGCTTGGTGATACCTGTTCGGTCGGCTTTTGTGTCATAGGTGTAAACAAGCGTCTCGCCTTTGCTATCTAGCGCAAGCGCGTATTCTGCAAGATCGCTTGGGATTGTTTCAATCGCCGACTGCAATTCAACTTTCAGACGTTTTTGACCCATGCGTGCCATCAAATCATCTTTTTGCTCGATAAGAAGGATTTCACCCTTACTGATCACAGCTACTCGATCCGCAATCTCTTCTGCTTCTTCGATGTAGTGCGTTGTCAGAATGATCGTAACGCCATCGCGCTTCAGCTCGGCCACGACCTCCCACATCTCTTTGCGCAGTTCGACGTCCACGCCCGCGGTCGGTTCATCCAAGAATAACACGCGCGGTTCATGGCTAAGCGCCTTAGCAATCAGAACTCGACGGCGCATACCGCCGGAAAGTTCCATTGTGCGGCTGTCCTTCTTATCCCAAAGGGACAACTGCTTTAGGATTTTCTCAATATAAGCATCGTTTCGTTTCTTGCCGAACAAACCGCGACTAAAGCGAACAGTGTTCATGACAGTCTCAAACGGCTCGAGCGTTATTTCTTGCGGCACAAGACCAACCAGATTACGCGCCTTGCGATATTCGGTAGCTGTATCAAATCCGCCAATGGAGATCTTGCCAGAGGTCGCAGACGTAATGCCACATATGGTCGAGATCAATGTCGTCTTGCCAGCGCCGTTTGGGCCAAGCAATGCGATAATTTCACCTTCATCTATGTCCAACGAAACGCCTTTCAGCGCTTCAAAACCGGATGGGAACGCTTTGCGCACGTCCTCGACTTTCAGAATATTTACCATGGGTTTCCCTGCTTTTTGACTCTACTAAAATAGTGTAGCCGGAAGTCATATTAAAGATGGTCTATTTAACTTTAAGGTCAATTGGAAAAGCCATTCCAGTCCAATTTTCAAACCGGATGAGAATGCCTAGACATACTGACCTCACTCAATCCCAGTTAGTCGATAATTTCGCCAGGGTTGGTGCCCCAAACTTCGCTCTGCAAAACCCATCCACGATAGCCGCCTGCTTGGAAACGGCACCATGATCCATCACAGGATAGAAAGCGTCCAATGACATTTCTTTCCAGCTGTGCCCGCAGCGCGGCGGCTGCATCGGGTCGAATGTGCATTGCTGCCAAATCCACGTCTACGATACCGGTGCGCACGCCGGACAATAAGGCGTGGTGCACCCACCCCCCTACGCCGTCGCGGTCGCGTACACGACGCCAGTGCCCATGTTCGGCCGTGATTTCTACTGGCAGGTCGCGCGCTTGGAATACCCAGTCGACGCGATGGGTCAGGCTTGGACCACGTCGTACGTTCGCCTCGGATGCTTTTATCGATACAAAACGGGGAATTGGCAGGTTTGTGACAGGTCCTCGTTCTTGCGCTGCCGCAATCCCCGACAAGCCCACTAAGACCATAAGTATTACTGCCAGTGTTCCGCGTCTCAATGCGCTGTATCCCATTGCTTCATACAATTGTTTGCCAGAGTCCTTGTGCCTCGGGCATGTATCCGTCACTTTGAACGCAACAAACACAAAAAGGGAAGCTAGGGGAGTCTTTTATGCCTTCGCAACGTCTAAGTGTTGTTGTTACACGACGCCTTCCTGAATCCGTTGAAGAGCGGATGAAAGAGCTATTTGACGTCACTCTACGGGTCGACGACTCGAAAATGGATCGCGACAGCCTAATTGCAGCCATGCAATCCTGCGATGTTCTTGTCACAGCCCTGTCCGATTCTATTGATACCGATATGCTGGATGCCGCAGGTGACCGCCTTAAGCTGATCTCGAATTTTGGCGCTGGCGTGGATCACATTGATGTTTCGGGCGCTCGACAGCGTGGAATTCTTGTTTCCAACACTCCGGATGTGGCAACTGAAGACACGGCAGATATGACCATGGCGCTTATTTTGGCTGTGGTTCGCCGCATTCCCGAAGGTCTTGCTGTGATGCAGTCTGATCGCTGGACCGGCTGGGCGCCGACCGCAATGCTCGGTGGTCGACTGGCGGGTCGTAATCTTGGCATTCTCGGCATGGGGCGCATTGGTCAGGCCGTTGCACGGCGCGCGCACGCCTTTGGCATGCAGGTGCACTACCACAATCGCAAGCAATTAAGATCGGAAACCGAACAGAGTTTGGGCGCGACCTATTGGGAAAGCCTAGATCAGATGGTGGCGCGTATGGACATTATTTCGGTCAATTGCCCGCACACCCCATCTACGTTTCATCTTATGAACGCGCGGCGATTGAAACTCATGAAGCCAGATGCGGTTTTGGTGAACACATCCCGAGGCGAGGTTATTGACGAAAACGCCCTGACACGAATGCTTCGCAATGGAGAGATATCGGGCGCAGGCTTGGACGTCTTTGAAAACGGCAACCAAATCAACCCGCGTCTTAAGGATTTGGACAACGTCGTTTTGCTGCCCCACATGGGTTCAGCGACCGTCGAGGGCCGGATTGAGATGGGCGAAAAGGTCTTGCTGAACGTCAAAACATTCGCCGACGGGCATAGGCCGCCCGACCAAGTCATTCCATCTATGCTGTAAGCTTACGAGATTATTTCGAATTTCTTGACGTCGACCATTCCACGATCTGTAATTTTTAGTGCTGGAATGACGGGCAACGCCAAAAACGCTAGCTGCAAGAACGGCTCTTTCAAACGAACCCCGATCGACCGCGCGGCGGCCCGTAGATCAACCAAATGGTCATGCACAACTTCAAACGGTTCAAGGCTCATCAATCCGGCAACAGGAAGCGCAAGTTCAGCCAATATTTTGCCGTCTGACACCACCACAAACCCGCCTTCGATTTCCGCCAAACGGTTTGCTGCAATCGCCATGTCGCCGTAATTCACACCGACGACCGCAATGTTGTGGTGATCGTGACAAACAGTGGAACCAATCGCGCCCTTAGTAATTTCAAATCCGCGAACGGCACCGTTTGCGATATTGCCGTTTTTGCCATGTCGCTCAATCACAGTGATCCGCGCCAGATCACGTTCTGGATCAGGCGCCTTGTCGCCTTCGACAATGTCAATCGTTTCAATAAGGTGCTCAGTGATGATCTTGCCCTCAACAATACCAATGACATCGGTCCTGGCGTTGTTCGACGATGATCTAAAATCCATCGCGACAATCTCACGTGACTTAACACTGTTGCGTCCAAGCGGTTCTACTGTGCCTCGCTGTGCAAAGTTAGCATCGGTGACCTCTACCCCGCTACAGAACACCGTTTGCACGTCACAAGCCGCCAAGTCCGTGACAATGGCGATATCCGCCAGCTTACCCGGTGCGATCTGACCTTTGTCTTTCAATCCAAACGCTTCGGCTGCTGAGAGACTTGCAGCACGATACGCTGACAGAGGAGTGCATCCTTTGGCGATCAACGTTCGGATCACGTAGTCAAGGTGGCCTTCCTCGGCTATATCCAACGGGTTTCTGTCGTCAGTACACAGACACATATAGGCTGACGTAATATCGTTAAGCAGTGGTTGTAGCGCGTCGAGATCCTTTGACACAGATCCTTCACGGATCAAGACACGCATCCCCTTCTGCAACTTCTCGAGCGCTTCTTCGGCGGTGGTCGCCTCGTGTTCGGTGCGAATTCCTGCAGATATGTATGCGTTTAGGTCATTTCCCGACAACTGAGGCGCATGGCCGTCAATATGACGACCTTCAAACAGCGCAAGCTTGGCCATGACTGCCGGATCGCGGAAGATCACACCCGGGAAGTTCATGAACTCGGCCAATCCAATAACCTTGGGGTGATCCATAAAAGGCGCAAGGTCAGCGGCTTCGATCGAAGCGCCAGAGGTCTCCATATCGGTCGACGGTACGCAGCTCGACAGTTGAACACGGACATCCATTAGGGTGTGTTCAGACGCGGCTAGGAAGTATTCGATACCGGGCACGCCCAAAACATTTGCAATCTCATGCGGGTCGCAAATGGCTGTTGTCACACCTTTTGGGGCAACGCATCTGTCGAACTCAGACGGGGTGACCAGCGAGCTTTCGATATGTAGATGCGTGTCGATAAATCCCGGCACCAATATTTGTCCTGAAACATCAACTGTCTTCTCACCAACATAACCGGTCCCAACTCCAACGATGGTGTCGCCACAGATCGCCACATCAGAACTTAGCAAGTTGCCCGTCACAACACAGTAGACCTGACCGCCCTTTAACAGCAGGTCACACGGCACTTCTGCACGCGCCTGTGTAATCCTTTGTTCCAAAGTTCTGTTGCCCATTAGCGCGCCCTCCGATAACGACCAGAAAACACACCCCGCCGAAGCCGTCTAGCCCGGACACTGCGTCAGCAGAAGATTGGACCCCAGTATGACCCCGCTCGTTCCATTGACCCGCGATCTCGTCCTGATCGGAGGCGGGCATGCCCATGCCTTGGTGCTGCGCATGTGGGGTATGAAACCAATGGCAGGTGTTCGCGTAACGGTAATCAACCCTGCCCCGACTGCACCATACACAGGAATGCTGCCGGGCTTTGTTGCTGGTCACTATGAACGCGCTGAACTGGATATCGATCTTGTCAAACTGTGCCGATTTGCAGGTGCGCGATTGGTGATCGGCGCCGCGTGCGGTATTGATCGCGAAGCCAAAACAATCCAAGTTCAAGGGCGACCAGATATCGGTTATGACGTTGCATCGATCGACATTGGCATACACTCGGGCATGCCAGAAATCGAAGGCTTCTCGGACCACGGAATTGCAGCAAAACCGTTAGATAAGTTCGCCGAACACTGGTCGAACTTTTACGCCTCTTTAGACGGATCGAACAACGCTAGCGTTGCCGTCATTGGCGGAGGCATTGCGGGCGCAGAACTCGCGTTAGCGATGAAGCACAAGCTGTCAGGTTCAAAGGCACGGGTCTCTTTAATCGAATCCTCCAAAACGCTGACCGGAGTCACTGCTTCAACACGGCGCAAACTGATGCACGCGTTGAAAGCTGAAGGCGTGGAATGCTATTTCGGTGCCTCAGTGTCCAAGGTCGAAGCCAGTCAAATTCAATTGAACGACAACACCGTAACTTCAAATTTTACTGTTGGCTCAGCAGGCGCAAAACCGCACGCATGGCTGGCGTCGACCGGTCTTGCATTGGAGAACGGATACATCAAAGTCGATGAAACACTCACCTGTGTCGATGATCCGATGATTTTCGCGTCTGGTGATTGTGCACATCTGACGCAATCTCCTCGGCCCAAAGCAGGGGTCTTTGCAGTTCGCGCAGCGCCGTTCCTAATCCACAATCTAAAAGCGCAACTATCTGGCGGAACGCTCAAACGGTTCAAACCGCAATCCAAGTATTTGAAGCTGATATCCTTGGGTCGAAGATCGGCGATCGCCGAAAAAGGAACGTTTTCTTTTGCCGCCGCCAAGATGTGGGACTGGAAAGACCACATAGACCAGAAATTTATGGATCAGTTTCGGTCCCTACCGCAGATGCCACAACCTTTGTTGCCTGCAGAACGCGCTGATGGTGTTGACGATCAAAGCGACACACCTTTGTGCGGTGGGTGCGGTGCCAAGGTTGGGCCTGACGTCCTTCATGATGCAATCTGCCAGCTACCAAACAGTCAACGAACTGACATTCAGTCCGAACTTGGCGATGACGCCGCGATCATCAAGGTTGGTGGACGCAAGCAAATCATATCCGTCGATCATCTACGGGCATTCGATTTGGACCCTTGGCGCATGGCTCGCATTGCAACGGTTCATGCATTGGGCGACGTCTGGGCGATGGGAGCACAACCTCAGTCTGTTCTCGTTAGTTTGATCCTACCGCGCATGAGCAATGAGCTGCAAAAACGCACCATGTCCGAGATCATGGCCGGAATTCAGTCAATCACCAGCGATTGCGGAGCCGAAATTGTTGGTGGGCATACGAGCCTAGGGGCTGAGATGACTGTCGGGTTGACCGTAACTGGCATGCTACCCAAAGGTATTGATGCAATCACGATTGGTGGTGCCAAAGCAGGTGATGCCTTGATCTTGACGCGCCCTATAGGGTCCGGGACTTTGCTGGCGGCTGAGATGGCCGGACAAGCACGCGCAGAAAACGTAGTTGAGCTACTCAATCATATGCAGCAACCACAAGCCAAGGCATCATCAATTTTGGCTGATGCGCACGCAATGACGGATGTCACGGGATTTGGCCTTGGCGGGCACCTATTGGCAATGTGCAAGGCCTCAAAAGTAGGGACTGCGCTTGATATGGATGCCATTCCGGTTTTTGACGGAGCGCTTGCTCTCAGCAAAGCCGGCCATCGATCTAGCATCTATCAGGATAACGCTGCGATCAGTGGCCATTTTTCTGGATTAGAGCATGAAAAAAGCGATCTATTGTTTGATCCACAAACCTCAGGCGGGTTAATGGCCTCGGTGGATCCGGACAGCTCCGAGGCTTTGCTGAAGCAACTACAAGAGGCCGGCTATACTGCCGCCATCATCGGTCACGTGACTGAAAATGAAGAAATGATCGTCTGCCGCTAGTCGTATTGTTCGATCAGCTGTGCTATCTCAGGCGCGGCTTTTGACATCAAGGTTTGCTCATCCAACGATTTAAGTTGCACAGTTCCCAACTCGCGCCGGTCACGCTTGTCAAAGTTTTTTGCGTAGCGCGGATCATAATGAAGCGACATTAGACCTGCGGCAAGGTCCTGATACTGACCTTCATCGACATTGCCTAACCATTCGGAAATCTGGTCTTTTGAGTGAACGAATTGCAGCTTCTCAATTCGCTCTCTCAACAGTGCTTCATTCGCCGTCAAATCAGAATAACTGCGAAGCAGATATCTCGATCTGGCTTCAAGCGGTGCTTTGATCGTAATTCGCGGCGCCGCAATCATAGCCTTCCAAAATGACGTCGGGATTAGGATGTCACCGATCTTGTTGCTTTCAGCTTCGACCAACACAGGCCGCTGAATGTCCATTTGTAAAAGCGCTTTCGCCAACTGACCTTCGAACATTTTCTGCGTGGGCTGAGCTACATCAACAGCGCCAAATAGCGATCCGCGGTGTGCCGCCATCCCTTCAAGATCCAGCACTTGAACCCCCGACTTTTCGAGTAGTTTCAAAATGTCCGTCTTGGCGGTTCCGGTATTTCCATCAAGCAGGATAAGGCGATGCTGAAGGGGTTGCCGATAGAGGTAATCGACCACAAGTCGGCGATAAGCTTTATATCCACCCTCCAGAAGCTCCGTCCGCCAACCGATCTGCGCCAATATGGACGCGAACGAACCTGAACGCTGACCTCCGCGCCAGCAATGAACCAACGGACGCCATTCTCCGCCTTTTCCCGCCAGCGCATTCTCAACGTGGTCTGCTGCATTACGAGCAACCAAAGCTGCGCCAATTTTGCGCGCTTTGAAACGTTCTTCTTGAACGTAAACCGTGCCTACAATCGCGCGCTCTTTGTCTGAAAGAACAGGCAAATTGATGGCGCCGGGTATATGATCTTCTGCAAATTCTGACGGTGATCGCACGTCAATAATGTCGTCGAAATCCCATTGAGATAAATCCGACAATTGATTCAAAGCCGTCATGTTTTGCCTACTTTTTCCAAGATAAGCAGGTTCTAGATGGCTTAAGGGGGAATGTCACATCCCCCTTAGGGTTTATGCGATTGCTGGATCGCGTGACAAAATGGTTTCAAGCGGATCATGCTCTGCAACCATATGCCCAGGAGCCACTTCAAGAAGCTGAGGGACGTATCCCAAATCATCGGCATCCAACTTGGACGGAAGGAAGCGTAACGCCGCACGAGGGTTCAAAGGTGAGGGCAATTCGCCCGGTATCTTTAAGCGTTCCCGCGTCCGCTCAATCTTGGGATCCGGAATCGGAACCGCAGAAATCAGCGATTTCGTATAAGGATGTCGTGGGTCTTTGTAAATCGCATCCCTATCAGCCAATTCCACAACGCGACCAAGGTACAGAACCATAATTCTATCAGACACATCACGAACGACCGAAAGGTCATGGCTGATGAAAATCATAGACATGCCGAACTCGTCTTGAAGCTCTTTCAAAAGCTCGACGATTTGCGCCTGAATGGACACGTCCAAGGCCGAGACAGCCTCGTCACAAACGATAAGCTTTGGTTTGTTTATCATTGCGCGTGCAATACCAACACGTTGGTTTTGACCGCCAGACAGCTCGTGTGGGTAACGGTTGATCATAATTTGATCCAGACCTACACGCTCCATCATTTCGGCAACCAAATGCTTGCGCTCTCTTGCCGAAAGCTCAGGGCGGAACGTTTTCAGAGGCTCTGAAATCGAAGCTGAAATTGTCATGCGAGGGTCGAGACTAGCCAGAGGGTCTTGGAAAACGATCTGCAGATCTTTGCGGTAGTTCTTCAACTCGTTCCGGTGCATCGACACCAGATCATGACCCAGCCAGCTTACGCCGCCATCTGTCGGCGGAATAAGCTGCAAAACTGCGCGTGCCAACGTCGACTTACCGCAGCCACTTTCGCCCACAACGCCCAGCGTTTCGCCTTCGCGAATGTCAAAAGTGACGCCATCAACCGCTTTTAAAGGCACTTTCTTAGCAAATAGATTGTTCGACACTTTGAACGGGAAGTGAACTTTGACGTCGTTAACTTTTAGCAGTCGATCACCAAGTTCACGTTGACCTCGGTCGCCATGAACATCGTCCAATCGTGGCATCGCATCAATCAGTTTACGAGTGTAGGGATGCTGAGGCGTATAGAAGATTTCCTCTGCAGAGCCGCTTTCAACATATGCACCGTGTCGCATGACCTCAATGCGATCACACATCCGCGCAACCACACCCATATCATGAGTAATCAATGCAACAGCCGTTCCTTCGTGTTTCTGAAGGTCTGCGATCAGGTCGAGAATTTCTGCTTGAACAGTAACGTCCAACGCGGTGGTTGGTTCATCGGCAATAAGAAGCCTAGGATTGTTCAGCATCGCCATCGCAATCATCACGCGCTGACGCATACCACCCGAAAGCTCATGCGGATACTGCGCTAGGCGCCGCTCAGCTTCTGGCATTTTAACCTTGTCGAGCCATTCCAAACACACTTTCTGAGCCGCACCACCGGTGATGCCCTGATGTGCGCCAATGCTTTCTTTCATTTGATCGCCAACGGTCAAATGCGGCGTCAAAGCCGTTAAAGGGTCTTGAAAGATCATCGACATCGAGCTGCCGCGCACGCTGTTCAGTTTGGATATTGGCAGATTCAGAATTTCTTCACCATTCAACGCCACTGACCCTGTTGCACGTCCATTCTTTGGCAAAAGACCCATCGCAGCCATAAAGGTTTGGCTTTTTCCTGATCCACTTTCCCCGACGATGCCGAGGCATTCACCGGCGGCAATATCAAAACTTACGCCTGTAACGGCTTCAACGACACCGTCGTTGGTTTGAAAACTGACCGCCAAATCTCTTACAGATAAAAGTGTCATATCAGCGGTCCTTCGGATCAAGTGCATCACGCAAACCATCTCCGATGAAGAAGAGGCTAATGACGATGGTCAGGAAAAATGTCAGCGGTATCGCAAGCTGCCAAACCTGATCGTATAAGATTGTGCCAGCACCATCTGAGATTAGCGCGCCAAGCGACGTGTTCGGCTCTTGAACACCCAAGCCAAGGAACGAGATGAAGCTTTCGGCCATAATCATTCCGGGCACGAGAAGGGTTGCGTAAACAACCACAACACCCAACAAGTTCGGCATGATGTGGCGCACAACGATCACAAACCATCCAACACCAGCGGCGCGGGCGGCTTCGATGAACTCTTTATGCTTCAGCGCTAAGGTTTGACCGCGAACAATTCGGCTCATATCCAGCCACGAGAACATCCCAATGCCGACAAAAAGCATTATGAGCGAGCGTTCAAAGATCACCATCAAAAGGATAATGACGAACATGTAAGGAATAGCGATCAGAATATCGACGGTTCGCATCATCAGATTGTCGACCCAACCACCAACAAAGCCAGAAATGGCCCCGTATAGTGTGCCGATAACAACCGCGACCATAGCCCCGACGACGCCAACCATAAGAGACGTCAAAGTTCCTTGGATCGTGCGCGAATAGAGATCGCGCCCAATACTATCGAGACCAAAGAAGTGACCATTTTCGAATGATGGCTGACCAACGTCAGCAACATTTCCCATTCTTGCCCAGTCGATTTCCTCGTTAGACCAGACGGCGAAGTAGGGCCCAACGATTGCAAACAATAGAATGCCAGCAAGGATAAATACGGAACCTACAGCGGCTTTGTTGTGAACAAAACGGCCCATGGCATCTTGCCAAAGAGAGCGGCCTTTTACTTCGCGTGCATCGGCGATGTTGTCTGCAATTGCTTCGACGCGTTCGGGATCTTTTACCATACCCATGAGTTAGTACCTAATCTTTGGATCGAGCCATGCGTAGAGCAGGTCGGTCAACAAGTTAAAGAGAACGGTCAATCCGCCATAGAGAATGGTCAGACCAAGCATAACAGCATAGTCGCGGTTTAACGCCGAATTTACGTAGAACCGACCAATGCCACCGGTCGAGAAATAGATGTCGATCACAACTGACCCGGTGATCATCCCAACAAATGCTGGTCCGAGGTAGGATACTACCGGCATCAACGTCGGCTTTAGCGCGTGGCGCCAAATGATTGTTGTTTCAGGCAAGCCCTTGGCCCGCGCAGTCCGAATGAAGTTTGAATTCAAAACCTCAAGCATCGACGACCGCGTGATACGGGCAACAGATGCAAAGAAGGACGTAGAAAGCGCGATGACAGGCATGATCAAGTATTGCCACTGACCACCGTTCCAACCGCCCCCGGGTAAGAGACCCAGTTTAAGCGTGAACACGTAGATCAGGATCGGTGCCATGACAAAGTTCGGCAACGCTTGGGCCGAGAACGTAGCGCCAACGGCAATGTAGTCCAGCGCAGTGTTGTGGCGGATCGCAGCAACGACACCCAAGCTAACACCAACAATTGTCGCGACGACGAAGGAAATGAAGCCATAGGTTAATGTAACGGGAAAGCCCTGCGCGATGATGTCATTCACCGAGCGGTCTTTGTACTGATATGATGGGCCGAAATCGAATTGCGTAACGATCCCCACCACATAATTGTACAGTTGTTTGTAATGCGGCTGATCTAGTCCGTACTTCGCCTCGATATTGGCCAGCACTTGCGGCGGCAATGGGCGTTCTGATGTGAAAGGACCGCCTGGGGCAGTCTGCATCAGATAGAAACAGATGATAATAAGGATCAGCAGGGTCGGCACGGCTACCAAGAGCCGGCGGATAACGTAGTTCAACATTCGGAATACCCCAATAAAAACCCCGGCCCTCTGAGTGAGAGCCGGAGTAATTGTTTCTAAGTAGCTTTATTCAGCAACTACGTAGAGGTCTTTCGAATAGACGTTCTGTTCGATGTTCTCGAACGGCCAGCCTTTTACATCTTCCTGAAGCATCATCACACGTGTGTAATGATAGACCGGAATGACCGGAATTTCATTCGCGATGATTTGCTCAATCTCAGTGTAAAGTGGCTGAGTATCGTCAGATGTTTTCGCCATCATCAGCAGTTCGTCTACACGAGCGCTGTTGAATTTACCGTCGTTGTAACCAGAGCCGGAATCCAGCAGGTCAAGGAAGGTAGACGCTTCGTTGTAGTCACCACACCATGCGCCACGTGCCAGTTCAAAGTCCTGGTTTCCGCGGGTTTCAAGGAATGTTTTCCACTCTTGGTTGGCAAGAACTGCTTCTGCACCAAGCTTCTGTTTCCACATTTGCGACATAGCAATCGCGATCTTCTTGTGGCCTTCAGAAGTGTTGTAAAGCATGTCGAACTTAAGCGGGTTATCTTTGCCATAACCAGCTTCAGCCATCAGCTCCATCGCTTTTGCATCACGCTCAGCTTGAGTCATGCTTGCGCTTGGTACGTCAGGCGTAACAAAGCCAGCAGTCAAACCAGGAGTGAATGTATAAGCTTGGAACTGGCCGCCCTGAAGAACAGCATCAGTGATCACGCTACGGTCAACTGCCAACGACAAAGCTTCGCGAACGCGTACGTCGTCGAATGCTGGGTTGCCGTTTCCTGACATGTTGAATGTGTAATAGTAGTTACACAGACGTGGGTTCGAGTGAGCCTGATTAGGATACTCGGCATTCAGCTTAGGATACTGGCCAGCTGGAACTTCTGTTTTGTCCAGTTCACCTGCAAGGTAACGTGTCAGAGCAACGTTTTCGTCATTGATAACCAGCGAAGTGATGGTCTCAAGGATTGTAGCGTCATTGTTCCAATACATTGGGTTACGCTCACGAACCGAACGCTCGCTTGGAACGTGCTCAGTCAAGACATACGCACCGTTAGAAACGATATTCTCAGGTGCAGTCCACTTGTCGCCATGCGCTTCAACAGTTGCCTGGTGAGTTGGGAATGTCGAACCGTGTGTTGTCATAAGAGCGAAATATGGCAGCGATGCTGTTAGTTTCACTTCAAGCGTATGATCATCAACGGCAGAGACACCAAGTGTCGAAGGATCAGCTTCGCCAGCTAGAACTGCGCTTGCGCCTTCGATCGACATCAGCTCGCCAAACCATGCATATGGGGAAGCAGTTGCTGGGTCGAGCAAACGACGCCAACCGTAAACAAAGTCACCTGCAGTTACAGCGTCGCCGTTCGACCACTTTGCGTTGTCGCGAAGTGTGAACGTATACACATCTTTTGCTTCATTGGTTGTGTGGCTAAGAGCAACACCTGGCACCAAGTTACCAGCTGCGTCTTGGTTGTAGAGACCTTCAAATAGGTCGCGTACGATGTCCGCGCCTGAAGTGTCTTCCACGATCTGTGGGTCAACCGAGCTGTGCTCGTCAAGTAGACGGTAAGTGAACGATTGATCGTCCGCTAACGCTTCTCCTGTCGACGGATGCATGCCAGCCGCAAGCAGCGGGCTAGCCATCATAGTGGTCGCGAGCAGCGCGCCAACGAGTGTTTTAGAAGTCATTTTCATTTTCTTCCTCCTGTTGCGAAGAATGAACCGGGCATTGTTTTTCCATAGATTTATGGTGCCTCGGCTTGGGTACTGAGCAGTTCAGTCCAATTTAATCAATTTATCCAGAGCCTTCTGCAGATGTCGTTGCGTCATGCTCTTAACCAATAGTGTCACCCCAAAAATCTTTTCATCAAGGAAAAAATTCGGGGGGTTCTGCGCAAATATATTACAAAGCAAATACGAAATCCGTGATTGCCCAAAATAAAATTGACCATTTAGTCAGGCTTCTTTGGTGACTCCCTCAAGATATTAACGGGATTCCGAGCGTTTGCGAATGGCAGCGCTGAACAAGCCGGTGGAAAAAATCGCCGACAAAACCAAAAATGGATGATCAAATATTTTTTGGAAATTGTTTACTTATTCAGCGAAACAGCCTGATTTTAGCTGAATTGACGGATTAAACCGAAAGCTCGCGACTCACCTGTTTAGGATAAGATGACCATGAATTTAGGTGTATTCATGCGATTCAGGCGCCAATACTTTAGCGGCGGCGGCCTCGACTACTTCTGTTCCAGCACCTTCGCGATACGCATTTTCTGACAAATATCTGCGCCATGTTCGTGCTCCGGGAAAACCCGCGAATAAACCTAGCATGGGCTTGGTAACTTGCTGTAATTTTCCACCGCCTTGTAGGTGCATTTCGATGTAGGGCAGCATTGCATTGAGAATTTCTGAGCGCGTTTTCGTATGAGTTGAGCCGTAGATATCTCTGTCTGCGGTCAACAGGATATCTGCGGGTGAGTGGTACGCAACACGCCCGATCATCACCCCGTCCAAACCCCTCGCCAACAGTTCCTTTGCTTCAGCAAGAGACCCAACGCCGCCATTTATCGAAATATGTAGCTTGGGAAACTGCTGTTTCATTCGACAGACCAAATCATAATCTAGTGGAGGAATGTCGCGGTTCTCCTTCGGGCTAAGCCCTTTTAGCCACGCCTTGCGCGCATGAATTGATACGCGAGAAACCCCTGCGTCCGAGATTTTTTCAAGAAAGTCTGGCAGAACAATGTTTGGGTCTTGGTCGTCTACCCCAATCCGACATTTGACGGTCACTTCCACATTGGTGGCTTCTATCATCGCAGCAACGCAATCGGCCACCAGCTCAGGCGACTTCATAAGCACCGCGCCGAACGTACCAGACTGCACACGATCGGACGGGCAGCCTACGTTGAGGTTGATCTCGTCATAACCTACGTTAGCGCCTAGCTTCGTCGCCTCAGCAAGTTCAACAGGGTCGCTACCACCCAATTGAAGCGCAACGGGATGTTCCTCGGGGTTATAGTTAAGCAAATGCAACGCCCGACCCCGCACCAACGCCGGTGCGGTCACCATTTCGGTATAAAGCAACGCCTCACGCGACATCAGCCGGTGAAAAAATCGGCAATGACGATCCGTCCAATCCATCATCGGAGCGACAGATAGGCGGGCAGCACCAGTCACGCTGCAAATCTCTTGTTTCACTGGCTGGTCCTCCGTCAATGGCGGCTACGATTTGCGACTATTCACGACTATTCGCAATTATTTCGACAGCCGGTGCTACAATTGTAGCACTTGGAGAGCGTCTTGTAGCACCGGCGCCAGCGGACGTCACGCACCCGCCTGCGGGAACGCTACCAAAATTTTTTGTTTCCCAGTTTCCGAGCAAAATCAGTCGAACCCATTGTCCTTCTAACAAAGAAAGGGCTGAAAATGGCAACCATCACGAAAAGAAACAAGACAAACGGCAAACCGAGCTTCACCGCGCAGGTCCGTATCAAGAAGTGCGGGAAGGTGATCTTTTCAAAGTCGGAAACCTTTTCGCAGCGTAAGCTTGCAGAAAAGTGGGCCGCACGGACGGAAAAAGCTTGGCACGAAGGCACCCTCTTGCATCCTACTCCAGCCTGCACGTTCGCCGAGCTGATCAAGCGCTACCGGATTGACCTCGGAAATGAAGTCGGAAAGACGATGATACAGTGTCTCCGGACCCTTGAAAGCATGAATGAGACTAATGTCGGCTGCAACGAGGTTGATCCAACATTTCTCATCGATCTTGCACGCGCTGTGAAAAAAGAGGGCCGGTGCGCCGCGACCGTAAACAATTACATGCAGCACCTGTATGGCCTCTTCACTATCGCCGAAACGGCCTACAGAGTCCCTTTGAAATACGAAGATATGCAGAGCGCGATGAGGACGCTTCGCAGACTCAAGATTGTCGGCAAAGCAAACAAGCGCGACAGACGTGCGACTGTCGAAGAACTGAACGAACTGATGGAAGAAGCCTTCGCTCGGTCCGCGCGAAGCAATGCAGCTCCCTTGCACAAGATCATTGCTTTCGCCATTGCCTCTTCGCGTCGGCTGTCGGAAATAACAAGAATTCGATGGGACGATATAAACTACGAAGACAAGAAGATCCTGGTCCGCGCTATGAAACATCCGGGACAAAAGCAAGGCAATGACGTCTGGGTGCTGCTCAGCGACGAAGCACTACAGATCATCAAATCGATGCCGGCGGTAGACGAAAGGATCTTCCCATACGCTTCTGACAGCCTGTCAACTGCATTCACTCGTCTCGTGAAACTTTTTGAGAACATTGAAGATCTGCACTTTCATGATCTTCGGCACGACGCGGTATCTCGAGCCTTCGAAATGGGCTGGTCAGCGGCAAAAGTGCGCATGATGTCTGGCCATCGATCCTGGTCATCTCTCGAGATTTACACAAACCTCGAGAAAATCGGAGATCGACTTGAAGGTTGGAAATGGTGGGGTGTTGTTTTTCAGCCGGAGCCACGCGAGCGCATTGATGCGCTCAAAAATGGACTTGCAAGCCGTAAAATGAAACAAGCTGCTGTTTTGCGTAAAACGAAAAAGACGACAAAGTAGTAACTTTGAATCACAGCCCCCGGTCCGAAGACTGGAGTCTGTGACGAGCGCCAGTCAACGGGCTGCGTAAATCATAATTCGGCGAATCAAATAATCATATTTGCAATCCCCGGAGCACTTCGCTCCGGGGAAAGATCCGAAATCAATACGGGATCAACTTTTCCAAGGCTCGTACGTCATGATCAATGCGGCTCAAAGCCACGACCGCGAGCTTGCGCCGCATTTCATCGCTGACGGGTACGATTTCGATCAATGTCGCAATCACTTTTCTTGCTGCGAAAAATCCTCCCATATCATTGGCGTCGAGAGCCTCCTTGTTGCTGTAGAACTGAGGCACCGCAGGTCTGCTGAACGCAGCATTGCTGTGCGATAGCGTCACCAGCGCATGTATGACCGTTTCGATAATCTCGAACTCAAACACGGTCGGTCTGTGTTGTTCCAGTTCTTCCGACCAATTGATTAAGATGTCACGTGGTATGGCAGGACATCTTGCGTTGCGTGCCAGAAACTGAATGTCTTCAGCGAGACGCGAAATTTGGCACGGTGAAGGTTGTGAGATCATGATGAATCTCCTTTCAAATTGCTGGATCACAGGGGTGCGCCAGCTTCAAGAGCCCTTGCCCTCCTTTCAGGCTTTGCTGTGTGGTCGGCAGCTGTAGCAGCAGCATTTCCATTGCAGACCACGGGTTTCAGTTTTTGTCTCGTAAACGGATCGCCAGGTCCGATGTTTCAGTTGCGGTTCCTCAAATCTGCAACTGAAACATCAGGCCATTGGATGCGGGTCTCCTTTTGGTGTCATTTTTCCGATTGATTGCTGGCGCTAACAAAATAAATCTTACTGCATGAGGTGAACACTGCCTGACTCTCGTTAACGTCATCAAAATCGTCATAGAGATATCAGTGACGGGCCATGAACTGGCGAGAGGCAAGATCAGAAGCCTAATGCAGTTGAGTCCAGTTCCCCGCAAACAACGCCCCCGATTGAAAACTTCCGCATTTCCCGCCGCTTCCCTATCGCGCCGGTGTCACACGCCTGCCGGAGCAATAGGGAAGCAGCCTGAACCCAAAAACCTTTCTTGTTGAACCCTTTCAGAAATTCTTGAAGCGGACTAAGGAAGTTGAAGCGACCAACGGAAAATGTTGAGAACGGAGCCCAATAACCCCGTGCGGGTGATCACCCTCCATTCTTAACATTGCGAGGAAATACGGGAAAATACAGCTAAGAACAGCGGCTGGTAGCCTTCGTTTTTCAACTTTACGACATGCCTGGATATCATTGCATCAGGCGAGATCTAACACCCGTAAGCCAAGCCACTGCTGTATCCGTAGTCGCATAATCAATCACACAAACGAGCCAGAGCCTCCAATGCTCAAACCGCTATAATGCCCCATTTTATATGACGACGGACACCACGATAACTACATGCTCTAATTTAAAACCGGGGCTGACCCAGATAACGCGAAAAAGGTGTTATCATGGGAAGCATGCGGAAGAGTCGCTTAAGTAAGTATAAACAGGGTCGCCTGGTCGAGCATTTTGTTGCCGGAACCACGGCTCGAACTGCGGCCAGTTTA
>JAQWQJ010000080.1 GCA_029244725.1 Paracoccaceae bacterium
CATAAACTGGCCGCAGTTCGAGCCGTGGTTCCGGCAACAAAATGCTCGACCAGGCGACCCTGTTTATACTTACTTAAGCGACTCTTCCGCATGCTTCCCATGATAACACCTTTTTCGCGTTATCTGGGTCAGCCCCTTGTTAGGTTGTAATCTGCATATGCAGTCGTCGCGGCAACAGCCAGGGCGGCTGCGCTAGTCATTAATCGTAACATAGTTGGTCCCCTGAAGTGTGCTTTTTTGAATAGCTCAGCGTGAGTCCGATGACCCTGCTGAGTCAACATTTGCGTGAACTTGACGTCGAGGCGTCTTAGACCCCTCGCAGGACTTGATCTTTTGACCGACCCACGTCATCACGCAATCATGCTTATTTACAAGATTTTCCGCGCCGACGAATGGCAGACCTTGCAAGATCAAGGCGAAACAACCGGTGCCCCGATTGATGTGGCGGACGGCTACATCCACTTCTCAACGGCCGAAACTGTACGCGAAACCGCTGCGAAGCACTTCGCAGGCGAGGAAGACTTGGTAATCCTTGCATGTGAAACCGGAACTCTAGGCAGCGACTTGAAGTGGGAGGTATCCCGAGGGGACTCGCTGTTCCCGCATCTCTACCGTTCCTTAAATCTAGACGACGTGATTTGGGAAGATAACCTGCCTTTGATCGACGGTGTCCATGAATTCCCTGAGGACGTTGAATGAGCCTCTATGAGACTTTGGGCATGCGCGCCCTTCGCTGTGTGGATCCGGAAGCAGCACACGGTCTTGCACTGAAGGCGCTGAAACTTGGGCTAGTACCCTCACCGGGGGAACTAACTTCAAGTCGGCTAAAGACGACGCTTGCAGGCATGGAGCTTGCGAATCCGCTTGGTTTGGCCGCCGGATTTGACAAGAACGCCGACGTTTTGCACCCGCTGTCCAAAAGTGGTTTTGGTTTCGTCGAGGTGGGCGCGATCACCCCCCGCCCGCAGCCGGGCAATCTAAAACCGCGCTTGTTTCGCCTGACCGAAGACAAAGCTGCGATCAATCGCTTTGGTTTCAATAATCTTGGAATGTCGATTGCAGCTTCAAAGCTGGCCGCCCGTCCGACGACTGGCGTCATTGGCCTAAACCTTGGTGCGAATAAAGACAGCGACGATAGGGCCGCTGACTTTGCAACAGTTTTGGCTGAATGTGGTCCGCATCTAAATTTTGCAACTGTGAATGTCTCGTCGCCCAACACCGAAAAATTGCGGGATTTGCAGGGCAAAGCGGCGCTTTCTGGTCTTTTGGCGGGTGTCATGGATGTACGCGAGGGGATGGATCGTAAAATTCCTGTCTTCCTGAAAATCGCCCCTGACTTGAACGATGAAGAATTGGCCGAAATTGCCGAGGTTGCTATCGAAACTGGTATCAGCGGGATTATCGCAACGAATACAACGCTATCGCGTGACGGGTTAAAAAGCGCGCATCGCGACGAAAAAGGCGGGCTTTCAGGCGCGCCATTATTTGAGAAATCCACGCGGGTTTTGGCAAAACTCTCACAACTAACGTCTGAACATAGCCTTCCTCTTATCGGGGTCGGCGGCATTTCCAGCGCCGAGCAAGCCTACGCCAAGATCAAAGCCGGCGCGACAGCAGTCCAGATATACACCGCGCTTGTTTTTGGCGGCATGGGTTTGGTGAAGGATATCGTCGTTGGTCTAGATGCACTGCTTGAGCGCGACGGTTATACCAATGTGTCTGAGGCCGTAGGAACTGGACGAGGTGACTGGCTATGATCGAGATTTGGCACAACCCAAGATGCTCAAAATCCCGCCAAACTTTGCAACTCTTAGTGGATAATGGCATCACGCCGGACGTTAGACTCTATCTTGTGGACGCGCCTGACGAGGCTACTTTGCGAGACGTTGCAGGCAAGCTCGAACTACGCCCCGTTGAAATGATGCGAATTAAGGAAAAGCTGTTTAAAGAGCTTGGCCTTTCGAAAAGCGACAACGACGAAACCTTGCTCGCGGCGATGTCGGCTAACCCGTCTTTGATTGAACGCCCAATCGTTGTGAACAGTGGAATAGCCGCAATCGGCCGCCCACCCGAGGCTGTGTTAGACATCCTTTAAGCTGTCCGAACTAGGATCTAGCAATGCTGCGCTCTAGCGCAGGGTATCTAATCAGCAGCGTTGCTCCTCGTACGACAAAACTTATTAAAAGCGCCATCCACAGTCCGTGGTTGCCATAAGCCGGCACCAACACCCAAATCGCGACCAAGTAGACAGCAAAGCTGATCACCATCATGTTGCGCATGTCCTTGGTTCTTGTGGCCCCGATGAACACACCGTCAAGCATCCACGCAATCACGCCTACGAGCGGCGAAAACACCATGTAGATCAAGTAAACCCGTGCCTCGGCGCGAACCTCTGGCGCGGTGGTTAGATAGTCGATCAGCCAGCCGCCGCGAAACTGGAAAAACAGCGCAAGCGCGACGCAAAGCAGTAAGCCCCACAAGCTAGCCTTCAAAACGCCTGAGCGCAGATTGGCAACGTTTCGCGCGCCATATGCAGTGCCAACAAGCGCTTCTGCGGCAAAGGCAAACCCATCTAGCCCAAAGGCTGTTATCTCTAAGAATTGGACCAAGTACTGGTTGGCGGCAAGCGTTACATCTCCGAAATCGGCGCCTAAAAATAGGAACATTACGAACATTGCCTGCAGCATCAGAGACCGTACAAGAATGTCGCTGTTCACGACGGCCATATGGATCAGACGCGCACGATCAAATATCCGTTCTGGCTGCCACCAAGTCGTGCCCTTCAACGCGGACCGACACAGCCACAAGCCCATTATTAGACCCGAATACTCGGCAATTACGGTTGCGATCGCTACACCTTCGACGCCCCAACCAAGTCCAAGTACGAACCACAAATCCAATATGATATTCAGACCATTCATAAAGAACTGAATGACAAGCACCGACCGTGTGCGTTCAAGGGCTATCAACCACCCGTTCACGCCGTAAAGAGCGATAATCGCGGGTGCACTCCAAACGCGGATTTGGACGTAATCCTGCACCAAACTCTCGACTTCGGCAGACGCGGGTGCCAACTGCAAAGCGCCCCAAAACAGCGGCGCCTGCAATAGAATGACGGTCACGCCCCCAAGTCCCGCGATCAAAAATGACCGCATAAGCAACGCGGCAACTTCGGGCTGGTTTCCAGCACCATTCGCCTGACTGGTAAGGCCGGTCGTTCCCATACGTAGAAAGCCAAACACCCAGTAGATCGCCGAAAGGATGACAGCACCCAATCCGACGGCCCCAATCGGCGCGGCCACCCCCATCTGACCAATGACGCCTGTATCTACAATGCCAAGCAACGGCACCGTGATGTTGGACAGCACGATCGGAATGGCGATGTTTAATACACGCCGATGAGTGATCGGAGCGTCAGTCATCCCGCTGCGGCATTAGAAAATGTCCATGCGCCTGGGCGAACGGTCGAGAGCGATTATCCTGCCAAGCTTCGGTTCGCACAGATGCATAACGTCTGCCAGCGCGTGTCACGATTGCACGCGCATAGGCGTCCCTCGGAAGGCCGGACCGCAGATAGTCTATTGTGAAATCAATTGTTTTTGGCATTCGCGGCAACGCAGACGTGTCCGCTGGGTTGGCTTCTATCGCGCCGCTTTCCATATCCTGCCAGAGACTAGACCACGCAAGCCCGACAATCGCAGTGACTTCAAGCAAACCCGAAGTGACGCCTCCGTGCAATGCAGGCAACATTGGATTTCCAATCAGATTTTCCCGAAACGGCAATATGGCGGTCAGTTCGTCGCCGCGTCGATCAAAGGAAATACACATGTAGTTGATGTAAGGGATATTCTCGACCAGTGATTTAAGCATTTCGTCGCGACGTTGCTTGACCACTTGAACCGGCTCGGGCGTTTTGCGGCTCATTTTGATTTTCCGACCATGAATGTGCCAGTAGCTGTGGCAACCGGAGTGTTGCTGTTTGAATCTTCTGCCACCGCACGAACAAAAGCAACGCTTCGGGTCACATGGTGGCATTCGGCGCGGGCAACGATTGTATCGCCGGGTTTTGCCGCCCGCATATAGTCTATTCGCAAATCAATCGTTGCCGTTATCCCCATGACCTCAGGGTGGGACATGACCGACGCCCCGCAACACGTGTCCATTAGGGCCGATATTGGCCCCCCGTGAATAACACCGGTTTCAGGATCGCCAACAAAGCGTTTGTCATATGGCAAACCAAGCACAGCAGTGCCATCGCCCAGTTCGATAAGCTGCATACCCAGCGCTTTTCCATGGGGCAAAGCCTCCATAAACTGGATTGGATCTATTGATTTGCTATTATCCATCGGGTTTCCCGTTTTCACTTCAACAAATTATGTCGTTTGAATTTGTGCACTGCAATGGCGGTTGCAGTTGCCCTCCGAAAATCGCAGGCTTAACCTAACGTAACAAGGGAGAACGCATGTCAGAGGAATTGCTCAGCTTCAAAGAAATGTGCGCAAAATTTGAAGTCACGCCAAGAACGCTACGCTATTACGAATATATCGAGCTTTTAAATCCAGATAGGCAGGGGCGATCCCGGTTTTATGGTGCAAGAGAAGTGGCACGCATGACCCTTATTTTACGAGGACGGAAGTTCGGCTTTCAACTTGAAGAGTTGCGCCAGTGGCTTTTGATGTACGACCGAGAAGGTACAACTGCGCAGTATCGTACGTTTACAGAAATGGCCGATCGCAAGCTTGTTGAGCTTACTGACCAACAAATTCAGCTAAAAGAAGCAATCAAAGATTTGCAAGAAGTCCGTGAGTTCACGTCCACTGCAATGTTGCGCGACGATTGAACTTCGACGTAGCGTCACTTTCCAATCACCAAAAGTTTACGTGACGAAAGGCTTACGTCAACGTAAGGATAGCCTATATTCGCTGTGAACAACATTCGTCACAGCTACTCTGAAACCGGAGAATTAGAGGAAGAGTATGACAGAAGAAACCAAAACAATCCGTGAAATGTGCGAAGCATTTGAGGTTACACCTCGGACTTTGCGCTTTTATGAAGCGAAAGAATTGTTGTTCCCCATCCGTGAGGGTCAAAAACGGCTTTTCACAAAACGAGATGCAGCCCGACTAAAGCTTATCCTCCGTGGCAAGCGTTTCGGCTTTAGCCTCGAACAAATTCGCCAGTTACTGGACATGTACAAACGTGGTCCACAGCAACTTAACCAAATGTCAAAAACCTACGAAATTGCCCTGGACCGTCTGTCGGACATGGAACGCCAGCGAGATGAGCTGACGGAAGCCATCGATGAACTAAAAGAGCAAATTGAGTGGGGCGAAAAAACCATTGCGGAACTTCAAAACCAACCCCGTGATGGCAATTCCTAATTAGCCCAAGAGAACGAATAAATGCCTATGTACACCGCTCCGATCAAAGACATTCAATATGTCCTGCACGACGTGCTCGAAATCTCAAAGAAAGAGATTGTTGGCTACGACGAGTTGGATCGTGACACGACCGGCGCCATCTTTGAAGAAGCCGGGAAATTGGCTGAACAAGTATTGGCACCCCTGAACCAAATCGGTGACACGCAGGGCTGCACTTTCGAAAATGGCATCATTACCACGCCCGATGGCTTTAAAGAGGCATTCGACACCGTCAAACAAGGTGGCTGGTCCGGTCTGGACTGCGATCCCGAATACGGTGGCCAAGGCATGCCCTACCTCGTTGGGTCCGTCGTGAATGAGCTCTTTAGTTCAAGCAACATGGCCTTTGCGATGTACTCTGGTCTGACGCACGGCGCGTATTCCGCCATTCATGCACATGGCACCGACGCGCAGAAACAAACTTACCTGCCAAAGATGGTCAGCTGTGACTGGACTGGCACAATGAACTTGACCGAGCCGCATTGCGGCACGGATTTGGGTTTGTTGCGCACCAAAGCTGAACCGCAGGATGACGGCAGTTACAAGATTAGCGGTCAAAAGATCTTTATCTCCGCAGGCGATCACGATCTTTCCGAAAACGTCATTCACCTGGTTCTCGCTAGAATTCCCGGTGGTCCTGAGGGTGTCAAAGGTATCTCACTATTCATCGTTCCGAAATTTGAAGTGCACGAGGACGGCACCTGTGGCGCACGTAATGGCGTTTCTGTCGGAAAAATCGAAGAGAAAATGGGCATCCATGGCAATGCCACATGTGTGATGAACTTCGACGAGGCCAGCGGCGTCCTTTTAGGTGAAGAACACAAAGGCATGCGCGCGATGTTCACGATGATGAACGAAGCGCGCAATGGCGTTGCAGTTCAAGGCCTATCCCAAGCCGTTCCAGCGTATCAGGAAGCCTTGCAATATGCGAAGGACCGTCTTCAAGGGCGCGACGTCACTGGCATTAAAAACCCTGATGGACCCGCCGACCCGTTGATTGTCCACCCAGACATTCGCCGCATTTTGATGGACCAGAAAAGCTTTATTGAAGGCGCGCGTGCAACGGTGTGTTGGGCGGCAACTCTCATCGATCAAGCGCGTCGTGAAGATGATGACGATGCAGAAGCGCTGGTCTCTCTGCTGACACCTGTCCTTAAAGGTTTTCTGACCGAACAAGGCTTTCAAATGACCGTCCAAGCCCAGCAAGTATTTGGCGGGCATGGTTACATCGAGGAATCCGGCGTTTCACAGTTTGTCCGCGATGCACGCATAACAATGATTTATGAGGGTACGAACGGCGTCCAAGCGTTGGACCTTGTTGGTCGAAAACTCGGGTTGAATGGCGGAAAAACCGTGATGGGCCTATTCGATACCGTTAAGACTTTCATCAAAGAGAACGAGAATGATGAAGCATTAAAGTCCGACTTCCTTGACCCACTAAAATCCGCCAGCAAAGACCTTCAAGCTGCTGCAATGTATTTCATGCAAAACGGAATGAAAAACCCCAACAACGCCCTTTCTGGTGCGACTGATTTTATGATGCTCTTTGGCCATGTCACGCTGGGTTTCATGTGGGCAAAAATGGCGAAAATTTCCTCTGACGCTCTGACATCAGGAACTTCTGACGCTGCGTTTCACCAGACAAAGGTAGCGACCGGCCGTTATTATATGGCACGTCAACTTCCCGCTACCTGCATGCATTTAACTAGAATTCAAACAGGTGCTGACACCCTAATGGACCTGTCGGAAGGCCAGTTTTAATCAGGAGAGGCAAATGCCAAAACGTCTTCGAATGACGCGTCGCGTAAACCTTGCATTGACCGAGGACGCTTGGCGGCGTCTCAAACGCTTTGCGGCTGAGGCAGGACTGGACGAGGGCGAGGCGTTGTCATTTCTGTTTGAAAACTTCGATTCCGTCACGGACGAAGAAACACTTCCTCACAGATTGCGTCTCTTCAACGCCGAGCTGGAAGACCGAAAGCGCTAGGATAACGAAATGAATTCAACCTGGATGACAGAGGACCACCAAATGGTGGCGGATATGACCGCTAAGTTCATTCAGGACGAGTGGGTTCCTCAGTATGATCGCTGGCGAAAACAAGGCGAAATGGACAAAAGCATATGGCAACGAGCCGGTGAACTAGGTCTTCTTTGCCCCTCGATCCCTGAGGAATACGGGGGCGCCGGTGGCAATTTCGGCCACGAAGCCGTCATCATGATGGAAGCCGCGCGTGCCAATCTGGCCAGCTGGGGCAACCCCATCCATTCTGGAATTGTTGCGCATTACATCCTTGCATACGGCACTGAAGAGCAAAAGCAACGCTGGTTGCCCAAAATGGTCACAGGTGAAATCGTCACCGCGTTGGCGATGACGGAACCGTCGGGTGGCTCTGACGTTCAAAACCTGAAAACCCGCGCAATCAAGGATGGGAACGCCTATCGATTGACTGGTCAAAAGACCTTTATCACCAACGGTCAGCATGCCAATTTAATTGTAGTCGCTGCCAAATCTGATCCCAACGCAGGCTCTAAAGGGATGTCGTTGATGGTCGTCGAAACCGAAACTGCTGAGGGGTTTTCGCGTGGTCGCAATCTCGAAAAAATCGGACTTAAGGCTGCAGATACTTCCGAGCTTTTCTTCGACAATGTCGAGGTGCCGCCTGAAAACCTGCTGGGCGGCGAAGAGGGCCAAGGCTTCTACCAGATGATGATGCAGTTGCCTCAAGAACGCCTAATCATCGGTTGTGGAGCAGTAGGTGCCATTCAAGGCGGTGTGGAACGAACCATAGCTTACTGTAACGAGCGCGAAGCCTTTGGCGGACCGATCATACATTTCCAAAACACGCGGTTTAAACTGGCTGAATTAAGCACCAAATTGGCCGTTGCCAAAGCGTTTCTCGACGAATGCATCACCGAGCACCTTGTGGGCAACCTTTCAGTCGAAAAAGCTGCAATGGCTAAATACTGGCTGACGGACACGCAGTGCGAAGTGCTGGACGAATGCGTTCAACTTCACGGTGGTTACGGCTTCATGCAAGAATACGATGTCGCCGAAATGTGGACGGACGCCCGGGTGCAACGCATTTATGGCGGCACGAATGAGATCATGAAGGAACTTATCTCGCGTAGCCTCATCGACAAAAAACGCTGATGGTTCAGATTATGAGTATTTTTTCAAAGATAAAATATAGGGATGCGCCCCACCTTTGCCGTGCACTTGGCGTGGGCAGGGCGACTTTACCTTTGGCGGTCATCGGCTCTCCAGCCTGTACCGCACAATCAGACTTGAAGGACGAGGGTTAAAATCCCTTAAACACGACTGATTTTATCTTTGAAGAAATACTCCGCGGGGGTGTGGGGGCGCGAAGCCCCCACCGCGTAGCGAAGGAGACTAAAAATGACGATCAAACTGCATTGCTTTGGTGAAAGCGGTCATTCTTACAAAGCGGCGCTTGCTCTCGAATTATCGGGGCTCGACTGGGAAGCCGTGAAAGTTGATTTTTTCAACGGCGAAACGCGCAGTGAGAATTACCGCACAAACGTCAATGAAATGGGCGAGGCGCCTGTCTTAATTGACGGTGAAACTTCGCTCACACAATCTGCAATCATCCAGCAATACGTGTCTGAAAAATCCAAAAAATTTGACGGAGCAAGTGCCGAAGACGCCCGCGAAATTTTGCGCTGGCAGCTGTGGGACAATCACAAACTATCGTCCTTTGCAGGAATATGCCGTTTCCTGATGCATTTCGTCCCCGAGGACAAACGGCCACAAGAAACCATCGGTTTTTTGCAGGGCCGTCTGAAAGGTTCGTATGATATCTTGAATAAGCATCTCGAAGGTCGCGATTGGATCGTCGGAAATGCCGTATCCAATGCCGACCTCACATGTTGCGGCTATCTTTTTTACGACGAACACTTTGGCTTTGATCGCGCTGATTGGCCTAACATCGACAAATGGTTGTCCAATATTCAAGCTTTGGACGGCTGGAAACATCCTTATGACCTAATGCCCGGCAGCCCTGCCGACCGCGCCTGAGGAGGCAATTATGAACGAAGCATATATTTACGATGCAGTGCGGACACCGCGAGGCAAGGGCCGCAAAGATGGCTCTTTGCACGAAGTCTCTGCCGCTGGTCTTAGCGTCACCGCGTTAAACGCAATCAAAGACCGAAATGCCCTAGAGGGGCACGCGGTTGAGGACGTGATTTGGGGCAACGTGACCCAAGTCGCCGAGCAAGGCGCTTGCCTGGCGCGGACGGCCGTTCTGGCGTCTGAGCTAGACGAAAGCATCCCTGGCGTCTCAATCAATCGCTTCTGCGCAAGCGGGCTTGAGGCAGTCAATATGGCCGCCAACCAAGTGCGCGGCGGTGCGGGCAATGCCTATATCGCAGGCGGCGTGGAAAGTATGAGCCGCACACCGATGATGTCAGACGGCGGCGCAATCGCGGTTGATCCTTCGATCGCCATCGACAACTATTTTGTGCCTCAGGGCATCGGCGCGGACATTATTGCTAGCCGTTACGGCTTCACGCGCGATATGGCCGATGCGATGGCCGTGGAAAGCCAACGCCGCGCTAAGGCGGCTTGGGACGCCCATCGATTTGCCGGTACCATCGTGCCTGTGCGCGATATGAACGGTCTAACGATCCTTAATTACGACGAATTCATGCGCCCTGGTACCGACATGCAATCGCTCGGCGCGCTAAAGCCAAGCTTTAAGGATCAGGGCGAAATCATGCCCGGTTTCGACAAAGTTGCACTACAGAAATACCCTGAGCTTGAGCGGGTGAACCACATTCACCACGCAGGTAATTCGTCAGGGATTGTCGACGGTGCGGCTGCCATTTTGATCGGCAGCAAAGAATTCGGCGTGCAATACGGGCTGAAGCCACGTGCCCGCATTAAAGCCACTGCAAAGATCGGCACTGATCCGACGATCATGCTGACCGGACCAGTGCCCGTAACGCGCAAAATCCTTGCGGATAACGGCATGAACATCGGCGACATTGATCTGTTTGAGGTCAACGAAGCCTTTGCCTCGGTCGTGATGCTGTTCGAACAGGCCTTTGACGTCGACCACGCCAAGGTCAACGTTAACGGCGGCTCTATCGCTATGGGCCATCCCCTTGGCGCAACGGGCGCAATCATCCTTGGGACGCTGCTGGACGAGCTTGAGCGAACCGATAAAGAAATCGGCCTTGCGACGCTTTGCATCGGGTCCGGTATGGGTGCAGCCACGATTATTGAGAGAGTCTGATGCCCAAAATTAATTTAGAATCTCTACCGGTTAGAACAGGTTCGACCTATCCGGCGCCATTCGACAGAGAAGTCATTGGTCGTAGTTCCCTACGCGTTGGCGACGCAGGCGGGTTGACCCAATTTGGGGCAAATATCGTAACCTTGGCCCCCGGATCCAAATCTTCGATGCGTCACTGGCACGTAACCGAGGACGAATTTGTGATGATGATCGCTGGGGAATGTACACTGATTGAGGACGGCGGACCGACGGTCATGCGCGCAGGTGACTGTGCGACGTTCAAAGCCGGCGATGAGAACGGCCACCATTTCATCAATGAAACCGAAACAGACGCGCAGTTTCTAGTGGTTGGTACGTCCAACCCAAACGAGATCGCCTACTACAGTGACTTTGACGTGAAAGTTGAGCTGCATGACAAAGGGGCCTCGTTCACAAAACGCGACGGATCGCCCCTGGACGGAGAAGAGCAATGACTGACTTTACCTTAGCAAAACACGACGATGGCGTTGCCGTCATCACATGGGATTGCCCAAATAAATCAATGAATGTCGCAAATTTCGAAGCCTTCGAAGAGCTTGAGATCTGCATAGATCAAGTGATCGCAGACGATGACATCAAGGGCGCGATTATCACTTCAAGCAAGCCAGATTTTGCAGGCGGTATGGACTTGAACGTTCTTGCCAAACTGCGCGACGACGGCGGCGATGATCCGGCTGAGAACATCTTTAACGGCATCATGAGAATGCATGCTTTGTTGCGCAAAATCGAGCGTGCCGGCATGGACCCCAAGACCAACAAAGGTGGCAAACCGATCGCCTCGGCCCTGCCGGGCACTGCGATGGGGATCGGGCTTGAGCTTCCTTTGGCGACGCATCGCATCTTTGCTGCGAACAACCCGAAGGCCAAGATTGGTCTTCCTGAAATCCTAGTCGGGCTATTCCCTGGCGCTGGTGGCACCACCCGCGTTGTCCGCAAAGTTGGTGCAATGGCCGCGGCGCCTATCTTGTTGGAAGGCAAGGCCGGTAGCCCTAAGCAGATGAAATTGCAAAAGATTGTCGATGAAGTGGTGGATGATCCCATCGCGGCTGCCCGCGAATGGGTGCTGAACGCAACCGACGCTGATATCGTCAAACCATGGGACGCCAAAGGCTACAAAATGCCCGGCGGCGCACCCTATCATCCTGCTGGTTTCATGACTTTTGTGGGGGCGTCGGCGATGGTCAGCGGCAACACGCAAGGCGTCTACCCAGCCGCCAAGGCCATGCTTTCGGCGATTTATGAAGGCGCGTTGGTGCCATTCGACACAGCCCTTAAGATTGAGGCACGTTGGTTCACCAAAGTGATAATGGACCCCGTTTCGTCAAACATGATCCGCTCACTGTTCATCAACAAACAGGCGCTTGAAAAAGGCGCTAACCGTCCGGCAGTTTCGGACGAACGCGTGAAAAAAGTTGGCGTATTGGGCGCTGGCATGATGGGTGCGGGCATCGCTTTGGTGTCGGCCCGTGCAGGCATCGAAGTTATCCTTGTGGATCAGAACATCGAGGCAGCCGAGCGCGGCAAAGCCTATTCATCTACTTACATGGACAAGGGCATCAAACGCGGTAAAGCTACGGCCGAGAAAAAAGAAGCGCTGTTGGCTCAGATCACCGCGTCCGCGGATGTGAATGATTTGGCTGGCTGCGATTTGATCGTCGAGGCGGTTTTTGAAGACCCTGCCGTCAAAGCCGAGATGACGCAGCGGGTCGAAGCCGTTATCCCCAAAGATTGCATCTTCGCCTCAAACACTTCGACCCTGCCGATCACCGAGCTGGCTAAGGCCTCTAGCCGCCCTGAACAGTTTATCGGCATTCACTTTTTCTCACCTGTTGAGAAAATGATGTTGGTCGAAATCATCAAAGGCAAAGAAACTGGTGACCGTGCTGTAGCTAAAGCGCTCGATTTTGTACGCCAAATCCGCAAAACGCCGATTGTTGTGAACGACGCACGGTTCTTCTATGCGAACCGCTGTATCATCCCATACATCAACGAAGGCATTCGCATGGTTGGCGAAGGCGTCAATCCAGCGTTGATCGAAAACGCGGCGCGTCAATTGGGCTTCCCTGTGGGTCCGTTGCAATTGGTCGATGAGACATCGATTGAACTGGGCGTAAAGATCGCCAAAGCCACCAAAGCGGCGATGGGCGACGCTTATCCTGACGGCGCTGTGGACGAGGTATTGTTCGCGATGGCTGATTTGGGACGCATGGGTCGCAAGACGGCATCAGGGTTCTATGATTATGATGAAAAAGGCAAGCGTACAGGCCTTTGGGTAGATTTAAGCTCAAAGCTCCCAGTCTCGGATAATCAGCCAGATTTCATCGATGTGCAGCATCGCCTGATGTTCTCACAAACATTAGAGGCTGTTCGGGCATTGGAAGAAGGCGTCCTAGAAGACATTCGCGAAGGAGACGTTGGCGCGATCCTCGGATGGGGTTTTGCCCCATGGTCCGGCGGTCCATTTAGCTGGCTCGATATGCTGGGCGCACCTTATGCCGCTGAGCGTTGCGATCAATTGACCGAAGCGTTTGGCGCACGCTTTAAGTGCCCAGAATTGCTGAGAGAAATGGCTGGCAAAAGCCAGAGTTTCTACAAGCGGTTTGGTGAAAACGCGAAAGCAGCTTAGTTATCTGATAGGGTGCGCAATGAATGCGCGCCCTATGCCTAAAACTTGTAGCCAAACCGGCGAATGTCCTCGGCGTACATCTGCCCGACCAAAGCTGTGTCAGCTTCGTTGTAATATCCGTGCCAGTCTACATTTCGCCGCGAGCGGTTTACATGCGGCACGTCCAATTTGAACCCAAGGTGGGTCTCGAACGGTCGAATATCCTCGGCCAAATTTTCAATGCGCACAAAGCACACATCAACGTCTTTGGTAGACATCGAAACATAGCCGCCATACGTCTCAGCCGTTTGCGATGCCACGGTGTCAGGATGGTTCAAAAATCCTGAAAAGTCGTGTGCGTTGGCCAGATCTACTGCACGATGATCAAAGCTTTGATCCTTTAGCCAGTGATAATAACTGACCATCCGGTCCCAAGGGTTGCGCACTAAGGTCACGACAAAGAAATCCTCAATAGCCACTAAGCCATCCACGTCAGATAAGGTCGAATGCTTGCGCAATTTGCGATCTCCGGCCCAAGCTTTGGCCTTGGCGCGGCGTTTCACCGCTTTAGGTGTATCGCCGATCAGGATATCGTCCGCCATAGCCCGATCTTCTAACGCCAGACTAAGCGCTGTCCCCCCCGTTTTGGGAATGTGAACGAAGATATATTTGCGGCCAAGCGAAATGATCATACGCTTGAAGCTACCCTAGGCAGTCGGCGAGCGGAAGGCGATGATGATCCCAGCAAGGGCAATCAAGACGATCCCCACAACCTCGGACCCAGAAACACCCTGCCCCCACAGCATGAATGCAAACAGCGGGCCAAATATAAAGACCGAGTATTCAAATACGGCGGCATAGGTCGCCTCGGCTACTTGATACGCCTTAACAATGAAGAAGACACCAATAGTCGATCCAACAGTCAGGGCGACAATAATCCATATCACCGGCGACAAATCCCAAACCCAACCACGCAATAAAAATCCGCCCGACCCTAAGGGCACGATAGGATCAACGATCCACAGCGCAATCATCGCTATCACCGCGTAGACGCCCTGCATGACATACATGCTCCAAACCATCGTTAACGTGGATTCTTCCTCACACAATTCGCGCGTTGCAACGACGCCAAAGGCATAAAACACCCCTGCTGCCAACGGTAGCAAGCTGGCCCAGCCCATCGCCGAGAAGCTAGCACCTGTCACCACGACAATACCGACAAATCCAACGAGAACAGCTATGATCCGCCATTTCCCTACTGGCTTCTTTAGCAAAAAAACCGAAATCAGCAGCACGAAAATCGGTGATGTAAAAAGCCCAGCTAAGGCCTGCGAAATTGGCAGAAACGCAAGTGATCCAAAGTAGAACACCATCGCCATGGCAACCAACGCACCGCGGGTCATCACGCGCCATAGCTGTTTAGGGTAAATCGTTCCCAATCCGATCCGCGACATCAGATAAATCAACGGAAACGTCATGAACATACGAACAAGAAAGAACTGCCACAGCCCCACGTGATCTGCCATATGACCAACGAAGTTGTCGACCAGCCCGATGACGATCATCCCGATCAACATCCACTGTCCGGCAAGTAGGGGATTATTCTGCTGCTGCGGTCTCATTATGATCGTCCAATGCCGTATTTACACGGACTTGTTCTGTCTTCTTAGCGACACTAAAAGAAAATTATGTTGCCGTTTTGGGAGGATGCGCAAATGGGATGGATGGCTGACGAAACTGGCCTTGGCAAAAACGACGCGAACTTTGTTTCGCTGACACCTCTATCCTATCTGCAAAGGGCTGCCTTGGTCTTTCCTGACCAATTGGCCGTCGTTTACGGCGACCACCGCAAAACATACGGCGAGTATCACGCGCGCGTTAGCCGGCTAGCGTCAGGCTTACAAAAGATCGGCGTTCAGTCTGGCGATGTTGTGGCCACATTAATCCCGAACCTTCCCCCACAAGCCGAGGCGCATTTTGGCGTGCCAGCATGCGGCGCAGTTTTGAACACCATCAACACGCGCCTTGATGTTGATACGGTTACCTACATTTTCAGCCACGGCGAAGCGAAGGTCGTCATGGCCGACCCGCAGTTCCTGCAGCTTGCCAAAGATGCCATTTCGCAGATGGACGGCCCTACCCCGATCTTGATCGAAGTCGCTGATGACTTTGCAGGCTTCCCTGCCTCGGGCGAGCATATGACCTACGAACAGCTTTTGGCCTCAGGTGATCCCAAATTCGAATGGATCATGCCACGGGATGAATGGGAAAGCTTGGCGCTGAACTACACATCTGGCACGACGGGGCGTCCCAAGGGCGTGGTCTACCACCACCGTGGTGCCTATCTGATGACCATGGGCACGGTCGTTAGTTGGCGCATGGTCATGAACCCTGTTTATTTGGCTATCGTTCCGCTGTTCCATTGCAACAACTGGAACCACACGTGGCTTATGCCACTGATCGGCGGAACTTGGGTTGGCTGCAGGGACGTGTCTGCGGCGAACATCTACAATGCTATCGCAAACGAAAGCGTCACCCATTTTGGCGGTGCACCCATCGTCCTTAATTTGCTGGTCAACGCAACCGACGAAGAGCGTTGCGACCTAACCAAAACGATCGAGGTTTTCACCGCAGGCGCCCCGCCCGCCCCCGCGACGCTAGAGAAAATGGGAAAGCTAGGTTTCAACGTTACACAGGTTTATGGCCTGACTGAAACCTATGGTCACATCACTGAATGCCTCTGGAACGACGACTGGAACGACCTGCCCGCCGATGAACAATCCGCGATCAAAGCCCAACAGGGCGTTGCGATGCCAATGATGGAGCATTGCACGGTCATGGACGAAGCCATGGTTCAAACGCCAATGGACGGCAAAACCCAAGGCGAGATCGTTGTGCGCGGCAACACGGTGATGAAGGGCTACCTCAAGAACCCTGAGGCCACGGCCGAGTCCTTTAAGGGCGGATATTTCCACTCTGGCGACATAGCGATCCAGCACCCCAACGGCTATATCCAGATCGCCGACCGCGCCAAAGATATCATCATCTCAGGTGGTGAAAACATCTCGTCGGTTGAAGTAGAGGGCGTACTAATGGCGCATCCAGACATAAACCTCTGTGCTGTGGTCGCAAAGCCCGATGAAAAATGGGGCGAAGTGCCTTGTGCATTTGTCGAGCTGAAGGCCGGTATAACCCCTGACGGCGACGCGCTGATCGCTTTTGCGCGCACCAAATTGGCCGGATTTAAAACCCCCAAGCAAGTGGTGTTTCAAGAGCTGCCAAAGACATCGACGGGAAAAATTCAAAAATTCGAACTGCGTACGATCGCCAAGGGTCTTTAGACGCATACAAGAATTGTTCCATCCCCAGCTCCGTGGTAATTGTCACGAAACAATAATGGCAGAGCAGCCGAACGCATGACCGCGCTAAAAGAATTTGCAAAGATCGAAGCCGTTGGCATCTGGCGCGCGGATGCCGAAGCCCAACGCCGTGATGTGATTGTCACGTTGGGTGATGCGTCGTTGACGATCTTTGACATGAAAGACCGCGTGCTGGCGCATTGGTCAATTCCCGCCATAGCCCGTGAAAATCCAGGGGTTATGCCTGCGATTTATCATCCCGACGGCGATCCCAACGAAACGCTTGAATTGGGCGACGAGTCCGACGTCATGGTTGAAGCCATTGATAAACTGCGTAAAGCCGTTGCCCGACGCCGCCCGCATCCCGGGCGCCTACGTCTGACCTCGGCTGCGGCGATTACCGCATCTGTTGTTGCCTTAGGCGTATTCTGGTTGCCCGATGCCGTGCGCAACCAAACCCTGACCGCGCTACCTGAAATCAAACAACGGCAAATCGGCGCGCAAATCACGAAAGCAGCCGAACGTTTCACGTCGACGGCCTGCCACGCGCCATCGCCTGATCGCGCGCTAGGTAAGATTGCAAACCGTCTATTTCCCGGGACTTCAACGGCGATTTTTGTGGTGGCTGACGGCCTGACGGATGCCCTTGCTCTTCCCGGCAACCATTATCTCGTCGGCAAGGCTTTGGTTGAAGATTATGAAACACCAGAGGTTTTGGCAGGTTATCTTCTGGCAGCCGCGGCGGTGTCAGGCGGACAAGACACTCTCATTCAGGCAGTCCTGACCGAGGCGAAACTGCTCGAAAACCTTAAGCTGCTAACCAGCGGAGACCTGCCCCAGGCTGTTGCTGACAGATACGCCGAAGCATCTTTGGCAACCGAGCGATCACCCATGACCCAAGACGCATTGTTGGAATATTTTGACACAGCCGATGTTTCGTCACGTGCGTACGCGCTGGCTGTTGATGTCACCGGCGAGACAACTTTGGGGCTGATCGAGGCTGATCCTCTGGCCGGCAAAAACCCACCCGCGATCCTAACGGATGGCGAATGGGTTGCATTGCAAAGTATTTGCGAAAATTAAAGCCTAGCGAATAAACGCGTCTGAGTAACCGCTGCTGCGCAGGTGGTTAAGTGCTGAGCGCGCATCAGATCCCGAGAACGGCCCAGCTAGGATAACCTGCACGGATCCAGCATCCTGAACGACCGCGCCCATGCCCATCTGACTTAGCAGAGATAGGTTTTTGCTGACGTTGTCGGCACTACCAAACGCTCCGATTTGGATGAATGCACCGGCGCTACCAGGTGCTACGTCCTTTGAGGACATCCAAGGGATCACATTGCGGATCGAGTTACCAAAGCCGCCGGAAACACGCTGTGCTCGCGACGAGCCCGCAACCAACTGCCGCGGAATAGTCTGCGTCCACACTTGGTTCATCGACGCATCACCCGACGAAGATTGCGGTCCACGTTGCATGTTAATGCGACCATCATCCCAAGCTTGCTTATAGCCACCTGGAACGCCATTGCGAGAGTTTGGGATACCAATCGATAGCGCCGGAGACGTACCTGTGGTGCGCACATAGTTCGTCGCATTAGTGCCTGTCGAATACGACGGCGAAACCGAAGTCGAAGCTGTGGTCGCAGCAAAGCCACCGTTGCCGACGTAAATATCGTTCACAACTTGACCGGGCACATTGCGCGGTACTGAAGTTGACGAGGAGCCGCCTGTAGAAACATAGCCGGTCGTACCAGAGGAAGCATAATTGGTGCTACCACCCACAAAAATGTCGTTCACCACATTGGGGTCGCTCGACGCTGTAACTGTTCTGGCTGAACTTGCAGCCGGCATCGGCGCAGGTGTTGGTTCCACCATCACCATTGGTTCAATCACGGTTGGTTCCGCAACTGGTGCGTTCAGCGCGGCCAGTTGCTGAGTTGTAAATGTCGGCTCAAATCCACAAACTGGGTTTCTGTCTCGTGTTACGCGGGGTACCCAGTTGGTTGCACCATCTACTCCAGCTCGGATGAAAACACATCCTTTGCTGTCCACATACTCACGTCCCTCAAAAGGCACCGGAGGATACTCAGCTGGTTCGATCAGCATAGACTGACCAACTGCACTAATTGCCCAAACTCCTGCTAACGCAAGAAGACCACCGGCGACGACTGCTCTGGTTTTCATTATTGTTCGTCCCCACAATATATGGGGGTAAAATGCCTTAATTAGCTGAAAATGCCTTAATTAGCTGAATCTGTAAAGAGTCTTGCCCTATGTGGTGCCGTAAATGCGATCACCTGCATCACCAAGGCCCGGAACGATGTATCCGACATCGTTCAAACACTCATCAATTGACCCCGTAACGATGGCCACATCAGGGTGTGCCTCTTGCATTCTGGCGATCCCTTCGGGGGCCGCCAACAGGCACATAAAGCGGATATTCTTTGCACCCGATTTTTTGAGCAAATCAATAGCTGCAACCGACGAATTTCCCGTCGCAAGCATAGGGTCAACGGCAATGACCAAACGCTCTTCAAGTGCCTTTGGGACCTTATAATAATACTCAACCGGCTTCAGAGTCTCTTCGTCGCGGTACAACCCTACGAACCCAACACGCGCAGTCGGGATCAGTTCTAGGACGCCGTCCATCAAGCCATTTCCGGCCCGCAAAATCGAGATCAAAGCAAGTTTGCGCCCCTCAAGAATTGGCGCTTCCATACCACCCATCGGCGTCTCAATATGATGCGTCGTTAGCGGCATTTCACGCGTGATTTCATAAGCAAGCAATTGACTGATCTCTTTCAGCAACTGCCGGAACAACGGCGTCGGAGTCGATTTGTCGCGCATGATGCTTAGCTTATGTTGCACAAGTGGGTGAGTTACTTCGATCACTGGGGCCGTCATTGGGCATCAATCCTTTTCAATAATTCCGCGCGGGTATCAACATCACAAAACGCTGCATTGGCCGAGGTTCGGGCAAGTTCCAAGAACCGCTCTTCGTCCCATCCAAAAGTCTTCGCTAGGCCTTCGTATTCACTGGTCATAGTCGAATGAAAAAATGGTGGGTCATCCGTAGAAACGGTAACGGCCACGCCAGCTTCTGCCAAGCGGTGCAAAGGGTGCTCTGACAACGAAGGATATACACCCAAAGTCACGTTTGAGCCTGGGCAAACCTCAAGCACAGTTCCGCGCGCAACCAATTCTTTCACCAACTCTGGATCGCTTGCACATCGTACGCCATGTCCAATCCGTTCCGCACCAAGCGCGATAGCGTCGCGCACTTCCTGAGGTCCCCGCCATTCGCCAGCATGTGTTGTTAAACGCAGGCCAGCCTCTTTTGCCATGTCGAAACTATAGGCGTAGTCACTTTGGTGACCGACGTTTTCGTCTCCGCCCATACCAAACCCGACAATCCAATCACCTGCGGTTTCAGCAGCGCAATGGGCGGCCTTCTTAGCCTGATCTGGCCCCATGTGTCGGATACAAGTTACGATGCCACGCATCTTTATCCCATGCTCAACCTCAGCCCGCTCTGCTCCGTCTTGCATTGCGTGCAGATATTCGCGCCATGCCCCCAGATCGGCACCACCGCAAAAATCAGGCGAAATGAACATTTCCGTGTAGATCACACCGTGGCTGGCACTTTCAGCCAAAACGGCTTCGATCAATCGGCGAAAATCATCAGGTGATTTCAGAACCTCAGTTGCGGCTTCATAGACCCGTAGGAAATCTACGAAATCATTGAAGATATAGTTTCCGTCCTCGCTAAACACGCCACTAAGATTGACGTCTTTTTCCTGTCCAAGACGACGGATAAACGCCGGAGGGGCTGCCCCTTCAAGGTGAAGATGTAATTCCACCTTCGGCAATTGTTGCAAGTTCATAGAAAATTCCTTCCCGAGCCTTGAGCGGGTACGCCCAAATGCGCCGCAATGCCTGCAGCTACATCCGAAAACCCGATAAGACCACCGCTACCAGTTCCTGCGCCATGAACCAAGACAGGTACACGCTCTCGCGTGTGATCCGTTCCGGTCCAAGTGGGGTCGTTGCCGTGATCCGCTGTGACGACCAATAGATCACCTGCGCGCAAATCGGCTAAAATGCCACCGAGCTCGCGATCAAACCACTCTAGCGCGCGGGCATATCCGCTGACGTCCCGCCGATGGCCGTATTCACTGTCAAATTCGACAAAGTTGGCGAATATCAAACTGCCGTCTTCGGCTTTTGAAACACAGGTTTTCAAAGCCTTCATCAACGCCTCATCGCGCCCCTTGACCACATTTGTGATCCCCCGTCCCGAGAATATGTCGCCGATTTTTCCAATCGCGTGCACCTTGCGCCCCGCATCATGCGCCCAGTCGCAAAGCGTTGGCGACGGCGGATCAATGGCAAAATCCTTGCGGTTTGCAGTGCGGTTGAATGCGCCAGCCTTGCCCGTGAATGGTCTCGCGATCACACGACCAACCTTCATTTCATGCAGCAGCGGCGCAACGGCTTTGCATAGGTCCAACAGACGTTCCAGCCCGAACGCCTCTTCATGCGCGGCAATCTGCAAAACCGAGTCCACTGACGTGTAACAAATTGGATAGCCTGTTCTTAGATGCTCGGCGCCTAGGCGTTCAATCACTTCTGTCCCCGAGGCATGCTCGTTGCCCAAAATATCATCAGTACCTGCTGCCTTGCACAACGCTTCGGTCACAAATTTCGGAAATGAAGGCGTCGTCTTCGGGAAATAGTGCCAATCCCATGGGACCGGTACGCCTGCCAACTCCCAGTGGCCGGAAGGCGTGTCTTTGCCCATGCTGATCTCAGTTGCTGCAGACCAATGGCCGGTAGGATCGGCATGGGTATCTGGCATAATGTCGTCACTGGCCAAAGAGACCGCATTCGCCAATCCTAAACTAACAAGATTTGGCACTTTTAAAGCACCATTGCGTCCTTCCTCGGCCAGCCCATCCGCGCAAGCCTGCGCGATGTGGGCAACGGTATTCGCGCCAGTATCGGGCCGATCGCCGTTGAAAAAGTCTGCGGCATCAGGCGCACCTCCGATGCCAACTGAATCCATCACAACCAAAAACGCTCGTGCCATTACTCGACCTTTTCCAAGACAAGCGGTTGAGGCTCAGCGCCGCCCTCGTCAATAATCACATTCGCGCGCAGTACAGCTTCGGCACGGCTGGCTGACGCTTCATCCGCAGCGTGGATCATGCAGATCGGCTGACCTTTTTCGACACGTTGGCCAAGTGACAGAAAATCAGACAAACCAACCGACGGATCAACTTGGTCTGTCTCAACATTTCGTCCGCCACCCATCTCGACAACGGCAAAACCAACGGCAATCCCATCGATAGACTGAAGGCTACCGGTATGTTCGCTCACAAACGCACGCTCAATCGGTGCCTTTGGCAATGCCGCTGCATTCAAGGCATCCTTTGCCCCCAATGCCGCACACATCCGTGCAAAAACCTCGGCCGCGTGTCCGCTTGCAATCGCGTCACGTACACGTTTGGCCCCTTCATTCACTGTCTCGGATATCCCGCCAGCCACAAGTGCTTGCCCTGCCAGCTCAACCGTCAGTTCCAGCAGGCGCCCTTGCTTATTGTCACAGAGTACCGAGAGAACTTCGCGTACTTCCAACGCGTTCCCCAGCGAGTGCGCCAACGGCTGATCCATATCCGTGATAAGCGCAGTCGTCCGGCATCCCGCCAAATTTGCCGTATCCACCAAGGCCCGTGCTAGTTTGCGCGCGTCAGATACCGTCCGCATGAACGCCCCGGATCCGCACTTGACGTCCAACACCAGTGCCTCAAGTCCCTCAGCCAGTTTCTTGCTTAGGATTGATGCGGTAATCAGATCAACTGACTCAACGGTCGCTGATACATCTCTGATTGCGTAAAGTCGGCGATCCGCGGGCGCTATATCGCCTGTGGCGCTGACAATTGCACAGCCAACATCTTCTACAACCTTTCGAAAAGCATCTTCGGACTGTTTGGTTTGATACCCTATGATTGCCTCAAGTTTATCGAGCGTCCCACCTGTGTGCCCCAGCCCACGCCCCGAGACCATCGGAACATAGGCCCCGCAAGCGGCCAAAGCAGGCGCAAGGACCAGCGAAACACAATCGCCCAAACCACCGGTAGAATGCTTGTCGACAATCGGGCCGTTCAAATCCCACGCCAACACATCGCCACTGTCGCGCATTCCAAGCGTCAAGTGCGCGCGACCTTCGTCACCCAGCCCGTTCAGGCAAACTGCCATGGCAAACGCGCCAGCCTGCGCATCGCTGACCGCTCCGGTCGCTAACCCCCGAGAGAACCAGCGAAGTTTGTCCTCGGAAAGCACTTCGCCGTTGCGAAGGCTTGCGATTATAGCACGCGCATCCATCAAACTGTCTTCATATGCTCCGGCGTAAATGCACCGGGCAACAAATCACGCACTGTCACCGTCACCGCCATACCCTCGAGGTTGGACATCGTCACTGCGACGTCTCCTTTAGAAAACTCGGCCAATTTCTGACGACACCCACCGCAAGGTGTCACAGGTTCTGGACTGTCCGCGATCACGTAAACCTCAACGATTTCGCCTTCGCCTGCTGCGACCATCGCTGCGATTGCGCCAGCCTCTGCGCAGGTCCCTTCCGGATAAGCAACGTTTTCTACATTGCATCCCGAGAACACGGTGCCGTTTGAACTTTTGATCGCAGCCCCGACCTTGAAGTTAGAATAAGGTGCGTAGGCTCTCTCTCGTACATCGCGTGCTGATTTCGCTAAATCCATGGATGAAACCCTTTCTCAGTTTCTGACACTCTTGCCGTGCTTTGCAATGGACGCAAGACATACGCAGTGGCACCCTGTAAAAGACATCTTCAAAACATTTGTGAAAAAGCTTAGGGTTTTGCAATTGCGAAAAATAGTTTAACGCTAAACTATATTATTTTGGAGCCTTCGATGTCGGAAAATCAGAACGAAACTTTGCGCCAATCTGCGTTGTTTTATCACGAACATCCAAAGCCCGGAAAACTTGAAATTCGTGCAACCAAACCAATGGATAACGGCCGTGACTTATCGCGTGCCTATTCACCCGGCGTTGCAGAAGCGTGCCTCGAAATCAAAGAAGACCCTGAAAACGCTGCGAAATACACCACGCGTGGCAATCTTGTCGCTGTCGTGTCGAACGGTACAGCGGTACTTGGGCTTGGCAACATCGGCGCTCTGGCGTCGAAACCTGTGATGGAAGGCAAGGCAGTCTTATTCAAGAAATTTGCCGACATCGATTGCTTCGACATTGAAGTAAATGAAAGCGATCCTGAGAAACTTGCTGACATCGTTTGCGCACTAGAACCGACATTCGGTGCGATAAACCTTGAAGACATCAAAGCCCCTGATTGTTTTATCGTCGAAAAAATATGCCGCGAGCGGATGAATATTCCGGTCTTCCACGACGATCAACACGGCACCGCTATTGTCGTTGGGGCTGCGGCGAGGAACGCTTTGCACGTGGCCGGCAAGGCATTCGAGGACATCAAGATCGTCTCAACCGGCGGCGGTGCTGCGGGTATAGCCTGCCTCAACATGCTGCTGAAATTGGGTGTGAAACGCGAAAACGTCTGGCTTTGCGATGTTCATGGCCTCGTTTACCAAGGCCGTGAGTTGGACATGAACCCACAGAAGGCAGCCTTTGCACAAGCCACGGATCTTCGCACGCTAGACGACGTAATCGACAATGCGGATATGTTCCTTGGTCTTTCTGGTCCAAACGTGCTGAAACCCGAAATGGTGTCCAAGATGACCACGCAGCCGATTATCTTTGCGCTCGCCAATCCAAACCCCGAAATCATGCCCGAAATTGCGCGAAACGTTGCGCCCGATGCGATCATCGCCACAGGGCGCAGTGATTTTCCGAACCAAGTGAACAATGTCCTTTGTTTCCCGTTTATATTCCGAGGCGCTCTTGATGTTGGCGCGACGGAAATCAACGACGCAATGCAAATCGCTTGTGTAGAAGGCATTGCCGAACTCGCGCGCGCCACCACCAGCGCCGAGGCCGCCGCGGCCTATCAAGGTGAACGCCTGACATTCGGTGTCGACTATCTGATCCCCAAACCCTTCGATCCCCGTCTATCCGGCGTTGTCGCAACCGCCGTAGCCAAAGCCGCCATCGAAAGTGGCGTTGCCAAACGCCCGGTCAAAAACATTGCAGAGTATAAATCTACCCTTGAGGCCTCAGTCTACAAATCCGCTCTGTTAATGCGGCCAGTGTTTGAGTCCGCGAAAAAGGCCAGCCGTCGCATCGTTTTTGCCGAAGGCGAGGATGAACGCGTGTTGCGCGCAGCCCAAGCAGTCTTGGAAGAAACCACCGAAACCCCTATCTTGATCGGGCGGCCGGACGTCATCCAAAAGCGCTGTGTTCGCTTGGGCCTGAACATCCGACCCGATCAGGATTTCAGTATCGTAAACCCCGAAAACGACCCGCGTTACCGCGATTACTGGGGCAGCTATCATGAAATCATGTGTCGCCGCGGCGTAACCCCCGATCTCGCACAAACGATCATGCGGACCAACACCACGGCGATTGCCTCAATAATGGTTCACAGAGGCGAAGCCGACAGCATGATTTGTGGAACGTTCGGTGAATATCGCTGGCATTTAAACTACATTAGCCAAGTGCTGGGCACGCCTGATCACAGTCCACAGGGCGCCCTAACTTTAATGATCCTAGAGGACGGGCCGCTTTTCATCGCGGATACCCACGTGCATGAATTGCCCAACGCCGAGCAGTTGGCCCAAACCGCATGTGGTGCTGCACGTCATATTCGCCGCTTTGGTGTTGAACCAAATATCGCTTTTTGCTCACAGTCCCAATTTGGCAACCACGCAGAAGGTTCAGGCAAACGCCTTCGCGGCGCGATTTCTATACTCGACGAACAACAGCGGGATTTTTGCTACGAGGGCGAAATGAACGTCGACGCGGCCATGGACCCCGAATTGCGCGACCGCTTGCTACCCGGCAACCGCATGAAAGGCGCAGCAAACACGTTGATCTTTGGTCACGCAGATGCGGCCTCGGCTGTGCGCAACATTCTTAAGGTGCGTGGCGCATTGGCTGTCGGTCCAATCTTGATGGGTATGGGCAACCGCGCCCACATCGTAACCCCCTCAATCACCGCCCGCGGCTTGCTAAATATGGCGGCTATCGCGGGAACGCCAGTTAACGAATACGGCTGATCAAACGTCATACTTTGTAGCGGGGTAGCCGATATTATAAGGCCACCCTGCTGATTGTGAGTTTGCAAAGTCGTCTTCGTTTATCAACAATACATACATACATTCACGAATTTGCAAATATTTGCAGCCAATTTTCGCGAATTTCTGCAAATGTCTTGCGATATTCTGCCACCCCCACCGCTCGGGGCTTGTCACAGCGCTCAAGTCACGCCTAACTCCCATTCAAATGAGATGAAGGAACGTGATATGGCATATAAAGACGTCTACGAAGGCTGGAAAACCGACCCCGAATCCCACTGGATGAAAGCGGCCGAGGCCATTTCATGGGACCGCGCTCCTACCAAAGCTCTTTTTGACGACAACGCACCAATCTACGAATGGTACAGCGATGCGATGGTCAACACCTGCTACAACGCCGTAGATCGCCACGTCGAAAATGGCCGCGCAGATCAAACCGCGATCATTTATGACAGTCCTATCACCGGCAAGAAAGACAAAATCTCTTACGCCGAACTTAAAGACAAAGTTGCTGGCGTCGCTGGTGTCCTCGCGGCCAAAGGTGTTGCAAAAGGTGATCGTGTTATCATCTACATGCCCATGGTCCCCGAAGCTTTGATTGCCATGCTTGCCTGTTCTCGCATCGGTGCAGTGCACTCGGTCGTGTTCGGCGGTTTCGCTTCAAATGAATTGGCCGTTCGAATTGACGACGCAACCCCCAAGGCCATCATCGCAGCCTCTTGCGGTCTAGAGCCGGGCCGCGTTGTTCAATACAAACCACTGATCGACGGGGCGATTGAGCTTTCTAACCATAAGCCCGATTTCACTCTAATCCTCCAACGAGAAGAGCACACATGTGAACTTATCGAAGGTCGTGATTTCGATTGGAACTTAGCACAGGAAGGTGTTGCACCCGCCGATTGCGTATCGGTCGAAGGCAATCATCCCGCCTATATCCTCTATACTTCAGGCACAACCGGACAGCCAAAGGGCGTCATCCGTGCAACAGCAGGTCACTTGGTTGCCCTAAACTGGACGATGAAAAACATCTACAACGTCGATCCCGGCGATGTTTTCTGGGCAGCTTCCGACGTAGGCTGGGTCGTTGGACACAGCTACATATGCTACGGTCCGTTGATACACGGCAATACTACGGTCGTTTTCGAAGGCAAACCCATAGGAACCCCCGATGCAGGTACCTTTTGGCGCGTCATCGAAGAACACAACGTGCGTTCATTTTTCACCGCGCCAACTGCATTCCGTGCCATCAAACGCGAAGACCCAAAAGGCGAATTCGTCAAAAAATACGACATCTCCGGTCTCAGCGCCCTTTATCTTGCTGGCGAACGCGCGGATCCCGACACCATTATCTGGGCACAAAACCAATTGGGCGTGCCAGTAATTGACCATTGGTGGCAGACCGAACTTGGTTACGCCGCAGTCTGCAACCCTGCTGGCATCGAACTTCTTGATGTCAAAATCGGCTCGCCATCGGTTTCGATGCCCGGTTACGACTTTAAAATTGTCGACGACGAAGGCAATGAATTGCCTCGCGGCGAACTTGGTGCCATTGTCACTCCCCTACCCCTTCCACCGGGTACTTTCCCGAACCTTTGGAACGCCGAAGACCGCTTCAAGAAAAGCTATCTCAACACCTTTCCAGGCTACTACGAAACAGGCGATGCCGGCATCATCGACGATGATGGGTATCTCTACATCATGGCTCGAACCGATGACGTCATCAACGTAGCCGGCCACCGCCTCTCTACCGGTGCGATGGAGGAAGTTCTTGCCAACCATCCCGACGTTGCAGAGTGCGCCGTTATTGGTGTGACTGATGAGCTCAAAGGCCAATTGCCGATGGGATTCCTCTGTCTGACCAGCGGCGTTGATCGCCCCCACAACGAAATCGTTGCCGAATGCATCAAAATGATGCGCAATGACATCGGGCCGGTTGCCGCGTTCAAACTGGCAGTCGTAGTCGATCGCCTGCCAAAGACCCGTTCCGGCAAGATCCTTCGCGCGACGATGGTGAAAATCGCGGATAGCGAAGAATTCAAAATGCCCGCAACAATCGACGATCCTGCCATTCTGGACGAGATCAAAGAAGCGTTGCAATCCATCGGCTATGCCAAATAATCCATAACAAGGGCGGCTTCGGTCGCCTTTTTCAACCCTCCTTTATCTTGCTTAAAATACCTCGGAGCGCGAGGTAGAGCCTCGCTTGTTTCCTTAGCTACCACGCAAAAGGTTTCCATTTTGTTCTCATGCGCCGTAAATTGGCGAAATGAATCACCTACCCCCGCAAATCGCTGATTGGTTCACCGCCAAAGGCTGGTCACCGCACCCGCACCAGCTTGATTTGTTGGCGCAAAAAGACTTGCCTGCGCAGCTTCTTATTGCGCCCACTGGTGGGGGCAAAACGCTTGCGGGCTTTCTGCCAACGCTCACCGAACTTACTGAACAACATACAGGGCTGCACACCCTCTACATTTCCCCGCTAAAGGCCCTTGCTGCTGATATCGGGCGTAACTTGCAGACCCCGATTGACGAAATCGGCCTGAATATCCGCGTTGAGGACCGCACAGGCGACACTTCAGCAACCAAAAAGAAGCGTCAGCGCGCCGACCCTCCGCACATCTTGTTGACCACGCCGGAATCCCTTGCCCTTTTGCTTAGCTACGAAGACGCCCCTCATATTTTCAAAGGCCTTCAGCGCGTCATTGTTGATGAAATTCATGCACTTGCTGAATCAAAACGCGGGGATCAATTATTCTTGGCTCTATCGCGCCTTCAAACGCTTTGCCCAAATCTTCGTCGCGTAGGATTGTCGGCAACTGTTGATGACCCAAAAGCCATTGCGCAACTTCTTGCCAAAAACCCTGATCCTTGCCCTATCCTACATGCCGACCCCGGCCCAAAGCCGTTCATTCGCATGCTGGGAACCGAAGTCGCGCCACCTTGGTCTGGCGGTGGTGCCAAGTTTTCAATTGAGGCTGTACTAGACCAAGTACGCAATCACAGAACCACCCTGATATTTCACAATACGCGCGCACAGGCCGAGATCTTTTTCCACAACCTTTGGCTTCAAAACCACGAGGCTTTGCCGATCGGCATCCACCATGGCAGTCTTTCACGCGAACAACGCGAACGGGTTGAGAGCGCGATGATCAACGGCGAACTTCGCGCCATTGTTTGCACAGGCTCGCTTGATCTTGGGATTGACTGGGGCGACGTCGATCTGGTTATCCAAATCGGCGCCCCTAAGAACGTCAAACGTTTGGTCCAACGCATTGGACGCGCCAACCACCGTTACAACACACCCTCTAAAGCGCTGCTTGTGCCTGCGAACCGGTTCGAAGTCGTCGAATGTATCGCTGCCCTTGATGCCGTCAAAGAAAACGACCTAGACGGCGACCCCCGCGGCCCGGGTCCGTTAGACGTTCTTTGCCAGCACATCCTGATCCGCGCTTGCTCTGGGCCCTTCTTAGCGGACGAGCTTTACCAAGAGGTTAAGACTTGCGGGGCCTACACTGACCTTACGCGTGTCGACTTTGATCGTTGCCTCGATTTTACGGCAACCGGCGGTTACGCGTTACGCGCCTACGATCAATGGAAGCGTTTGATCAACCGAGACGGCCATTGGCATCTTCGCGATCCCCGCAGCACGCAACGTATCCGCATGAACATTGGCACCATCCAAGATCGCGACCTGCTTAAGGTTCGCCTTCGCGGACGCGGAGGGCGGCCATTGGGCGAGGTTGAGGAATCTTTTGCCGCCGGCTTGAACCAAGGCGACACGTTTCTGATCGGCGGTCAGATCGTTGCTTATGAAGGCCTGCGTGAAATGACAGTAGAAGTCAGCCGTAATGCCGCCAAAAAACCGAAAATCGCGGTGTTTGGTGGCACCAAATTTGCGACCTCGACCAAGCTTTCCCACCGCATCCTTCGCATGTTCCAGCAAAAGGCATGGTCGGATTTGCCCGCCCACACTGCCGCTTGGCTACACCTACAACGTCAGGTGTCTCAGCTACCTGAGCCCAACCGCTTGCTGGTTGAAACCTTTCCATACGACGGCAATCACCACCTTTGCGCGTATGGCTTTGCAGGTAAAAACGCGCAGCAAACGCTAGGCCTGTTGCTGACAAAACGTATGGAGGAGGCAGGCCTTCACCCCCTCGGCTTTGTGTCCACGGATTACGCAACTCTTATCTGGGGCCTTGATCCCGTCACTGATCCAGCCCCGTTGTTTGACCCAGCAAGTCTGAAAGACGGGCTAGACGGATGGCTGGCAGGTAACGCCGTCATGAAGCGGACATTTCGAACATCGGCAACCATAGCTGGTCTGATCGAACGAAACCTACCATCGAAGCGCAAGACGGGGCGGCAAGCGACATTTTCGTCCGATATTCTCTACGACACGCTACACAAATACGATCCCGATCACTTGATGCTCGACATCACCCACCGCGAGGCCATGAAGGGTCTGGTTGATTTTAACCGAATTGAGGAAATGTTGACCCGTATCGACGGTCGCATAGATCATGTCACGCTTGACCGCGTCAGCCCCTTGTCTGCGCCAATGTTTCTTGAGATCGGCAAAGTGCCGATCCACGGTTCGGCAGATGAAGCACTGTTGGATCGTTATGAGGACGCAGCATTGCAAGAGGCCGGTATCACATGAGCAGCGTTGCCTTGACTCTAGAGGGTGAAACCATAAACGCCCGCGCTTCTGGCGCATTGTTTTGGCCCGCGCGGTCTGTGCTCTGCGTTTCTGATCTGCACCTTGGTCGCAGCGAACGCATCGCGCGTGAGGGTGGTCATATCATTCCGCCCTATGAAAATACCGATACGCTTCAACGACTTGAAGATGAAATTCGCGCTCTATCACCAGCCACTATCATCTGTTTGGGGGATAGTTTTGACGATCTTGCCGCGACGAAATCACTGACCGAGATTGAAACCGATTGGATCACACGACTGCAAGCAGGTTGCGAATGGATATGGATCGAGGGTAACCACGACCCTGCCCCGCTTGACTTGGGTGGTACACATCGCGAAACGCTGCGCATCGGTGCGCTTACATTTCGCCACATTGCGGATGGTCAAACGACAGGTGAGATTTCAGGCCATTATCATCCAAAAGCATCTATCCAAACACGATCTAGAACCGTCTCTCGTGCGTGCTTTTTGTTCGATACGAGCCGCCTGATCATGCCAGCGTTCGGCACGTACACAGGTGGCATGAAAACCTCAAAACCGCCGCTTTCTACGATGTTTGGAAAAGATGCTCAGGTCGTATTGACGGGAAAGTCAGCACGGCGCTTTGACCTTCACCCTTCCAAACGATCAAGCAAACCAGCCGCTTCTAGATCAGGCTGATATTTTCGGCTAACTGGAATATCTTCGCCATTCACCAACTGCAAACGCCAAGATGTATTCGCCTTAATCGCGGTTTTAACGGCATCCCGACTGACCCAATGGGACCGATGCGAGTAGTAGCCCTCAACGCCCTCCATTTCATCTATGGCATCCTTAAAACGCAACCGAATGCGATGCGTGGCTTCAAGCATATGCACGTCAACAAAGTGATCGTCGGCAGTCAGATAAAGGACTGGCCCCGATAGATTATCAGGCAAACGACGCATCAAACGCGGCGCTTCGTCGGCCACCGCAATGGACGTCTCCAGAACTTCTGCGTCGGGCTTTGCTTTGACGCTGACCGTGTGGAATAAAAACGCCCGCAACCAAAGGAAAGATCCGCAGACGATGGCAAGATAGAGAAGCTGTAGCCCCTGCGAAGGCAGTGTTTGTGGCGCGTTGGTCGCCCCGACCAGATACGATGACCAAAAAACCAGAGGAAGGCCGCAGATGGCAGTGAAAAACACCACTGTTGCCAACTCGACCCAACCTTTTGCGACATGTGGCCAGCGCAATCTTAGATAAATTCGGATAAACAGGGAAATGCTGCCGCCGACGACAAAAATCGGTATCCAGAACAGCAACCTCATGAGTGGCGAAAATGCCTGCAGGGTGCCAAACGGACCGGAAATCATGCAGATGATGGCCGCTGCTAAGAAGATCGCCGCGGTCATCGGGTGCGCTATACATTTGCGCCAATGACGAATTGCTTCTTGCACCTGCATTCCCTTTGCCGAAGTCTCAATTACGTCTATATCCAACGAGATGCTGCGACCGCAACATCTCAGAGTTTCCCTCACAGTTCCGTGAAGGAAACGCAACTAAATGAGGATCATCATGCATAGCCGAATTGAAACAAGCTTCAACCAACAGGCTATGATGTCAACACTTGGTGCAAAGCTGACAGATGTTAGTGCAGGCCGCGTTATTATCACCGCCCCAATCTTGCCAACCAGCACTCAACAACAGGGCTTTGGGCACGCTGGTCTGACGTTTTCTATAGGGGATTCTGCCGCCGGTTATTCTGCGCTTACAATGATGGCCGAAGGACAAGAGGTCCTGACGACTGAAATGAAGATTAACCTGCTAGCGCCAGCTAAGGGCGACTATCTGCGTGCTACGGGTAAAGTGGTCAAAGCGGGAAAACGCCTTGTCATTGTCACAGCCGAGGTTGAGGCAATCATTGGCGACCAAGCCACCACTATTGCCATCCTCCAAGGAACCATGGTTCCGGTTAATCTTCAGTCGTAAAGCCCGCGGCCTTGTGGCTGCCATCACAAAACGGTTTCTTGTTTGATTGACCACACCGGCACAATCGAACGGCATTGGTTCGCGCAATTCTACGCCCGTTGCCGTTTATAACCTCAAGGTTACCATCAAACTTTAACGATCCGTTGGGGTTCTCAGTTATTTCGACCGTACCATCCAACCCTTCGGCGCTGTCGCGATCGGTCACATCACATTCGCCCGTTGCGCGAAAATGCCCCTTTAGATGCGAATTGTCGCAAAACGGTTTGTTCTTGGACAACCCACATCTGCACAGCGTCGCACGCGTGATTGTCTGATCGCCAAAGCGAAAATCGCCCTTTAGCTTGATCGGCCCGTTCTCAGAAATCTGGGCGATGTTTGTTCCACTGGGAACCTCATCAAGACCACCATCTTTACGCTCAAACTGCAAAGCGCCCGACGGGCATGTCCGCACCATTGCCGCTATCTCATCGGCTGAACCGTTGTCCGGCAAGACCCACGGTCGACGGGACGGGTCAAACACTTGCGGCAAAGCCAACCAACATTTGCGCGAATGAACACACACCTGAAGATCAAAGGTTACTGCAATGTTTTCGCCTTCGTACCGCTTATTGCGTGCCATGAAGTTCCCTTTCGCTGCGCTGTTACCAGTCAACGTGAGGGTGCCTATGGGGTCAAGCCCAAAGCGGCTTTCAAAAAGCGCAGGACTATCGCTTTAGGCGTTTCTCAATTTGGCGGCGTTCCCAGTCGGCGCCCAAGGTGCCGTTTACGCCAAACACTGTGATCGCATGGATCGCAAGTCCCATGCCCCAGCCAACAAGGGCCCATATCGCCCACAGGTATCCAGGGCTGGTCATTAAATTGATGATGAAGATGCCAATCATACCGACGACGAATGTCGCGGCGTGTGTATAAAACGCTTTCAGCTCACCGACATACTCGATAGCTTCGCGTTCCTCGTCGGTAAGGCTGCTTCGTGTTGGGGTTTGGGAAGTACTCGTTTGCATGGCCGTTTCCTCTCTTAGGTCCTCAAATTGCAGATCAAGAGCAGAAGCCAGACACTTCAATGATTCAACGCTCGGGGTCGCACCGCGCTCAATGCGCTGCAATGTCCGAGGGCTGATACCCGCTATATATGCCAGTTGTTCCTGTGATAGACCGCGGTCCAACCGGATATCTCGAATGATCACTTTGCCTAATCTCCTGTCTTGTCCGGCATATGGGCAGGGACGCGAAACAGCGCAACGACACGTGTCCGTCACGCCACGACATATACACGACATGGGACGGACACGCATTGTTTACAAGGCGATTTTGGCACGGCGAGGCGCCAAATCAGTGGTTAAGCAGTTAGACCTTCAGGCTCATCCAAGCCATTTGCGCGGCAGCAGGCTGTAACTGTGTTGGCCAAAAGACAAGCGATGGTCATTGGCCCAACGCCGCCGGGTACGGGTGTGATTGCACCAGCAACCTCAGAGCAGCTTGCGAAATCTGCGTCGCCAACCAAGCGGGTTTTGCCTTCGCCTTTTTCAGGCGCGTCGATCCGGTTGATGCCAACGTCGATCACAGTCGCGCCCGGTTTAATCCAGTCGCCGGTCACCATTTCGGGGCGACCAACGGCCGCCACAACGATGTCAGCACGACGTACAACGTCTTGGATGTCCTTGGTCCGCGAATGGGCGATGGTCACCGTGCAACTGTCCTTCAGCAACAGGTTCGCCATTGGCTTGCCAACAATGTTTGAGCGACCAACAACAACAGCGTTCATGCCTGAGATAGAGCCATGATAGTCACGTAGCATCATCAAACATCCAAGAGGCGTGCAAGGCACCATCGACTTTTGACCGGTTCCAAGCAGACCAACATTCGAAATGTGGAACCCGTCGACATCCTTTGCCGGATCAATCGAATTGATCACAAGGTCTTCGTTTAGATGACCAGGCAATGGCAACTGCACCAGAATACCATGCACCGCCGGATCGTTGTTCAACTGGTCAATCAACGCCAACAGCACGTCTTCTGACGTGTCAACGTCCAGTTTGTGCTCATAGGAATTCATGCCGACTTCGGTGGTTTGCTTGCCCTTTGAGCGCACATAAACCTGAGACGCAGGGTCCTCGCCCACCAGCACAACCGCCAAACCTGGGGTGATACCGTTTTCTTCTTTCAAACGCGTGACGTGGCCAGCCACTTTTTCGCGTACAGTTGCAGCAAAAGCTTTGCCGTCGATGATATTTGCGGTCATTCGCTAATCCTTCCCAGATGTCGATCAATTGCGGTTTGGGCTGCAATCAGCCCTCGTAGTGAAAATACGGCCTGCCCAGCTTCGTGGGTGACCGTTAGAAAAAATCCGCGACGCATGGCCTCGACTGCGGGGGCCGCTGTAACCGGATCAACAATGCTCAGTGTTTGGGCAATGCGTATCCCGTCATGCGTTATGTCGCTCCAGGCCGCTGGATCGATATCCAAGGCTTGCCCATCGACCGACAGCGCAAACGGCGTTTGAACATCTAGCGGCAGATCGATGTCCCATAGCTCAAGCGTCCAGCCATCGTCCAAACGGTGTAGTGCTAAACGTTGTTTGCCATAGAAACTATCACCGGCCACCAGCACGTGATTGACAGTCCGACATGCACCCTGCCCTTCGTCGGAACAGACATTCAGAAAGTCACCGTGATAGCTGCGCAATTCGCCAAACGGATGCATAAACCAACCAGTGTCAGCCTGCGTCGTCCCTGGCAGGACGAGCAGAAATGCCAACGCAAGTTGTTGTATCCGTATTCTCAAACCAGCCTCATTCGTCCGTTTTCGCAAACGCTTTGCGATAGTGGTCCATCTGCATTCGTGTTGCGAGAACCGCGTTCTTCATCAGCGTCGCAACGGTCACAGGTCCTACCCCGCCCGGCACAGGTGTAATCCAACCTGCAACATCCGAACAGCTGTCAAAATCTACATCGCCAACGGTTTTTCCGTCCACGCGGTTGATACCAATGTCGATCACAGCCGCACCCGGCTTCAACATGTCGCCTGTAACTAGGCCCGCCTTGCCGACAGCCACAAACACGGCGTCGGCTGCTCGGCTGTGCATTGGAACCGAACGTGTCATGTGATGGCAAACGGTCACTGTGGCGCCCAAGCCCATCATAAGAAACGCAATTGGCTTACCCACGATTTCAGAGTGACCGATAACAGTGACGTTCAAACCCTCCATCGGCAATGGCAGAGTTTTAAGGATTTCCACGGCAGCAACAGCCGTACATGGACCTAAAGCGAGGTCGTTATATACAATGTTACCGATAGAGGCCGGATGCATGCCCTCAACGTCTTTCAACGGATGCACTGCTTTTTGCAAAACTTTTACAGGTATATGATCAGGCAAAGGGCGCTGGATGATGATACCGTTCACGCGCGGATCTGCGTTCAAACCTTGAACAATTCCAATCAACTGCTCAAGCGATGTTTCAGAAGGATAAGACCGCGCTTCAAACGTCACGCCCGCACTTTCTGCAGATTTTTGCTGATTGCGTACATAGAGTTCTGAGGCCGCTTCATCGCCAACTGACACAGAAACCAAATGAGGTTGCCAGCCAGCTTCGGCCAATTGACCGGCCTCGATTGCGATCTCTGCACGCATTTTTGCGCCGATGGCTTTGCCGTCAATTACTTGCGCTCGCAAATCAATATTCCTTCAATCATTGAATTGTATACCGTTGCATGCAAACTATATCAAAAAGGGCGGATATTAAACCCGCCCTTTCGAAATTTCTTTAGAACAAGCCTTCGATTTGGCCATCATCGTTCAGATGGATCGTCTCGGATGCTGGCTTGCGCGGAAGACCCGGCATGGTCATGATCTGACCGCAGACGACGACGACGAAACCAGCGCCAGCGCTAAGACGTACTTCGCGAACTGGAACCGAGTGACCTGTTGGCGCGCCGCGCAGAGATGGGTCAGTTGAGAACGAATACTGAGTTTTCGCCATGCAGACCGGCAAGTTGCCATAGCCCTGATCTTCCCAAGACTTAAGCTGATCGCGGATTGATTTGTCAGCCAGAACTTCGTCAGCGCGGTAGATCCGTTTGGCCACAGTCTCGATTTTCTCAAACAGAGGCATGTCATCAGGATAGATAGGCGCGAAGTTACCTGTATCTGCGTCTGCAATTTCTGCCACGCGGATCGCAAGAGCCTCAGAACCTTTCGAACCGAATTCCCAGTGCTGCGATACAATCGCTTCTGCACCGTGATCGGCAACGTAGTCTTTGATCGCTTGAACTTCTGCGTCCGTATCTGTGACGAAGTGGTTGATCGCAACAACAACTGGCACGCCGAACGACTTGAGGTTTTCGATGTGGCGCCCAAGGTTTGGACAACCAGCTTCAACAGCCTCTACGTTCTCTGGTCCGAGGTCCGCTTTCGCAACGCCACCGTTCATTTTCATCGCTCGGACAGTTGCCACACAGACAACTACCGATGGCGCAAGGCCAGCCTTACGGCATTTGATGTTCATGAACTTCTCAGCGCCGAGATCAGCACCAAAGCCAGCTTCTGTCACAACATAGTCAGTCAGCTTTAAAGCGGTTGATGTTGCGATAACCGAGTTACAACCGTGTGCGATGTTCGCGAATGGGCCGCCATGAACGAACGCTGGGTTGTTTTCCAGAGTCTGAACGAGGTTTGGCTGCATCGCGTCTTTCAATAGAACAGTCATCGCGCCTTCAGCTTTGATGTCACGGCAGAACACAGGCGTTTTGTCACGACGATAAGCAACGATAATGTCGCCAAGGCGTTTCTCAAGGTCCTTCAGATCTTTTGCTAGGCAAAGGATCGCCATAACTTCAGATGCCACTGTGATGTCGAAACCAGCTTCGCGTGGGTAACCGTTCGCAACGCCACCAAGCGACGCTGTGATTTGGCGCAGCGCGCGGTCATTCATGTCTACAACGCGGCGTAGTGCAACGCGGCGGATGTCGATTTCTTGCTCGTTACCCCAATAGATGTGGTTGTCGAGCATCGCAGCCAACAGCGAATGTGCAGACGTGATTGCGTGGAAATCGCCGGTGAAGTGAAGGTTCATATCCTCCATCGGAACAACCTGAGCGTAACCACCACCTGCAGCGCCACCCTTCATGCCGAAGTTTGGACCGAGCGAAGCTTCGCGAATACAGATCATCGCGTTCTTACCGATTTTGTTCAGACCATCGCCGAGACCAACAGTCGTGGTCGTCTTGCCTTCGCCAGCAGGGGTAGGGTTGATCGCGGTAACAAGGATAAGTTTGCCATCTTTACGGTCTTGAACCGAATTGATGAAGTCTTGGCCGATCTTTGCTTTGTCATGGCCGTACGGCAACAGGTTCTCGTAAGGGATGCCCAGACGGTCGCCAATATCTTTGATTGGCTTCTTCTGTGCTTCGCGGGCAATCTCGATATCGGTCTTATAGCTCATGGCATAAATCCTGTTTGAGTGTGTCGATGTTATCTAAAACATTTATTATGTTGGACACGACACAGGGATATGCTGGATTCCGACATTTAGTCTGTCGGAACCGTCTGTGAGTACTAAAGTATGCCTCCGATAGGAAACAAATCTTCTATCGCCGCATATTTTATTGATCGAAATATTCTATCAAACGGGTGGTATATTCCATGAACGCTGGTCGGGAACATGCAGTCGCAACCGATCGCCGATGCTTAGACCACCAGGTCTTTCAACCCAAGCGGTTACACCGCGCAAGCCCTTTGCAGCGGCTTTGAATGGCTTTCCATGCCCAGGTAAATCAGCTTCGATTTCACGGGCTGGATAGAGGCACGGGCGGTTTTGCATATCGACCACCAGCGTCGTGCCATTCTCAGACTGAAGCCGCGACGAAGGCGGCACGTGACTAAAATCGCCGATACCCTCAATCACGACAGAGGCACCCAGAAATTCAGGGGCAAGATTGTCCAACCCACAGGTCTCGGCAATCTGCGCAATCTCTTCAGCGGCCATAACCGACACCTGCCGCGCGTTGGCAATTTCTGTGTCACGTTCAGGGTGCTGCGAAAGAACCCGGCTGCACGATGGGCGGGTCATGCCTTCGTGGCGTTCACCGGATATTCCGGCGAAAGTCAGATCAAGGTTTTCACGCGCCACTGAGCGGATACTATCGCTGTCTGCTGGAACGGTCCCCAGCCAAGTGATCGTTGCATAATAGTCAGTAGGGACAAGAGCAGGCATGTAGGATTCCTATATGTAACTTTTCTCAGGGCGTAGCTTTCAAATGCTATCAAACCCATCTTGACCCAAAAAGAAAACCCGCCAGAGGGTCTGACGGGTTCACTTAATCTTTCACATCTGACTTAGGCCGATGCTTCAGGCTCCATCCCGCCGCCGCCCGAAGGCTTTTTTGCACGGGTTTTTGGAATGGCCATAACGCTTGGTTTATCCGACGCTTCGGCACTTCCGCCGTCGTCATCAGGATCAACATGCGGTGGCTCGCCACGCATAACACGGGCAATTTCTTCACCGGTCAGAGTTTCATACTCAAGCAGACCTTGGGCCAGACGCTCAAACTCTTCCTCGTTTTCCGAGATGATTTTGCGCGCTAACTCATAACCGTCTTGAATGAACTTCTGCACTTCTTGCTCGACCAATTCTTTGGTGTTTGCAGAGACCGAGAAACCGGCCGTTGCGCCTTGGTAACCTTGGGCCGCTTCGGAGTAGTCGATGTTGCCGACTTTGTCCGACATGCCCCATTGCAGAACCATCGCACGCGCCAAACCTGACGCCTGCTGAATGTCACCTGCAGGACCGTTGGAAACCGAGTCTTCGCCATACTTAAGGATTTCAGCCGCTTTACCAGCCATAGTCATGGCTAGGCGTTGGTGACATTCATCCTTGAACATATTGAGACGGTCAATCTCAGGCAGGCTCATCACCATGCCCAATGCACCACCACGAGGAATGATCGTGGCTTTGTAAACCGGATCGCACTTCGGCAGTTTAGTACCGACCAAAGCGTGACCAGCTTCGTGATAGGCGGTCATTTCTTTTTGCTCAGGTGTCATCACCATCGAACGGCGCTCTGGACCCATCATGACTTTGTCTTTGGCGGATTCAAAGTCCTCCATCGTTACAAACCGACGACCAACACGCGCAGCCGTCAAAGCCGCCTCGTTCACAAGGTTCGCCAGATCAGCACCCGAGAAACCAGGGGTACCCCGTGCAATGATCCGCAGATCAACGTCGGGGCCCAGTGGAGTCTTACGCGCATGTACGCCGAGGATCTTTTCACGGCCCTTGATGTCGGGGTTGCCAACAGTCACCTGACGGTCAAAACGACCAGGGCGCAGCAAAGCAGGGTCGAGAACATCTTTACGGTTTGTCGCCGCGATGATGATCACACCTTCGTTTGACTCAAAGCCGTCCATTTCGACAAGCAATTGGTTGAGTGTTTGTTCACGCTCATCATTACCGCCGCCATAACCGGCACCACGATGCCGACCTACGGCGTCAATTTCGTCGATGAATACGATACAAGGCGCGTTTTTCTTGGCCTGTTCAAACATGTCGCGAACACGGCTTGCGCCAACGCCAACGAACATTTCAACGAAGTCAGAACCTGAAATGGTAAAGAATGGCACACCAGCCTCACCTGCAATGGCGCGGGCTAGAAGTGTTTTACCAGTACCCGGAGGGCCCACAAGCAGCGCGCCCTTAGGAATTTTACCGCCAAGGCGCGAGAATTTCTGAGGGTTGCGAAGGAACTCAACGATTTCCTCAAGCTCTTCTTTTGCCTCATCGATGCCGGCCACGTCTTCGAACGTCACCCGGCCGGATTTCTCGGTTAGCATCTTAGCTTTGGATTTTCCAAAGCCCATTGCCCCACCTTTGCCGCCACCTTGCATACGGTTCATGAAATAGATCCACACACCGACCAACAACAGGAAGGGCAGAAGCGAAAGCAGGAACGCTTGAAGACCCGAGGTCTCTTGGCTTTCAACCGTGAACGGGACGTCAGCTGCAATTAGCATAGCGCTGATTTCTGCGTCATTTGGTTTTATCGTCTGAAAATCGCCGCCGCTGGATGATTGAAAGCGTACGCTTTCACCATCAAGCGTCACAGCAGCCACATTGCCGCTTTCAACATTTTCTACGAACTGGGAATAGCTAACCTGTTGACTGGATACTGTAGACCCATTGCCGTTGAACAGATTGAACAGGGCAAGGACCAGTAAAAACAGGACGACCCAAAATGCGACATTTCTCGCGTTACCCAAGGAAGTTCTCCTAAACTTGTTTTCCGCACTCGTTACGCGGGGATAGACTTAAAATAGACATGCAGCCAGAAGGTTCAATGTCTCACGGCGCAAGAAAAAAATTTTCCGCGCCAAAAAGCATTTCCGCCGACCAATCAGCACTTTGCGCGACCAATGGGGCAGCAATTAGGCGCTCACCTTGCCATATTGAGGGCGACGCCAGCATTGCAGGGCGCGGCAAACCTGCGTCGCGCCAATCTGGAAAGCATTTTAGACCCTCTTCACCCAAAGCACGAATCACCAAATTGTGTTCACTCAAAGGACCCTTCACCCGCCATTTTCCATCCCAGTGGGCTTCAACCTCAGATTCCAAAGCTTTGACTGCGTTGGGTTCACGTACAATCCAGATAGCGTCGGGCTTGAACAAAACGAGGCATCCCGAGAGACTGGCATCTTTTGCATCTGGATCAATGAGCAACGGTTTAAGTGCTTCCCTACGGGGGGCGGCGGCATTTGGCGCGACGTACCGAAGACAATCTACCACCAACCGCCGTTTGATTTCCTCGGGCTGTGCTAGAAACAACTTCCTATTCAGCCGAACGGCCCCAGAAATTGGTGTGCAAATATCGCGCTTGGCTGACTGTGTGACCTCTCGCAAAGCTGATTGAACCGATTGCATGTTCTGAGCGACAGCCGACATTGCATCCGCTGATAGTCCAAGCATACCCAATTCATCCTTGGCGTTGCGCATTCGGACACGCTCATAGGCCGTGTCTTCGTTCGTTGGATCCTCGATCCATTTTTGATCCGCTTCGGTAAGATAGCTCCGAAGTGTTGAACGTGACACATCAAGTAGCGGTCTGATCCAATTCACACCGTGGTCGGCTTTGCACCTTGGCATACCGGCCAGCCCGTCCACCCCCGAACGCCGCGTCAGCGCCATAAGAAACGTCTCGGCCTGATCGTCTTGGGTGTGGCCCAGTGCTATCGTTTTAACGCCGTCCTCGTTTGCGGCTTCGGCAATCAAACGATACCGGGCACGGCGGGCTTCTTGCGGCAAGTTCCCTGCCCCGTCCCAGCCAGTCCAGTTTAGAACTTTGTGTGTCACGCCAAGCTGCCTGCATAGATCACCGACAAACGCAGCTTCAGTGGCGGCTTCTGGCCTTAGCCCGTGATCTACGGTGTAAACAAACACCTTAGCCGACTGCTGCGAGGCCCAATCAACGGCCAAATGCAGCAAAGCGAGTGAGTCCCCACCGCCCGACACGGCGAGGCCAAGCTTGCCGGAAACATCACAACCCAGCCCCTCGAACGAGCCGAGAGCCAAGTCATGTTTAGGTGTCACGGGCAGTTCAAGCTGACGAGGGTCGATGCTGCATTTATCGCAGGCTCTGTCAGCGGGAAGCGTCTTCCGACCTCGCCAAGCATGATGCAGGACTCGTCGAACTGACCAAAGGCAGCCAGCATTTTGCCAAGCTGCAACAAGGCCTCGGGTGCCAATGGGCCAGAATTATCCAACGAAAACGCCGCCAGATACGCCCGCGCTGCCTCGCGTGGTTCACCAAGAAGCTCTAATGCCTTACCCCGACCCATTTGCGCTTGGATGCCCAAAGGTCCACCGGGGTACGTTTCAACAAATTGCTCAAACAGATCGGCAGCGGCTTGATAGCGCTCTTCCTCTAGGGCGACTTTTGCAGCTTCAAAGTCGTTCTTTTCAGACACGGCCAACTGCTCACCCTCGGGTACCTCTAAATTGCCAAACCCGCTGGATATCGCAGGCGCATCGCCCCCGCCTATCGTTGGGGTTTCGCCCAACTCACCGATGTCGCAGGTCGCATCAATTTCACAGACACGAAACTCGAGATCGCCGATCCGGTTGGTGGCATCCGCCACAACGCGTCCGATTTGGAACTCAAGCTCTTCAGTGCGGGCCGTCAGAGTTTGCAGGCTTTGTTCAATAGAAACCACACGTTCAAGCGTGCTATCGCTGAGCGACGTGCCAAACCGCAAGCCAGTTGGGTCCAACTGCTGCTTGAGCGACAGAATTTCAACGTACAGAAGCGAAAGCTCTGAGCGAATATCAGTCAAAGTAGACTTATCCTGAGCCGAGACGGGAAGTGCCAGCGACACAGCAACAGCAAAAACAGCAAACAATCGCATCAACAACACTCCGGTCCTAAACGCTTACTGACCCGCAACCAAAACGGTCACAGCACGGCGGTTCTGCGAATAACAGCTTTCGTCGCTGCAAAGCTGCGCGGGGCGTTCTTTGCCGTAGCTGACGGTTTTTACGCGACCTGCGTTCACACCAAGGGACAACAGATAATCGCGCGCCGAGTTAGCACGACGATCGCCAAGAGCGAGGTTGTATTCACGTGTTCCGCGTTCATCCGAATGCCCTTGAACGATTGCATCGTAATCTGGGTTGTCGATCAGCCATTCAGCTTGCTGTCCAAGCGCAGACCGTGCGCCCGCATCCAATGTGTAGGCATCCACTAGGAAGGTTACGCTATCGCCAACAAACTGACGGAAATATTCAGGCGTCGTCGGATTGTCAGCCGAGGCCAACCCCGAGCTGGCGAAATCATCTGCGCCCGTTCCAACACCGCCAAGCGGGTTGTCAAAGCGGGAGTCCTGATCACAGGCTGCAAGGAAAAGCGCACCGGCGATAAGCGCCGTTTTTGTAAAATACTTCATCTGTCTGCTCTCATTATCCTGTTTTCGCCACTCTATCACGCTGCGGCGCTTTTGAAAATGCAACCGCTACTGAAGCGGACTCCACGCGGGATCGGACGCACCGTAAGGGGTACGAATACGCTGCAAGTTTCGACCGGTAATGTCGACTGAGTAGAGCGATGCCTGACCCGTCGCGCCTTGGGTTTCACGGGTGAACATGATCACACGGCCGTTCGGAGACCAGCTTGGACCCTCATCAAGGAAGCTTGCCGTCAGCAAGCGTTCCTCCGACCCGTCCGTGCGCATCACGCCGATGTGAAAACGGCCCTTATGCTGCTTGGTAAAAGCAATGAGGTCACCACGCGGCGACCAAACCGGCGTGCCGTACCGCCCAGCGCCAAAACTGATGCGTTTTGCCTGACCGCCGGTGGCTGGCATAATATAAAGCTGCTGGCTTCCTGAGCGGTCACTTTCAAACACAATTTGGCTGCCGTCCGGCGAAAAACTAGGGGCCGTATCAATCGCAGGCGAGCTGGTTAACCGCACTCGGCCAGTTCCAGTGATGTCCATGCGGAAAAGATCCGTATTGCCGTTGGTGGCAAGCGAATAGACCACCGTATTGCCGTCCGGCCCAAACCGAGGCGCAAAGCTGATACTTCCTGGTTGTTCTTCCAGCACGCGTCGGCTGGCACTGCCTACGTCCAGCAAATAGATGCGCGGGAAACCGGTTTCGTAGCTTGTATAAAGAACGCGGTCCCCTGTGGGCGAGAAACGCGGCGCTAGAACCAGATCATTGTCATCTGTCAGCATCTGCACATTCGCGCCATCATAGTCCATGATCGCCAAGGATTTCTGACGGGCGCCTTTATTGCCGCGCTCGGATACAAAGACGATCCGACTGTCGAAATACCCACTTTCGCCGGTGATCCGACTGTAAACGGCATCCGCAACCTTGTGCGCCATACGACGCCAGCCGTCGGTCGTGCCCGCAAACTGCAATCCATTGCCAAGCTCTTGCCCCGAGAACACGTCATACACGCGGAACTGGATCACAAGCTTGCTGCCGTTGGTGCTGATCTGGCCGGTTATCAAAGCCTGCGCATTGATCGCCTTCCAGTCGGCAAATTCCACCGGAGACGTAAAGCTTGTGATCCCGCTGATAAACGACGTGGACTGAATTTGGCGGAACAAACCAGTGCTCACCAAATCGGCGGCCACAACTGATGCAATGTCTTCTCCGACGTCTTTGGCATCCGCGTTGACGGGAACAAATGCTGGCGCTGCGAATGGCAGCGGCTCAATCACACCCTCGGTGATTTCTATCCGTAACGGGCCTTGCTGCGCCGAGACCGGCAGGGCCAGCGCGATAAGGGCAAGGAATAGTGTAAACAGACGTGTCATCATTTGATCCGCATCTTCTCTGGGTTAAATGTCATTTCAATATCGCGCCACTGGCCAAACTTCTCTTGTGGAAGGTCATAGCCCTTTGCGCCGCATCTGAGAATAGCCCTTCTGGCCGCCTCATACGCTTGTGTAATCGCGTCGCCGTCGCCGCCGGTGCTTGAAACCAGTCGAATGGTGGTTGAAACGGGCTTGCCAGTTTCAGCCATCTGCACGCCGACAACAACAGTCACCCGCAGCGCCGCCGAAGAAAGTGAGCCGGTGTTCCAGCATCCCGACACCGCAACGCGAAGGGATTCCTGTTCGGCCAAAGTCATCGGTGGCCCTAGCGGGATTTGGGGCTCTTCTGCTGCCGCCGGTTCGTCGTTTACGGCTTCCGCCTCAGCCAATGCAGCCGCCAACGCTGAGGATGTAGTGTCTGGCTTGGGCGTTTCTGGCGATGGTTCCGGCGCGGCCACGTCAACCTTTGGCTGCGGTCGTAGCTTTGGTACGGGCACCGAAGTCGGTGCGCCGGCTGGCTTTTCGGCCTCGGTCACAATCTCAGTCGTGGCCTCTTCTGGTGCGGCGTCTTGGGATTCCTCAACCACGACCTCTGGCGCTTCAACTTCCGCAGCGGCTTGCGTGACCGCATTGTCGACAGCCACATCCTGATCAGGGCGCAAAAACGGTACCGGAGCAACGCGCGGTGCGTCACGAGGTTTGCTCTCGGGATTGTTGTCGATCTTGATATCCGGACCTGCATCAAACGACGGCATCGCCATTGTCGGAACATCCAACGAAACCTCGGCATCCGGCAAAACCTGCAAGCCGGTCACATCCGGCATGGTCTCTTGTTCCTGCGGCAAGTCTGGGTCTGCTATATCCGTTAGTTCTGGCGCAACGTCCTGCGACAACTGGATTGGCTGATCCAAAACATCCTCGGCCGGAGGCGCTGGCATTTGTGCCAGATTAATATCAATCTCAGGCGCTGCTGAGGATGCAAACATCGCATCAAACTCCGTTGCACTTATTACAGACACATCCGTCACCTCTGGTTCGGGTGCGTCCGAACGAAACACGTCCCCCACCAAAAGCCAGCCGATCAGTCCGATATGGACCGCGCCCGAGATATACGTGCCCGCTGTCACCGCGGTCGCCTAGCCGTCAGACCCGTCGAGCGCGGGGCCTCCGATATCTGTCACAAGGCCGATATCATCAAAACCACCCGCATTCAGCGCACCCATCACCTTAACCACCTGCTCATATGGTACAGACCCGTCAGCCCGCAAATAAACCTTCGTGCTGGCGCGTTCGGTCGCAATTGCGCGCAGCTTGGCGATCAACTCATTCCGATCAGTTTCGGTTTTTTGGATCATCACGAGACCGTCTGCAGTGATCGTCACTGTCAAAGGCTCCTCTTGATCCGTTGCCAAAGCTTTTGCGGCCGTTTTCGGTAACTCAACCGGAACGCCCACCGTCAACAACGGCGCCGCGACCATGAAGATAATCAGCAACACCAGCATTACGTCGACAAAAGGCGTGACGTTGATTTCGGCCATAGGCCGTGATCTGCGACGCCTGCGTCGACGGCTGTTTTTGCCGCCACTACTGTCCATCACACCCGCACCCATCGCTTAGGCGTCCAACTGACGGCTGAGAAGAGTCGAAAACTCGTCCGCGAAGGCCTCATAGCCGCCAACGATCCGGTCGCTATCAGCGCTCAGTTTGTTGTAGAAAATCACCGCTGGAATGGCCGCCAGTAGACCCAAGGCCGTCGCCATCAAAGCCTCGGCAATGCCGGGCGCAACGACTGCAAGATTGGTATTCTGTTGCGCTGCAATTTCAACGAAGGCGTTCATGATGCCCCAAACCGTGCCGAATAACCCGACGAATGGCGCTGCTGACCCGATAGTGGCAAGCACTGTCAGGCCCTTTTGCAGCTTGTCGGCCTCTTTCGCGATGGCTACATCCATCGAGCGATCAATCCGCGAATGCGCCCCCGCAATCAAAGCGCCGTCAGTTTTGTGACTTCGCTTCCACTCAATCATGCCAGCCGCAAAGATTTTCTCGGGTCGTCCTTCTGGCTTATTGCCTACACTTTCAAACAAATCTTCAAGCGGCTCGCCTGACCAAAAAGCACGATCAAACTTTGCCGCCTCGCGCCGGGCTCCCTGAAAATTCATCGACTTCTGAATGATGATCGACCACGACCAAAACGACGAGACGATCAGCAACAACACCACAAGTTTTACAGTCAATGTCGCGCGCGCAAATAGCGCCCACATGGAGAAATCAATCTCCTGCGCTAGGGCAAGGGTTTCCGTTTCCATCAGCCTGTTCTTTCTGCTTTCCGCAAATGCGGTTCTTTTCCGCGCAAGCTAGCTGAAATCGGCGGCAACGCCAACAGATATAGGATAACAACGCCCTAAGCGGCGGATCAATGCAACATTAGCCGCAGGTTTGCAGGCAATCGCACGGGTTGACCTGTGTCAGACAGCGCCACAAGCGTCACCTGAGAGGTAAAGACGACCTCACTATCGCGCGTGACGTCCTGTTGCAGAACGATCCGCGCACCGGTGACTTGAACGGTCGAGGTTTCAACAACCAGTTCATCGTCAAACACCGCAGAATTCAGATAGTCCGCCTCAACCCGACGCACGGCAAACACGATGCCTTCGTCTTGTTTCAAGGCTGTCTGGTCGATGCCCATGCCCCGAACCCACTCGGTTCGCGCGCGTTCAATGAACTTGAGGTAATTGGCATAATAGACGATCCCAGCCAGATCGGTGTCTTCGTAATACACATGAACAGGAAACTTATGGCTCATTTCGCTGTCTCCAAGCGGGCAAACAAGCGCAGCGCATGGCTTGTGTCATTTGCGACCGCAGGCATCACCGGATCGTAGGCGGCATTAATTATGCCTGCGACATCCGGTCGAAGGATCGTCTTGCCGCTTTCAGTGCGACCCAAGGGCGACTGTTCGCGAAATGCATCCTTGCCCCAAAGCAACATCACTTGCACGATTTGTTGCAATGCCAGAACCTCTGCTGGAATATCCGCCAAGGCGTCGTCCATCTTCAAAAACACAAAAGCAGCCTTAATCGCCCCCGCATCATCAAAGCGGAATAGACGGTATTGGTTTGCACCACCGGACTTTAGCTTGCTGACGAGCAGCGCCATTTCGGGGATCATTTTGTCCAGATCAGGCACATCCAAAAGTTCGTCCCATTCACTGAAAAAGAAGAACATCATATTCGACCCGAACTCTGGGTCTGTTTCTACCAATTGATGCCCTGCTAACTGTACAACAGCCTGCAAAGCGCCCTTCACAACCTCAAGCGACTTATCCTCGACGCCAAAAACAATCGGCGCAATGGGCCGTCCCCACCGCGCAAAAGCGTATTTTCCGTCGGGTTGGGTGAAATAGGTTTCAATATCCTGAGGCGTCATGGTCTCTCCTGCACTTGGTCCCTTCTGACTCAGCGCCTTAAAAAACTCAATGCTGCTTTAGCTTTGTAAAAAATACTCAATCCCGAAATCACGGAGCGCGCAATGCATGCTGAACAAGCGCAGGCGGCATGTCTTCACCTTCAACCAAGCCGAGTGTCACGTCACCTTCATCGTATATCCGAACAAAGGGTTGGCCGTCCGAAACTCTGATCGCGACCACCGCATTTTGCGCATCGCACAGATATTTTATACACCCATCAGCAACCAGAAACCCATCACGGATTTTTGCCGGACTGCGAAAACTCATGAACCAACTTAGTCGTTCAAAATCTTCTTCCGAGATCACCCGTAGCAGCCGGTTCTGCTCAACAGGGTCTTTTAGCATCTCAAACGGGTCAGCCCCGTCCCAGCGGGCCACCATTTCACCACCCTCGGGCTCGGGCACTTCATCGCGGGGAATCGCGATCTCGCCAACAGACATCGCGTAGCCGTTCCATACGTAGGATTTCGCGTAGCTGCGCGTGTCGTAGCGCCAAGTCAAAATAAGGTTTGCATCCGGAACAACCGACATCAAAGCCTCGCATTCAGCAAAAACTTCAGGTCGCTCACTATCGGGTTCAATTGTGCGGAACTGCCCTGTCACGCGGTTGATTAATCGAAAACTATAAGGGCAAGCGTTCCCGCCATTTGCAATCTCAACAAGGATACCTGCCGCGCCCGCGTCTACCAATTCGATCTGCATTTCCTCGATCAGCACTTCGCCGTCGAGCATCAATTCAGTTGCATAGTCACCTTGACCAGTCGTCAAGCGGCGCCCATCTTCCAGAACGACCTCTTGAACATAATTGAACGCATCAAGATCAACGTCAGCAGCCACGGATGTCGCCGTCAATGCCAATCCGATAAATAAATGGCGCATGAACGTCTCGCCTATCCTGGGAACATTTCACTCTGACCGGGCGCTTTGGGGGCCGCCATTCCAAGATGGGTCCAGCCTTTTTGTGCCAACATCCTACCACGAGGCGTTCGTTGAATCAGCCCCTGTTGCAAAAGGAACGGCTCGATAACCTCTTCCAGCGCATCGCGGCTTTCGCTTAGGGCCGCTGCAATGGTTTCGATCCCGACCGGTCCGCCTGCGTAGTTTTCGGCGATCAGTTTGAGGTAACGCCGGTCAGCGCCATCTAGCCCAAGGTGATCGACCCCAAGCCGTGTCAACGCATTGTCGGCCAGTGCTTTCGTCACCCTGCCGTCGCCTTCGACCACCGCAAAATCCACCACGCGCCGCAGCAGTCGCCCAGCAATTCTGGGCGTCCCACGCGATCTGCGCGCAATCTCGCGCGCGCCGCCTTCGTCAGCGGGCGCGCCCAGTTTATGAGCATTTCGGCTAACGATCTGATGCAGCTCGTCCTCGGTATAAAACTGAAGACGCGTCGGAATGCCGAAACGATCCCTTAAAGGCGTCGTCAGCAATCCCAAACGTGTTGTCGCGCCAACAAGCGTAAAGGGCTGCAATTCGATCCGCACGGTGCGCGCGGCAGGGCCTTCACCGATCACGAGATCCAGTTCAAAATCCTCCATCGCTGGATAGAGAATTTCTTCCACGACGGGATTGAGTCGGTGAATTTCGTCAATGAACAACACATCGCGTTCTTCAAGATTGGTCAGGATCGCAGCCAAGTCGCCCGCTTTGGCCAAAACCGGCCCAGAGGTCATGCGAAAGTTCACGCCCAACTCTCGGCTCATGATTTGGGCCAGCGTCGTTTTACCCAAACCGGGTGGGCCGTAGAACAACGTGTGATCCATCGCCTCACCGCGTTGACGAGCCGATTGGATAAAGATCTTTAGATTGGCGCGACTTTCGGCCTGCCCGATGAAATCATCCAGCTTCTGGGGTCGTAATGCGCGATCTACATCCTCAGGCAAAGGATCGGGGCGCAGGGTTGGATCAGGTTCATGCATCGCTCATCACCCTTTTGGAGCCAGCAGCTTTAGCGCTTCACGGATCAATCCGCCGGTTTCAAGCTCGGGTTGATCGCCCAACGCTTGCATAACGGCCGCCGCCGCATCGCCTGGACCGTAACCGAGGTTGCCGAGCGCCGACAAAGCCTCGGCCTGGGCTGATGCATTCGTTACAGATGCACTTGGCCTTGCGGCCGGAGTCGGGGTTTCGATCACCTCGGCGTCGGGCACGTCCACAGGCTCGGGCGCTGCACCGGACGACATTGCCATGACCTTGGGCGCCTTGTCTTTTAGTTCGTTCACGACCCGCTGGGCCGTTTTGGGGCCGATCCCCTTAGCTGCCTTGACCGCGTTCCAGTCGCCCAATGCAATCGCGCGGCTGACACCATCCGGCCCCAACGTCCCGAGGATCGCCATTGACGCCTTTGCGCCAACACCCTGTACGGACATCAACAGACGGTGCCATTCTTTTTCGACCAACGAGGTAAAGCCAAACAGTTGCAATAAGTCCTCGCGCACCAAAAGTTCGGTATAAAGCGCAACAGCCTCACCCGCAGCTGGCAGTGACATTAACGTTCGCTCGGAACAATAGACCAGAAAACCGACCCCGCGCACATCCAGCAAAACGTGGTCGTCGCCGCGATAGTCGATACGTCCTGAAAGTTTGCCGATCATACGCCTACCTTTACCCGTTTGAGGACAGAATTCGAACGCGCAAAATGGCCGTGACAAAGTGCTATCGCCAAAGCATCCGCAGCATCCGCACCGTTCAACTTTGTGCCCGGCAACTGCATCTTTACCATATGCTGAATTTGGCCCTTGTCGGCATGCCCGACACCAACAACAGTTTTCTTCACCTGATTGGGGGCATATTCGCCGACCGGCACACCGTATTGCGCTGGCACCAGCATCGCGATCCCGCGCGCCTGACCAAGCTTCAGCGTCCCAGCGCCATCTTTGTTAACGAAAGTATGCTCAACGGCTGCCTGATCCGGTTGATGGGTCAAAAACACATCCGTCAGCTGCTGGTGAAGCATCAGCAACCGCTCAGCCAAGTCTTTTCCAGTACTGTGACAGACGCCATTTGCAACGTGACTGATTCGGGAACCGTCGAAATCTACGACGCCCCAGCCCATATTTCGCAGTCCGGGATCAATTCCCAATACCCGCATATCACTCGCCCGTTATTGTTTTCTTTTTGGGTAGCACGAAACGAGAACATTTGCCAAGTGGAACAATTTTAGTCGCTTTTGAACCCGCGCAATCTGAATGCGACGCTTTTCATTCGAATTGCCAGATTTTCGCCACATTTCAACGGCCGTTTCGGCCTTATAAAAAAGGTCGTTTTCGACCTTTTTAGTCTGTTTTCGACCTATGCAAAAAACGCATACGAGGAATGATTTTTTGGCATTTGTAAGTCCTATATGCCGGGCGTACATGCGTTTTAGAAATTCAACACAATCCAGAAAGGATTAAGCAAATGGCTGCATTTGATATCTACCGCGCGAACACCCTCACAGCTGCGAAAAGTGGCCTGAGCTTCAACGTCCTGTCTATGGCGATTGCCTCATTCGTTGCTTGGAACGATGAGCGCGTAACACGCAAAACTCTGAATAGCCTCACCAACCGTGAGCTTGAAGATATCGGGCTCGTTCGTGGCGACATCGACGGAATTGCGCGCCAATCAACACACTGATTGAGCCGCTACTAACTAAAAATAAAGCCGGTACCTATCGAAAGTAGGTACCGGCTTTTTTGTTCAACGGTGCGTATTTAACTCGTTAGAAAAACACTGATAACACATTGCTCAGCACAGCGGTTATTGGATCGATATCAAGCAGACGCCCGCCGATTTGTTCCACGCTTGTGCCATTCATAAACATTTCTACCCGACCGGCATAACTTTCGGTTCCGTAGACCGAAAGCAAAACAACTTTTACCAGAAAAAACACAACAATTGCCAACGTGAGAAAGTGAAAAGAAAAGATTTCACGTGGACGGATGCCGGGGAGAGTAATGCTGCCTGCCCGTTGATCGCGCTGCATCGTGAATGCTTGCGCACCAGATTTCCTCAGCGGATTTTGGGCAGATTTAGGAGCCACTTTTAACATTACAGACCTTACACAGTTGGCCCCCACCAACTGAGACCTTGATGCAGCCGAAATGCGGCAAAAGCAAGGCACTAAGGCAAAATCAGGGCGAAAAGTGCCGAAAATCAGGCAACACGTTGGAGGATTAGCGTCGCCCAGTCACCAATGTCATCCCGTCGGTATAGATTGATGCCAGATCGTGCATAAGCGTCAATAACGTCTTCTGCTTGATGGACCAGAATCCCTGACAGAATCGCATAACCCTGGTCTTGAAGATTCGCCGCCATATCAGGCGCAAGGTCGATAAGCGGGCCTTTTAGGATGTTCGCGAACACCAAATCGAACGGTCCGGCAGCTTTTAGGTCTTCGTGATCAAAACCAGTTGCTTCAAGACAGTGCACGCGACCGATCAGGTCGTTTGCCTTGACGTTGGCCACAGCGACGTCCACCGCAACCTCGTCAATGTCGCTTGCCATAACGTCGTCCGGCCAAATGCGTGCCGCGCCCATCGCAAGAACAGCCGTACCGCAACCCACATCGACAACTTTTTTGCCGACAAAGCCATTGTTGGCCAAATGATCCAACGCGCGCAAGCATCCAAGCGTCGTTCCGTGGTGCCCAGTGCCAAACGCCATTGCCGCTTCGATTAGAAGGGGCTCGGATCCTTCAGGGATTTTGTCAGCGTCGTGACTGCCATAAACGAAGAAGCGACCAGCCGCGACCGGTGCAAGTACTCGTTTCACTTTGGCGACCCAGTCGGTATCGGGCAATTCGGACACGGCGAACGGTCTCGCGCCATGCATCGTGGCTAGCAAGGCCAGACCAGCTTGATCCGGTGCTTCGGTGAAATAGCCGCCGATTTCCCAAAGACCGCTGTCATCTTCAAGTTCGAACACGCCAACGCCGGTCGGTTCAGGAATGAGACGTTCCATCGCTGCGCTCAGGGCTTCTGCTGGGTCTTTTCCGGGAAGGGTCGTCAGGGCAGTAAAAGTTGGCATTTAACGTCTCCGAAATCTATTCAGATCGCGGTATCCCCGCCGTGGGTCCACGTCAAGCGCTGCCTCGCCGCCTTTGGCAACCTTAAGAACGAACATTCCGGCCCAAACGGCCGCCAACACCCCGACCAGCGACCCCGCCATGGCCTGCCCATAAAGAACACCTGGGGCACCCCATATATTTGCAGCCCAATATGCAGCGGGCAACATCAGCAAACCATCGCGGCTCCAATTCACCACCATAGACCGTCCGGGCCGTCCAAGCGTATTAAAGGCAGCGTTGGTCACATAGACCATTCCCATGATAGCCTGCGCCGCGCCGGTGGTGATGGTGAACGCCCGCAATACCTGTGCCGCTGTACCGGACAGACCAAAGCTGTCGATTATCAGCGGTGTTGCAATGACCAACAGAACCCAAACGCTTAGGGCGTAGACCGCGCAGAAAATAAGCGCGTCGCGATAGGTTGTCCAAAGACGTTGGTGCAAACCTGCACCAAAATTTTGACCAAAAATGCCACCAATGGCCCCGCTGAGCGCAAAAATACCGCCAAAGGCCATGACGTAAAGACGGTTCGCGACGGCCCATGCAGCAACTGCAGAGTCCCCAAACTGCGCCATGACACCCGTAAGCAGGTAACTGCCAAACGGGGTGCTTAATTGGGCAATCATGGCTGGCATGGCAATCTTCAAGAACGGTCGGGCGTTTTCCTTCAACGCGGACAGCGATGGCCACGCCAATAGATCATGCGTTACAATTGCGAACTTCAACGCCATACCTGACAGAACAACCCGCGAGATATTTAGCGCGATCGCCGCACCGTCCAAGCCAAGGTCAGCCCAAATGATCAACGCAGGATCAACCACCATAGACACCATGCCGGACGTGAGCGTTACAAACATTGCCCGCTTGCCATCCCCCTTCGCCCGCAAAGACGCCGAGGCGATTAGGCCAATCGCCATCAACGCCAACGACGGCACCGTGAGCAACAAATACCGCGCGGCAAGGTCTCGGGTTTCGCCCTCTGCCCCGACAAGATCGAGCATGTCCCAGCGAAACAGTATAACCAACAGCGCGATCACAGCTTGGATCAGGATCGTCAGGATCATCGAGGACGTCGCCTCGTGTCGTGCACCTTGGGGATCGCCAGACCCGATCTTTCGCGAGATCAAAGCCGTCGCAGCAATCATTAAGCCGACGCCGCTTGAGACCGACAGAAACTGGATCGCAAAGGCAAAACCGATGGCGGCCACCAAACGTGGCTCGCCTAGCTGTGAAATCCAAAACAGGTTCGCCGCATCAACCAGAAACACAAACGATATGCCCGCCGCGCCGGTCATGGTCATGCGCACCACATGCCCCATCGTCGATCCGGTCAGAAAGCGTGCCCCCGGATCGGACATGACTAAGCCACCGCTGGAAAGTTCAAGCGCGCAAAGACGGTCTCATTACCCTTCTCGGGATGACGCGGGATCAGCAAGCTTAGAAAAAGCGATCCGGCGGCCATACAGGCAGCCACCACAAACACTGCGCTAGGCGACACAAGCCAGAGGTACCCCAAGCCCGCAGGCAAAAACACCGCTGCAATGTGGTTGATTGTAAAAGCCACCGCCGCTGTGGGCGCAATATCTTTTGGATCAGCGATTTTCTGAAAGTAGGTCTTTAGGGCCAACGCCAATGCAAACAACATGTGATCAATGACGTAAAGCGCACTCGCCAACACAACACCCCAGCCAAACCAATAAAGCCCGCCATACATCAAGAATACGATCACCAGACCGGTGTACTCGAAAATCAATGCGCGACGCTCGCCCCACATAGTGACGGCCTTACCGATCAACGGTGCCGCGATGATGTTTATCACCAAATTGATAAGATAAAGCGACGTCACTTCATGCACTTCGAACCCGAATTTCTCGACCATCATAAAGGCGGCGAACACCATGAATATCTGGCGCCGAGCGCCTGCCATGAATTGCAGCGCATAATAGAGCCAGTATCGCTTGCGCAAAATCATCTTTTTGATCTGGGGCGTAGGAGATTCAAAGGACGGATAGGCAAACAGACAGAACAGCGCAATTAAAGCCGTTAGCCCGCCGCCAACCATATAAACGACCGAATACGTCAGGTTGAGACGCTCCCAAAGAACCACGATTAGCAGATAGGCAACGAAGGTGACGGCCGACCCTGCCGCCATCAACCACCCCAAAATCTGAGGTGCTTTTTCCTTGGACAACCATTGCAGCTGCAGTGATTGGTTCACAGTCTCGTAATAATGAAACCCGATTGAGCTGAGCATCGTAATGGTCAGAATGCCCGCCATAGATGGGAAATAGGCGGTCACCATCGTCGCCACCCCCAACAGGATCAGCGACACCATTCCCAAGACCTGCTCGCGAATAAAAATGATGATTGCAATCACGCCGACAGCCAAAAACCCTGGGATTTCACGCACCGTATGCAGCCAACCATTGTCCGACCCGTCAAAGCCGCCGACCTCGATCACAAAGTTATTCAGCAACGCAGACCACGTATTGAACGCAATCGGCATCGCCAATGCCATCATGAACAACAACGTGATCGGCCTGCGCCAAAAAGGTAATTCATGCGCATTTTCGAGGGGAAATATCTTGGTCATACTGCCCTTTACGCGCTTCCTGAGTTCAGAAACAGCGAATTTGCGACATTCCCTTCGAAACGGGCCTATATCAATTTGATCGCAGACTCGTCGCTGTCGCGGGTAAGGTACGATACCCACGCCAAACTGGGTATCCTCTGGCAGTCAAAAATTCCCTAAATTCCGATTAATTTTCGATTGGTCATTTTAGCCCCGACCTCAAAACCAAGATCCCCCTTGGCGACCGTCAGGACTTGCACTGTACTGATACTTTATCTTGCCCAAAATACCTCGGGAGAGCGCGAGAGGGCAGCGCCCTCTCGCCTAGGTCGGAGCGTCCACGCTCCGACACAAAGCCGTTTAGTAAAAACTCTGCGGATCAATATCGACCGCCAGCCGCAAATCACCTTTGGGCTGGAATTGCCCAACCCATTCAGAAATTGCCCGCTGCAAGGCCACACCTTTGCCGGCCTTTACCAACAACCGCACGCGATGCCGCCCGCGCACCCTGGCTATTGGTGCTGGGGCCGGACCAAACACTTGGCCTCCAACGGAACGCACCGCGCCATCAGACCGTGCAAGCGCCATGCCCAGCTCCATCACCTGATGCGCATCCGATCCGCTGATCACGATGCCAGCCAATCGTCCGAACGGAGGCATTCCCGCCGCCTCTCGCTGTGCTGCTTCGGCCTTCCAAAAACCTTCCTCATCCCCTGCCAAAATTGCACGGATCACAGGGTGTTCGGGTTGATAGGTCTGCATCACGGCTTCGCCCGGTGTTTCGGATCGTCCCGCACGCCCTGAGACCTGACGCATCAATTGAAACGTCCGCTCAGACGCCCTCAGGTCCGAGCCATGCAGCCCAAGGTCCGCATCAATTACACCGACTAACGTCAACAGCGGAAAGTTATGCCCCTTCGCCACCAGTTGTGTACCGACAATGATGTCGCAACCTCCTGCAGCGATCGCTTCGATCTCAGCCTTCAAAGCCCGCGCTGACCCAAAGCGGTCTGACGACAACACAGCGACGCGCGCTTGGGGAAACAGCGCCATGGCTTCTTCGGCCAACCTTTCAACCCCCGGTCCGATGGGGGCCATGCGATCCTCGGCCTCACAGGATGGGCATTGCGTCGGGATTGGTTTGCTCTCACCGCATTGGTGGCAGATAAGGCGTTTTTGAAATCTGTGTTCAACCATGCGGCTGTCGCATTGATCGCAGCCGATCTGGTGCCCACAAGCGCGACACATTGTGATCGGCGCATAGCCGCGACGGTTGATGAACAGCAGCGATTGTTCGCCTAACTCTAACCTGCGCTCGACCCGTTTTTTCAACTCTTCTGACACCCAGCGCGACGACGGCAACGCCTCGGCGCGCATGTCTATTGTGCCCATACGGGGCATCACGGCCGCGCCATATCGACTGGTTAGTTCTATCTTGTCGTATTTGCCGGCCTCGGCGTTGGCCCAGCTTTCAAGGCTCGGGGTTGCTGACGCCAACACCACCTGCGATCCGCAGATTGAGGCCCGAAGCACCGCCATGTCCCGCGCATTATAAAGAACACCGTCTTCTTGTTTATAGCTGGTGTCATGTTCCTCATCGACGATGATTAGCCCTAGATCTTGGTAGGGCAAAAACAACGCCGACCGCGCTCCAATCACCATCTGAGCGCCGCCCTGCCCGACCATTTTCCACGTGCGCCGCCGTTCAGTCATCGTAACGCCCGAGTGCCACTCGGCAGGCTTAGCACCAAAACGTGCCTGAACGCGGGAAAGAAACTCAGCCGTCAACGCGATCTCGGGCAGCAGCACAAGCGCCTGACGTCCTTGCCGCAGACATTCGGCCACGGCCTCAAGATATACTTCGGTTTTGCCCGATCCCGTGACACCGCGCAGCAAGGTCGTTCCGTAGTCTCCAGTTTTCGCGCGCTGACGTAAATGTTCAGCCGCCAATGTTTGGTCCTCGGTCAACTCTTTACTTCCCCACTCGGGATCTAAGCGCTGAAAAGGCGTGTCCCTCGGGGTTGCCACCTCGGCCACTGCGCCAAGTTTGACCATGCCCTTTACGACCGAACTTGACGTTCCAGCCATCTCGGCCAATTCGCGCAGGGTGAATGACAAACCGCCGTATTCTTCGAACACAGCCAAAACCCGCTTGCGAGCATCTGTCATGCGCTCGGGCAATGTGTCTCCTGGCCGATAGACTTTGCGCATCGACAAGGGATCGCCCAATCCGGGCGCGCGGGTCGCAAGGCGCAGCATGGCGGGCATCGATGTCAGGGTATAGGCGGCGGCCTTTTCTAGGAACAACCGCATTTCTTCGCGCATAGGGGCCACGTCCAACACACGCACAACAGAGCGAATTTTGGATAGATCGAAATCGCCCTTCCCAACGCCCCATACCACGCCCAGAACTTTACGGGGTCCCAAAGGCACTTCGACAAACGCACCGACAAAACACCCGCCTTCAGGTGCCTTGTAGTCTAGCGTCCGGTCAAGCGGTTGGGTGGTCATCACAGCCACCAAAGCACCTTCGTCAAAAAAGTCCTGATCCATGTCTCTCATTCGATGTCTGGGCTTTTGGCCCCTGTGCTTCTGAGGTAAGGAACCGCCAAGCAAAAGCCAAGCATACCAGAGGATGCCCGCCATGAAATTTTTTGTCGATACTGCAGACGTTGCGGCCATCGCCGAGCTGAACGAAACGGGTATGGTGGATGGGGTGACAACCAATCCGTCGCTGATCAAGAAATCCGGTCGTGATATTCTCGAAGTGACGCGTGAAATCTGCTCAATCGTTTCCGGTCCAGTTTCAGCCGAAGTCACGGCGACCGACGCCGAGACAATGGTCGCCGAAGGGCGCAAGCTGGTCGAGATCGCAGGCAATATCGCTGTTAAGGTTCCGCTAACTTGGGACGGGTTGAAAGCTTGCAAAGTATTGTCGGCTGAAGGCCACATGGTCAACGTCACCCTATGCTTTTCGGCCAACCAAGCGTTGCTGGCAGCCAAGGCTGGCGCGACGTTTATTTCTCCGTTCATAGGCAGGCTTGACGATATCAACCTTGATGGGATGGAGTTGATCCAAGACATCCGCACCATTTACGACAACTACGGCTTCGAGACTCAAATTCTTGCGGCTTCAATCCGCACAGCCAATCATATCGTTGACTGCGCCCGCATCGGTGCGGACGTGATCACCGCCCCACCTGCTGTGATCAAAGCGATGGTGACCCACCCGCTAACCGACAAAGGTCTTGAGGTTTTCCTAGCCGATATCAAAAGCGCTGGCATCAAAATCGTTTAACCAAATGCGATAGCATGCCGGTTGATCGCCTAGGTCGCGATGCGCTTTTTGCGCGTACCTGCGAAAAACGTTTGCGAAATTCTGTCTTCTGCGTGTTATAAGGCAAAAAAAACAAAAACATAAAACCGAGGCAGGTTATGAGCAGCACCGCAGAGCTCGAAGAGGTGCTACGTGAGAAAATTCTCGCGGAGCCCAATACTATTTTAGATGATCATGACGTCATGACCGCGCTTGTGCGCGCGAATGAAAAGGTCATGGGCGAAAACATCGTCGACCTTCGTGGCATCGCCATGAATCGACTTGAAGCGCGTTTGGGCAAGCTAGAAAGCACCCATCGAAGCGTGATCGCCGCCGCCTATGAAAATCTGGCTGGCACCAATCAGATCCACCGCGCCATTTTGCGGCTGCTGGATCCGACCGATTTTGAGACGTTTTTATCCGATCTTGGCACCGAGGTCGCAGATATCCTTCGGGTCGACGCTATGCGCTTGGTTCTTGAAACCGCCCAATCCGAGACCAGTCCTGCGATACAGCAGATGGGCGACGTTCTCAGTACGGCTGAACCGGGATTTGTAGACGAGTTCCTGTCGCGTGGTCGCAATACGACGATCCGGCAGGTCACACTTCGCCAAATCAGTGCTGGCGCGGAAAGTGTCTACGGCAATGCTGCAGATCACATCCGTTCCGAAGCTTGCATCAAGCTAAACCTCGGCGAAGGCCGATTGCCCGGAGTGTTGGTGATGGGATCGGAAGACCCCCACCAATTCAACCCGCAGCAAGGTACAGACCTTCTGGGGTTCTATGCGGCGGTGTTTGAACGATTGATGCGCCGCTGGCTGTCATGAGCCTGATTTCCCCTGCCGCGCTGGATCGGATGCAAGATTGGCTTGCCTCTGAAAAAGCGCTGAAGGGGGCATCGGACAATACGCTAAAAGCTTACCAAGCAGACGTTCTCGGGTTTGTCAGTTTCATGACGTTGCACAAGGGCGAGCCTCAGGGCCTAAAGCCGTTGGCAAAGATCACAGTGTCAGACATGCGCTCTTGGATGGCAAGTGAGCGCGGGCGCGGGACTTCAGCCAGATCATTGGCGCGGGGGTTGTCCGCCGTTAAGACGTTCTATCGCTGGCTTGCATCTCGCGAAGGGTTTGAGCCGACATCGGTTTTATCGACCCGCGCACCGAAGTTTCAAAACAAGCTGCCCCGCCCGCTGACCGAAATCGCCGCAAAAGACATGCTTGCGACTGTCGAGTTTCAATCCGAAGAGCCTTGGGTTGCTGCGCGCGATGCCGCGGTACTGACCTTGCTTTATGGTTGCGGTTTGCGAATATCCGAAGCGCTCGGATTGCTGGGTAAAAATTTACCATTGGGCGAAGTTCTGCGGATCAGCGGTAAAGGTGGCAAAGAACGCTTGGTGCCAGTGTTGCCTGCCGCACAGCAGGCGATGGAGGAATATCTTGCGCTTTGCCCTTATCACACGGATCCAGACACAACGGTTTTTCGAGGTGCGCGCGGGGGGGCATTGAACCCGCGCGCCATCCAAAAAGCAGTCGAGCGAACGCGCTTACAGCTTGGTTTGCCGGCCTCGGCCACGCCGCACGCGATGCGCCATAGCTTTGCGACGCATCTGCTTAGCGCGGGTGGTGATCTGAGGGCGATACAGGAATTGCTAGGTCATGCTTCGCTTTCGACAACCCAAGCCTACACGGCTGTGGATAACGCCCGTTTAATGGAAGTTTATAATAAGACTCATCCCCGCACCTGATTTCATTGCTCTTTAATTCGAATTCAGTCATGAGGGTCGGATGACGATACAAATGCGCGCCTTAATGGTTCACTTTCTCACTGCGACCGGCGCAGTTTTTGCAATGCTGGCTCTGCTGGCTGCGGTCGATGAAGAATGGAGCCTGATGTTCCTGTGGCTTGTTGTTGCTTTTGCGGTCGACGGGATCGACGGGCCATTGGCACGCAAATATGAGGTTCAAAAGAACGCACCTTTGTTTGATGGCGCTTTGCTTGATCTCATCATCGACTACCTGACCTATGTCTTCATTCCGGCGTTTGCACTGTTCAAATCAGGGCTGCTTCCGGGCTGGACTGGCTGGATCGTGATCATCATCATAACATTCGCCTCGGCGCTCTATTTCGCAATTGCGACGATGAAAACGGCGGATAAATCCTTTCTCGGGTTTCCTGGTTGCTGGAATATGGTTGTTATCGTGCTCTTCGCCGTTGAGCCGAATTTCTGGGTGATCCTTGGTTTGGTGATCTTCCTTGCTGTGGCGATGTTTCTGCCGCTGCGATTTATTCACCCATCACGAACCAAGCGCTGGCGTGTAATTTCCCTGCCGATTTCTTTGGCGTGGGTGTTGTTTGCAGGTTGGGCAGCGTGGGTCGACTTTGACCCGCAAAGCTGGGCGCATTGGGGCCTTGTGGCCACGTCGCTTTATTTGGTCTCGGCCGGCATCTTGCAGCAGATCATCCCTGAAAAGGGCTAGGCCAGCAGAAACGCCCTGCACAGAGCATCTCTGGCAGGGAACATTTCTATTGATCGTAAAGGGTGGCGGGCCCGCCAATTGGTCGTGTTTACTCTGCCAAGAGGGGTGATGTTCCCCTCCACCAATCGAATTCTGAGGTGGTCTGGCCGGGGTCTCGGAATCCTAGCTTTCGCTATCCTACTTCCCGTTCGATCCACGATCTGCGCGCATGGGCAAGATGCGCGGTAAGGGTTAAAGAGGTGTATGACCTCCGTGCGCTTAAAGCGCCAAACCCGTCGCGGCCAGCCAGTCCTGAGCCGTCATCGTGTAGCATTTCATATCGTTGGCACGCCCGCTGACGGTCAGCGTTCCGTCATAGGAAAACTGTGCGCCCAATCGGGTCGTAGCGATTTGCGACCGCTTGTTGTCGTGACCGATATGGAACCAAACCCGATCTTCGCTGGCCAGAATGTGCTGCACCATCAAATGTTTCATTTCGCGGTTCCAAACACCGCCCCAATTGGGCTTGCCAAGGAAGGTGAACCCTATTCCCCATTCACCCGGATGCTCGGGGACGTCATAAAAACGAGAGCAACCGATGATCCCGCCCGTTACTTTTTCCCGCGCGACCAAAGTGCCACCCGCAGCAAGAAGGAAGTCAAAATAGGGATCGAATACCCCACGCTGATAGCGGTCGTTTGACGGATGTTGTGCCCAGACCTCTGGATCGCTGGCCTGCGTAAACAGACCCTCGCGATCAGCTTCTTTTATCGGGTCAAGCCGAAGGTTTTCCCCGATCAGGCTAGGATTTTGATTGAACTCAGTCATTCGTCCTTCCCGCTAGCCCAAGAACCCGCCCGACTGCATCGACCAAAGTTCCGAGTATATCCCGCCCTTGGTCAGCAACTCGTCATGGCTGCCATCTTCGACGACTTTGCCTTGATCCATCACAACAATCCGGTCCATCCGCGCAATCGTCGACAGACGGTGAGCAATGGCGATGACGGTTTTACCCTCCATCACCCCATAAAGCGTATCAAGGATCGCAGCCTCAACTTCGCTATCAAGCGCCGAGGTCGCTTCGTCCAGAACAAGGATCGGTGCGTCTTTCAAAACCACCCGTGCAAGGGCAATCCGCTGACGTTGCCCGCCCGACAGTTTCACACCCCGTTCGCCAACGTGGGCGTCGTAGCCGGTGCGCCCTTTCGGGTCTTCAAGATCACCAACAAAGGTGTTCGCCTCGGCCCGTTCGGTCGCCGCGATCATGTCCGCTTCGGTCGCGCCGGGTTTGCCAAACAAGATGTTCGCCCGCACTGAACGATGCAGTAGCGAGTTGTCCTGAGACACCATTCCGATCTGTGAGCGCAGGCTATCCTGCGTGACCTTGGCCACATCCTGACCGTCGATCAGGATTTGACCCTGCTCGGCGTCACGAAACCGCAGCAACAGATTAACAAGGCTGGATTTGCCAGCGCCTGACCGTCCGACAAGACCGACCTTCTGGCCCGGTGCGATTTTCAGATCGACATGGTCAAGGCCGCCATAGCCCTTGCCGTAGTGATGGGTCACAGCGCGAAACTCAATCTCGCCCTTGTCAAAATCCAGAGACTTAGCGCCCTCGATATCTGTAACTTCATGAGGCACGGCAATAGAACGCAGACCCTCTTTGATCACGCCAGCATGCTCGAAAAGACGGATGGTCACCCACATAATCCACCCCGACATACCGTTCAGGCGGATCGTTAAGGCAGACGCCGCAGCAACCTCGCCCGCAGTCACGATCCCTTGGGTCCAGAGCCAAATAGCCGGCCCAAGCATGCCGGTGATCAGAATGCCATTGAGGATATTCAGCAGGAACGACATTTCGGTCATCAGTCGCAGGAACCGTTGCAAACGGAACCGGTGACGTTTGAGGGCGTTCAGAACATAGCTTTCCTCTCGCTCGCCTGCCGAAAACAGTTTGACCGTTTCAATATTGGCATAAGCGTCAACGATCCGACCGGTCAGCAAAGACCGAGCGTCTGACCACTTCTCTGAGGCTTTGGATACACGCACAGCCATGTTGATCGTGTAGAGTGCGTATAAAACCACCCAAATCATCAACGGCACCGTCAATCGCCAGTCGGTTTGACTGAGAATGATCATCGCCCCGATTACATAAGCTATAGCGTACCAGATTGCCTCAAACACCATGTAGGTGCCGTCCTCGACCGCTTGACCCATCTGCATCACACGGTTCGACAGCCGCCCAGCAAAGTCGTTCTGAAAGAAGTTCGAAGATTGTCCAAGCATGTGCTTGTGGGCACGGTAGCGGACCTGATCATGCAGGTTCGACACCAACGTCTGCTCCATGAACAAATGGCTGATGCCAATAATCGTTGGCCGCAAAAGCAGAACGAACAACGTCGCTATCAGCAGCTCAAGCCCGTTTTTGGACCAGAAGCTTTCTGGGCCGGTGATCTCCATCAGGTCAATCACGCGACCGGTATAGAAAATCAAACCTGTTTCAATAAACGCGACCGTGGCACCGATCAGCGCCATCCAGACCATCCATTTATAGTAGGGTCCGTAGTGCGATTTCACATAAGGCCACAGTTTCGCCGGAGGCGTTTCCTCGCGAAACTTTTGGAACGGGTCGATAAGGTTTTCAAAAAAGCGGAACATAACAAAGCCCTTTTCAGGCGGAAATTTAATAGTGGGGGAAAGACTTGGCGTCGGGCTAATCAGGCAGCCCAGGTTCGGACCGCGGTTTTAACCGACGTATTTTAGAATCCGATTTCGCATCAAGCCACACCTCTTAGTTATGAGCTGCCAACTCTATAGCGGAAGATTTTGGGTGTGTCAGCCCGTCGCAGGCATTTTTTTCAAATTGGTAAGGTTTACCGTAGGGTGCGCATTCAATGCGCCCTATGCCTTCAGCGCGGCCAACATCTCTTCCGCTGCCTTGGAAACGCTCAACCTACCAGTCGCCACGCGATCCCCAAGCGCCGACATCACGGCCTTGGCTTCGCCTTGCTGCAACTGTGCTAAAAGCGCCTGACGGACTTCTTCTTCGAACCAGTAGCGTTGTTGCTCAGCCCGACGTTCGGTGAAAAAGCCGTTGTCTTTACGCCATTTCGACAGTTCGGTCATTTCATCCCACGCGGTCTGCAGGCCGTTTTCTTCTAACGCCGAGACAGCCATCGCCTTTGGGAATCCCTCTGGATCCTGTGGGCGCTTGCGCAGCAGGCGCAGCGCGCCGGCATAGTCGGCGCAAGTGCGTGTGGCTGCGGGCTTTAGATCGCCGTCGGCTTTGTTGACCAAGATGATATCGGCCATTTCCATGATGCCACGTTTCACGCCTTGCAGCTCGTCACCTCCGGCGGGGGCCATTAGAAGGATGAACAGGTCCGACATTTCGGCGACCACGGTTTCGGATTGGCCGACGCCCACAGTTTCAATCAAAACGACGTCAAATCCAGCCGCTTCGCACAGCTCAATCGCCTCTCGCGATCGGCGGGCGACGCCGCCCAAATGGGATCGACTGGGGCTCGGGCGGATAAAGGCGTTCTTATCCCGCGACAGACGATCCATCCGTGTTTTGTCGCCAAGGATCGACCCGCCAGAGCGCGACGAACTTGGGTCGACGGCCAGCACAGCAACCCGCAATCCAAGGCCGGTCAGCATCATGCCGAAACTTTCAATGAAGGTCGACTTGCCAACACCTGGCGTGCCAGACAACCCGATGCGGATGGCTTGGTCTGATTTACCGCGCAAAGCATCCAGCAATTCTGTCGCTTGCTTGCGGTGATCTTCGCGACTGGATTCAACCAGCGTTATCGCACGGCTTAATGCGCGGCGATCTCGGTCGAGGACTTTTTGTGCGAGGTCGGAAGTGTTCATACAGACGGCCTTTCGTTAGGGGTCGTTTTGCATGGTTTGGGGGGCGATTGGCAAGGGGTATGGACTTAGGTGCGCCATGAATGCGCACCCTACTAGACCCGCCAGCAACTTTGCCCGATAACCGTTTTCCATGATACCAACCCTTCCCATCCACGAAGCCTTGCCAGCGTTGATCGATGCCCTTCGACGAAAAGGGCGCGCGGTTCTGCAGGCCCCCCCTGGCGCGGGTAAAACGACCGTGGTGCCACTGGCGATGCTTGAGGCGGGATTGGTAAACGGTAAAATCCTGATGCTAGAGCCCCGTCGCTTGGCAGCCCGCGCCGCCGCCGAACGTATGGCGGACACGTTGGGTGAACCTACTGGGCAGACGGTAGGTTACCGTATTCGCGGCGAAAGCAAAGTATCCAAAACCACGCGGATCGAGGTCGTCACCGAAGGTATTCTGACCCGCATGATCCAGTCTGATCCCGAACTGTCGGGCATCAGTGCCGTGATCTTTGACGAATTCCACGAACGCTCGCTGAACGCGGATCTTGGGTTGGCGCTTTGTCTGGAAATTAGCGGGGCGCTGCGCGACGATCTGATGTTGTTGGTGATGTCTGCGACGCTGGACGCTGCACCCGTCGCCAAGTTGATGGACGACGCTCCTGTTGTAACCTCTGAAGGGCGCGCCTTTCCGGTTGAGGTGCATTGGAACGCAAAGCCCCTGCCCCCAAAGGCGCGGATTGATGAGCATACCGCCAGCCTGGTGCTTGAGGTGCTCAGGAAAACCGACGGCGGGGTTTTGGTCTTTTTGCCGGGCGAAGGCGAAATTCGGCGGACCGAGCAGCGGTTGCGGGACAAAGTGCCAAGTGACGTACATTTGCACACACTTTTTGGGGCAATGGATTTCAAGGCGCAACGGGCGGCGATCAAGCCCGCGCAAACGGGCCGTAAGATCGTTTTGGCCACCTCGATCGCTGAGACGTCATTGACGATCCAAGACGTGCGGGTGGTTGTCGACGCTGGTCAATCACGCAGGTCGCGGTTTGATCCGGGCTCAGGCATGTCGCGGCTTGTCACCGAAAAAGTAACCCGCGCCGAGGCCACACAACGAACCGGTCGTGCTGGTCGTGTTTCAGAGGGTTGGTGCTATCGGTTATGGACCAAAGGCGAAGAAGGCGCGCTGGCGGCCTTTCCCCCATCCGAGATTGAGGCGGCCGATTTGACCGGCTTTGCACTGGAACTGGCACTTTGGTGTGCACAGCCCGATGAGTTGAAACTTTTGACGCCTCCGAACCACGGCAGCTTGACCGAGGCAAATAATCTACTGCGCATGCTTGGTGCGTTTGACGACAACGGACGGATCACTGCGCATGGTAAGACGCTGTCACGCCTGCCACTTCATCCGCGGTTGGCCCATATGCTTGCCATCGCAGGGAAACAGGCCGCGTCGTTGGCGGCGTTACTGACGGATCGTGATCCGTTGTCGCGCAACGCTCCGGTTGATCTTTCGCTTAGGCTTGAGGCGTTGGAGCATACGCGCCAGTTCACAACGACACGCTCAATTCAGGTAAATCATGGCGCACTGCAACGGATAAAGTCCGAGGCCAAGCGTTTGACTTTGTTGTCGTCGTCTAAGACTGAACTAAGCGCCGCTGAAATGGCCGCGCTTGCCTACCCTGATCGTATTGGCCTGCGTCGCAAAGGGGATATTCCTCGCTACATTCTATCAGGTGGCAAAGGTGCAATTCTGAGTGAAGCTGATCCATTGGCTGGTCAGCGATTGATCGTGGCTACTGATCTTGACGGCAACCCGCGCGAAGCAAAAATTCGCCAAGCTATCGCGATAAGCGAGGCCGAGATCAGAAGTCTGTTTGAAGACCAGATCAAGTGGCAATCCTCGGTTGCTTGGTCAAAACGCGAACGGCGCGTAATCGCCCGCAAACAAGAGATGCTGGGGGCTTTGACGATAGACGAACGCGTTTGGAAAGATGCGCCACCTGAAGACATTGCCCGCGCGATGCTGGACGGAGTTCGTGAGCTGGGCCTAAACCTTTCAGGTGCGGCGCGGCGTTTTGTTGCACGTGTCCAGTTGGTTGCGGAAGGGACAGACCTGCCGGACATGTCCAATGACGCTTTAATGGCGGGGGTAGAGGACTGGTTACTGCCATATCTAACCCGTGTTTCAACGGTTGATCATTGGAAAAAGTTCGATCTGCTTGGGCCATTGCGCGCGATGCTCGACTGGAACCAGATGCAAGCTTTGGACACTGCAGCACCTGCGCATTTCACGACCCCGCTTGGGCGGCAGATCCCTATAGATTACTCGGGCGATATCCCTGAGATTAGCCTTCGCTTGCAAGAAATGTTCGGTCAGACCACTCATCCATTGGTTGGCAAGACTCCGCTCCGGGTGACATTACTTTCACCGGCTAGACGACCAGTGCAAACGACGATGGATATACCCGGATTTTGGGCGACATCATATGCGGACGTCCGCAAAGACATGCGCGGTAGTTATCCCAAGCATCCCTGGCCCGAAGATCCAACAAAGGCAGATCCAACCCTGCGGGCTAAGCCACGTAAATAGGTGCCAAATTTGCATCTTTCAAAAAAACCGCCTAAAAACAAAAGAAAAACAATGAGTAGTAACAAGTTGTCGAGGCTGAGGCAGGGATTTTTCAAGTCCCGAAAAGTTGGTTCATCCAGTGGAGCGCCTGCGCAACAGGTCGCTGCTATTTGCACGCGAACCAAAAACGAAAAGCGTGAAGTATTATTGATTACCAGCCGTCGCACTGGTCGCTGGGTGATCCCCAAAGGGTGGCCAATGTTCGGATTATCCGATGGTGATGCCGCAGCCCAAGAAGCATGGGAAGAAGCGGGCATTGCTGATGCGAAGATCAGTAAGAAACCCATTGGGACATTTTCGTATGAGAAATTGTTGAATACTGATGAAACTATCCCCGTAACGGTCAATGTCTATCGACTGAAAGTTCGCGAAACCGTTAAAAAGTTTCCTGAATGCAAGCAGCGCACCAGAAAGTGGGTTAGCTTCAAGGACGCCTCGGACATGGTTCGAGAGCCAGAACTCAAGAAAATCATGATCGCGATGCACAAATAGTCGCCTAGTTGGTAGCGATATCGCTGCAGTGCGGCAATATTATCCACATTCTAACAAAAAACATTTGAGTGAATCACAACCTTCGGATAGCGAGCGCCTAAGGCAATCGAAAGACATCCTAAGGGGTAAGCATGTCAAATTCAGATGACCCGAAGCACTGGAACACGTTAGATCGTGATTTAGGGCGTTTCTCTCATATAGAACAAGCAACCGCGTATATCTCGCGTCCAATGGTGGCGCCGGGTATTGCACTGGCCTTTATTGCACTCGCTGCACTAGGCGCAGCGCTGTTTCTTGGGCAAAGTTCAAACACCATAATCGTCGTAGTAGCCGCTGCTTTTGGCGCTTACATGGCTATCAACATTGGCGCCAACGATGTCGCCAATAACATGGGCCCAGCGGTGGGTGCGAACGCACTTACCATGGGCGGAGCGATTGCGATCGCGGCCATTTTCGAAAGCGCCGGCGCCTTGCTGGCTGGCGGAGACGTCGTCTCGACCATTTCTAAGGGCATCATCGATCCCGCCGGTTTCGCTGAAACACGTGTCTTTATATGGGCCATGATGGCCGCGCTGATCAGCTCTGCGTTATGGGTCAATCTTGCGACTTGGGTTGGTGCACCTGTTTCAACCACCCACTCGGTCGTAGGAGGCGTGATGGGCGCTGGCATCGCGGCAGCCGGCTTTGCTGCGGTGAATTGGCCGACAATGGGTAAAATTGCTGCCAGCTGGGTAATTTCCCCAGTTCTTGGCGGTGCCATCGCTGCAGCGTTCCTTGCGCTGATCAAATGGCGGATTATCTACCGCGAAGACAAAATCGCAGCGGCGCGTCGTTGGGTTCCTTTCCTGATTGCAATCATGGTCGCCGCGTTTTCGGCCTACCTAGCGCTGAAAGGTCTAAAGCGGATCATCAAGATCGACATTCAGACCGCCCTATTGATCGGTCTCGGGCTTGGTTTTGTTTCCTATCTGATCTCACGGCCTATTATCCGCCGCCAGTCAGAGGGACTTGAGAACCGCAACAAGTCGCTGAAAGTTCTGTTTGGGATCCCTCTTGTTATCTCGGCTGCGCTTCTGTCGTTTGCCCATGGTGCAAATGACGTTGCCAATGCTGTTGGTCCGTTGGCCGCAATTGTTCACGCAACCGAGTTTGGAGATTTTGCATCCAAAGTCTCAATCCCAACTTGGGTTATGGTAATTGGTGCGTTTGGAATTTCGTTTGGCCTGGTTTTGTTTGGTCCAAAGCTAATCCGCATGGTTGGCAGCCAAATCACCAAGCTGAATCCGATGCGCGCATACTGCGTTGCCTTGTCCGCCGCGATCACTGTGATCGTCGCGTCTTGGCTAGGCTTGCCGGTAAGTTCGACCCACATTGCCGTTGGTGGTGTGTTTGGCGTGGGCTTCTTTCGTGAGTGGTATCACGGCCGTCGTGCACACAAGTTTGCGTTGGCCAAACGGGATGATTCAGATATTCCGGTAGCCGAAAAACGCCGCCGCAAGCTGGTGCGCCGCACGCACTTTATGACGATCATCGCCGCTTGGGTCATTACAGTGCCCGCAGCCGCGATCTTGTCCAGCGTGATCTTCCTGATACTGAACGCTGTCGCCTAAAGCGATACGCCGTTAGAAAAATAAAAACGCCGCCCTACACAGGACGGCGTTTTTTATTCGGGATAGTATTGAGCCTAGTTTTCAATACACCATTTCATCACAGCTTTTTGCGCGTGAAGGCGGTTTTCAGCCTCGTCAAAGATCACTGAATGCGGACCATCCATGACGGCGCTACTGGCCTCTTCATCACGATGGGCTGGCAGGCAGTGCATGAACAATGCATCTGGTTTTGCGCAGGACATCAGGTGTTCATTGACCTGATAGGGACGCAGAAGGTTATGGCGACGCTCGCGGTTGGATTGGCCATCGTGCATCGAAACCCATGTGTCCGTGACGATAAGATCTGCGCCTTCGACTGCTTTCTCAGCGTCGCGCTCAATTTCTACGCTAACGCCTTTTGACCGGGCCAACGCGATAAATTCATCTTCTGGGTCAAGTTGCTCGGGGCCGGTAAAAACGAGATCAAAGCCAAACTGTCCCGCGGCATGAAGGAAGCTTGCGCAGACATTGTTGCCGTCGCCGGACCAAACAACTTTCTTGCCAGAGATCGGACCGCGATGTTCTTCGAAGGTGAGAATATCCGCCATGATCTGACAAGGGTGGGTTCGGTCTGTCAGGCCATTGATCACTGGAACCGAAGCGTATTCTGACAGTTCAAGCAAAACGCTTTCGTCAAAAGTTCGGATCATAATCATATCGACGTAACGGCTGAGAACACGCGCGGTATCGGCAATGCTTTCACCATGGCCAAGTTGCATATCTTGACCCGACAAAATCATTGTCTGTCCACCCATTTGACGCACGCCGACGTCAAAGGAAACGCGTGTACGGGTCGAAGGTTTTTCGAAAATCAACGCTACCATGCGATCTTTTAGCGGCTGATCCGTATCCAGCGTTGCTTTTGGCATGCCTAAGCGGGCGTTCTTTGTGGCTTTCGCCCCGTCAATCATCGCGCGCAAATCGGCTGGGTCGGTTTTATGGATATCGAGAAAATGCTTCATATCAGTGTCTTTCGGATGGCTCGGGTTGGGGGCCAGCCCCCAAACCCCCGAGGTATTTCGGGCAAGATAAAATTAGAGTTCCAAGCTAGTTGCCGCTTTGCTTAGGCGGTTGATGGCTTCGGAAATTTCATCGTCAGTTAGGGTTAGTGGCGGCAAGAACCGGACGACATTATCAGCAGCCGGAACTGTCAGGATTTCCTGTTGATAGCCTGCATTGACCACGTCGATGTTGGTGGCTTTGCATTTGAGACCCATCATCAGGCCAGTGCCGCGCGCTTCTTCAAAGATATCAGGATGAGCAGCCACAAGACCTTCAAGTTTTTGCCTAAGTAATCCGGATTTACGGCGTACCTCTTCTAGGAATTCTGGCTGTGAGACCTCGTTTATGACTGCCAAGCCCACCGTACAGGCCAGTGGGTTGCCGCCGTATGTCGAGCCATGCGTACCTGCCACCATGCCGGATGCTGCTTCCTCAGAGGCCAAAACGACACCCAGAGGGAAGCCGCCGCCGATGCCTTTGGCGACCATCATAATGTCTGGTGCAATGCCAGCCCATTCGTGGGCAAACAGCTTGCCAGTTCGACCGACGCCACATTGAACTTCGTCGAGGATCAAAAGGACACCGTTGCGATCGCAGATGCCGCGCAGCTCTTTTAGGTCCTCGTCTAGCATTGGTCGAATGCCACCTTCACCTTGAACGGGCTCAACAATAACCGCAGCGGTGTTTTCGTCGATTGCTTCATTGACCGAAGCGATGTCGCCCCATGTCAGCTGCTTGAATCCGGGTAGCAGTGGGCCGAAGCCTTTGGTCAACTTATCACCACCTGCGGCCGCGATGCCTGCTGATGAACGTCCGTGGAACGAGCCTTCAAAGGCGATAATTTCAGTCCGCTCAGGTTGGCCTTTTTCAAACCAGTACTTTCGGGCCATTTTCACAGCCAGCTCGGCGCATTCGGTGCCGGAATTGGTAAAGAAACAGGTGTCGGCAAAGGTCTCATCAACCAGCTTATCAGCCAAGGCTTCTTGTTGAGGGATATGGTAGAGGTTTGACGTGTGCCAAAGCGCGCTAGCCTGATCCGTCAAAGCCGCAACCAATTTGGGATGTGCATGACCGAGAGCATTCACGGCGATGCCCGATCCCATATCAAGGAAGCGTCGACCATCTGCCTCGGTCAGCCAGCTGCCTTCGCCTTTGACGAAACTCAGCGGTGCACGGGCATAGGTTGGCAATACAGACGGGATCATATCCGCTCTCCTTGGAAATTCAGAAGCCCGAATAGGCAATAGCCTAAAGGGCAAGTCAACACGTGTGGGTGGGGTTAATGCGCCCGAAGGCAAGTGATCACGAAAAAAACGTCAAACGCTTCGGCGTCGACGTCGCAAGGTAAGATATGTGGGCATCGTGATCATGAACGGGGCTTTAGCGGATTTGTTTGGTCGCGCCAAGGGTTTTGTCGGTTTCAGGCTTGATGGTCTTTGCCAGATCGCTGACAACCGGCCGATGAAGACAATACCAAACCCACCACTTGCTGCGCTGTTGACGCTGTGTGCTTCGGCCTTTGCCGCGGCATCTACCTTCATGGCAAAGGTCGTTGGTTCGGGAACATTGGGACCCGCGCTACATCCTTTGCAGGTCAGCCAAGGGCGGTTTTTGTTCGCGTTCATAGCGATCAGTAGTCTTGCGATTGTGATTAGGCCAAAGCTAACCAAGCCAAATCTGAAGCTTCATGTGGGTCGGGCGTTTTTTGGTTGGGGTGGCGTGACGCTAATGTTTGCTGCCGCAGTCTATATTCCGCTATCCGACGCCACGGCGATATCGTTTCTAAACCCCGTCTTTGCTATGATGTTCGCGATCCCCTTTCTGGGTGAGCGTGTTGGCAAGTGGCGCTGGTTGGCTGCTGCGGTGTCGCTTTGCGGGGCGGTGATTTTGCTGCGGCCGGGGGCAGAGACCATTCAGACCGGCGCGTTGTTCGCGCTAGGCGCGGCGGTTGTTCTGGGCGCTGAGGTCATCTTGATCAAATTCCTAACAAAGACGGACGGGCCTTTTCAGATCCTGCTGATCAACAATTCGATTGGTATTGTTATCGCGACCTGCGCCGCCATTCCGGTTTGGATTTGGCCGTCGCCTGCGCAATGGGCTGGGCTAGCCGCTGTCGGATTGTTCATGATCACCGCTCAGGCATTTTTTACCAACGCCGTGATGCGCGCTGAGGCGAGTTTTGTGGCCCCTTTCTTTTATGCATCACTGGTTTTTGCGACCCTTTACGATGCGGCGATCTTTAGGGTTATCCCTGATTTTGTTTCGATCATGGGCGCTTTGACGGTGCTTGCGGGGGCTGGACTGCTGGCTTGGCGCGAATCTGTTCGAAAAGGCACGTAGACTCGCCTTGTATCTCGGGCCTCAATCACTAAAATAGGACCCTGACCGGATTCCAAGGGCGACACAGCCAGTGTCGCCTTTCTTTCAAAGGAAAAACGCATGTCCTGGACCGATGATCGTGTCGAGCTGTTGAAAAAAATGTGGGGCGAAGGCCAATCGGCCAGCCAGATCGCCAAAGAGCTTGGTGGCGTCACCCGCAATGCCGTGATCGGCAAGGTGCACCGTTTGGGGCTTTCCAACCGCAGCGCCAGCACCGCTTCGGCTGAAGCAACGGCCAAACCTGCTAAAGAAAAGGCAGCGCCAAAAGCCAAGGCTCCACCCAAGGCAAAAGTCGCCGAGAAGGTTGAGCCAAAGACCGAAGCGGCTGCACCCGCATTCGCAACGCCTATTCGACGTCAGATCATTCCTGCGGGGCAACCTCTGCCCCCGCAGCCGTCTGCGAACGAAATCAGTGCCGAGGCCTTGGCCAAGGTCAACGAAGTTGAGAAGAAGGCTAAGAAGCTAACTTTGATGGAACTAACTGAGCGGACCTGTAAATGGCCCGTTGGCGATCCTGCGACACCAGATTTCTGGTTCTGTGGTCTGCCAACGCAAACCGGCAAGCCCTATTGCGAGGCCCACGTTGGTGTCGCGTTCCAGCCAATGAGCAGCCGACGCGACCGTCGCCGGTAAAAGCATTCACCGAGAGTTATTGAAGCCCGCCCTAACCGGCGGGCTTTTTTTATGGCCGCCCAGGAAGTGGCCCTGAAAATGATAAGGGCGCTAGCTTAAAAAATGGAAGTCAAAATGAATTCTCATGATTGCCATTATGGAAAAAATGGACTTTAAAGTTCACTTATTTTCATTAATATGCAATAGTTTCCCAATTATTGGGGGAAATAATATGCATTTTAAATATATCAATTTGAGTTTAAATTTCTTAAAAAATCTCGGACTCGGCATCGTTGGCGTCCTATGCGCATCCTTTGCGTCAGCGGCGTCGACAGACTTGTATGGCAAGGTGGATGGGAAAAGATTCAAATTCACAACGATATACGGGCAGTATTCTGATTCGACGCTTGCTGCGCAACTTGAAGCGAATGCGTGGTGGGGTGATTCAGTTTTCTCAGAGTCCGTCTCTGCTGTTGTCGGAGACGATCTTGGCACAGCTGGTCCGCTTCAGCCGTTCGCCTCCGCCTTGGCTGCTTACGCCACGGACACGGGCTTTGTCTCTGTCACCTTCAACTCTACAGGTACGACTACAACAGTGGATTGACCAAACTCGTGCCCGGTACTTACAGACTTTCAGAACTTCATCATCGGAACCTACATACCTTCATCTAGGCTCGCCCCTGCGAAATACACTTTGGCACCAGACTTTATCCCAACCAACGTACCGACGTGTAGCGGATCAATGTTTGTGTCAGGTTTTCAGATCGTTGGTGGCGGAAAAATCGGTTGGTACGTCGATCACCGCCATGCCGACAAGTGTTTTGATGTCGATGTGACCATATTGCCCTAAGGCTTAAACTCTTGGGATGTAGAGGCAATTATCGCAATGCTTGGTGGAACCTACGACGTCTATACCAGAAACTAATTCTAGCGGTCCAATCGATCTTTGAACCGTTGGTACAATCCGCGATTTCGCAAAACGAACGCGTTGACTGCCCGACCAAATATGCCTGTACGCCAGTCTTTCAGGTAGAAATACCCGGCAAGGCTGGCCACGGCGCTGCCCACCGCGTCAACGATCAGATCACCCATCGTGTCGGTCAGGCCTGATTTTTGCATGTTCATGCCAAAGACCTGATCCATGAAAAACTCAAACACTTCCCACGTCGCGCCGACTGTCATGCCAACACAGAATGAGATGAACGCAAGCGCAGATGGTGGCGCGGCAAAGCGGTCGCCCTCAAACAGCATGAAGACGAACAAGAAACCGGTCAGCCCGAACCCAACGGCTGAAAATCCGTGTAGTCCTATGTCCCACCACCAGAGACGCTCGTAAAAATCGAAAGCCTCGCCCAAAAAGATCGAGCAGACGATGAACAAGGTCGTCGCCAACAGATAGCCCCTCGGCAATGACAGCGACCAGCGTGAGGCGATCACAGGCGGTGCAAGCGACAAAACCAACGTTGCCCCGCTGACAAACGCCGACGACCAACGCCCCAAGACAAGCGCCACCAATGTCGACAGGATCAACAACACCCAAATCACACGGGTTAGCAGGCTGGCGTCTCTGTATATCTTCATTTCCCTCACCACCGATGAAAACCGGCTCACACATCCTTATATAGGTAGTATGACCAGAAAAACCGTAAGAGTTGCCAGTTACAATATTCGCAAAGCGCGTGGTCTCGATCAGAAATACGCGCCTCAGCGGATTATTGAGGTTAACAACAGGCTCGGCGCCGACGTCATCGCACTGCAAGAGGCTGACCACCGCCTAGGTGCGCGTCCTGCCGCCCTTCCCCATAGAATGATTGAAGAAGAAACCGATTTTCAGATTATCCCCGTCGCGACCAACGGGATCAGCCTTGGCTATCACGGCAACGCAGTTCTGGCGCGCAAGTCGCTGGGCACGGCCACAATCCGACACATCCCCCTGACTGGGCTTGAACCAAGAGGGGCCGCGCGGGTGGACTTTGAGACCATCGGCCTGTCCATCGTGGCCGCCCACTTGGGCCTGCTGCGCAGCAATCGGCGCAAACAGCTCTCGGAAATTCGCGATGCGACAGGGGATGCTGGCCCGACGGTGATTGCCGGAGACTTCAACGAATGGCGCAAACGCACCGGCCTTGAACCACTGGACGGCTTCACCGTCCACGCCCCCGGCCAAAGCTTCCACGCCCGCCGCCCCGTTGCAGCCCTCGACCGGATCGCGTTGTCTAGCGGGATAGAGCTGAGGGACGCAGGGGTTGAACAAGGCCCACTGGCATCGAGAGCCTCAGACCACCTGCCGATCTGGGCAGATGTTGAGGTTTAACGCAGCCGGAAGCGGGTGCGAAGGCCTAGGCCGAGGAAGAAGAGCAGGATAATCCCGCCGAGGGTTTGGAATGCGGTGAGGAATTCAAGGCTCGCACGTATGTCTGACTGCCTTTTGTAGTTTCGTTAAGACTATCTGACATAGTTATAACTCCAATCAATTCTTGAAGAAAATTGCATATGGGAAATAGGTAACAGTCATGATCACGCCATACCTGAATGCGCCCATGAGATCGAAGTAAGAGGTAATACAGAGCAACAATAGCGTGAGTAGAGCTTGCCACTTAAGCTTCTTTGCCCGTTCGATATATTTCACGTGTCTCGTGCCAAATTATCATCAATATTGAAATCAGATTGAATGCCGTTAAAATAGTTTTCGACCCAGCGAATGAAATCAAAAAGCGTAACGCTGACTTTGACCCTAGACGAAACAAACCCTCGCTTGCAGACGGGTTTCCCCAAGCAAAAACTCTGACTAGTAAGCTTGGCTTGCTTCAACACTCATTTTCCAAAAATCATCTAAAACTTCTTTTGATAAAGAATGAATAAAACCAATCCGAACATCACAACACTACAAAGACCAAAAACGCCCAAAACTACGAAGCCTTAGCTTTTGATGAAAGCCTCATTGCTTGCATTCATTGCTGCGGACAAAAATGTCCCAAAAAATGCAAGTGCCACGGAAATAAACAATGACAGATAAGGTTTGCTTTTCAAAAGCCGGTAAAATGCGCGCATAACGACCCCTAGCGTACACACAACCAAAACCCCATCTTTATCTTTGTCCAAATACTCAAACTGCACAGACCCCGCCCCCTTCCCCAATGCGCGTGGCTGCTCTATACGCCAGCACCATGACGCAGAACCCACCTGACCTCCGCCCTGATCTTGCCAACGCGCGCTTTTCCGAAACCAAACGGGATGGCCAGCCGACCATTGGGATGGTCTCTCTCGGGTGCCCCAAGGCGTTGGTCGACAGTGAACGCATCCTGACGCGGCTTAGGGCCGAGGGCTATGGCATCTCGCCTGACTATTCCGGCGCGGATGCGGTGATTGTGAACACCTGCGGATTCCTCGATTCAGCCAAGGCCGAAAGCCTTGAGGCCATCGGCGAGGCGCTGCAAGAAAACGGCAAGGTCATCGTCACCGGCTGCATGGGGGCCGAGCCCGAGTATATCACAGGCGTGCATCCCAAAGTCCTCGCCGTCACTGGCCCGCATCAATACGAACAGGTGCTGGACGCTGTGCATGGGGCCGTGCCGCCCTCGCCCGATCCGTTTGTCGATCTGCTGCCCGCAAGCGGCGTCAGCCTGACCCCGCGCCACTACAGCTACCTGAAGATTTCCGAGGGCTGTAACCACAAGTGCAAATTCTGCATCATCCCTGATATGCGCGGCCGCCTTGCCAGCCGTCCGGCCCATGCGGTGATGCGCGAGGCTGAGAAGCTGGTTGAAAGTGGCGTCAAAGAGCTGCTGGTGATTTCGCAGGACACTTCGGCCTACGGTGTGGACATCAAACATGCCGAGGAGCGCGGCCACCGCGCCCATATCACCGATCTGGCCCGCGACCTCGGCTCACTCGGGGCGTGGGTGCGGCTGCATTACGTCTACCCCTACCCGCATGTGCGCAACCTGATCCCGCTGATGGCCGAGGGGCTGATCCTGCCCTATCTGGACATCCCGTTCCAACATGCCCACCCTGACGTGCTGAAACGCATGGCCCGCCCTGCCGCGGCGGCCAGAACGCTGGATGAGATCGAAGCATGGCGCAAAGATTGCCCCGACATCACCCTGCGCAGCACCTTCATCGTTGGCTATCCGGGTGAGACCGAGGCCGAGTTCCAGACCCTGCTCGACTGGATGGATGAGGCGCAGTTGGATCGTGTCGGGTGCTTCCAGTACGAGAACGTCGACGGTGCGCGCTCAAACGACCTACCGGATCATGTTCCTGCCGAAGTGAAGCAAGAGCGTTGGGAGCGCTTCATGGAGAAGTCGCAAGCGATATCCGAGGCGAAACTGGCGGCCAAGGTTGGTAAGACACTTGAAGTCATCGTGGACGACATCGACGAAGACGGCATCGCCACCTGCCGCACATCGGCCGACGCCCCCGAGATCGACGGGAACCTGTTTATCGACGAGGGGACCGATGGGTTGAGCGTTGGGGATATTGTAAACGTTGTGGTGGATGAGGCTGGGGAGTATGATTTGTGGGGGGTTTCCAGAGCGTAAATAATGATAAATGCTTACCACGCCAATTTCCTTAGGTGCCTTTCAGGTCTCGAAGTCGAGTTTCTCGTTATTGGCGGTCAAGCTCGCGAGAGGCACGGCGGGTCGGCGAGTACGGACCTAGATTTGTGGGTAAATCACTCAAAAGAAAACCTAGATAGATTTTGCAAAGTTTTTGACGAATGGCTTCGAAATTTCCGCCATCACGTCAGTTCAAAATATGGGGCTGACCCAGATAACGCGAAAAAGGTGTTATCATGGGAAGCATGCGGAAGAGTCGCTTAAGTAAGTATAAACAGGGTCGCCTGGTCGAGCATTTTGTTGCCGGAACCACGGCTCGAACTGCGGCCAGTTTA
>JAQWQJ010000085.1 GCA_029244725.1 Paracoccaceae bacterium
ATACATAAGGGTACGCCACGTCCAGAAGCTGTCCTGGCCAACTGCGCGATACTCGGTCATTCCGGTCATCGCGCGTTGAAAGCTGTGGCTGTGCAAGTTCGCTAGAGCCGGCATGAGCGTGTCAACGGTGATGTCTCCTGGCTTTTTGGCTACCTGAGTTTCAACAGCGGTGATTTCGCCGTTTTCGATCGAGATTGTGACGTTGTTTTTCCAACCATCTTCTAGCCATGCTTGCGCTGAGAAAATCCGCATAATGTCACCTTTATGTATAGACATATTAATTTATACGCTCTACGAAGGATGCTATCAACCGCAATTCTTGAAAACATGTGACTCAATCTATGCACGTAATAAAATGCCAAGCCGTTGCAACTATGAGTGCCGAAAACACGGCTCCGTATGGGTTGGTACGCGATGCGGCGATTGTGGTTCAAGAGGGTCGCATCTCGTGGGTTGGTCCTGCGAAGAATTGCCCGCCAATGTTTTCGCAGGCGGCATCCAATGATTTTGGTGATCGTTTAGTTACGCCGTCCTTTGTGGATTGCCACACGCACATCATTTCCGGTGGAAATCGCGCGCAAGAATTTGAAATGCGCCTCAACGGTGCAAGCTACGAAGATGTTGCACGGGCAGGGGGCGGTATAGTCTCCACTGTTTCGGCTACAAGAGAGGCATCACTTGAAGCACTCGTGAGCGACGCCTTACCACGTATTGACGCAATGATTGCTGAGGGAACTAGCCTCGTTGAGGTAAAGTCTGGGTACGGATTGGATGTCGAAACGGAGCTAAAGATGCTTCGCGCTGCTAAACGTCTTGCTGAGTTGCGATCTATACGAATAGTAAGGACCTTCCTTGGCGCACATGCAGTCCCACCTGAATTCGCCAGTGAACCAAATCGGTATATCGATGAGGTTTGTATTCCTGCGCTTCGGGCAGCCCATTCTGAGGGACTGGTTCATGCAGTTGACGGGTTTTGCGAAGGAATTGCCTTTCAACCCGAACAAATATCTCGGGTGTTTGACGTCGCTGCTGAATTAGGCTTGCCCGTTAAGTTGCATGCAGAACAGCTGTCAAATCTTGGTGGTGCTCAACTTGCAGCGTCATATGGCGCGTTGTCTGCCGACCACATCGAATACTTGGATGAGGCTGGTGTCAAAGCAATGGCCAAAGCAAATACGTCGGCAGTCATTTTGCCCGGCGCGTTTTACACTTTGCGAGAAACCCAAAAACCGCCGATTGATCTCTTGAGAAAACACAGCGTTCCAATGGCGCTTGCGACCGATTGTAATCCCGGATCATCTCCCATCTCGTCACTCTTGTTGTCGATGAACATGGGCTGCACGTTGTTTCGAATGACACCCGAAGAAGTCCTAGCCGGTGTCACAAAGAATGCAGCCGCTGCACTTGGGGTGTCCGATACAGGCGTCATTGAGGCTGGTAAACGCGCTGATCTCAGCATCTGGAATGTTAATGCCCCTGCAGAGCTTTCCTATCGCATTGGCTTCAACCCATTAGAAAAACGAATATTTGGAGGCGATCTTGTCTGATCTTGTCTTAGTTCCCGGCAATGCCACTTTGGATCAGCTCGCTCTGATTTATTGGGATGGGGTGACTGCATCCCTTGACCCGAACTGTCGCCCTGCGGTTGAAAATGCTGCTGATCGCATAAATGCAGCAGCGAGTGGTGATGTCCCAGTGTATGGGGTGAACACAGGCTTTGGCAAGCTCGCCAGCATCAAAATTGAAGCGTCTGATGCTGCTACTTTGCAGCATAATCTGATTTTAAGTCATTGCTGTGGGGTTGGTGAACCTATTTCTAAGGAAATCGTTCGATTGATGATGACTTTGAAGCTTTTATCATTTGGGCGTGGCGCGTCTGGTGTGCGTTGGAGCCTTGTCCAACTCATCCAGAACATGTTGTCCAAAGGTGTGACACCCGTAATACCGGCTCAAGGTTCTGTCGGCGCGTCGGGAGATTTGGCTCCGCTGGCGCATATGGCGGCAGTCGTGATTGGAGAGGGGCAAGCTGAATACCAAGGTGTGGTTCTCCCTGGCGCTGAGGCACTCAAAAAGGCAGGTCTTTCTCCGTTCACGCTTGGACCAAAAGAAGGTTTGGCATTCATCAACGGCACACAATTTTCAACGGCGTTTGCCCTTGCTGGTCTATTTGAAGCTTGGCGCGCCGCTCAAAATGCGCTTGTGACATCAGCGCTATCAACTGACGCTATCATGGGTTCAACAGCTCCAACGCACCCTGAAATTCATAACCTTCGCGGACATCGTGGACAAATCGAAGCCGCTGCGACCATTCGTTCACTTCTGGATGGCTCAATTATACGTGAAAGCCA
>JAQWQJ010000098.1 GCA_029244725.1 Paracoccaceae bacterium
CATAAACTGGCCGCAGTTCGAGCCGTGGTTCCGGCAACAAAATGCTCGACCAGGCGACCCTGTTTATACTTACTTAAGCGACTCTTCCGCATGCTTCCCATGATAACACCTTTTTCGCGTTATCTGGGTCAGCCCCTTAATTTTGTTGATTTGCGTTTGCCGTGGGACATTGGTGGACACACCAACGGGCCAAATCGCAGTCGAAGCATTGAAAGTCGGCGATACAATCCGAACGTCGGACGGCAAGGATGTTGAACTCCGATGGGTTGGAAATCGTAAAATTACGCGCTTTGAGATCAAACGTGATCCCGATTTACGCCCAGTAAGGATATCCGCAGGCGCTTTGGGCAATAGTGTCCCGAGCCGCGATCTCTGGGTCTCGCCAAATCACAAAATCCTCGTTCGTGATTGGCGTGCAGAATTGCTATTCAGTGAAGAAGAAGTCTTGGTACCTGCGAAAGCGCTGATTGATGGCGGTCATGTAATTCAAGATACTTCCGTGAACGAAACCGAGTATTTCCACCTTTTGTTTGAAAACCATGAAATCATATTGACTGAAGGTGCGCCCACGGAAAGCTTCTTCCCTGGCCCTTATAGCCTTCGCATGCTGGTCCCCGAAAAGCGCGCCGAATTGCTAGAACTATTCCCAGACTTATTAGACGTAGGCTACGGCGACTTTGCGCGGCCCTGTCTGACACCGAAAGAAGGTAGGTTCTTGCGACCTTCTGCGGGTAAATCCGAACAGATTGAACCGCTCAGGCGAATTGCATGAGCGCGCCTACCGATAGCAAAGGTCGGGCTCTTCCACCTAGTGAAATGCCATCTGAAGAAAGGTTGCGCATCTACGGCGACGCCTTCTTTCTGGCAATGCGCAGTCCACGCCATCACACGATGACAGGGGCCGAACTCCGCACCTATCTCGAACCGCCAATTTTGAAAGGCAATTTTCGCATCTTCCGCGCAAACAATGTGCCACGCGCAATGATCACATGGGCCAATCTAAACCTTGAAGCTGAAAAGAAGCTGCTGACAGGCACACCTCTACAGCCTGAGGAATGGAATTCCGGTCCCCACCGTTGGGTGATAGACATTCTTGCCCCATATGGCGGCATGATGCGGGGCATTGGTCGTTGGCTTATGGTGCCGGGAAATTTTTCGGACCGCGAGTTTTACTTTCGTCGCGTTGGCCGTGGCAACGATACGCGTCGGATTGTCCACGTTGACATGGAGGCCGATCGTAAGTCTCGCATCCTAACAGGCGACGATTACCTAGCTGAGATTTCAGGCTAAAGCGGCCGTTAACACCGCCCTCAATCGCGCTTCGAGGGCTTGGCGATTTGGGTCAGTATATGGTTTCAACCGCATCATCCGAACCAAAACGTCGTAACCATAAAAGATCGCCAGGGCGATACTGGCGCGCTCTCGTCCATCCACACCATCTAAATGGCCTGTGATTGGTTGGATAATTTGCTGATCCAATGTCTTTTGCAAAAGCGGCCCGACGGTCTCGCTGCTTGCTGACCGCAACATAGCAATGATCGGGTCAAAGCGCACCACATCGGGCTTATTCATCAACATGTTCGTCAATACTTCGGCCAAGTCACTCGTTTCGCTCAGCTGCGCCTGTGACACAGACAATGCCGGAATCACCGATTCATTGAAAAGTCCCTCTTTTGAGCCGAAGTACCGATTTATAAGCGCGACGTTCACCCCTGCCCGCTCAGCGATTTCGCGCGTTCCAGCTTGATCAAAGCCCCGGTCCGTAAAAACAAACTCTGCCGCCTCGATGATTGCGGCGCGGGTCGCGTCTGCGTTTCTTTTACGCGGTATTTCGGTTTCTGCATTCATTTTGTAATCACCTGTTGACTTTCACGCGTCACGTTATATGTAATCACTTGATTACTCACTAGCAACAAAAATCGACGTCGAAGGACTGAACATGCCAAACCCTATTTACGACACTTCTAAACCCGTCCTTGTAACCGGCGCGACAGGCTTTCTTGCAGGCTGGATCGTCAAAGATTTGCTGGAACAGGGCTTTACCGTCCACGCTGCTGTCCGCGACCCAAACAACAAAGACAAAGTCGCCCATCTTGAAAAGCTTGCAGACGCTTCATCGGGCAACATCAAATTCTTCAAAGCAGACTTGTTGCAAGACGGATCATACGAGGAAGCAATGCAAGGTTGCGGGATCGTTTTCCACACGGCCTCACCTTTTATATCAAACTTCAAAGACCCGCAGAAAGAGCTGGTTGATCCCGCAGTGAACGGAACGCGCACGGTTTTGAACTCAGCCAACAAAATCGAAAGCGTCACACGTGTTGTTCTTACGTCATCTTGCGTGGCGATCTACGGTCACGCCAGTGAAACAACGAAGGCGCCGACAGGTAAACTAACCGAGGCAGAGTGGAACAACTCGTCGTCGCTAACCGAAAACCCTTATTCCTATTCAAAGACGATGGCAGAAAAAGCCGCGTGGAAAATTGCAGACGCTCAAAGCCGCTGGAAACTGGTGGTCATCAATCCCGCATTGATCTCTGGTCCGTCGCTTAGTGGGTCGCCCACTTCGGACGTGTTTTCAATTTTCAAGCAAATGGCAGATGGCGCTATGAAAAGCGGCGTCCCGCACATAGAAGTCGGCGTTGTCGACGTGCGCGACGTGTCCACTGCACACATAAACGCTGCCTTTATCGATAACGCCAACGGGCGCAACATTGTCTTCAACCGCTCAATGTCCTTCTTGGATATCTGTAACGCGATCGGCGAGAAACGCTCTGATCTTCCATTGCCATCTCGGGAAATGCCAAAATGGTTGATCTGGCTGGTTGGTCCGATGGTCAATTCCGCATTTAGCCGAAACTGGGTCAGTCTAAATGTCGGCCACGCTTGGCGGGGTGACAACTCAAAGGCCGTCCGTGAACTGGGATTGACCTATATGCCGGTTGAGAAATCAGTTCAGGACATGGTGCAAAACATGACCGACCTAGGTTTGATAAAGGGCTAAGTCCGCTATCTAGGCGCGTTTACTTCGCGTCGCGTATCACTGAAATCGCATCGATGGCCGCTTTTATCGCGGCCTCGATATCAAGTTCAGACGTATCGATAATGATCGCGTCATCTGCTGGTTTAAGCGGAGCCGTGGCGCGTTCACTATCACGACGATCCCGCTCTTTCACATCTGCTAGGACGGTCTTGTAGTCGGTCGTTTGACCGTTGGCGCATAGCTCGTTGAAACGTCTCTCCGCACGAATTTCAGCGCTGGCTGTGACAAACAGTTTGGCCTCAGCGTCAGGACAAATCACCGTGCCAATATCGCGGCCATCCAATACAGCGCCGGCGTCACGCCTAGCGAACGCCTGCTGAAAATCCACCAAAGCCGAGCGTACGTCAGGCAATACAGCAACTTTTGATGCTGCCTGTGCCACGTCAGCAGTGCGTAAATTTGGTCCTGCAAGGTCGTCTGCGGTCAGGGATTTCGCCGCCTGCAACGGATCTTCGCCTAGCAAATGCCGCGCACCCACGGCCCGATAAAGCAAACCGGTATCAAGATGCGCAAATCCAAACGCGGCTGCAACAGCCTTGGAAATCGTACCTTTACCTGCCGCTGCAGGACCATCAATTGCGACCGTAAATGCCATTCGAACTCTATTCTTTTTTACTTAAGTCTCGGTAACCCAAAACCGCCAGCAGTAAGATGCAAGCCGCCACAAACAGGAATTTCCCGACAGTGACAGATGACGCCAACTGCACTTGATCCGCGCTTGGCAACGCGCCCGAGATCATCTTGGCGACCAAGTGGTTCTCTACATAATCGAGCGATAGATACCCCAACGGTAAAAGAACCGTTAAACCTTTGATGTGATCGGGCGCACGTGCTGCCAACACCCAACCCCAGCCAATAAGCGTCGCTGCGAACAGAAGTGGGAAACTTGTGTCCAACCAACGAACTGGCCCTAGCAACAGCTCGGCCGTATCAAAGCGAAGTGCCGATAAATAGGTCAGCGCATCGTCATACGAATACCCGAAATATCGCAGATCAAAGGGCTTCAGCCCCCCCGTCGCTGGCATCACCTTAATCACCCCCACACCGATCAAGGCCGCGTAGTTCACGGCCGTCACGATGGTAAGAAGGCGCAGTTTACTCATCAAGCGTTCGACCGAACCAATTGCGCGCCCAGCGACGCCATTAGGCCTTCAAAAATCGGGAATGAGGTCGCTATCGGACCGCCATCATCAACGCTTACGGGTTTCTGGGCAGCCATGCCCATAATCATAAAGCTCATCGCGATCCGGTGATCTAGGAAGCTCTCGCAAACCGCTCCACCAGGCACATTGCCATGGCCAAGCCCTTTGACAGTCCACCAGTCATCGCCTTCATCAACCTCGACACCATTGGCGCGCAAACCGCGTGCCATTGCGTCAATCCGGTCACTTTCCTTAACGCGCAACTCTTTGACCCCCGTCATCACAGTGTCACCCGCGGCATAAGACGCCACCACAGACAAAACAGGATACTCATCAATCATCGAGGCCGCGCGTTCTGGCGGCACATTGATGCCTTTAAGGTCGGGCGAGAACTTGGCCCGTAAATCCGCAACCGGCTCACCGCCCTCTTCACGCATATTCTCAAACGTCAGATCAGCGCCCATGTCCTGCAACGTATAGTAAAATCCCGCACGTGTCGGGTTCAGGCCAATATTAGGCACCAACACGTTCGAACCGGGAACTATTAAAGCCGCACAAACAGGAAAAGCAGCAGAGCTTGGATCGCGTGGCACAACAATCGTTTGCGGCTTCAGCTCAGGCTGGCCCTGCAGCGTAATCACGCGACCTTCGTCTGTCTCAACAGTCGAAATTTCAGCACCAAATCCCGCCAACATACGTTCGGTATGATCTCGCGTGGCTTCTTTTTCGATCACAACAGTCTCGCCCGGTGCATTCAGTCCTGCCAGCAAAACCGCAGATTTAACTTGCGCAGAGGGCACCGGAACCACGTAGCGGACTGGTAACGGCTCAGCCGCGCCAACCAACGTCATCGGCAAACGCCCACCAGAACGCCCTACGGTTTGCGTACCAAACAATGCCAACGGATCGGTAACCCGCGCCATTGGCCGCGAATTCAAAGACGCGTCACCGGTGAACGTGACCGAGATCGCAGACGTGGCCATCGTGCCCATAATCAAGCGAACACCGGTGCCTGAATTCCCGCAATTGATGACTTGATCGGGTTCTGCGAACCCACCGACACCAACGCCATGAACGCTCCATTCGCCGCCGCCGTGATTAATCACCTCGGCACCGAAAGCTTGCATTGCTTTACCAGTGTCCAGCACATCCTCGCCTTCCAGCAATCCTGTGATATGCGTCTCACCAACAGCCAGCGCCCCGAGGATCAACGAGCGATGCGAAATGGACTTGTCGCCGGGCACATTGGCCTCACCCTTCAAAGGCCCACATGGGCGCGAAGTCATCGGAATAGGTGTGCCGTGTCCTGACATATGCTGTCCTTTAAAATCTTGGTCAAATCCTGATAGCGCAACCAAAAGGTATGGTCCATCACCGCTGCTTTATCTTTGCACAAATACTCAAAATCTCAGCCATCCAAGCGGCGGAACGTCAGATAATGGGGCGTTCGCTCTTCACGAAAGGCTTTTTGCTCATATCGCGTGGATATCCAATCACCCCAAGGCTCTCGCCAATCAGAGGGTCCTTCCGCCAGCCATTCAAAACCCGCCTTGGGGACTTCTTCCAACGTTTGCCGCACATAGTCGGGGATATCCGTCGCCACTCGAAAAATTGCGCCGGGCTTCAAAACTCGCGCTAAAGGCTGCAGGTGTTCTTGCGTCACAAAGCGGCGGCGATGGTGACGCTTCTTCGGCCAAGGATCAGGGTAGAGTAGAAACGCTTTTGAGATCGACGCCTCGGGCAACACATCAAACAAATGCCGCGCGTCACCGGGGTGAACGCGAATATTCTCGGCGGCTGCCTCGCGGATTTTTCCCAACAACATCGCGACGCCGTTCATATATGGCTCAGCGCCGATCATGCCGACGTTTGGGTTTTGTACAGCCTGTTGCACCATATGCTCACCGCCGCCAAAACCGATTTCCAGCCAAACGTCCTTGCCGCCAAACATCCCGCCCAAATCCAACGGCACACGTTCGGGGTTTTCATCCCAAGAAACTTTACCGGGCGACAGCTCCGCCAAATCGCTCTCAAGAAACTCTTCCTGAGATTTCCGCAAGCCCTTGCCTTTGAAACGACCATAGAAATTGCGCCAAGGAGCGCCCGAAGGATGTTTGGTATCAGTCATGAGCGTCTAGTAAATCTTCGCTCTCAAAGGTGCAATCTAAACAACAAAGGTCCGGACATTGTCCGGACCTTTGGTTATTCTGTGATGTGCAATTGCGCATCTCATTCAGTTCAAACCGCCGACTTAAGCGCTTCGACCAAATCTGTGCGCTCCCAGCTGAACCCGCCGTCTGCTTCTGGCTCGCGTCCGAAATGACCATACGCTGCTGTGCGCGAATAGATCGGCCGGTTCATGCCTAACTTGGTGCGGATGCCGCGCGGTGTCAGGCTCATGATCTGTGGGATCACAGCCTCGATTGCTTCTTCACCCACATGTCCTGTGCCATGTGTGTCCACGAATACCGACTGAGGCTCGGCCACGCCGATTGCGTAGGACAACTGCAATGTGCATTTGTCAGCGAGGCCAGCGGCCACGATGTTCTTCGCCAAGTATCGCGCGGCATAAGCCGCCGAACGGTCCACCTTGGTCGGATCTTTGCCCGAGAATGCACCGCCGCCGTGTGGGGCCGCGCCGCCGTAGGTGTCGACGATGATCTTACGACCCGTAAGACCCGCGTCCCCGTCAGGGCCACCAATCACAAACTTTCCAGTCGGGTTCACGTGCCAAACGGTGTCGGCCGTTAACCAGCCTTCGGGGAGAACTTCTTCGATGTAGGGCGCAACAACAGCGCGAACATCTTCGCTGGTCATGCTGGCATCTAGGTGCTGCGTTGACAAAACGACCGAGGTCACATCCACCGGTTTGCCATCCACATAACGCACAGAAAGCTGAGACTTTGCGTCTGGTCCAAGCGTGGGCTCAGAGCCGGATTTGCGCGCCTCGGCCAAGCGACGCAAGATCGCGTGGGCATATTGGATCGGGGCCGGCATCAAAGCGTCGGTTTCATTGGTCGCGTAACCGAACATGATGCCCTGATCGCCAGCGCCTTCGTCTTTGTTAGCTGCAGCGTCGACGCCCTGTGCGATGTGGGCCGATTGTTCGTGCAACAGGTTCGTTACTTCCACAGTCTCGTGGTGGAACTTATCCTGCTCGTAGCCGATGTCCTTGATGCAATCGCGTGCGATTTGATCAATCCGGCCCATGTAGTCTTTGAGCTTTTCTTGATCCGACAGCCCAACCTCGCCGCCGATGACCACACGGTTTGTCGTGGCAAAAGTCTCGCATGCAACGCGCGCTTCGGGTTCCTCGGATAGGAAGGCATCAAGCACCGCGTCCGAAATGCGGTCGCACACTTTGTCTGGGTGGCCTTCGGAAACCGACTCAGAGGTAAAAACGTAGTTCTGTCTTGTCATGAAAATTGCTCCATTGGGTTCCACCGCCACGCCAGGAAGCCGTTGTGAGGGTTAACTTTCAGTAATTCTGACGGGCTTACACGTCAATGATTTTTCGTCGCCTAAACATCGCTACCAACAACGTCATAAGCAATACAACGCCCCAAACCGGTCCATCGCCCAATTTAGCATACAGCGTTTTGGGCATCTCAGCCGGCAAGCGCGTGTCCAAGTATCCCTCCTGTCCCAAAGGTATCGAAGCAACCACGCGCCCCCTTGCGTCGATCACCGCCGAGACGCCAGTATTTGCGACACGGATCATAGGAAGCCCGTATTCAATCGCTCGCATTCGGGCTTGAGCTAAATGTTGGTAGGGGCCAGAAAAATCTCCAAACCAAGCATCGTTTGTAATCTGCAGCAGCAATCGAGGACGTGCCTGGGTGCGCAAGTCTTGGGGGAAAACGACTTCGTAACAAATGAGTGGCAACACGGGGCCGATGCCGTCTAGAGCGATGACCTGCGGGCCCGGACCCCGCGCATATCCAGCACCGTCGGTTGCGGCCAGCCCACGTAATCCGAAGCGCGCCAATTGATCACCCAGAGGTATGAACTCTCCAAATGGGACGAGGTGATGTTTGTCATAGACTTGCTCAACCGCGCCGGTTTTGTCCAAAGCAACAAGCGAATTGTAGCTAAGCTCTCCGTCGATACGTTGGATACCAGTGATAATTTGCGCGTCCCCAGCGATCGCGGCCATTTCCTGAAACAACTCGTCTGAATAAGGTATAGGCACTGCGATCGCCGTCTCTGGCCAGATCACAAAGTCTGGGTTGCCGGGTTCTGCGGTAAATCTGAGCTGGCGCTCAAAGAAGACCTCAATCTTGTCACGCGCCCATTTTTCATGCTGGGGCGCGTTGGGCTGAACCAACCTAACGACTGGCCCGTGGTCAGGCATGCTTAGGCGCGGAGTGGGTACGAAACTCAAAACTGTAAGAGCCGCCAAAGCACCGACAGAAATCCGCAGCCCATAGACTTTATGAAGCGACACCACACTGGCGGCCGTGAGGAATAGAATGAAATTCAAACCGTGCGGGCCAATCCATGCAGCGGCTTGCGCGACGATCGAGTTCACCCACGCATAGGACGGCATCGCCCAAGGGAATCCGGTAAAAACATACGCGCGCTCCAATTCTGCCAACGTCATAAAACACGCCCAAAGCCAAACGCCCCTGCCAAAACGTGCGGTTAGCCAAGACGCCACGGCCCAGAAAAGCGCTAAACCACCTGACATCATCAACAACGCAAAGGGGGCCATCCAGCCGGTTGTGGCAAGTTCCACCAAAAACGGTTCGACGATCCAGTTGAGAGACACCGCAAAATATCCGGCACCGATTAGCCAACCTGTTCGAAAAGCTGACTTAGTCGAGATGGACATGGAGACAAGATAGTAGGCCCACATCAATCCCAAAACAGTTGGGATGCCCCAATTTACCGGTGCGTGGCCCAAGCCAGCAAATGCTCCTGCTGCTAATGGGTGTAGGAATCGGCCATAACGTCCGTCGGCCTCAAAGACTGACTTGGCCAACGCCATAGCTTTTTAGGTTCCAGCTTGCGGAAGAACGACACGCAGACGTTTGATCCGGCGTGGATCCGCGTCAAGGATTTCGAACTCGGCCCCACAGGGATGTTCAACAACCTCGCCGCGCACGGGTACACGGCCCGACAGCATGAATACGAGCCCGCCGAGAGAGTCGATTTCTTCAGGGTCAATGTCTTCATGCTCAGTGAAATCTACGCCGACTTCTTTCTGGAACTCTTCAAGCGGTGCGCGTGCAAGAACGATGTACTGCCCCGGCTTTTCGCGAGCCCAGAATTTACCTTCGTCAACATCGTGCTCGTCTTCGATCTCACCGATGACTTGTTCAATCAAATCCTCGATGGTCAAAAGCCCGTCAACACCGCCATATTCGTCGATAACAAGCGCCATATGCCGACGTTCGGTCTGCATTTTCGCCAGCAATACCCCGATCGACATAGACGGGGGAACGAACAGTAGTGGCCGCAGTAATGCTGCAAGATCGAACTCTTGTTTTGAATCCGTAAAGGCATGCCTTAGGGCAAAGTCTTTCAAGTGAACCAGACCAATCGGTTGATCTAATGTATCGCGGTAAACTGGCAGACGGGTCAAACCGCTGTCGCGAAACACCTGTACAAGCTCATCTTTTTCGATGTCTTCGGCAACCGAGACGATTTCTACCTTCGGTATCGCCACGTCCTCGACGTTGAGACGCCGAAGATTAATCATGCCACGTGTCGAAGTCTCAGACGCAAGGGATGCGGCAGGCTCAGGCTCGGTTGTTTGCGGGGTGCTTTTGCCGAAAATTTTGCCGATCAGCCGTGATAAGCCGCCGCGTTCATTTTCGTCATTTGGTCTCCATTGCGCGCTTTGCGCTGCGCTAGAAGAAGGTTCGATCGTTTCGCCCATTAATCCTGTCCGTGAGAGGCATCCAGTGCCCCTGTTTCATTATATGGGTCACCTATACCCATTTTGCCAAGTATCTCGACCTCAATTCGTTCCATAAGCGTGGCATCTGCGTCACGGATATGGTCGTATCCCAGTAAATGTAGAATACCATGGATCACCAAATGCGTGACGTGATCGCTAAAAGTCTTGCCTGCCTCATCCGCTTCGCGCTGACACGTGTCGTATGAAATCGCGATATCGCCCAATTCCTCGTCGTACGGAAGCGCGGGCGGCATTGGAGGATCGCCGTCAATCAGCGCTGAACGCACGGACGATGGCCAACTGAGTACGTTGGTTGCCGCTGGCTTTTCACGAAAATCTTCGTTGAGGGCAGTGATGCGCGCATCATCACATCCAAGCAGGGCAATTTCAAAAGCATCAGGCTCATGGCCAAGGTGACGAAGCGTTGCAATCGAAGCGGTTTCGGCAAGCGCCTCAAGGCCCGCAGCGTCCCAACGCGTGTCTTCAGTGATTGTATCGACCGCCATCAGCTGAGCGTGCGAAGGCCTATCACCCACGCACCCCCGAAAGGTATTTTTGGCAAGCTAAATTTAGGCAGGACTGTCGGCATCGTAGGCTTCGATAATTGCTGCAACCAACGGATGGCGCACGACATCCTTGGATGTGAAATAGTTGAAATCAATTTTCGGAATGGCGCCAAGCAGTCGCTCGGCCTCATGCAGGCCAGACGTTACGCCGCGCGGCAAATCCACCTGAGAACGGTCACCGGTAATAACCATCCGAGAACCTTCGCCCAAACGGGTCAGGAACATTTTCATCTGCATTGAAGTCGCGTTTTGAGCCTCGTCTAAAACGACGAAAGCATTGGCCAAAGTGCGGCCGCGCATAAAAGCGAGCGGTGCGATCTCAATGCGTTTTTCTTCGATCAATTTGGCGACCTGTTTACCGGGAAGGAAATCGTTCAATGCATCGTAAAGGGGCTGCATGAAAGGATCGACTTTGTCCTTCATATCACCCGGCAAGTAACCGAGCTTTTCACCAGCTTCGACTGCGGGTCGCGACAGGATGATGCGATCAACCTCACCGTTGATGAATTTGTTCACCCCGACTGCAACCGCAAGATAGGTTTTACCCGTGCCGGCAGGACCAATTCCAAATGCCAGTTCGTTGGTAAAAAGCGAGCGCACATAAGCTTTTTGCGCGTCTGTGCGCGGCTCAACCAGTTTCTTGCGCGTCTTAACCTCAACAGGGCCACCGCTGAACATTTCTAGTTGGTCAGTTTCGCTGCCGGTCGCCTCGTCGCCACCCATGCGGATTTCGCGGTCGATATCGGCCATTTCGACATGCTTGCCAGCTTCGAGACGCTCATAAAGATTGGTTAAAACATCTACGGTTTCTGTCCTTGGGGCCTCTTCGCCGAATACGGCCAATTGATTGCCACGCCGAATAATCTGAACAGTGAACTGTCTTTCCAGTTCTGCTAGGTTTTTGTCGAACTCGCCGCAAAGCTCAATCAACAAACGATTGTCGGGAAATTCTAGAAGGGATTCACCTGCTTGTGCAGACGCGGATTGCGGATCCAATGTCGTGACGCTCAATCAAAGCTCCTGATGCTGAGTCTATATCCTCATGCTGCCAAGATGTTGGCCCATGCGCAAGCACGCATACAAGATTTTCGATTTTTGGGCAGAAAAAAGGCCGCCCATGGTGCGGGACGGCCTATTTGGAGAGGGCGTGATTTTGGGATTACTGGCTATCGCCGATAATTGCAGTCGCGCCGCCCTTGAAATCACCCACGGTTTCCGTCGGTTGACCAATACCCGAGCATATCGGGCGCCCGTCTGGCGCTAGACGCGCAGATAGGTAGCCTTCGACACCGTCGTCGATGATCCAGTGATCACAGCCATTGGGATCAACCCAAATGCCCGCACGCATGCTGGTAAGGTCGCTGCTGTCCACGCCATAGTCGACGGTTTTGTCAGCTTTGGAGCGGAATATGTTTGCCACGCCCACGTAAATCTCTTCATTGTAAGCGTAGTATTCTTCGGCACGACGGCCGCCAGCAACACCACAGGATACAAGGAACGTAAGAGCCGTTGCGCCTAGGGCAAATTTTGTAAATGTCATCTTCGCCCCCATCAGTTCACACATAGAATTTCTACACGGCGATTTTGCGCCATACCGACCGTTGTTGAGTTCGTCGCAATCGGCTGTCGTTCACCCATACCACGAACTTCAACGATACTAGCACTAACACTTCGACCAACAGAGGCCACTGCATTCGCGCGGTTTTTCGAAAGAGTGATGTTGTAAGCATCACTCGCGCGGCTGTCGGTGTGGCCAACGATTATAAAACGCTGCTTCGAATTGGCGCGGAAGAACGCAGCCAAATTAGATCGGCCCGTCGATGAAATAACATACCTGTCGGTTGCAAAGTATTGGTCGCCCACTCGGCCACAAATTTGACCCTGTGGTTGAACAGTGCGATTGCCTTCGCAAACTGGGTGTCCATTGCGGTCAACATTCGGGGTCATGAAACCTTCGGCACCATCATCAAGCACCCAGTGCTGACAACCGTCGGGATCAACCCAAATCGTTGGTACATAATTTTCACGCCGCGAGTTATCAGCTACCTGTGCGGCCACACTTCCTGCACCGACTAAGATGGCGGTTGAGAAAAGCGCCGCAATGCGGACAAATTTTGCAGCTTTGGAATTCGAAAAATTCACTGCCGTTACCCCGTACTAGAGATCACCAGATGCCAACACTCGACATCACTAACATATGACAAGACACTTATATTATTAGGGAAACATGGTAAAAATTGAAGGGGCTGACCCAGATAACGCGAAAAAGGTGTTATCATGGGAAGCATGCGGAAGAGTCGCTTAAGTAAGTATAAACAGGGTCGCCTGGTCGAGCATTTTGTTGCCGGAACCACGGCTCGAACTGCGGCCAGTTTATGTGG
>JAQWQJ010000099.1 GCA_029244725.1 Paracoccaceae bacterium
TCCCTTTTTGCAAGGCTAGCCCTTGTATGCTTTAGTTTAAAGGTAAAATTAGCAAAAACCTGGTACCCACGGCCGGACCAAACGTAAATCTTACCGCATTGTTTTTATGTGGTTATTTTAACTTCAAGTCAGTTACATGAGTGCCGTTTTAGTAATTTTTGAGTTCCTTTTTCAAATTCAAAATTTCTTCCAGCATCTTGTCAGAAATTTGATCAGTAAGAGACTTGCATGTCAGCACATTAACATAATAAGACATGAGAAAAACTCAGTTTGTAGATTTCAATTTCACTATTTTTTAGAAGTTACGAAATTACAAAAGGTACTTTGATGCTATATGCCGATAGGCAAATTCCTAAAGTATAAACTAATTATTGCCAAATTAATTGGCAGACGAGTCCTAAGATATGGAAAATGCCGCTTCATCCGCCGAAAAATTGGCCCGAAACGGCAGTAGCGCAGCCCCCAAAGCCCGTGCATTGTTACCAAGAGTACCAAGCGTAAGTACAGGCCGCGAAATACCACGTTGGTCGTATTGCGCGAGGGTTGCCTCAGTAGAAGATGCTACCCGCTCTTTTAAGTGCCGCGGCAAGCTACTGTCTAGAACCACGTAGTTCATATCTAATATTGCTTGCCCTGCGATGATAGCCATTGCAATTCCATTTGCAGCTTCGCTGATCCATTGTGTAACTTGTTTTTCAACTTCAACTGTTGGAGAGGTTTCACTTAAAATATCAGAGCCAACCCCGTGTTGTGCAGCCCAAAGCTCAAGACTGTTAAAGGACGCTTTCTCCAGCAGTTGTCCTGATTGACCCTGTGGTGACCCGAAAAGGTTTAACGGAAGAGAGGCTAAAGCACCAGCATTTCCAGTGCTTCCCTCAAAAAGTTTGCCCTCAAATACGATGCCTCCACCAATGAATGTGCCAAGATAAACATATAAAAATGAGGCAGAGGTACCTTCGAGTTGTAGTGATAATTCTGCAAGGCACGCTGCGGATGCATCATTTAAAAGATACGTAGGAAGCTGAGTAGCAAGAAAAATTTCGTTTCGTAAATCAAAGTCTTGTTAATTTTCACTGAGAGCTGACCCGGTAGCCCCATAAATTTTCACTGAGAATTGACCCATGTAAACCCACTACCCTGGCGTTTTTGATCAGGGAGATATGGAGTGATCGACATGGGATTTTTAAGTGTAATACGACGTTGGGCATTGCGTGAAGAGATGCCAATTCGGGAGATTGCCCGCCGGACGGGTTTGTCTCGTAACACAATCAAGAAGTACCTGCGTGAAGGCGCTGTTGAACCGAAGTTCAAGACCCCCAAACGTCCAAGTAACCTTGATCCGTACGCGGATCGTTTGTCTGCATGGTTGTTGGCTCAGACACGCAAGTCGCGCAAAGAGCGACGCACCATGAAGCAGATGCATGTGGATTTGGTGAAGCTTGGTTACGAGGGATCCTATGCACGTGTGGCTGCCTTTGCCCGTGGGTGGCGTGAGGAGCGGCATCGTGTAGAGCAAACAACTGGGCGCGGCACGTTCGTTCCTTTGGTGTTCCAACCCGGCGAAGCGTTCCAGTTCGATTGGAGCGAAGACTGGGCCACTATTGGCGGCGAACGCGTCAAGCTACAAGTTGCGCACACCAAGCTGTCGCACTGCCGGGCATTCTTGGTGCGCGCATATCCATTGCAAACTCATGAGATGCTGTTTGATGCGCATTGGCATGCCTTCCGTGTGTTCGGCGGCATCCCAGGGCGCGGCATCTATGACAATATGAAGACTGCAGTCGATCGCGTCGGGCGTGGCAAGCAGCGTGACATCAACGCGCGGTTCAAGGCAATGGCCAGCCATTACGTCTTTGAGCCAGAGTTTTGCAATCCCGCTGCAGGCTGGGAGAAAGGCCAGGTCGAGAAGAATGTTCGGGATGCCCGCAGTCGCATGTGGCAGATCATGCCTGTCTTCAAGGATCTGGGCGAGCTGAACCAATGGCTGGAAGATCGCTGCATAGCTCTTTGGGCGGAGACAAAGCATCGGGAATTGCCGGGTTCAATCACAGATGTTTGGGAGGCTGAGAAGCCCATGTTGATGGCACTGCCACCAGCCTTTGATGGATTTGTCGAGCACAGCAAGCGTGTATCACCGACATGTTTGATCACCTTTGAGCGCAACCGCTACAGTGTCCCGGCCAGTTTTGCGAACCGGCGCGTCAGCCTTCACGTCTATCCAGAACGTCTCGTGATCGTTGCAGAGGGCCAAATCGTCTGCACACATGATCGGATCATTGATCGATCCCACCGCAAACCTGGCAGGGTTATCTATGATTGGCGCCATTATCTGGCTGTTATCCAGCGTAAACCCGGAGCTTTGCGCAATGGCGCGCCGTTCACAGAAATGCCAGAGGCATTCCGCCGTCTGCAAAGCCACATGCTCCCCAAGGAAGGAGGTGGCCGCGAGATGGTCGATATCCTGTCTTTGGTTTTGCATCACGACGAAAGCACTGTTCTGCGGGCCGTAGAATTGGCGTTGGAGGCTGGGGTGCCAACCAAGACGCACGTCCTGAACCTCCTGCACAGACTGATCGACCCAAAGCAGACAGATCATCCAGAGATCGATCCCCCTGATGCCCTCACCTTGGAAACAGCGCCAAAGGCAAATGTGGATCGCTATGACGACCTCAGGCAGGTAAAGGAGAAGCGCAATGCGTCATGATCCAGCAGGAGCTTCCATCGTCATCATGCTGCGCAGCCTCAAATTGCATGGCATGGCGCACGCAGTTGATGATCTGGTTGCACAAGGTGCGCCTGCGTTTGAGGCAGCAACCCCAATGTTGTCTCAACTGCTCAAGGCGGAAATGGCGGAACGTGAGGTGCGTTCAATCGCCTATCACATGAAGGTTGCGCGCTTCCCATCATACAAAGATCTCGCAGGCTTTAACTTCGCGTCGAGCGACATCAATGAGGCCACAGTCCGGCAACTCCATCGCGGTGAGTTCATTGATAATGCGGAAAATGCTGTTCTGATTGGCGGGCCTGGAACTGGCAAAAGTCATGTCGCGACGGCTATCGGCGTTCAGGCCATAGAGCATCACAGACGCAAAGTGCGCTTCTACTCCACGGTGGAACTCGTCAACGCATTGGAGCAGGAAAAGGCTCTCGGAAAGGCTGGGAAAATGGCCGAGATGCTTACCAAGATCGACTTGGTCATCCTCGATGAACTCGGATATCTGCCATTTAGCTCGTCTGGCGGTGCGCTGCTGTTCCATCTGCTCAGCAAACTCTACGAGCAGACCAGCGTCATCATAACAACCAACCTCAGCTTCTCAGAATGGGCTCAGGTCTTCGGAGATGCAAAGATGACTACGGCGCTGTTGGATCGCCTCACACATCGCTGCCACATCTTGGAAACCGGCAACGACAGCTTCCGCTTCAAAGCAAGCTCTGAGGCCGCAATGAAAACACGAAAGGATACCACCGCATTGACCAAAAATAGAAGCTGATACATAAACAAAGGTGGGTCATATCTCGGTGGAAATACCGGGTCAGCTCTCAGTGAAAATTAACA